>CAYRGX010000111.1:889-1508 GCA_964423905.1 uncultured Leptospirales bacterium | reverse complement strand
AAAGCCAGTTGCACTTCCTGCGCGTGCGGCATACCGACTTCATCTTCTCCGTCATCTGTGAAGAGTTAGGATTCATCGGTGCGGTGCTGGTGCTGCTGTTGTTCACCCTCCTGCTGTGGCGGCTGCTGCGGATTGCCGCTGACGCCGGCGACCTGACCGGTCAACTCATTGTCATTGGCATCACCACCTACATCTTCTATCAGCTCATCATCAACCTGGGGATGAATCTGAACCTGCTACCGGTTGCCGGGCTCCCCATGCCCTTCATCAGCAGTGGCGGCAGCTCACTGGTCATTGCTTATGTCGGGATAGGACTGGTCGAAAGCGTTGCCATGCGGCGCAAACGCCTGGAGTTCTAAAGGCGAAATCCCCCGCTGTGCAGCGTCTCGCTATTTTCTCTCTTGAGCCTCACCTTTTCCTAACCCCATACGTTTTGCATTCTGCGTTACGTGTTATAATGTGACAAGATTATTCAGGGAAGACAGACAGAAGGAGAATGCTATTATGACCGTCCGTGTTCGCTTTGCCCCAAGTCCCACGGGGCATCCGCACATAGGCAACATTCGTACCGTGATCTTTAACTGGCTTTATGCCCGTCAGAACCACGGTAAATTCATCC
>CAYRGX010000111.1:0-879 GCA_964423905.1 uncultured Leptospirales bacterium | reverse complement strand
AAACCCGCTATGTCCCCAATGCGGTGCAAGTCATTACCGACAGTCTGCGCTGGTTAGGGCTGGACTGGGATGAAGGTCCGGATGTTGGCGGTCCCTATGGGCCTTATGTCCAATCACAACGCCTCGCTCTCTACAAGGAAAAAGCGGAAGAACTCATCGAAAAAGGATGGGCGTACCGCTGCAACTGCACACCGGAGCGGCTAGAGCGCGTCCGAGAGGCACAACGCGCCCGCGGTTTGCCGCCGATGTACGACGGCCACTGCAGGGAAATGGCCCCCGATGCCATATCCCCCGATGAGCCGCACGTGATCCGCCTCAAGATCCCCCGAGAAGGGCAGACGGTCGTCCACGATCTGCTGAAGGGGGACATCGCCTTCGAAAATGAGCTGATCGATGATCAAGTCCTGCTGAAGTCCGATGGCTACCCCACCTATCACCTGGCGGTGGTCGTTGACGATCACATGATGGATATCACACACATCATCCGCGCCGATGAATGGCTGCCCAGCACACCCAAGCACGTGCTCATCTACCAGGCCTTTGGGTGGGAAGCACCCACCTTCGTGCACGTACCGTTGGTCATGGGAGATGACGGCAAGAAGCTCTCCAAGCGGCACGGCGCTGCCTCGGTGGATGACTTCCGCAAACAAGGGTATGTAGCCGAAGCGGTCTTCAACTTTCTCACGCTCTTAGGCTGGGCCCCCGGCGAGGGAGAGGAACAAGAGATCTTCAGCCGCGAAGAATTGATCGAACATTTCGATCTGCATCACATCAACCTTGCTCCGGCAGTCTTCGCCTACGACAAACTCGACTGGATGAACGGTGTCTACATCCGCGCGATGAGTGAGGAGGCGCTGCTCGAACGTCTGATCCCCTTCT
>CAYRGX010000110.1:0-1531 GCA_964423905.1 uncultured Leptospirales bacterium | reverse complement strand
ATGTAAAGAACTGTGCTTTACTCAACGTACTTTTAATATTTCCCATTCTCTCAAAAAAAATGATAAAAGCAGGGTTACATATCGGATTTTAGGAAATTCCGATTTTGTCAATCAAATATCTTTATTTGAAAGCAGTTGCTTTTACATAAATATTTTAGAAAAGGATGATAACTTGGGTAAGTATTGCCCAAATAGTCAAGGAGAACAAGTAAAAGATAATTACAAAATTTAAACTTCAAGATATGCCAAAGAAAGATTTTTACGTTGAAAATCCAGATGATATTCAATTACAAATTTTAAACCGAACACTTGATGAATCACTTGTAGTTTCTGGGTGTGCTGGAAGCGGAAAATCAATTATTGCGTTGCATAAAGCAAAGCAAATACAAAATGAAAAGGGGAACAATTATGCGATAATTGTTTTTACTAAATCCTTATGTAATTACATGAATTCAGCAAGAGAAACCCTAAAACTTAAGAATGAGTTTTATTATCATTGGGACTGGAAAAATAACAAAAATTGCCCAAAGGCTGATTATATTATAGTGGATGAAATACAAGATTTTACAGAAAAAGAAATTGAAGAATTTAAGGCTGCTGCGCTCAAACACTTTTTCTTTTTCGGGGATACAGCACAGTCTATATATGAAGGTTTGAAGAAAACACAAGAAGTTAGAAAGACTGCTTATGATTCAGGACTTACAGAAAACCTCCTTTATTTTAACTATCGGTTACCAAAAACTGTAGCGAAAATTACGGAAAGGTATATTGGAGTCAAAACAAAATTCAATGAAGGCACATATAAGAGTGCTGTAACAACTGTTCCACGTATTATTAAATATCCAAGCTACGAAGAACAATTAAAAGCAATTGTTAATATTATTAGAAGAAGAAACTTAACCGATGTTGGGATATTTTTTCCGACAGGTGCTCAAGTTAGAAGTGCTAGTAAGTTTTTGACAGATGCTGGAATAAACAACGAAGTAAGATACAATTTAGATGGTTCAAGTTATGACTCATTAAACTTTGAATCCAGCAACCCAAAACTTATGACATATCATTCTGCAAAAGGTTTGCAATTTGAAACTGTTTTTTTACCAGATTGTACCATTGAAAATAAGCCTAATGATTATAGTAAGCAAAAATCATTGTATGTTGCAATGACCAGAACTTATAATAATTTATATATAATGCACAGTGGAAATTTATCTTCATTTTTTGCTACAGTTCCACCAGGATTGTATAAAACAAAAGAATATGACGAAATTGACGAAATTTAAAATTTGATGATTATGAAATTATATATACCTACAAGTTCTTTGAACTTTAACAACATAATGTCTTGTGAATCAATATCTCCATTTGTATTTTTTAAACAAAGAAACTTTGGATATAAATCGTTTGAGACGGTTGAGTTAAATGGTTTTAATAACTCTTTGCTCTTATATGAAGTCTTCCCTAAATTTCAAATTCCTAAAAGTGAATTTGTTAATTATCCAATGGTAATAGAAGTTGATATAGATTCCGAGTA
>CAYRGX010000109.1:0-1554 GCA_964423905.1 uncultured Leptospirales bacterium | reverse complement strand
CACGGCCATGTTTGACCAGATCTGGCAAACAGCCCGAAAAAGGTTGGACACATAAGGATCGTTTCAGGAAAACATGATGGAAACAAAGAAACCCAAAAGACGGGCAAATCCCCTGCAAATAGTCGTCGGCTACGCCATCGGATTGGTTTTGGTTCTGGCCGGTGTGTATTTTTCCAGCCTGTCACCGCTCGGTCCATTGCCTGAAGCGCTGCAATATCTGGAAAGTAATCAACGCGTTCAGGTAACCCTTGGTGATTATGTATATTTCCAACCGGCAGGTCAAGCCGCGCAAACCGGATTTATCTTTTATCCCGGCGGCCGGGTGGACTATCGTTCCTACGCGCCGATCGCTGCGCTTTTAGCCGAAAAGGGTTGGCCGGCAGCAATTGTGCGCATGCCATTGAATCTGGCAGTTCTGGGTGCTGACCGGGCTGCCCGGGTGATGGCTGACCACCCGGAAATATCCCGCTGGGTTATTGGCGGGCATTCTCTGGGCGGTACGATGGCCGCGCAATTTGCGTCAAAATATCCGGAAAAGTTCGCCGGGATCGTCTTCCTCGCGTCTTACCCGGAGGGGAAAGAACTGGTAACATCCGCCATCCCATCTCTATCCATATACGGTTCCGAAGACGGATTGATCACTAATCAAGACTGGGAGAAATACAAGGATCGCTTTTCACCTTCAACCCAATGGATTACTATTGATGGCGGCAATCATGCCGGGTTTGGCTGGTACGGCAAACAGGACGGCGATAAACCGGCTGTCATCAGTCTGCAAAACCAGACCGATCAGGTTATTCAGGCAGTTGACCAATTTCTGAAAATTATTGATAATTCTTACCGGTAAGAGGAGTGAAAGCCTAATCATATGAAACCACCTGAAACATCCCGCCAGACCAGAGAAATAAAAGTCGGTGAGCTTGCACCCGATTTCGAACTGGTAGATACCCACGACAGTCTGGTCAAATTATCAGATTTCCGCGGAAAGAAGAATATTGTGCTGGCTATGAACCGCAGTTTTGTCTGTCCTTTTTGCCGCCGGCACATGGTGCATTTGCGCCACGATTATCAAGAGTTTGTGAGCCGCGACACAGAAATCCTTATATTGGGGCCTAACAATGTTGATTCCTTCAAACGCATCTGGAAAATGGAGGAGTTGCCCATGATCGGACTGGCTGATCCTGGATCAAATATCGCGGACATTTACCAGCAGGAAGTCAACCTGGTGAAATTGGGACGCATGCCCGCGCTGCTGGTCATCGATAAACGGGGGATTATCCGTTTTATCCATTATGCGCAATCCATGGCGGATATTCCGGATAACCGAAAAATTTTGGATGTTTTGGATAAAATCGAAAAGTAAATCAATCCAAACAGGAGTGACGATAATGTTCCCGACAGTTAAAGGCACAAACCTGCTCCGTCAGAAGAAAACCCTGCCGGCTGACTTTACCGGGCAGATCAACCTGGTGTTTATCGCCTTTCAGCAATGGCAGCAGGGTGAAATTGATTCTTGGGTTCCATGGATCACAGAAGCAGAAAGGAAATATCCCG
>CAYRGX010000108.1:0-1565 GCA_964423905.1 uncultured Leptospirales bacterium | reverse complement strand
GGCGGCGCTTCTTCACGGTCAGCGGGTTCCGGTCGTCGGAACCATTTGTATGGATATGTGTATGCTTGATGTAACCGAACTAAAAAACCCGGCCGCTATTTCTGAAGAGGTCGTGCTTTTCGGGACTCAGCGTTATAATAATAGAAATTTTACACTGCCGGTGGATGAAATTTCAGATTTATTGGATACAATTAATTACGAGATCACATGCCTGATCGGGAAGCGTGTCCCGAGAGTATATGTAAGCGGCGGAGAAATCATCCATATGCACAGTTGTATATGGTGACAAATAATTGTTGAGGCGGAAGGGGATCAAATGGAAAAGAGTAAAGAAAAGGAACTGAAGGTTTTTGCGGCAAATATGCGAAAACTGATAATTGAGGCGGTGTACAGCGCGCAGTCCGGACATCCGGGCGGGTCGCTATCCTGCACGGATATTTTGGCGTATCTCTACGGAGAGAAGATGAGAATAAATACAAGTGATCCGGCAGAACCGGACCGTGACCGGTTCGTGCTGTCGAAGGGACACTGCGCACCCGCGCTTTACGCGGCACTGTCCCAGCGCGGATTCTTCTCGAAGGTTGCCATCAAGGATTTCAGAAAATGCGGCTCCATGCTGCAGGGACATCCTTGCAGAGCCTGTATTCCCGGTGTGGATATGTCCACGGGATCACTCGGTCAGGGAATTTCGACGGCTGTCGGCATGGCGCTGATGGGTAAGCTTGATCAGAAAGATTATCGCGTTTTTTCTATACTCGGAGACGGCGAACTTCAGGAAGGTCAGGTCTGGGAAGCGCTCATGTCCGCCGCACACTACAAGCTCGATAATCTGACCGCTTTCATTGATTTTAACGGACTTCAGATCGACGGCAAGACCGCCGATGTTATGGGTCTCGGATCCATTGCGGATAAGGTGAGAGCCTTCGGCTGGAACACCGTCGAAATCGACGGCCATGATCTGAATCAGATCGAAGCCGCGGTTGCGAAGGCCGAAGCAACAAAGGGTATGCCGACCATGATTGTTTCCAAGACCCACAAGGGCAAGGGTGTCTCCTTCATGGAAGATCAGGCCGGATGGCACGGCAAAGCGCCAAATCAGGAACAATACGATGCCGCGATGGCCGAACTCGATGCCGCGTTGGCTGCGTTGGAGGTGGAAGTATGACAAAAATGGCAACCCGCGAGGCCTACGGCAAGGCACTTGTCGAATTTGGTAATAATCCGAATATTGTGGTACTCGACGCTGACCTGTCCAAGTCGACGTTCACGATGCTTTTTCAAAAAGAATATCCCGAGCGTCATTTCAATATGGGTATCGCCGAGGGAAATATGATGTCGGTGGCGTCCGGCATGGCGACTTGCGGCAAAATCGCATTCGCTTCGACGTTTGCCATTTTTGCTTCGGAGAGAGCGCTCGAGCAGGTCAGAAACTCAGCCTGTTATCCGAATCTGGACGTCAAGGTCTGCGCGACCCACGCGGGAATATCGGTTGGTGAAGACGGGGCTTCGCACCAGTGCGTCGAAGATCTGGCCATCATGCGCGCGATTCCGAACATGAGAGTCAT
>CAYRGX010000107.1:1159-1578 GCA_964423905.1 uncultured Leptospirales bacterium | reverse complement strand
GCGGAAGGAAGTTCACCACGCCGGACATGGCGTTGGACCCGTACAGCGCGCTCTGCGCCCCCCGGACGACCTCCACCCGGTCGAACCGCGCCGCCGGGAGGGAGCTGATGTCGAACTCGCCGAGAGTCGGGCTGTTCACGGGGAACCCGTCGATCAGCACGAGGGTGCCGGCCGACGACCCCCCGCGGATCTTGATGTTCTCCCGGTTGCCGGGCCCGCCGGAGCGCTGGTCGCTGACGCCCGGGAGCCCCTGCAGGACGTCCCCCGCCAGCGCCGGGGATTTCAGGACGATCGTCTCCCGCCCCACGACGCTGACCGAGGAGGCCTGCTCGGAGACCTTCTCCTCGATCCGCGTCGCCGTGACCACCACGGGCTCCATGCTCACCGTCCCGTCCGCCCCCAGGGCGAACGGGACGAAC
>CAYRGX010000107.1:0-1149 GCA_964423905.1 uncultured Leptospirales bacterium | reverse complement strand
CCGCCCACGCAGGCGGGAGAAACGGAAAAACGAGCAGGACAGGCAACAACAGCACGCGCCGGACCGGCCGGGCCACCGACTTCATCGTTTCTCCTTCCCCTCGAAAGGGATCTGTCCCTTGCCGGGGCGGCGGCACCCTGCTACGGTCCCGTTCCCGTGGACCCCTCCCGCAGCGGCGTGACGCGGATCGCGCCGGTTGCGGGGCTCCGGTCGCAGGCGACCGGAATCCCGTACGCCGCGCGGATGTTCCCCGGCGTCAGCACCTCGGCGGGCGGCCCCTGCGCCACCGTGCTCCCGTCCGACAGCAGGACGATCCGGCCGCCGTACTCCGCGGACAGCGACAGGTCGTGCGTGACGACCAGCACGGCGGCCCCTCGGCTCTCCGAGAGGCGGTTGACGATCTCGCAGAACGCCACCCGGTGGCGGAGGTCGAGGAACGCCGTGGGCTCGTCGAACAGCATGACGTCGGCCCCCTGGGCGATCGCCCTCGCGACGGCGGCCCGCTGCCGCTCCCCCGCGGACACCTCCGAAAGCAGCCGTTCCCGGAGGGACGCCACCCCCGTCAGGTCCATCGCCCGCCCGGCCTCCTCCCGGTCTTTCCGCGTCGTCCCGCCGAGGAGCCCCTGGTGCGCGAACCGGCCGAGGGCGACGTAGTCCCCGACGGTCATCGGGAAATCCACCGGCGGGCCCTGCCCCACGACCGACAGGAGCCGGGCCATCGCGCGGCGCGGGTAGGAACGGGGGGGGCGGCCGAACAGGAGCACCTCGCCGCTCCACGGCGGCAGGGAGCCGGACAGGACGCCGATCAGCGTGCTCTTCCCCGAGCCGTTGGGCCCCAGGAGGAACGTCACGTCGCCGGGGAACAGGTCGAAGTCCACCCCCCGGAGGATCTCCCGGCCGCCGTACCCGAAAACCGCCTTCCGCGCCGTCAGCACCGGCTTCACGGGCGCCCCCCGTTCCGGCGGAGGAGGAAGAGGAAGAACGGGGCCCCCGCCAGCGCGGTCACCACGCCCACGGGCAGCTCGCCGGACGGGGACGCCGTCCGGGCGATCACGTCGGAGAGGACGAGGAACGCGGCGCCCATCAGGAACGCGGCGGGGAGCAGCCGCCGGTGCCCGGAGCCCACCAGCGCCCGCGCCCCGTGGGGGA
>CAYRGX010000106.1:0-1658 GCA_964423905.1 uncultured Leptospirales bacterium | reverse complement strand
CCGGAGTTTGGGCAGTTTCCGCACACAAGAGATCATTGCCACCATTAAACGTCGATCGAGCGGGAACACTTTGAATCGAGGTTTATGGATCACTATGCCGTATTTTGATGACCAATCCTTGTTATTGCGAAAGATTGAGTTCGAGATCATACCACCCGGAAGGGTGATGTTTACACCCGCTTTTGTGATTGTAGCAGTTCAACAACAAATAACTATGACGCAGCATGACACCACGTTGAATTACTCAACACGAAAACATTTATTGGTTCAACTTGTTTCCTTGGAAAAAGCATTTGAGCCTATGAGAATTAAGGAATAAATTATGTTATTTTCAATTGCATTATTAATATTGACTTTTTATATTGTTCGCCGCGCCGCGCCGCGTGAGCGCCCTGAAGATGCCCATATTCACGGGCCTGGTCAAGTAGGCGTCATTGCCGCTATTGCTTTGTTTGGTGTGGATTATTTTACTTCCTATTACTATGCCTCCGGCGAATTAATGAGCGCTTTGCACCCTTATGGCTTACAAAAATGGGGTTATATTGCTGTGGCAGTGATTGCCTTCTGTAACATTGCTTTTGGGGCATTATATATGTATTCCCTTGGGGTTTTCAACGAAGGCGGCGGTTCATATACCGCTGCCATGCGCTATTTATCCCCCGGCATCAGCCTGATCGTTGCAGTGGTTTTACTGCAAGATTACATTTTTACCATTGTGGTATCAACATTATCCGGAGTGGATCAACTTTTATCGGTGTTGAATATGTATGATATTCACTGGGTGTGGCATTTCCTGCTGGGTTCTTCATTGGCAACTACCACCTGGTATTTGACTATCCGCGGTCGCAGCGAGTCTTCCAGGGTGGTATTCACGCTTCTGGGAGTAATGATCGTTTTAACTGTGGTTATGGCTATTGGCTTAATCATGGCAGCCAAACAGGGTGTGCCACCTGCAGCAGCGGAAACCACAACTAAAACAGCTTCTTTCGGCCAGGCGTTGTACCATTTGCTAACCGCCTCAATGAAAGGACTGGTTGCCTTGAGTGGTTTGGAGGCGATGTCGAATGGCATTCAATTCGTCAAAGACGAAGATTTCGGGTTGGTACGCTGGGGAAAAAAGCGCCTGCCTCGCTGGAAAAAGCTATGGAATTTCTATAGCGGTAAATCGGGAATTGGGCGTCTTGTGCAAACCTCCTTCCTGTTTTATGGCGGGTTGACCACTTTCTTCCTGGTCTCGTTTGCCATCCGTTTCAATGTGTTCGATGGCACACTGGGCAGAACCCTGGTGGGCAACCTGGCGTATATCGGATTTGGACAATTACCGGGCGGTATTATCCTGTTCTGGGCATATCAGATCCTGGCAGTGCTTTTGTTAACCGCAGCTTCGATGACTGCCTTTCAGGATTTACAAGCAACCGGCTGGCGTGATGTGGCGATTGGTGAGATTCCAGAGTTTATTGTTTATCGCAACCCACAGGGCACCTTCACCCGCTCGGTAACTGCGGCTCTGTTTATCGTTATCGTTATCGAATACGGCGACATCTGCGTGCATCTGCATACACATGCTTACATCTGTATGCATCTGCGTGCATCTGTTTGCATCTGCATGCATCTGCATACAGTTTTGAGGCTGAGGCTCTGGATATTTTGACTTTTTG
>CAYRGX010000105.1:0-1696 GCA_964423905.1 uncultured Leptospirales bacterium | reverse complement strand
GATGGCCCAGAATACGAAACGATTGGCGCGATTGGCACAAACTTAGGCGTTTTCGATCGTGATTTCATGCTTGAACTTAATTTCTATTGCGATACATATGGTATTGACACGATTTCTTTTGGTACCAGCATGGCATTTGTTTACGAATGCTATGAAGCAGGAGTGATAACGAAAAAGGATACCGGTGGATTGGAATTCACTTGGGGAAATGGGGATGCAGCGCTCGAAGTTGTACATCAGATGGCTCGCGGTGAAGGTTTTGGGATGATTGCGGGTCAGGGTATTCGTGCGATGAAAAAGATATTTGCTGAAAAGTATGGAGCTGATCCAGCCTTTTTACAGGATATTGGTATGGAAGTAAAAGGCATGGAGGTCTCTATGTATATGACCAAGGAATCAGTGACACAACAAGCCGGTTACGCTATGGCCAATAAAGGCGCTCAGCACGATGAAGCCTGGCTGATCTTTATGGAACTTGTCCATAAGCAAATTCCCACCTTCAAAGATAAAGCCGAAGCACTTTACTATTTCCCGATGTTCCGAACCTGGTTTAGCCTGCAAGGACTTTGTAAATTACCCTGGAATGATATTACTCCGGCGAGCAATAAGACCGCCAAAGAACCGGGGAAAGTACCTGAACATCAAGAGAATTACCGCATGCTGTATGAAGGCGTCACAGGTGAGGAAATCACCGAAGAAAAGATGATTCTTCAAGCAGAACGAGTGTATTACTTCCAGAGAGTGTTCAATCTGCGCATGGGATTTGGAACACGAGAATTTGATATGCCACCGTACAGGATGGTTGGACCTGTAACAAATGTGGAGTATGAATCACGTGTCGAACGATACGATAAACAACTTAAAGAAGATGCCGGAATTGACCCTGAGAGCTTGAGTACAACCGAGAAGGTGGCAGCATTAAGAAAATATCGCATGGAGCGATACAATACATTGGTAGATACAGTGTATGAAAGAAGAAGTTGGACGAAAAATGGAATACCAACCGTCGCATCTCTCGAGCGCTTGAATATTGATTTTCCCGATGTCATCGATTTGGTTAAGAGACACGGCGGATAAATTGTTTTGTTGAGTACAGGGCGCAGGGAATTTAAAAAATTCTCTGCGCTTTTCCTTTTTGTTGCTTATCATCTTGACATTTTGGATTAAGGTATAATCTTTTTGATATCGAAAGGAGGAATATTTAAGTATCATTTCAATTGAAGAATAAGCGCATGGCCGCAGGAATTATTGCGGTGACGAGGAGGAAGGTTCTCTGGCGCAAGCCGGAGTTAACCGGAACTGGTTCAGATTGAAAATTTGGACCCCGGGAAAATCGAAAGATCAGCGGAAGCCTTCCAGATGATATCCCATCTGTTCTTCAAAATAAATTAAATCATCTCATGGCTTTGCCATCGAGAAAATTGAATTTATCTTTACTCTTCAATTTATTAAGGAGCAGATATGTGTGGTATTGTAGGTTATATCGGCGATCGAAATGCAACATCAATCATCTTGAATGGTTTAAAAAAGCTTGAATATCGGGGATATGATTCTGCCGGCCTTGCTGTAATTCAGAACGGAAAAATTGAGCTTAGGCGGGATGCAGGGAAATTATGTAATTTGACAACCAATGTAAACGGAAACCCCGTGGTTGGAAATATCGGAGTCGGGCATACAAGGTGGGCAACCCACGGAG
>CAYRGX010000104.1:0-1779 GCA_964423905.1 uncultured Leptospirales bacterium | reverse complement strand
CGGGCACGTGGCGGATCATCATGAAGCATATGATCCCCAACACCATCGGCCTCATCATCGTCAACATGACCTTCGCCATCCCGGGCGCCATCTTCACGGAGGCGTTCCTGAGCTTCATCGGCATCGGCATCAGCTCGCCGATGACATCGTGGGGCCAGCTGGTCAGCATGGGGCTCAGCCTGATGCAGCTGCATCCTTATCAGCTGGTCTGGCCGAGCGTTTTCATCAGCCTGACGATGCTTTCGCTGCAGCTCATCGGCGACGGCCTTCGCGACGCACTTGATCCCAAGCTGAGACGATAGGGGGCGACACACATGGGCAACAACACCATCCTCAGCGTCAAAGACTTGACGATATCGTTCCACACGCAGTCCGGCGAAGTCGAGGCAGTCAGGAACGTCTCCTTCGACCTGGCTGAAAAGGAAGTCGTCGCGATCGTGGGCGAATCGGGCAGCGGCAAAAGCGTGATGACACAGTCGCTTCTCAAGCTGCTGCCATCGCCGCCCGCAGCCTACAAAAGCGGATCGGTGATCTATAAAGACACGGAGATCTCGGGGTTCCGGCGAGGGCAGCTCATGAACATCAAGGGCGCTGAGATCAGCTATGTGTTCCAGGACCCCATGACAAGCCTGAACCCGACGATGAAGGTCGGCAAGCAGGTTGTCGAATGCATCAGGCGGCATCAGAAAATCAGCGCGGCAGAGGCCAAAAAGACCGCCATCGAGATGTTCCGGATCATGGGCATACCGAACCCGGAAAAACGGTACAGCCAATATCCCCATGAAATGAGCGGCGGCATGCGCCAGCGGGTGATCATTGCGATCGCGATCGCCTGCAAGCCGAAAATCCTGATCGCCGACGAACCGACAACAGCGCTCGATGTCACAATACAGGCGCAGATCCTCGAGATCCTGAAAGACCTGAACCGGCGGTTCGGCATGAGCGTCCTGCTGATCACCCACAACCTGGGCATCGTGGCGGGCATGGCCCACCGTGTTTTCATCATGTACGGCGGCCGTATCATCGAAAGCGCGGCCGTGCGCGATATTTTCAAAAACCCCCTGCACCCCTACACGCAAGCTTTGCTGCAGGCCGTTCCCCGGCTGGACGACGATTCAGGGAAATCGCTCGCGTTCATCGTCGGGTCTCCGCCGAACGCGCTCAGCCTGCCCAAAGGCTGCGCTTTCGCGCCGAGGTGCAAGTATTGCATGAAAATCTGCCAGGAACACTACCCGGAGACTTTCTCCTGCGAGGGGCATGAGGCGGCTTGCTGGCTGCTTCACCCAAAAGGGACGCCGGTCCGGCAATATGTTGACAAGGCAGGTGAATGACGATGGCCGGTCAAGAAAAACTTGTTGAAGTCAAGAACCTGAAAAAGATCTTCATGTTGAAAGGCAACGCGGTCCTCAAGGCCGTCGACGACGTGAGCTTTGACATCTACAAGGGCGAGACGCTCGGCCTGGTCGGCGAATCCGGCTGCGGCAAGACGACGCTGGGACGAACGCTGAAGGGGTTGTACCGGCCGGACGGCGGCACGATCCTCTATCGCGGCGACGATGTCGACAAGCTTGACAAGAACGGCAAGAAGCGCTTCACACGACGCGCCCAGATGATTTTCCAGGACCCTTACTCATCGCTGAACCCGAGGATGACCGTTTCCGAACTGATCAGCGAAGGCATGGTCATCCACCGTCTGTACCAGTCGAAACAAGATGTGATGGACAGGGTGCACGAGCTTCTGGAGCTTGTCGGGCTCAACAAGGAGCACGCCACGCGCTT
>CAYRGX010000103.1:1530-1792 GCA_964423905.1 uncultured Leptospirales bacterium | reverse complement strand
GTTCCTGTTCCCGCTGGTTCAAGGCGTCATCGGACGGCCCGGCTTCGGTTTCCAGGATTTGCTGGCGCAGCCGCACCGCCCGCAACTGGAGGTCGAGCCCCACCATGGCCTGCGAGGCGCTGCCCGCGCCTGAATCGCCCTCGGAGTCTGTGAGGAGTGCGCTGCGGGCCAGCTTGTCCCCGGCCCGCTCCAGGGTCTGCAGCCAGGAATCCCAGTACTGGGTATGTTTTTCCTTAATCTGCCGCGCGGCGACGCCCATGAT
>CAYRGX010000103.1:0-1520 GCA_964423905.1 uncultured Leptospirales bacterium | reverse complement strand
TAGTCGCGGTACTGGGCGATGGGCGCGACGCATTCCTCGATGGCTTCGCGGCGCAACTGGGCATACTGTCGGCCCTTCGGCGGCAGTTTGGGGTGCCAGAGGGGACGGGGCAAGGCGATCTGCTTGCCGCTGCTGTTGGCTTGAGCGAAAAGTTTGAGGGATTCCCGGAGAATGTTGGGCTCTTCGTGCAGGGTCCACGGGATGGTGGTGGCCTCGTGGTATCGCGGCAGGGCGTTGTCCGGGGCATACTGGGCGGCGTCACGGAACCGGTCGCGGGCCTTCTCGAATTGCCCCGCCATGAACAGCCGGCAGCCGTATCGCAGGGCGAGCGTGGCGTTTCCCGGATCCAGTTCGAAGGCCTGCTTGTAGGTAGGGAGCACCTCGTCCTCGAGTTCACGTTCGGCCAGGGCCTGAACGTAGCGGGGATTCGGCGCTTCGCTGGCCGCCTTGTCGCGCAGGACGGCCTGCCGCAGGAGCGGGCGGGCGGATTCCTTGTGTTTGGTGAGGGCGCTCAAATAGAGATTCTCGGCGCGCTCGTAGCCGATGAAATACTCGGAAATCCACAGGACGGTCATGAGCATCACGCACGCGACGACGCAGCACCGGAACGACCAGCGCGTCCTGCGCGCGCCAATGAGATCGCCGGTATCGCCATAGGCGGAAAATTGCGGAGGGGCCTCTCTCACCCTTCTCCTCCCATGAGTTTTCGGGCGATTTTCTTGCCCTCCTCGACGCCGGGCTGGTCGAAGGGGTTGACGTTGTAGAGGCGGCCGGCCATCGCGGTTTCGACCTCAAGCATATAAAGCAATTGGGCGACCGAATGGGCATTGACGCGCGGCAGCGTGACACGAATGACGGGACGTTTGCTTTCCTTGAGTGCGTCCATGGTACCGCGCAGTTCGGCGGCCATAAGTTTGTTCATGGATGCGCCGCGCAGGTAGTCAATGCCGGGCACGGTTGTGAGCGTGTTGGGTATCTTTAACGTGGTTTCAAACCGCCCCACTTCGAGAATGTTGAAAATCTTGTTGTTCGGCCCTTCGCGGTAGAGCTGCACCTGGGAATGCTGGTCCGTGGCGCCCAGCGCCTTGATCGGCGTCTGTCCGGCGTAGACGTCGCTGCCGTCGAGACCTTTGCGCTTGCCCAGGCTCTCGGCCCAAAGCTGGCGGTACCAGTCGGCAACATCGCGCAAGCCGTCGGCATAGGGCATCATGACGGACATCGCCTTGCCCTTTCGCGTGTCGAGCAGGTGGTGAATGGCGGCCCGCAGGTAGGCCGGATTATCCTCCAGCGAGTCCAGCGAACAGCGCGCGTCCATGGCGGCGCAGCCTTCGCGCATCGCATCGAGGTCCATGCCAAGGATGGCGGCGGGAAACATGCCGACCGCGGTAAACACGGAAAAGCGCCCGCCCACGTTGAGCGGAATGGGGAGAGAAAGGAGATCGTAGGCGTCGGCCGCGGGATGCAGCAGGCTCTTCGGGGCGTCGGGTCCCTTGGGGCTGGTGGTTACAACGAGGTGGTCC
>CAYRGX010000102.1:0-1795 GCA_964423905.1 uncultured Leptospirales bacterium | reverse complement strand
ATATCGAACAAATCCTGTTCAATTTCCTGTCGTGAATAAACACGGCCTTCTTCCGCTCGGGCGAGGGCCTCAGGATATTCCTGGTACCTGGTTGGATCATTCCATAAAAAAAGTTTTGGTAATGCCACCTTCGAGGAGGTGCCTTCGATCTGATTCATGCAATGACCTCCGGTGGTTGTATTTTATGTAAATGCGTTCTGACCGCTTCAATCATACGCTCCTGTAGGAGCTTTCCGGGACGAAAAACCGTACGAAGCCTGCTTGCCATCAATGTTGACTGGAAATTTTGGTGAAGAAGGAGGTTATCATCAGACTGATCCAGAATTTCCAGGGCCAGCAGGTTCTCAATCATATTTTCGACCTGTTCATCATTCAGCGGCCTTGCGGCAAAGCACTCTTGGCATTGAACCAGCAGCGGCAGCCACTCTTTGAGCAGACCGATTTTTCGGGTTTCGTAATACAGCTCTACTGCGCTCAGAGGGGCACCTGGCCTCAGAACCAGTTCAACATTTGGGGTGAGCGCCGCCTTGGCCCGGTATTGATAAATCGCCAGATGGGTCACCGCTTTATAAAAAGGATGGTTGACCAGCGCATCCTGCAACGCGGTCCGAGAGCTTTCTTCTGTTCCCAGTTCAGACAGTGGATCCCCCTTCTCATCGAACAACGCAAAGCCGCTCCGGATGCGGACGCGACGCATATTCCACGGTGCAGGGCCAAGATTCATGAACTGGCTATTGCCGTCAGCATCCAGCAAGGGGATTATTGGCAAAAGAGTCGGAGTATATCCGTGAGTTCCAGCCCCCTCGGGTAGGGCATGGGGCACAAAACGCTTGAGTACAAAATCGAAAAGGTCCTGTGGTCGGGCAGTCCGACCCAGTAACGATTGATTCCAACTATCCCAATTGGTCTGCCTCTCGGGGAGAGCCGCAAACAGTGGTGGTATCTGATCAGCTTTCTGGTCGACGATTCGCGTCCCATCGGTCTCAATTTGATTCAGCACTCGGTTTATTGATGAGAGAAACGGCAAAAGCTCATTGCCCGACCACTTCTCGATCTCATCATGAAATCCTTGCTTGGCTGCAGATGCGGCCCCTTCGGCAAGAATGGAAATCAGGTAGCCGCGATATTCAGGAAACTGAAACAAAGCGGTACGAATCGCCTTTTCTGAATCCTCCCGCAGCAGGCTATAGAGTTCCGGCGAAAGGCTCCAAATATCTGGGGTCGCTGTATGCAGGACGCCCGCCTTTTCGAAGACCGTAATCCACTCCTGAGCACCGGCAATACCGCACAGCTCAAAGCGGGTGATCTCGCCCCACGTGATGAGATGATCTATCAGGGCTTGTGCGCTTTGAAGCATCTTTGTTGTATTTAAATGGGTCATATCACGCTTCATCCCGTTACTACCCATTGCATGAATTTTCGTTTCAACTCGTCCGCTTGTTTACGAGTGAGATTTTTATCGGAGTACACCGAGATTTTGGTCTCTCTTCCGGAATCCTTCAGCTTTTTGTACGCTGTAAATTCAAACAATTTGACTGTCAGCGCTCGCTCTTCAAAGCGGTATTCATACCGCTCGTTATGACCGATGAAGGTTCCGCAAGGATCGGTTGTCCAATAACCTGGGTAACTCAATCGCTCCAAAGACCGGCGCATTTCGACGGCTGACTGGTATCTGCTGGCAGGGTCTACATGGACCGCCTTATTGATCACAGTTTTGAAATTCCGGGGCACAAAGGGCTGGTAATCATTGGCCTGAACGACTTTCCCATCCTTCACCAACTGATAGTAGTCACCC
>CAYRGX010000101.1:0-1813 GCA_964423905.1 uncultured Leptospirales bacterium | reverse complement strand
CACACGGCGGATCAGCGCGAGCAGTTTCGTTTCGTCGTCGGTCCCGGAAGCCATGGCCAGAAGATCCCGGAAGGTCAGGCCCTTGAAACGCGCGGGCTGCTGAAAACTGTAGCTGATCCCGCCCTTGGCGCGGTCGGTAATCGAAAGATCCGTGATGTCTCTTCCCTCAAAAAGAATTTTGCCCGATGTGACCGGATTGATCCCCATAATCAGCTTGGCAAGCGTGGTCTTGCCGCTTCCATTGGGACCGGTGATGGCATAGAATTTCCCTTTCTCGAAGGTAAAGCTGAAACGATCGACAATCGTCCGCTGCGATCCGCCGTCATTGCCGTCCTTATCGGTTACGGAAAAACAAAGATCCTTGATGTCCAGCATATTCCACCTCACAGAAAAATGGAGCTTCACGGTTCGTGCGGAATCGAAGACGCGATTATGGCAGACCCCCGAAGTCACCCCTTATCATCGAAATTCCGATGAATGTCAATACCCATTTCCCACTTCGGCCCCGATTGCGCAACGTTCTTCGTGCCGATTCAGCCATGAGCCGGTGAATAGCCATCTTTTCCCCGCTCGGTTGCTATTGCGTTGCGGACGATCGCATCTCATCCACGTAGGAACGCCCCCCCGCGTAGCGTTCCCGGTAGTATTCCTCGGACAGGACATCCATCCGGATAGTCCTCCCATTCCCGGGCGCATGTATGAAACGCCCCTCCCCGGCATAAATGCCGACGTGAGAAACCGGATCCCCCCGGCGGATTGAAAAGAAAACCAGGTCCCCCTTGACCAGGCGGTCCCGCTCTTGCGGGATCCCGGCATCGAATTGTTCCCGCGAGGTTCGGGGCAGATCGAGTCCGTTCAGCTGATACACGGCCAGGGCAAACCCGCTGCAGTCGAACCCGGTTTCCGGTGATGCTCCTCCCCAGAGGTAGGGGATGCCGATATATCGCCGCGCCGTCTCCACGAGTTCATCGCGCAGATGGTCCCGCCCGTATCGTTCCCTTCTCGCAACGGCGTATTCGCTCGGACCGATGATGAAGTAAGACGCGATCACTCCCGCGGACTGAAGCCCTTCGGCACGATCCCGGGCCGTCTCCCTTGACGGAAAATTGCCGAATTGCACCCTGTAGAGCCCCTTCCCGGCAACAAAGTAGGTGGCGTTCAGCCCGCTCTTTCGAAGGGTCTCGGTGAGGCCCGCGGCATTCTCGACTTTCGCGAAGGCGCCAGCCTGTATGGCATAGCCGAGCGCGGGAAGCGCTTTCCAGGCCACGACCCTGCTCGGCGCCTTCTCGCCCCTCTTTACCGTCTTCGCCTTCGTGCGATGATGCGCCCCGGTCCCACCGGTGCACCCTGACGCCACGATCACGGCCAGTATGAGGAACGGCAGGGCGCGGCAGAGTCTTTCGGGTCTTATCGACCCGTGATGGCTGGAAACATCCGTCATCGGTCCGAGCAGGGCTCCGGATCATTGCGGTTCCGCAGCCCCTCTGTTGCTGGAACGGGCGGCAAAGCCGCTCGGGTAAGGTGGAATGGACATGGCTTACCGCCTGCGGACGCCTCTCGTCGGCAGTAGCGGAACCGCCGGTCACCGGTTGATGCGGCGATGCTGTGATACCATCGGATTGTGCCGCGCCATGCGGCGATTGAAGACCGCAGAGCCGGCGGTCGACGCTCTCCTGATCCTTGCGTTGCAGAAAACGCAAATCGCCTAACCGGCGGTGGATCGAATCCGGCAAAGCCGGATGCGTGGACTAATCATCACGCAGCAGTGTCACGGCCATGCCGTATACGGAGGCAAAAGCCTCGCTCGACTGGA
>CAYRGX010000100.1:0-1849 GCA_964423905.1 uncultured Leptospirales bacterium | reverse complement strand
CTTGAATACAACCTCGTCCACTCAGATGCGTTAAGCTTTTCTTGAAGTTGAAGAGCTGGATTCTTTCCATTTATAGGATTGGACGGAACTGGTTTTGAACCTGTTGGAGGATCTTTGTCCGTGATGCCTGCACAACGGACCGGAATATTCTTCGAACTGTTTTTATTTATGTTTGCGAATAGCTGCATGAAATGTTTAAAGTATATACCATTCATATTGATGACTGAGATTCCACCATCTTCCAGAGTCTCGGGCAATTTTTCCATTGATTTATTATTGTAATCATGTAGTACAATTCTCGCTAGTTCGGGCAATAGCATTGCCTCTGCAATACCCTCTACAAGGATGATACCTTTGGCAAATAATAAATTCGATTTCGTGGTATCAAGCCATCGGTTCAGAAATGCCTTGCTTGGTTCGGAAAGACCGCAAGAATGCAGTGCAATGGACTGCGGAGTCTTATACCCGACTAGTTGGATTATTGTTTCAAGGGAAACTGATGAGGCTAAAACGGGTGAATGTGTTGTTACGATGATCTGAACATTATTATCTAGAGCGGTACTTTCAAGGTACTTTAGCAGACGAATTTGAAGTTGAGGATGCAAGTGGGCCTCAGGTTCTTCGATCAGAAGCACATTAAGGTAATCTTCTCCGGATTCAGTGAGTTCGGCGAGCACTGTGGCTAGGTAGAGCAGGTTGTTGTATCCAAGACTGTTTTCCATTAGCGTCCTGAAATCTCCAGAAGAAGCTGCGTTAATGTTTGGGAAGAACAGAAGCCTGAGGCTTTCTGCAATCCTGTTGAAACTAACTTCGCTAAATTGGATACGTGTATCTTGGCCGAAGATTGGACCAAAGGATTCGATCAAGCGTTCGCGGATTAGCTCATTTGCTTTGGCGATTACCCCCTCTTTTTCGCCAGCAAGACTCTCATTAAAGTCGCGAACCTTCTTTTCAATAGGCAGAGGTTCACCCTTTTTCCTTGCCTCCTGAATTGCCTTACGCTGCAGGTTTTTCAGGAGTCTGGCCAATCTGGAAGACCTCCCCTCAGATAATCTAGCTTCAGCATCGCGAAGTGGTGGAAGATAAACGCAGTTGATCAAATCGAACAGTTCCCACTCGAATATGCTTGCTTGCGAGACTCCGCCCCAGAGTGTACGTTTATATTGCCCGCGATGATTCTGCTTGTCATCCACAAGCAAAGTCAGCGATGCTTCTCCGTTTACATCCAACCATGGCAAGAATGCGACATGCTCTTTCTCAGATAAGTTGGCAAAATCGGCTCGAAGACGGAAGGCTTTCGCCGATTCTTGAGAAGGATCAAAGGGACGATGGAAATCGGATTCGTTGATTGGCGTATGGCCAAATTCATCCTCTCTCAGGAGAAGGCGTATCGCGTCAATTATGGCTGTCTTACCGGATGCGTTTTCTCCCACAATTACGTTCAAACCTTTTTGAAAGGAAACAGAGAAGGTGTCCCTAAATCCCTTATAGCCTTGAATCGTGAGTTCTTGACAGGATCCAGAGAATACACATGCATTTACAGCCTGCTCTTTGTGAGGAAAATTTAAAAAGATGTTGCTCACAATGTGGATAAGATTCTGGCGATTATAAGATGCCAAGAGCTGCAAAAAAAACTACTCCATATTTGGCTGCGTCCACAGCGAGGCATAACATCTTCCACTCCTTTGCTGCTGTGGCGCAAAGTTGGATCTTCTGGCGGAAATCTGTCAAGCAAATGGTACTCATGCCATCGAATCCGCCCGCTGCTGGGGCTTGAATACGACCTCCTTTGCCGCCAGTGGCCGGGCTCGCAGCCGTCCGGCAAAGAATTCCTTCATGATCCGGTCGA
>CAYRGX010000099.1:0-1853 GCA_964423905.1 uncultured Leptospirales bacterium | reverse complement strand
TCACCCTGCTGCGCACTGATACATACAAAAGCAAAAACACCGCGGCAGAACATCTACTAACTTTCTATGACACATTCGAACAGGTTAAACCCCGGCGGTTTGATGGCCTTATCATCACCGGCGCTCCGGTAGAAAATCTTCCCTTTGAAGAGGTCGACTATTGGGATGAGCTGAAGCAGATCATAGACTGGTCGGAGCACAATGTGTTCTCAACTTTCTTCATATGCTGGGGAGCGCAGGCCGGGTTATACCACAAATATGGCATACCCAAATATGCCTTGCCCGCCAAGCAGTTCGGTGTGTTTGAACACCACCTTTCCACCCGGAACACCAACCTGCTGCGCGGATTTGACGACGTTTTCTTCGCGCCTCATTCCCGCCACACGGAAGTCCGCCGGGAAGATATTGAAAAGATCCCGGAGTTGGATATTCTGGCCGAGTCACCCGAAGCTGGTATTTACCTCGTTTCCACGCATGACGGCAAACAGGTCTTTGCCACCGGCCATTCTGAATACGATGCGCTGACACTGAAAGGCGAATACGACCGGGATGTGAACCTGGGCTTGCCGATTAATGTACCAACGAACTATTACCCGCATGATGATCCCGCGCAACCACCGGTTGTGCGCTGGCGTGGTCACGCCAGCCTGTTGTTCTCCAACTGGTTGAACTACTGCGTGTATGAGGAAACACCGTACAACCTGGATGAATTGGAATAACGCCAAAGGTAAATATTACATTGATGAGGAGGATGAAACCATGAGCATGTGTATGTGTAGAAAATGACCGTGTCTTTTGATGCCCTTGCATCCTTCGTCTCAAATTTTTCATACTTTTCGGATCAAAACAAGGATTATCGACCATGACAACAAAAGATTCCAACCGTCAATTCGGCTTTTCCACCCGGCAATTGCATGCCGGTCAAAACCCTGACCCTGCCACCAACGCTCTGGCTGTTCCAATCTACCAGACCACATCCTATGCCTTCAATAGTACCGAGCATGCCGCCAACCTGTTCGCGCTTAAAGAACCGGGAAATATTTACACACGGATCATGAACCCGACCAGTGATGTATTTGAGCAGCGAGTGGCTTCACTGGAAGGCGGCGTGGGGGCGTTAGCCGTCAGTTCCGGCCATGCCGCCCAGGCTCAGACAATATTGACCCTGTGCGCAGCGGGAGACCATATCGTTTCATCCGCCACATTATATGGAGGAACATTCAATCAGTTCGCCTACACCTTCCCGCGGTTGGGGATTGACGTCACTTTCGTCGATTCAGCAGACCCGGAAAATTTCCGCAAAGCCATCCGCCCCAACACGAAGATCCTCTACGGAGAGACTCTGGGAAATCCGCGTATCAACATTTTTCCCACAGAGGAGGTGGCAAAAATCGGCAAGGAATTCGGCATTCCGTTGATCATCGATAATACATTTGCCACTCCGTACCTCTTCCGCCCATTCGAATGGGGAGCCAATATCATTGTTCATTCAGCCACGAAATTTATAGGCGGACATGGCACATCCATTGGCGGTGTGATCGTGGATGGCGGTAATTTTGAGTGGAAAGATAATCCACGTTTTCCGAACTTCAACACGCCGGATGACAGTTATCATGGATTGGTGTTTGCCAGTGTGGGACCGGCAGCTTTCACTACCAAAGCCCGTGTGCAAGTTTTACGTGATTTTGGTGGCTGTTTATCTCCTTTCAATTCATTTCTATTCTTACAGGGACTTGAAACGCTCAGCCTGCGCGTAGAACGCCATGTTCAGAATGCCCAGGCGGTGGCTGAATTCCTGGAGAAACATCCCCGCGTCTCCTGGGTAGCATACCCCGGCCTGAAAAGCAGTCCCG
>CAYRGX010000098.1:0-1859 GCA_964423905.1 uncultured Leptospirales bacterium | reverse complement strand
TTATCAAAGGATTCATTTAAAGACGGGGTGTGCAGAAATTCTTTTACATCAACTACTCCTCTTCCTTCAAGAATGGAGACAGGGATTTCTTTTTTTGGATTGTACTCACCAAGTATTTTCCATTTATACATAGTGTCTATATTACCAGCATTTTAATGGAAATTTATCTTGAGGTCTTTCCAAATAATTTTAAGGTTTTAGGGAAAACTAAGGTATAGGAAATAAAAACCACTAAAACTGCCAGGAATAGTAAAATTATCAGCCCGTTTAAGCTACCGTTACCTAAAAAATACATAGAGATTAAAGGAAATGAAAATAATAGAGAATAATCTCGAACCATAGAAAAATTTTCTTTGGAGTTTTCTTTAAAACTCTCAGTGAGAGAGAAATCTTTTTTAGAAGAACGGGAAGATTCTTTTAATTTTGTAACTAAACTCAACCCAATGAAAATAGAAACAAAAATCAAATAAGAAAAAGCTAATACTTCAAATTCTTGATTATAGTTTTTTGTTGCAATAACAATTAAACGAGCAAAAATAAGATAAAACGTTATGCTCATTATAAAAGTAGAAATCAATGATAATCTTATTAATGATTCAATATTTTTAGATAGATCACTAAATATAATTGATAAGAATATTATTAAGCTAACTACACTAATTCCAAAAACTATTAAATATACTGAATTTGAAGAAATAAATTCGCTCATTTTTGTTTCCCTCTAAATGCCCACAAAAGATTTGGGAGTAAGAAATAATAAAATAGAACCACCACTAGCATTCCTACTAAAAACGCGGAAGCAAATGATTTCAAAATACCTGAAGTTGCTAACATAACAATAAAAGATAGGAACAAAACGAAGATAGAAGGATATGAAAAAACCTCTTTTTCTTTTTTAAATATTTGGGAAAACAAAATTTCAAAAGGTTTTTCTTCAATGAGACCGGATTTTAATCTTGTATAAACGTAGTTTCCTATTGCAGACATAATTCCCGTAATGAGAACTAGGCTTGAGATTAATGGGGTTCCAATTGGAACAGACAATATCTTGGAGGTAGCTAAATAAACCAAGATGGATAAGGACAGAGAAAAAGAAAACACGAAACTTTTGGCACCAAACTTAATCATAAAAAAAGCAAATATTAAAAATAAACCGGAGACAAAAGAATAGAAATATTTTGAAATAAAATCAGAACCCATTTTTGGGGCAACTGTGCTGGTTTCCAAAGTAGATAAATCTACAGGTAATGGGTTCTTTAACTGTAAGTTGTAGTCATCAATTACCTGTTGAGCATAAGGTGTAGTAACAGCCGGATCTGTAGTGGTGTTTTCAAGGATATTTTCCCCTATCATTGGCATCAAAAACGGGTAGTTAAAGTCACTAACATATACGGCCAACGGTAATCCGATATTTTCTCCAGCAAATTTGTAGAATTTAGCTCTACCTTCATTTGTAAAGGCAATTTGTAATCTATAACCACCAGTTGTTTGATCTAAAACACGGATAAAACCCTGAACATCAGATTCTTTAATATCAATGTCTTCCCACTTACCGGCATCTAAAAAATAATTTTGGAATTGATCTTGATTCCATTCTTCTCTATTTTTTACTTTTCTAAAAACTAATCTCCCATTTCCGGAAACCAATCTGATAACTCTGTCGCTATCTTCATATTGTGGAATAACCACAGAAAGTTTGTCTTCTCCCTCTAAATTAACTTGAAAATCAGAAATTCCTGCTAAATTGAGTCTTTTTTTAGTAACTGAAATAATATTTGAAATAACTTCTTGTTTGTTTTGCACATCTTTATCAGTCAGTTGAAAGGTTACTTTTTTACTTTCTCCAACCCCCGAGCCTT
>CAYRGX010000097.1:1437-1878 GCA_964423905.1 uncultured Leptospirales bacterium | reverse complement strand
TTCGGCTGTTATTTTGTCACCGATCTGCCATTTTGGCGAGATCTCTTCCTTGACTGCGCGTACTATTTTACAACTTGCACCATTTTTTGTCAAGGGCTTAAGAAAAAAATCTTATCTACTCATGGTCTGCGCGGCCCGGCGCTGCCCAGGTGAGCAATGTCCAATCATCAAGGCTGGCGACGATCACCAGGCTGGATGGAACTGCCCACTGCGGGCTTCCTGGTGGAGCCAGCACCAGGATATATTCGATGCCATGCTCTTTTAGCCATTCTTCGTCCTGAGCCTGCTCGGGCGGGTGTATCTGAACCAGCCGGCGGCTAAAGTCTTCACGAAAGAAGGGGTATTCCAGATACGTGCCGTTCGTCAGCAGTCCCAGGGTTGCATCAGCCGGGACATTTGTATCAACCATGCGTGCAGGAGCGCGCATGTAAAAACTCTGAG
>CAYRGX010000097.1:0-1389 GCA_964423905.1 uncultured Leptospirales bacterium | reverse complement strand
TCATCTGGTCCACACGGCTGGCATTCCAAACCGCAAACGCCCCACTAACCGGTTTCCCACGGCTCAGGATAAACGTATTGACAGCGATGACCAGCGCAAGGATGGTGATCGCCCAGCGCATAACAGCCGGCCAGCGACCCGGACGCGCGATAAATGCGATCAGGGATGAAGCAATCATTACTACCGGGATAAAATAGCGGCCTTGAAACGGGTCCCAGCCTGGGCGGAAGGCTGCGTCGACCAAAAGAAATGAAAATGCCAGAACGAAGACGCCAACCCGTAAAGCATCTTTCTTTTGAACGCCCTTCACTAGATGGTAAAACAACGCTGGCAGGACAAGAAAAGAAAACAATGGGCCATACCAGGCAGCGTCTTCCTGTAAGATATAACGCTCTCGTAAGATAAACTGCCGGCCGGGAGCCATAGCAATCGTTCCTTCAACCGGAAGGCCAATCGCTTGGGTGAGCTTTTCAGCGACCAACCCTTTCAATTTGAAACTATAACCACAAAGCGGGTCGGGCAGGCCAGTTGGATCAATCATCTGATAGGACAGGCGAAAAGTGTTATAGACTAGATTTTGTATCAGAGATTGGCCAGACTGCCCGCCAGTTTGGGCATCGATAGCAGTTTCCGGACCCATTGGGGTCCCGTAGTTGACCTGGTTGACGACAAACATGTAGGCACCGAGGAGAAGAAAGGCGGCCAGGCCGCTGGCCGCCCAAACCACCAGGCGGCGAAGGAGGTCCCGACCCTGAAACAGCAAAATGAGGCCAAGAACCAGTCCCAGACCAGGCAAAAGAAACAGGAGTGTCTGTTTGGTGCCCAGACCAAGCCCAAGGGCAAGCCCAGACAGGCCTAACAGGCCAGTGTGGCGACGATCAAGCCCCAGAAACAGCAAGTAGAACATGGCGGCGAACAGGGTACCAGCCACCAGGTCATTCTGGGTAGTTGTCGATTCGAGAATAATCTCCGGAAATGTAGCCCATATAAGTGCAGCGAAGAGTGCTTGCGGGCGCCCCGCACCCAGGAGGCGCGCTAGGCCATAGATCGCCGGCAGGGCCGCCAGCGCACCCAACCACTGGACAATTTCCACAATTCGATCTGTTCTGGTGAAGAGCACTGTCCAGAACATCTGCAGCTGCATGTTGATCGGATAAGTAATCTGCCATATCCGATGGGAAGGCCAGGGAAAAAATGAACCTCGCTGCAGCCAGTAACCAATCCGTGACATGTGCGTAGCGAGACTGTCATTGTTATTGGAGGCGGTCTTACGGGTTGTGAGATTGCTTATGACTTACACCTTAAAGGCAAAAAGCCAATTATTGTCGAAATGAAAAACGACTTAATTGCCATCAAGGGCGTTTGTTTAGCAAATAGTTCCTTCTTAAG
>CAYRGX010000096.1:0-1904 GCA_964423905.1 uncultured Leptospirales bacterium | reverse complement strand
GAAATGGCTGAATCATTAATGCCCGTTTAATAAAAAATGTTTCACGTGAAACATTAATCTTTTTATAGTAACGTAGATGTCAAAGCGGAAATAAATTTTATTACAGTAGGGGGTTTGTTCGCAAAGAAAATAAAATTAAAACATCAAGGAGGATAACATGTCGGAAATCAGATTTGATGGAAGGGTGGCAATTGTGACCGGGGCGGGAGCCGGCCTGGGTCGCTCCTATGCTTTGGAATTTGCCAAAAGAGGGGCCAAGGTAGTCGTCAATGATCTGGGTGGTGCCCGTGATGGTTCCGGCGCCAGTCATAACGCGGCTGATGTGGTTGTTAATGAAATTAAGGCGGCGGGCGGGCAGGCGGTTGCCAACTATGATTCCGTCGCAACAGTGTCCGGTGGGGAAAACATTGTCAAGACAGCCGTTGATGCCTTCGGTAAGGTAGACATCCTTATTAACAATGCGGGCATTCTCCGTGATAAAAGTTTCACCAAGATGACGGAAGATGAATGGGACCTGCTTCAAAGTGTTCATCTCCGCGGTGCTTTCTGTGTGACCAAACCGGCTTTTAATGTAATGCGCGAAAATCAATATGGCCGTATCATTTGCACCACTTCGGGTGCCGGGCTGTATGGAAATTTTGGTCAGGCCAATTACAGCGCAGCTAAGATGGGGCTGGTGGGGCTTATGAATGTTCTGAACATCGAAGGCGCCAAATACAACATTAAGACCAATACGATTGCTCCGGTTGCCGCTTCCCGTTTGACCGAAGATGTGCTGCCGCCGGACCTTTTTAATAAACTGAAACCGGATTACGTGATGCCTATTGTTCTTTTCCTGGCATCCGAAGCCAATCAGGATTCAGGTATGATTTTCAACTGCGGCGCCGGTTGGTACAGCCGCACGGCCATTGTCTGTGCCAAGGGCGTTACTATCGGCGACGGCAAACGGCCGATTAATCCGGAAGAAATACAGGAAAACTGGAATGTTATTAAGGGCCTGGAAGGTGCGAAACCTCTGGGTAGTGTAGCGGAATCATTTGAGTACATGATGCCACTTCTCAAGTAGAAAATTTTCCGGGGCCGGATTAATCGTTTTCCTTGAGGGGGGAGAGCTTTCACAAAACGGGAAACATTTTTCCGGCCATTTGGAAAAGAATAAATTCATCACCTAACTTTTTGTAACATATTAATATAATTATTAATTTACCGCAGGAATGATTTTTTTAAGGGGGATAGGTTTAAACAAAGGATAAATAAAAACAAAAAGATTTTAGTTACTTAACACATTCGACAAATTATTTTTAACAAGACAGCTGAAACGGTTTCACTACTGGTCCAACGTTTTTTTGGTAAACAATGACGCAAGGTAGAGAAAACAATGAAAAGCAGCAATAACATTAAATTTGTCAATTTAAATGACTTTTCTTCCGGATTTACTTGCCTCTCTTTAACTTTCAGTAATCCGACTGATTATTTCAGCAAGAACGATTTTCTCACTCAACACAGGTTCCCTCTCTCAATTCAAATTTCAATAGCGAAACAACATAAAAGATATCCAATTATCTGCAGATGGATATGTCTTTATGAAGAAGCCCATAGAATTGATAAAAAGAAGAATAAAAGAACCAGCAAATAAAAAACGTAAAAATGGAGGGGAAAAATGAGAAGAGTTAATGTTATCGGTGTCGGTATGACAAAATTTACATCGCCCAAAGCCCTGAGACCATACACGGAAATGGGCAAGGAGGCGCTTTTGGATGCTTTCAAGGATGCTGGGATTGATTACAAAGAAATTCAGCATGCTTATGTGGGATGGGTTTACGCCGACAGTTGCGCCGGCCAGAAAGTTTTATATGAAACTGGTATGACGGGCATTCCCATCTTCAACGTGAACAACAGTTGCT
>CAYRGX010000095.1:0-1942 GCA_964423905.1 uncultured Leptospirales bacterium | reverse complement strand
TGTCCTTCTCGATCAAGGGCATCCCGGTCATCCCCTGCTGCGGCGAGTGCAACATCCCCGACGGCGAGTGCTACACGGCGCCGGTCCGTGACAGTGTGAACGGCGTCATCACGTTCAACACCCCTTCGATTTACTGGAGCCACACCTTCAGCGACATTCGCCTGGAATTTGCCGGCGGTAAAATCATCAGGGCTTCTGCCACGCAATCTGGCGAAGTCCTGGACAAAATCCTTGACTGTGATGAAGGCGCCCGATATACCGGTGAATTTGCTCTCGGTTTCAATCCGCTGATCCGGGAGCCTTTCTGCAACACCCTCTTCGACGAGAAAATCTGCGGGTCATTCCATTTCACGCCCGGCTCCTCGTATGAGGACGCTCCGAACGGCAATGATTCCAGCATCCACTGGGACCTCGTCCAGATTCAGCGCCCGGAATATGGCGGCGGCGAAATCTGGTTCGACGATGTCCTGATCCGCAAAGATGGCTTGTTCACACGGCCGGAACTGGCCGGCCTGAATCCCGCATGAAATAGAGGAATACTGTCATGTTTCCCGCCAATCTGGAATTCTTTGGTCTCCATCTTGTCCACTGGCTGTTGTCGGCTTTGCTGCCGCTGTTGATCACTGCATTCGCACTGGCCTGTCTGATCGCCGGGTGGTCGGGTGTTCGCCGCGTCCGGCGTGAAACGGCCGCCATGTCGGATCAGATCGACACTCTCGGCAGCCGGTCGATCCAGCATCTGCCGGATATCGACGCATTTGTCCAAAGCTGCGCGTCGCCGCCGGTCCGCACGGCGTTCACGGCCATGCGGAAAGATTCTCAGGAGCTGTACCACGGCAACTGGCTCCCGAACCCTGATTTCTACCTGTCCGCCGACAAACTGCTGCGGCCTTTCGAAACACGCTCCCTGAGCGCTGTCCCTGGCGCTGTCGCCTTCGCCGCCGGCATAGCCGGGACACTGGCTTCAGGTTTGGCCATGTTCTGGTTTCCGGCACCGGCCGGCTTGCGCGCAGCGCTGATCCTTCTGCCTGGCCTGGCCGGTTTGGCATGGGCTGTCCTGATCGCTGCCAGCGCTTTTGTCTCATCCAGGCGGTCGTCCATATCGGTCGAAAACCTCAAGCACGCTCTGGAACGCCGTCTGCCAGTTTTTGACGATCAAGCGGGTCTCGCGCTCCTCATCGACAATTTCAGCGAATATGACCGACAGATGAACGAGTCGCTCCAGGCGTTCACGGCGACCGCTTCCCGTCTGGCTGAAAGCGACATGGCGGACGGAATCCGGCGCAGTGTCGAGCAGGTCCTGCTGGACAGCGTCGCCCCGTCGATCCAGCAGGCGGCCGGCACACTCGGAAGCCTGGCCGGCGAGCTGTCCAGCCGGCAGGAACGTGGCATGCAGGACCTCGCTGTCCGGTTCGCATCCGCCCTCACGGCGGAGTTTTCCGCCACCCTCCAGCCTGTCAGCCGGGAAATCGCCCAGATGGGGGCCTTGATGGCCGATGTCCGCAATTATATCGACTATGCCATGCGCGCGCTGGAAACCGTCCGCCAGCAATCCGAAAGCCTCCTGGGCGGAACACGCGAAGCCATGCGCCAGATGGGCGAAGCCCGCGTCCAGATGACGGCGGACTTTTCACTGGTCGACCAGAAGCTCCAGCAGATGACAGCGTCAGCCAGCGAGCTGTCCTTGCTGTTCCAGGGCAACGAGCAAGGACTGTCCCAAAACCTTGCCCGGCTCAGCCAGCAGTTCGATCAGGTCGGCGGGCGCCTGGCCGACATCGTTGGCAGTGCCATATCCACCATACGGGATACCAAGCTGGCTGCTGACAGCCAGCAGGAAACCGCAGGCCAATACCTGTCTGCCATGCAGGGCCAGATCAACCAGCTCACCAGCCGCCTGGGCAACGACATCAGCCAGCTGCTGACAGCTGTCCGCGAGGAGTCA
>CAYRGX010000094.1:993-1952 GCA_964423905.1 uncultured Leptospirales bacterium | reverse complement strand
CATTCTGGATGATAAAGTGATCCTGGAAATAAAATCGATCGCAATGCTTACCAAAGCTCATCAAAAACAAATCCACACGTATCTCCGCCTGACTGGTCTCCAATTAGGCTACCTGCTGAATTTCGGCTCAGCTACGATGGTCCAAGGGATCATGCGAGTCGTAAATGGATTAGAAGAAAATCCAAATTACACCCGGAAACAAATTAAAAATAATCGATAGTCACGAAAAAAAACTACACCCCTGCATCGCAAGGGTGTAGCCAATCATCATCCAGCAGAGCGCTTTACCTGCCCATCAAAGGCAAGAAAGCCTGGTAAGCCGCATCCGCCGGGGAGAGCAGCGTTGCCGGCACCATCGGCGGAGCAGGCGGCGCGCTCCCGCCAAAGCCCGCGCACTGATCTTCCATATTCCCCTGCACGATATTCCCGCCGCCCACCGGCGCCGGCTGGTTGGACAGGCACTGCAGGTTCCCGTCGATCACATTCCCGATCACCGACACCCCGCCCGTATTCTGGAAGGCTTGCAAATTGCCCCCCACGGTATTGTAGGCCGCATTAATCAGCCCGTTATTGTCATCAAAGAACAGGTCGCTGTCGATCTCCACCCCTTGGATAGCCGCCTCGCCCGACTGCACGATCTGGATGCTCCCGCCCACAAACGAGCCGGGATACACATTCACCTTGGCGGCGTTCTCCGCCTGGATGTTCCCGCCCACATGCACATCATCGGCCAGTAGCTGGGCGTTGTTCTCCACGAAGATATTCCCATCCACGCGCGTGCCCACCAACGTGCAGGCTGCATCCTGCCGCACGCGCAGGTTCTCCACCGTGAGCAGCGCGCCTGATTCGGTCATGATTTCGGGCTCCTTCCAGTGGGAATCCAATTTCCAACCGCGCCTGTTCCCGGGAGCTGCGGCCCCGGTTCATTCAGAGCGGCCGGAGGGCGGGTATGTCCGGGG
>CAYRGX010000094.1:0-983 GCA_964423905.1 uncultured Leptospirales bacterium | reverse complement strand
CCACCGTGATCGCCCCTACATAACCGCTGCAGGTGAAATCATCATCACTGGGGGGCGTGGGGGTTGGTGAAGGAGGTGTAGGGGTTGGCCCAGGCGGGGTCGCCGTGGGAGTGGGCGGCGTAGAAGTCGGGGTAGGTGGATTCCCGCCGAAATTGGCGCACTGGTCCTCCATGCTGCCATGCACGACATTACCCCCACCGGTCGGCGGCGGCATATTTCCCAGGCACTGCAGGTTGCCATCGATCGTATTGCTCACGATGGATACTCCACCGCTGTTCTGGAACGCCTGCAGGTTCCCGCCAATCGTATTGTTGGCGGCGTTCAGGAATTGGTCGTTATCATCGAAATACAGGTCGCTGTCAATCTCCACCCCCTGGATATCCGCCGCGCCGGACTGCACGATCTGGATGCTCCCGCCCACAAACGAGCCAGGGTACACATTCACCCGCGCCGCGTTCTCGGCCTGGACATTCCCATCCACGTGCACGGTGTAGGCGAGCAGCGTGGCGTTGGTTTCCACGAAGACATTGCCTTCAACCGTGGTCCCATTCAGCGTGCAGGTCGCATTCTGCGGCACGCGCAGGTTATCCACTGTAATCGCCCCCACCGAGCCGGTACAGTTGTAATCGTCTGCCAGGGCACTGCCATTCCCGCCCAGCGCCAGCGCCAGGGTCAGGATTGCCCCAAGGATCAACATCTTCCAGTTCAATTTTTGCATCATCTACTCCTCTTGTGGTTCCACAGGCGCGGGGCAATGCACGGAGGTGCACATTGCACGGGCGACTGCGGTGGACCAGACTGTTAAATTACCCATAAAACTTGCTACCTGCGCTGGATTCAGGGTACTCCGCCTGCCATCCACCCTGCTATGGCGTGTCGTAATGACCAGCTGCCTGGTTGCTATGATCAGCATAGTCGATCAGGATTAATTTAAACTAAATCATCCCTGAGCGTTTCATAAATCCCCCACCTGTCATTGCGAG
>CAYRGX010000093.1:0-1952 GCA_964423905.1 uncultured Leptospirales bacterium | reverse complement strand
CGCGAGAATGACAGACGAAGAGTGGCAGAAGAAAGTGGAATCCGGGCAGGCACCCGCTCGTCCATCCTGGACGGATAGCTTTACTTCAGCCGATTGAACAGGCGTTACTCAAGCAAGGCTGCCGGAATACTGGCAGCCTTGCTCTGTCTATTTTTCCTGTCGCCTGAACCGCAAATCCTGCAGATCACTTTTCTGGGGGATATCATGCTGGGACGGAGTATCACCCAGGCTGCCACCCGCTCAATAGATTGGCAGCCGTTCGAAAAATTGCAGCCAGTCTTCGACAAAGCGGATATTTTGGCTGCCAATCTAGAATCGCCGCTGACCACAGCGCCGGTGACCACCAATGGTTATGCCCTCTGCGCTCCACCGGCCCGGGTAACTGACATTAAAGCCGCGTCTTTTGACCTGGTCACATTCGCCAACAACCACTCAATGGATTGTGGTGAAGCGGGAATCAGCCAGACATTATCTATATTACGTTCCAATGATATCCAGATAGCCGGACCTTCCCCGGAACCCGTCTATATGCGCAGACGCGGGAAAACGCTGGCCTTTATCGCCCTGGATGATATTTCCAGCCCGGTCGACCTGCCTTGGGTAAAGGCCATTATCAGTTCAACCGCTCCAAAGTCTGACCTGGTGATCATTTCCATCCACTGGGGAAGCGAATACCAGGCCGCGCCATCCGCGAGGCAGCGATGGCTGGCTTCAACCCTGGTTGAAGCCGGGGCTGATGTGATCGTCGGGCATCATCCGCATGTCATCCAGCCTGTCGAGAGTCTTCCCCGCGGAAATGGGAAATCCCCCGCCCTGGTTTTTTACAGCCTTGGGAATGCCCTGTTTGACCAGCACGGCCTGCCAGATACCCGTACCGGCGCCGGTGTCAACCTGATCCTTGGACCGGGAGGATCCTTTTCTTACAGCATCTTTATATTTGAGATTGATCCAATTCGCGGTGTGATCACTGGAATACAGGAGTAGAAGTTTTGAAACCAGTGAAACAAACGTCGAAATACCGTGGGACAAAAGTAAGTTGAAAAAAAAGCGGTAATCTCCTATACTGGTTATAGGCTGAGTTTATTGTTTATTGATTTCTTACAAAAATCCCGGGAGGATGCCATGTCCGATCGTCGAATACTCCACCGTCGACACCTGATCTACTATTTAAAGGTCTTTGACCGGGAAACAGACAATTTGTTGGGGCATCTGGTTGATATTACCGAAGAAGGCATAATGATCGTGAGTGAAACCCCCTTTGAAGAGGGGAAAACCCTGAAAATGAAGATGCTTCTTCCACGGGAAATTGAGGATAAAGAAGAGATTGAATTTGACGCCCGCAGTATGTGGTGCCGAAAAGATGTCAATCCCAGCCTTTACGGTGTGGGTTTCAAATTCGAGTATGTGGATGTACTTAGCCGGCAGATTATTTTTGAATTGATCCACGAATTTGGCTTCTCAGATTGAGATGAAGCTTTCAATTCACTATGAAGCAAACGATGGTCAATTGCACAGGTTAGTATAGATTGCCATAGATTTACTACGCGCGTTTCATGTTCTAGCCCTGAGGAAAAATGGGGTTTATAAAACCGTTATCCATTCATTTCGCCATGTTTTCTGTTGATTTTTCATGAATATGCCTACCGATGAAATTGACCATGTTTATGGTTCAAAAAATTCTCTATCTCCCAGAATCGGAGAAAAATGAAACGATCCTTTAATATCACACCCCTGCCGGGCGAATATGCCATTGTCAGACTTGGACCGGTGGAACCCATACCCTCATGGGTGGATTGCGGTGTCTTTTGCAGTGTGACCCGCTCCCCGGAAGAATTGTCTCTACTGGTTGAAGCCGCCGCGGTTCCAGCGGGACTGGAAATTGAAAGCGGCTGGCGTGGATTAAAACTGGAAGGACCTTTTCCCTTCGATGCCGTTGGCATTCTGGCTGGCAT
>CAYRGX010000092.1:0-2030 GCA_964423905.1 uncultured Leptospirales bacterium | reverse complement strand
TGTGAGCAGTCCCCAGACCGCGCCCCATCGTTTGCCCCCCGCCAATAGAGAAAGAGCGCAGGCAGCCGGGAAGAGCAGGGTCAGCTCACGGGTCAGCGCGGCAAGCGCGAACAACATGCCGCTCAGACCATATCGCTTACGGTCAAAGTACAGCACACCAAACTGTACCAGCATAAAAGCCAGCGGCTCGGTCAGGTCAAGCCGTAACGCGAGCATCTGCCCGGCAAACAGCCCAAAGACCAGCGCGAACCAGCGGTTTTGCTGGTGATCCGCCAGTATTTTCTCGGTTGCCAGTGTTCCCAGCGTGATACTGATGATATTGATAAGGATCATCATCCATGGGATCACACCTGGTATGGCCAGACTGAGCACCCGCGCAGCGATGGGATAAAGAATGCGCTGGTAACGATAAGCAGGGATATCCAGGTAGGGGGATGCCTCAGCCGGGTCCTGTGCGATCTGGTAAACGAACTGCCCGTCATATCCCAAACGCTCCGTGCCATGAAGCGGATCATACTGCCTTCCGATCAGCACGAAAGACATGGGGTCCCAATTCTTCGTCCCGAGTGAAACCAGACAATAGGTGATAGCCAGCGCCAGCACGACCATCCAGGGTCTGATCTTACCGGTTATCGCCGCGATATCATTTTTGTTCAAAATCCCAGCCTTTAAAAACAGGATGAATTATTCAGAAAATTTTTGTGCACAAAAGCAGTATACCCGTATGATCTTTCGATCTCTCCTGCTGATGTGGACAAATGGCCATTCACGGTACCGGTTTCAACCGGTAGACCGTCATTATTTCCATACCCGCCGTGTGGACAGAGTAATACTTCTCCGGGTATGGAAAATCATCCGGATGCCAACGGTAGTTCGTCAGAAAATAATCCGCTTCAGCCGTGTCCGAGAAGGTGATGCGCGAAGCTTGTTCCGGCGGCAGGACATATTCCACGTACAGGTACGGCGGGCCGACAGCAGAGATCACAATATGATTCCGTTTATCGTTCGCCAGAATGTAATCGATGCCTTGCTTGTAGGATAATCCCCAGTAATCCAGGTCGTACTGCTGTCGCAGCATCGCCGGATCACCCGCCAGCCGGTTGAAATAAACATATTCATACGGATGATTTTTCACCATAAAGAAGATTGGTTCCAATACACCCGCCAGTAAAATCACGCCAAACATCACCTTCATTATGGACAGCAGCTTCTTATCGATACTGGATGCCCATTCGAAGGTTCGTTTAAGACCATACACGCCTATCAACACAATTGCTGGATAGAGAAAGTACATTTGCCGCCAACCGTCATATAACACAGCGCGCAAGAGGATTACATACATAACAGGAACAGCGAACCATGCGAGCACAACCAGCCAGGCCAGACCATCAGAGGTCAACGAATTCTTCCACAAGGAAATCTTCGTGCGACAAATAGTTTTTAACCCTCGTATCCCTATAATGAACAACCAGATGAAACCAATAATGAAGCTAAACAACTGTAAATACGGGGTGGTAATTCCAATCCACACGGGTAAATAGTTACATACCGGATTGTTGGCCGGAAAGCTTTTCCCCTGGAACAGTATGTCGTCTTTCCACAGCGTATATCGTCCGGTTTCCGTCACAGCATGGATGAATTCACCCAGCGGATCATGCCATAAGATCGGCATAAAAAGCACGAGCAAACTAGATGTAACGATCAAATACGCTGCCAGCATACCAGTATTGCGCTTCCAATTCTCCGGACGAAGGACCGTATGGAGGATGATCATCCCTGCCGATATTCCCATCAACAGCAAACCGGGTATACGGATTGCCGCGATCGCGGCACAGATAATGGAATGCAGTAGAAATGCCATCCAAAGCGGCTTTGCTTTTTTTTCCACCGAAAGAATATCCAACAAGTGGATCAGGCTGTATACACCTAGAAGAAAGAAAACCAGGAACGGGATGTCTTTTGAGTTGTAAAACGCATCGGCAAACAGACGCGGGTGCAGCACAAATAGGATTGCCGCGACAAATGCCCAG
>CAYRGX010000091.1:0-2175 GCA_964423905.1 uncultured Leptospirales bacterium | reverse complement strand
CCAGCACACGACCGATGTCGGATGCATTGAAGAACATACCAACCCCGGGAGAGTTGTGATGGCGAAACTCGATAAAGGAACGCTTGCCCTAACATTCAAATTCGATTGTGACCGGTTTCTCCGGTTTCGTCTGGCCAGTGATGCTGAAAGGGACTCACTTGGGGTCTCGGCCGAAACCTACAAACGCCCTGGTATTGAACTTATCAAAGCGGCCGGGCGGCGTTGGGAAGCCGACAAATACCAGGATCTGATCGACACCTCAGATGATGGGAAAGTTGTGTTCCTTCTCGAGGACAAGGTCGATGATCTTCTGGGACGGAAGCCCTTCAAGAAGATTCAGAACCTTTTTGACATCCTCCGGCAACAGGAACCACCCCAGGCAATTATCGAGGCGGAGTTCACGGTTCCCACAAACATTACTCCCGGCCTTCAAAAGGCATACGACGATTTCGGTCTCGACCAGGTAAGAGTGCGCCCGGACATCCTTTGGATACGTCCAGGTGGTACTGGTGCGCCGCTGATCGGCAATGGGACTGTGCCTGAATACGAAATCCATATCATTGATGTGAAAATGGCTGCGGAGCCATCCCTGCGGCACTTCACGGAAGTGACCTACTACGCTCTGGCATTGGCCACAGCCATCCAGCAAGAAGGGCTTGGCGGCAGATATGCCGTTTCGGCGGAAGGCACCATCTGGCCAGGAAGCCATGACATCAATGCGTTCAGGAACCTGGTCCAGCTTTATCAGGCCAAGGGAGCCGCAGATCCTGTTTCCGAGGCCCTCAGCGAAACGCTGATTCGGGTTCCGTATGAAGTCTATGAAGTCCACGTGAAGCAGTTTTTCGAGGATCGCCTTCTCCGGGTTCTACAGACCGATATGGAGGATGCCAGTTGGCATGTCGGTCCCAAGTGCCAGCTTTGCGACTACGTTCGCTACTGCCGAGACAAAGCATCCGAATGCGATCACCTTTCCCGGCTCGCCTGGCTCAATCAAGGGCAGGCGGAACTTCTCCGTTCAAATGGCATTACCACTACGGCGGGACTGACTGAAGCCGTGACTACCGCCGATGATCGGTGGCAATCCGTTATCGACTCCAGCCACCAGTTGCGGGCGGATGGGCCAGCGCTGGCAACTCGCGCCCGTTCCTTGACTGAGGGGGCACCCTTGCCGGTCGACGGGCGGCGCAGTGCGATGATCCCTGCCTGGACTGACCAAAGCATCTTTATCACGATTCATTTCGACCCGGGCTCTGGTATCTCCTTTGCCCTGGGCGCGGCGCGGCTCTATTTCCCGCACGGCCGCAAGCCCGGCGATCCTCCGGTGACGGACGAAAAGATTTTCATCGTCGACCGTGTCGATGCGATGAACCCGGAAACGGAACGCGAGAGGCTGAAGGAATTTGCGACCGTGGTTTCTGAGTGGTTAGATGAGGTGTCGACCGTCAATACAGGTCTACCCGCCCGTGACCGGCTCTCTTCCCATATCTTCTTCTGGGACATGCTGGAGGTGCGTCAGCTCAAGCGCATGTTCGAGCGTCATATGCAGAACCCTGACGTGATCGAACTGATCGAGGTGCTTACCCGATTCTTCCCGCCGGACAGCCTGTTGCCCGATCCGGATGCTTTCAAGTCCCAGCCTGGGACAATCGTCAAGGAAGTCCTGCGAATGCTCGTTGGGCTGCCGGTTGCCCACGATTACTCCCTGTTTGATGCAGCGAACAGTTTCTTCCCAAATGTTCGGGAGGATGGCACCCCGTATAAATTCGATCTGCCTTTTGGGTTCGCTACCCCAATGAGCGATCAGATCCCCTTCGAACGTGCCTATGAGCTGTGGCAGGACAAAATCTTCGTCCGCCATTTCAACAAACTTCATTCTAAGGACCCGTCTAAGTGGAGGCGCTACACCCGGGACGAACTCTACGATGGCATCAAGCGGGCCACGAAGGTTCACCTGCAAGCTTTGCAGCACATCGTCCGGCGACTGCGTGAAAACTACAAAGACCGGTTGGTGCTGAAAAAGAGCGGCTTCTCTGCCGCAAGATCCTCTCAGGCAAGCGTGCCGGGGGCGGCAAGAAGCCTGATCGCTTTTGAAAAGCTCAATGTTGCGTGCCAGGAAATGGAGAACCGGAACACTCGCTCACTGCCTGTCGATGAACGGGAGGCGAGGTTTTTCTC
>CAYRGX010000090.1:0-2286 GCA_964423905.1 uncultured Leptospirales bacterium | reverse complement strand
TAAATATCTTACATTCATATAATGAAGTTGGCGATAGATATGGAAGAAAGAGAAGCAAGAAAAAAAACGCATTGCGAAGGCGAGTCGGGCAGAGGCGAGCCGGGTCACGGAAGACCCACACCAATCTCAGCCAGTGGATTGGATAGGCGAAAAACAAGCGATAACGCTAGAAAAGTTAATGTCAGCCACGATTAATATGATAAGGTATTTCAATACTTATAATTCTTAGTACTTTAAATGCGAGTACTTTAAATGAGCCTAGAAGATGTTTCCACTAGTTTTGGCTATGCCGTCTTCATAAGAGTATTCTTACCAGGGTTCGTTACAGTCGGTTTCATTATATATTTAGCAATCCCTTTAATTGAGTCCTATAATATAGATTTACCTATCTTGGGTCAATTAATAAATCTGCCATTGATAGAAAAATTGCTTACGATGACGTTATTAGGATTCTTAATTGGATCTATAATAGAATCGGCAGATTTGTATATTTACCAACTTTTGGAAGGTATAAGGTTTTGGCCTAATCCGATATGGAGACGATTTCATGATTCTGCTGTAGAAAATTATGAGGATATAATAAAAAGCATTGAAGACATTGAGATTCAAATGAAATCGCCATTATGTAGCCGACAAAAATTAGAGCTATATAATCAAGAGTGTAATTTATCAGAAAGACTTAAAACGTATCCAGTCACCAAAGCCAATATCGAGGCCACAGACTTAGGTAATATCCTCAAGGAATATGAAACATACCCAAAAGAGCAATATGGGATGGATTTAAATATTTTTTGGAGTAGGCTATTTTTATTCGTTCCAGAAGAAATAAAAAATGAGCTAGACATTAGAGGCGCAAAAGCTGATTTTTCTATTTATTTGACATTTATCTTTTTAATCTTTAATCCAATTGTTGGATTTAGGTCATATCAACTTTGGGGCACATTACCTGCACTGATTGCGCTAATTGTATGGTGGTTTATAACTAGCAAATTTTTATATAAGTTGGCTTTGAGATCACATTTGAGTTATGGTAGATATGTAAAAGCAGTATTTGATATTTATAGAATCGATTTAGCTAATAAACTCAATCTGCCCACCTATCTTTGTCCAAATGAAGGCGAAAGAGTGATCTGGAAAGACTATGGAGAATTTTTAGAGGAATACACAAGTCAAAGAAATCTAATCCTGCAAAGGCGAATAAAATAAGAGCATGACAAAGCAAACTTTTAGTAATTTCTAATGAAAAAAATATATAAACCATCACATTAAGTTTTGTAATATATTACTTGAATATATTATGGATGCTAATATTTTAATTAAAATCATCTACATCTTTATTGTCATCATCGGCTGAGGTTACAACCATTTTTGTCTTGCTGAATCCTTCAGCTCGCGGATACAAAGTAGAGAAGACTTTACTGGATTTCCAGATAGTACCGGCATACGCAAAATCTAGGATCATTACACATTTGTTAAAAGTCTTAAAGAATATTAATCCAGGAAACATAGCTTATCAACTATTTTAAGTAATAAATGGAGTAGAAATATCCCGTTAAATTTATCATATACCAACTCATACGGATAAGATTATGGTAGAGCAAGGTCAAAATCCTAGTGAGCACATTTTAGGCATAGTTAATAATGCATTGAGCGATATAGAATCAGGCAATATACCGTTAAGCTCTATAATAAGAAAATGTATTCGAATTGCTCGCATAAGAAATGATTATTTTAACCTCTGGTGGCTTGAATGGGAATTGGCAGGTCTACCTGCAAAGAACCATGCAGACAAAATAATCAAAGAAGTATTGCCTCACTTTTCCAAAGATGATTTCGAGTCATATAGACAAGATTTTACACTGCAATATATAAATGAGAGAAAAATAATAGTTCTTACATTAGATCTTAAACCCAAAGGAGATCAAATAGCACCTCTAAGTGTTGGCGAAATTGAATTAAACATCGAGAGTTGTAGGAGAACTATCGATGAATCAGTTCCGCCACAAGGCCTCCACCCGGTAGATTTATATTTCAAAAGTGAATCATATAATAATACTAGGATCTTATGGAGCGCGCTTCTAGATGGAGAAAACAAGATACTTGAACGGATAAAACAGCGAGTCCACTACTTTTTGAGTCAAACAGAAAAACAGCTGTTATTTGGCCAAATAAATGCAGATATCTTTGAAAAAAACAGGTCATACGTCGATCTCAAGCTAGGTGTGATTTGCCCTGAAGCCCTATCTCAGTTCTCCTCGGTTTACTGCCGATTAAGGGAAAAAGATC
>CAYRGX010000089.1:0-2302 GCA_964423905.1 uncultured Leptospirales bacterium | reverse complement strand
CACAATATCCAGAAGTTCATAAATATCTGATTCAGAATTGCCATCCTTTGAAGTGTAATATATCCTGTGGATATTTCGGAGCAAGCTGACCCCGGAAAATGGCGAAATTTCGGCTAAAACGACAACATTATATCTGTCATTCCGGCAGATGTTGACCCCCTTTAAATTTATCTCAGGAAAATAGTTTTTATGGCCCGATAAAGGCAATCAGCAGACGCACAGATTATTTCGGAGCATGCTGACCCCCTTGAATCTGTTTTTTTTATTCAAAGGTCGATATAAATGGACTGTAACCGTTTCGGAGCATATTGACCCCCCTTATGAGCTGATTTGTAGTTTATTTCGGAGTAAACTGACCCCTTGAGATTATTAAACCCAAGGTTTGATTTTATTTGGTGTTTTTTTAACCAAATATCAGGAGAGCAGAGATGGCTGGAAAAGTTAAACCTATGAGTCAGATAAAACAGTTGTTACAATTACAAAAGAAGGGACATAGTAAGAAACAGATAGCGCGTATTCTTGGCATAAGCAAGAATACAGTTAAAATATATCTGGATAAGCTTTCCCATTTAAAGGTTCATATTGATGACTTGCTATCGCTTGATGATCCGGAGCTGGAAAAGAAGTTCCATGATGGGAACCCTGCTTATAAGGATCCGCGTTTTGAGAATTTAAAAGATCAGCTTGGATATTTTGAAAGAGAGCTGAAGCGTCCCGGGGTAACAAGAAGACTTTTGTGGCAGGAGTACCGGGAATCATATACCGGCGGCTATGGGTATACGCAGTTTTGTTATCATTTAAAGCAGCAACTCCTGGCACGCAAACCATCAATGGTATTATCCCATAGTCCGGCAGAAAAACTCTTTGTTGATTTTGCAGGTAAGAAGATCTCTTATGTGAACCCCTACACTGGAGAGTTAACTGAATGCCCTGTATTTGTTGCATGCCTGCCATATTCTGATTACTGTTTTTCGATAGCTGTTCCAAGTGAGAAGGTTGAAGATTTTATCTTTGCCCTGGTGTGTTGTCTTCGCTTTTTAGGAGGCTCTCCACAGATACTTGTAACGGATAATCTAAAGTCGGCAATCATTAAAGCCAACCGGTATGATCCTGACATTAACCGTGCCCTTGAGGATTGCTGTAATCATTACGGTATAACGATACTGCCCACGCGTGTTGCAAGCCCCAAGGATAAAGCCCTTGTGGAGAACCAGGTAAAACTGGTTTATACAAGGGTGTTTGCACGTTTACGCAACAGAACCTTTTTTTCACTTCATTCACTAAACGAAGCAATATCAGAATGCATAAAATGCCATAACCAGACCAGAATGCAAAGAAAACCCTTTTGCAGGGAAGAACATTTTCTCTCAAGTGAAAAATCTCTTTTAAAATCTCTTCCAGGGGAACCTTTTGAGTTAAAGCGTTATGCTACTTACAAGGTTGCTAAGAACAACCACATACATCTCACATGTGATCTTCATTATTATAGCGTTCCCTTTCAATGGATCGGACAAAAGGCTAATGTTATTTATACAAGCACTCTGGTACGTATTTATGTCCGTAACTCTCTTGTAGCGGTCCATCCCCGGGATAAAACGCCGGGTGGATATTCAACCATCAGGGAGCACCTGTGCTCACACCACAGGCATTACCTTGACAGGAGCCCTTCCTATTACATGGAAAAAGCAAGAGGGATGTCCGATGCATTGTACGAGTTAATAAAACTGCTTTTTGAAGGAGGAAGGCCTCCCGAGCAAAACTATCGCTCGTGTGAAGGGTTCTTCAGTCTTTATCGTAAAACCGAAGGTGATGTTTTTAACCGTGCATGCCAGGAAGCTATATCCTGCGGTTGTTACTCGTATGGCTTCCTTAGAAAGGTTATTATCAATATCAAAAATATCGGAACATTGGATCCGGTGGATATAAAGCCGCTACCAAACCACAAAAACATCAGGGGTAAGGATTACTATCAACAATTAACCATTAATTAATATTTAAATATTTATGTTACAAATTGAATCAAAATTAAAACAGTTAAAATTAACAGGCATGTTCCGCTGCTGGAAGGCATTGAGTGAAACAAAAAGACTCTATGAACTTTCATTTACTGATGGCATGGAACTTCTTCTGCAGGCTGAAGAAGATGAAAGAATAAACAGCCGTTTTCAAAGACTTCTCCGTTCGGCCAGGTTCCGCTACAGAGCGACCCTGGATGAGATTGATTATAATGAAAACCGGGGACTTGACAAGAACATGATGAGCGATCTGGCAACATGTGAGTTTATTAAAAAAGGCGAATCCA
>CAYRGX010000088.1:0-2362 GCA_964423905.1 uncultured Leptospirales bacterium | reverse complement strand
GGCGCCGCATCTCGTTGAGGTGGGTGAGCTTGGAGAGCATCATGTTCTCGGTGCCGGAGAATTTCCGCTTTTCGACGGCGCAGATATGCTTGATTTTCAGGAGCACCGCCTCCTCGTCGAGGATGGTCCTTACCTGCTGCGATATGTCCTCGGACCGGAGTATCTGCTCGGCGAGGAAATCGTAGCTCTCCTGCACCTTGAAGATGCCGTCGAGCTCCTTCTCTATCTCTTCGCCGGAGAGGGAAGGGTCGCGGGCGGCGATGTCGGCGTACATCCGGTCGCGCACCAGCACGAACTTGTAGTTGGCCTTGACCGCGTTCTTGATGATCTCGTCGACGCAGGAGAAAATCTCGTTGGAGATGAACGCGATCCCGTCCGGCAGCAGTATTTTTCGACCCGCCTGGATGATCTTCTCGCGGGCCGCGGCGCTGTAGGTCTGGATATAACCGGTGATTTTTCTCATCGTTCAGCCACGGATCCCGAATTTCTGCCCGTAGTGCTTTTTCAACTCGCCGATGGGGAGGCTGAGCCTCACCGTGGTGCCGCCGTCGGTCTCGATGGTGGCGGCTTTCGAGGGATCGAGGCCCCAGTGGTACAGGATGCTGTCGATCTTGGCGTATCCCAGACCGTACCCGGAGTCGCTCGTGTCGATGTGGTGGATGAAGTAGTCCTGCGACCGGTTGTTCCGGTAGTACTTTCCGAACTCGGCGCGCCTGTCGCGTATGCGCCTGGCGTCGTCGTCGAGTATGGGGGCGGTGTTGCTCACGGTCACGGTCAGGGTGCGCCCGTCGGAGCGGATCGCGAGCGTCACCCGAGCGTTGCTCTCGTCGATCATTCTCTTCATGGCGGCGAGCCTGTCCAGTCCCATGATGACGCGGCTTTCCTGCTCGGTGAAGGCCCGTTTCTCGCCGTCGGCCCTGTTTTTCAGCGCGAGGTAGCGCGATTCCTCGTTGAGCAGGTCCCGCACCTGCGACTGGATGTTGAAGCGGTGCGCGATGTCGCGCGCCTTCTCGTTGTAGGCCTTTGTGTCCGCCAGGATGTCCTCGACCGCGCGCTCGATGCCGGCCGGCGCGAGCATCGGATTTTTCATGATCACCGACTTGTGAAGGTGGTTCCTGAGGAGAAGGAACTTGTAATTGGCCTTGATCGCGTTCTTGATGAGCTCGTCGACGATCGCCAGGAGGTCCTCCCTGATGTCGGCGATCCCGTCCTCCTCGATGATCCTGCGGGCGTTATCAACGATGCGTTCCCTGCCTTTCCTGCTGTAGAACTGGATGTAGCCCGTCACTTCCCTTGTCATTGCCTGTCGAGAGTTCCCCGTCGCATGATGGTGGGGATAAGGATCGTCCGTCGAGGGCGTTCAGTCAAGAGCTATTAATCCGGCGAGGTCAAAAAAGTGACGGACGGTCGATATCCGCCTGTCGTATATCCCAACAAAAAACGGTAAAAATGAATTATCCCTTGACAGGATGCGCCCACTCCGCAATAAGGTTCATCCATGCAAAAGAACGCTCTAAACCTCGGTCTTCTCGGTCTTCTACTGGGCGGCAGTCCACCCGGTTGCGGTTCGTGATGTACGAGTATGAGTGAAACCCGGACGCCGCCACGAACAGTGACGGCGTTTTTGTTATAGGAGCTGGCCATGAACGAAGGCGACAGAATACTGATTTTCGACACCACGCTGAGGGACGGGGAGCAGTCCCCCGGCTTCAGCATGAACATCGAGGAGAAGATCCTCTTCGCGGAGCAGCTCGTGCGGCTCGGCGTGGACGTGATCGAGGCGGGCTTTCCCGTCATCTCGAAGGGCGACTTCGAGGCGGTGCAGCGCATTGCGGAGCGGGCGCGGGGCGTGCAGGTCGCCGGGCTCGCGCGGGCGAACGCCAACGACATCGAGTCCGCGTGGAAAGCGCTCGCCCCGGCGGACCGGCCGCGCATCCACACCTTCATCTCGAGCTCGGATATCCACATCGAGCATCAGCTCAAGAAGACCAGGGCCGAGGTCCTCACGATGGCGGTGGAGGCGGTCGCCCACGCGCGGTCGCTCACCGAGAACGTGGAGTTCTCCCCCATGGACGCGACGCGGAGCGACCTGGCCTACCTGGCGGAGATGGTCCACGCGGTCATCGAGGCGGGCGCGACCACGGTGAACATACCCGACACGGTGGGATATACGATTCCCTCGGAGTTCCACTCGATCATCCGGTATCTCTTCGAGCACGTGCCGGGCATCGGGAAGGCGGTCATATCGGTCCACTGCCACAACGACCTGGGACTTGCGTCGGCAAACGCCCTCGCCGCGGTTCAGGCCGGGGCGCGCCAGATAGAATGCACGGTCAACGGCATCGGCGAGCGGGCGGGGAAC
>CAYRGX010000087.1:0-2370 GCA_964423905.1 uncultured Leptospirales bacterium | reverse complement strand
GCTGCCAGGGACAAATCCGAAATTCTCATTTCCGTTTCGGATACCGGCATTGGCATCGCTCCGGATCATCTGCCCTTCATTTTCAATCGCTTTTACCGCACTGATAAATCCAGAACGCGCGCCAGCGGGGGAAGCGGGATTGGATTGACCATTGCGCAATCGCTAGTCAAAGCGCACCATGGTCGCATCTGGGCAGAAAGCGCAGGCGAAGGCAAAGGCAGCTCATTTCATTTTACGCTCCCGGCGGCTGGATAATCCATTTTTGCTTTTACGAACATCTTCATCAAAGCTTTACATTTGCTTCAAAGAAACTTTACCCCGCTAAGTTATCATTTAAAAGTAAGAACAAGAAAATACAATTTGAACAACGGATTAGATCCGAAAAAAGGATGGAACACTATGATGGGTAATTTTGGATACGGTGGTATGGGTTGGATCGGAATGATCCTGGGTCTGGTGATTACTATCGCTGTAATCGTTGGCATGGTATTACTGGTTGTGTGGGCGGTTCGCCGGATGAGCGGGAATAATGCTCAGCCTGGTTCCCAAAATTTGACCGGGCAGTCGGCCCGCGATATTGCCCAGGCTCGCTACGCTAAAGGCGAAATTAACCGGGAAGAATACCAGCAGATTTTATCGGATCTGGGCCGCTAAGGTAGGTGTGTCATGATGGGATTTGGAATGCTGGGTGGCATGTTCTTATTCTGGGTCGTACTGATCGTTCTGGCCGTGTTAGTGGTACGAGGCCTGTTCCAATCGAAGCAATCAGTTGGCAACAACCATGGGAATGCTCCTCTTTCAGCCTTAGAAATTATTGAACAGCGATACGCCAGAGGTGAGATCACACAGGAACAATTCCTACAAATGCAGAAAGACATTCAATAGAACGGTGCCGCAAACAAATCATCGCAGCCTCTCGATTACAACTGAGGCTGCGATTTTTTGACTCCGCATATGGTTCACTCGATTCCACAGCCTCAATCCTCTTCGGTTGGGTGCTCTACTTCCCCTCGCATGAAAGCAACCGGCGCTTGCTCGTAAACTCTCAGGCATGCCATGTTGCAAAAATACACTCGGACACCCTGATAAATCGCCGATGGGAAACGCTCCGGATTACGGATGACACCGTCACACGCAGTTTTCATTCCTTCTTGTTGATTACCTTTGTCTTCCACCTATCCTCCTACACTAACGATAACTATGGTAAAAAATCCGCGGGATTTAGGAATCCGCCGGCATCTAATCGTATGCGGAAATCAATATGATTCCCAGTGGAATTACCAGTGCTACCCGATTCTGCAATTTGCTGGCCCTTTACTACGCCTTGACCTTCGCGAACAAGATTGGCGTAATTATGCCCATAATAGCTCCAGTATCCATTTCCATGATCGATGATTACCAGGTTCCCAAAACCAGTTGTATCCCAGCCAGAGAAAATCACGGTTCCACTATCGGACGCAAAAATCGGCTGGCGCTCATAAGTGCCTACATCAATCCCAAGATGGCCGCTCCAATAAGGTTGGGTAATTACGATTGGAGAGATTGGCCAGGAAAAATAGCCACTACCAATATAAACCAGAGGCCCCGAATAATAACCCGGAGATTTTCTACCTTTACCTGGGAGTACCGTGGGGCCTGGCTCCTGCCACACGATTTGTTTTTTTCCTCCAGGAACAATGATCTGACTCTCTGCAAGCAATTTATCAGGCATCGCTCCTCGAAAATCATTCCCAATAAAATTGACAATCTCATCGATCGAAACACCATACAACGCCTGAATTCGTTCCAAGGTGTCTCCTTCGCGAACAATATGCAAGACTCCATCGACCGGTAGAATATTTAGAATCACCCCAATACGCAACGAACCAGCGTTGGTACTTAATCCTTCATTGCTCCATAAAATCGTTTCAGGCTGGATATTATGTTTCTTCGCAATCGTCCAGGCTGTATCTCCTTTTTCCACAGTATGTTGAGTTACAGCAAATCTTGGCTGGGTTGGCCGGTAAGTATGTAGGTCCGCCAAACGGCCTATTGAGCTCAATTTTGTAGATGGAGAAAACGTGGGTATATCAATACGCCTGCCATACACATTGGTATTCGGTGTAGGTGGGATACTCTTCTCCAGATCAGCTTTCGCCTGAACAGGTGCTGCGAACCTGTAAACAACCCAAGCGCCAATCATCAAAACGAAAGAAACAACCACCCAGGAGAGGAAATTGACAAGCCTACTCGATGTCATAGGCCTAAGGCTGGATCGGCGGGTATTTTACGACCCGGTTATTGCCGGCATCGACAATCCACAAGCTGCCATCTGGACGTAAAGCCAATCCATTCGGTAAACCAAAGGATCCATCTTCGGGTCCGTACTGG
>CAYRGX010000086.1:1735-2497 GCA_964423905.1 uncultured Leptospirales bacterium | reverse complement strand
AATTTGCTTTACTTGATTCAATAGTTGGTACTTATTTCTGGAGGAAAAATGACAGCATATTGTTCTCAAATGCCCCGCATGAGCTATCACCCGCGAATGAGCCGTTGGATGGATACTGAAATCCGCGAATCTTTTGGCGATTTATTTATTCCGGTTGATGTAAAAGTAGAAGATGAGGCCTATGTCTTAACAGCCACGATCCCGGGAGTCTCAACTCAAGACCTGAATATCCAGGTGGTTAACGAAACTGTTTCCATCCAGGGAGAAATCAAGATCGAGCGGGAAGAAAATGACCGATACCTGCTTAGCGAACGGCCATCCGGCCAATTCAGCCGGGTGATCACCCTGCCTGATCCGCTGGACGCAGGCAAAGCGGAAGCGCGTATTGAAGATGGCGTTTTGACCCTGCGCATCTCGAAATCAGAAGAAGCCAAACCAAAAACCATTAAGATTAATCCCAAATAAGCATCGATCGGAATAAACAGCAACAAAAAAGAGGAACCAGACAGAATTGGTTCCTCTTTTTGATTTTCAACAGTTTATCCCGCCTGATAGCGAGTTCTTGTCGGATAGTTTGAGTAAGTCACCCCGCCTGCGCCAATGACAGTATATTCCTCCTGTGAGCAACACAGCACGGTGTTGGCTTCAATCCCAACCAGGTGTAAATTCCCCATCAGATGGGGGACAGCAAACCGCAAGGCAAACGGAATTTCGTCGAAATGCGGCACCACGAAACAGCCGGGAAGCCATCCCAATGCGGGG
>CAYRGX010000086.1:1514-1725 GCA_964423905.1 uncultured Leptospirales bacterium | reverse complement strand
TCCCCGAAGATCATGGCTCCGGCAGAACAGCCTGCCACAACGCCATTATTTTCCAGGACATCCATCAGGGCATCAACCATTCCTGTTCTGTCGAAACATTCCAGTAAATAGTAGGGTTTTCCACCCGAAATATAGACGAAATTGGCTTCTTTAACTTTCTTGATGAAGTCAGGATTTTCGGCGTCAATACGAGAAAAGACCGGCAGCGATT
>CAYRGX010000086.1:0-1484 GCA_964423905.1 uncultured Leptospirales bacterium | reverse complement strand
CTTACCGAGAGTCATCCAATAATCCAGGCGATGCTGCCCTTCAGTACCGGCCGCGGTTGGCAGACATACTACCCTCGCCTGATCCACCAATAGTGAGAGAAGCGTTCTATCCACAATATCCATGGACGGCAAGTATTCCCCACTGCCGGCCAATACGAGATATCCATGATAGGGAAACTTGACTTCCAGCGGCACACTCATGGGAGCGGCGTATAAAACACGCGGTTTCCCAGCGCCAGCCAGGCAACCCGGTTTGGTGCGACCGCAAAGGCCGTTACCGGTGTTTCTGGTAAAGAGTACTCATCCAGAGTCTGGAAACGCAGCCGGCGCTGAAGGTTCAAGCGCAGACTGAAGTGGTAGATCGTTGGACCAGATACATCAAGGATATAAATGGATGGGTCAGGCGGTGGGACTGTTGCCAGTTGGGTAAATTGGACATCCGTGAACAGCGGGATGGGTTCCCCGGTTTTGTCACCAAAACCAGCCGGATCCTGGCAGCGGGTGGGAGAAACGCCGAAATTATTGAATGTACAGCGGGTAATATGTCCATCCTTGCGCAGCAAGAGTAGATCATCCTGGTACATGGCCAGGTCAATTACATCGGTCAAATTGGGTATTTCGCGATCAAAGAAGAGATGCGGTTGATTGGGAAAGCCAATTCCATCCCCTACTACCCGCCAGACCGCGTTACTGACCGAGTCAAGTATCAGTAAAGAACTCTCTTCGACTGTAAAGGTCGTGATCTTTCCCCAATGGGTGGCAGGTTCTGCCAACGTTGAAGATAAGGGGGACGCACCGGGGATGCAATATAACAAATTTCCGCCGGCATCCATTCCCATCACGGCTGCCTTATACTGGTTGTTGATCGGGAGAGGAATAATATCGATCAAAGCCCCGATGATCTTCCCACCAGATGGCCCCGGACCGCAGTTGAAGTTTGGGTCCAATTCATAACCATTGCCGGTCAAGGCAAAACGCAAGACTCTTCCCTGAACGGAATCCAAGGCAAATACATCAGTCGATGACGCTGCCAATTGGGAAATATTCACAGATGTAGGAATAGCATCTGGCACAGCTTCCTGAACAGGCAGGCGTATGATGTTATCCAGAGAGTCCAACGCGTTTTGAGCCTGTTGGCGTAACATGCGGGTTTCGTCTGTGCGGCCATATTCTTCCGCTTTTTTTACGTAATACAGAGATTGCGTCCAGCCGCTGCGTTGTGCCTCGGGATCGATATGCCCGGCGGCTTGCAAGGCAAATGCCTGCGCCTGAACCAGGTAATTCGTGCGTTGTTCACCGCGTCCCGACCGGGTGTAAACGGTGGTGGAGATAAATACAACGATAGCCGGTACAGCCAATGCGATAAACAGCAGGGTTGAAGCGGCTATACTACCGGACGGATCGGTGGGCACAGGCTTGATCCTGACTTTTGGTGGCTTTACTTTAGGTTTCATGTTGGTAAAGAAACCCGTGAACTTTTGAAG
>CAYRGX010000085.1:0-2612 GCA_964423905.1 uncultured Leptospirales bacterium | reverse complement strand
TCGGACAGTGTTCAATTGTAATTCACCGCAACGGGCATTGTAGCTCAAGGATTAAAATTAGTGGTTTCATTTTGGATGGAATGGTTCAATTAAGGCTGTACTGTGGGTTTCACCTTGAGATATGATAATTAGCCCGGTGCCCCCAACACTCACATGTAGAAAATTGACTCGTGACAATGTGGGTTTTAAGAATAACTTTTAAACTTCATATATGCCATTTAGGATTGGAAGACCTCCCGCGAGAGGATCTGAAGAGGCCGATCCTGTCTCATCGTCAATTTTTCGGATTCAAATTGTTACCTCATATATTTCTTAGCGAAAGTGGCTATGAAGCTCGCCCACAGAAACGTCCCAAGTATAGTTTCTATTATTGCTACTGCTTGATATTCAGGGTGGAGGCTGTAGCCTGGACTGCCAGGACTGATAATAGTAGCAATATATCCAGGAGCTATCGCAACAGCAAGGCTGAACTTTAAATAGTCAAATAGCTGCGTGGCTTCATTTAATCCGTCACCAATCCAGAATAAAATCCCAAAGGCGATGACAATTCCACCCCATGAAATCATAAGCCGTTTAGGGTGAACACCATACCCGAATATTCCTTGAACAAAGACATATTCTATAACGTCATACCAAAGAAAGCTTTTTATCATTGACCAATTTTCAGTTCTAATGGAGCGGTCCATAACAGGCAGTGAGAAATATCGTCCTGAGAAGAATCCTTTTCGTTTTCTTATGGCCTCCATCTCTCTATAGAAATGATATGCGGCCAATTCTCTATTTCCATGTTTTTCGCAAACAATTTTTGCTCTTCTGCATGCCTCTTCTTGAGCTCTTGGATCTCTAAAGAGGGCATCCTTGAAGCTAAATGCATCTCCTTTGACTCTAGATCCTCCAAAATTTATGTCATCCAAGAATTGGCACCAATTAAAAAAAGCACCACTATTAAACTGAGATTGATAAAAATTAGCATCCGAATAAAAAATTGTCTTATTAAAATATGCGTTAGAAATAAACTCTGTGTCCCTAAAGTTTGCGATTCCATTAAATATACATTGTTGAAAAACAGTACCGTCTAATTTGGATTCATAAAAATAGGCATCACAACCGAAGAGAGATCCTAGAAAATCGACGTTTTCCTTAAATATTCCTGTGGTAAGATAAACTGTGCCGCAGATGAGGGAATGCCTTATTGTAATTGGAGAAATAGTAATTGAAAAACCCTCTTCATCTTTTTCTAGATCGAGATTCCTTATATCTAAATCACCTTTTATAATAACATGATCGCAATCTATTGGCTCTCCATGTTCAATCTTTGTAAGCAAATCATCCGCAGAAATCAATGGTAGATCATCAAGGTTCTCTAAATCATCCACTATGTTGAATAGGTCATATTCTATAAATCGACAGACGTCTTCTTTTTTGCGCCCATCATCACCAATAAGCACTCGAGAGCCTATCCTCTCGGGAGAGACATGCGGCATACTTTGGAATTATTAGCAATATCGATCTTAATCTTTTTGGCTCAGTGCGTCCTCCGATAAACTGATTTCTGAGGATTAGTCAACTCTACTATCTTCGATTGGCCCGCGGCCATGTCCGGCCACGCGCGCGCATCCGCGATCCCACACAACCGCAACACAGCCCTCGCGAGTCCGAGCGCAACCGAACTACGGACAGGCCACATGAGTATCGCAGTTCTGCTATGGCGGGTGTAATGTTGCATAGGAGCAAAAAAACAAAGATTTTCATTTTCCTTAGGCAACCAAATTGCCCACATGTTAAAACCTCTGCCTGAGCTCTCATGGCACTGTGTGCCAATAATCAGTCTCTGTATAGAACACAAGGCTCAAATTATGTGGATATTAAGGCAGATCTTGGAGGAAGATAGATGCTCTTTCCTGAATTGACAGAAGACGATATAAGAAAGATGATTGAAGACGAAGGCCTTTACCGTCTATTCCTCGCCTATATCAATCTAGCAATATTCTTAGTTGCCATTTATTGAGCTTGCCCTTATCATCACCGCCCGATACATCAGCCACCTTGAGGCGCCAGGACCCTTTAACCGGTTGTGCGCTAAGCACCTTAAGGCCATCAACGGTCGCAGCGGTATAGGTTCTAATAATATTATCCATGGCCCCACCAGTATGTTTATGAAGAGGGATAACAGTCCCCGCAGGTGAGATAAGAGATATAGTCAGATCGCTGATGAAACTATGGGTAATATCAACAGATATCTCCACTTCTTTGACCCGCCCATCTTTTTCTATGTAAAGGGTTCTCTCAATCCCTAATGGATTATTATCCGGTATAATGGCTCCTGGTGCTTCCTCCAGCATTACCTCAGCATCTGTACCAGGTATTGCTCGCCTCCTTAGTGCCTCTTCCACTGCCTCGGCGGCATCTATCTTGCCATGGCCAAACCAGGGGCTCCAGGTTCCTTCGGGGTAGCCTTTATCTACAAAGCTACCGTTATCGAATGGATGTATAGGAGATACGTCCCAAGAGGTATCCGTATCCTTAGGGTTTGGGGGCGTTCTTGGATAGCTCTCAAAGTTGAGGTCCTTCGAGGCCGTTTGCTTGAGGATAGATACGATCTCTAAAGCAGA
>CAYRGX010000084.1:0-2659 GCA_964423905.1 uncultured Leptospirales bacterium | reverse complement strand
AATGCCATTTGGGTCAATATCCATACCTGCGTCGATAAAAGAAACATAATCCCCTGTGGCGCGTGCCATACCGTACCGTACCGCGTAACCTTTGCCTTTGTTAACATCGAATTTGTAAACTTGCAGGTTTGACCGCTTAACTTTCTTGGCTTCTTTGTAGGAATTATCCGGCGAGCCGTCCACCACGCCAATAACTTCGTAGTCCCAGCGGGTCTTGCTCATAAGGTCGCAAATATTTTCCAGGTCGATTTTAATCGTTTTTTCCTGGTTGTAGATTGGTATGACGACTGAGACCTTCATACGCTAGTGATTTTACAACATACATAGCTATAAATAAACAGGCTAGACCGGTTGCCAAGATGTTGGCTTTAATAATGCCAAAAAGGTTAGTGTGATAGGAAGAAATTAACAGGTATTGGAGAACGCAGGCGGGTAGAATTATTAAGTAAGCCTTGGTTTTATTGATTGCCAAAAGAAACATGGAGAGGAATGTTATTAATATATAAAGTGCGACAAAAAAAGCAAACATAGGCAGGTAGGGAACGGAGTCCATAAACTTTCCGCCAAACATTAGGTTGTTAATAGAGGACGGAAAAAGAGTAAATATCGCCAGCCCGCCAAATATCAAAACCAGCTGTAACGACAAGAATTTTATAAAGCGACTTTTATAATTAGCGCCCAGCGCATGTAGGTGGGAAATTTGCGGGAACATCACCACCTGAACCATGCTGGCACCGAACAAAAACACTTTGCACATGGTTACTACTCCGGCATATACGCCCGCGTCGTAGGGGATAAAAAAGTGTTTGACCATAATTATGTCGATGTTATTTAGGATTGCAACCCCGGAGTTGATAAAAAAGACGGGGATACTAAACAGTAAGAGTTGTTTGTAAATATTTGTAAGATTTATATTATCGACTGATCTCAAACCTGACCCCTGAGTTAAGTTTTTATGCAAAAGCAGAATCCCTAGTGCAAAGCTGATGATGGCGACGATAATAAGTCCGCCGTAAGCTCCTGTTACCTTAAAACCTGCATAAACAAGCCCTATGGGGATAGGCTTTAAATCGCAACAGGCCCTGCAGATAGGCAAGTGGAGCGACATTTATGAATGAAAACGCTAAAACTCCGGCAAACGCAATGATTACCCCGTCGCGCGGAATATTCAGATAGCCAGCGACTTGCTTGCTAAGCAGTAAAAAAATTGTTGTCAAAATAAGTCCAGATGCAAATGAGTATTTTGTCAGACTCCAAAAAAGCTTAGTTAAAGTATAAAGATCGTTTTTAGCAAGATATTCGGAAACCTTCTTAATAACTGCCACGGAAATTGCGCCCGCAGGAATGCCAAAAATGACTAAAAGGGATAAAAATGTGTTAAAGACGCCAAAGTCTTCAATAGACAGCAAATGCCCCAAGCCGATTTGGAGTAGATAGCTGAAGACATTGCCAATAAACACGCCAACGGTTACAAAAAAAGTACCGGTAAGTGTGGGATTTCTAAAAATAGCTTTTAGGTTAGCGATCATGGCGTGCGTACACATTGTAAAGCTTAACCCCGCGCAAATAAATGGAGTCTGTGCAGACAAGTTTAAAGCGCGTTTCTTTAGCGGAAAAATCATCCCATACCGGGTAGACAAAGTAGTTTGATCTCTTGGCGTCGCCCGTTAAGTCCTCAATAGCCGCCCAGGCGCCGGTTTTTTGGATGAATGGCCAGATTTGGGTGTAATATTTTTCCGGAAAAGCCACAATTAATTTGTGCGACAAATCCTTTTGGTTATTAATCGATTGACCTTGACGGAATGGCTCCAGGTTTTGTTTTTTCATCAGGACGACAAAGTAATTGGCTACTTGATGCTGACCGATAATCCATTTTGGTTCCAGCGCGTAAACGCCTTTAGCCAGTCCGCCAAAAAACGGGTTGTAGTAGGAAAAGTAGTCGGGCGTGAGAGATAGGCTTTGATAGGCAACGACTACTAGAAACAGCGTGATGGGGGCAAGTTTTTGTGCCGTTTGAGGAGTCGGGCGCCCCGCCCTGGCGGGGCCAGGACCCGCGACGAAAAGGGCACAAAACTTGCCCATAACCCATGTGTATAGGAAGCCTGCTATCAAAGCCAGCGACCCCAGAGTAGGCAAGATGTACCTGTCCAGCTTTTTGGAGGGGATGAAGATTTCCAGCAAATAGCCAACGGAGAAAAGTAAAGCTAAGGCTACAAACTTTTTTGATCGCCTCTCGTTAAAATCCTTGGTTACTCTCTTCACGAGAAATCCAAACAACAAAATTCCCGTTACGAGAATGGGGGAGAATTTTAGCGCCATAACAACAAAGTAATAAAAAGGTCCGGGATCTTCCGTAAGTCGTCCTAAAAATATTTGTTCATGACCGCCCTCTACGCCTACTTCCTTAACTCCACGGATGAAAACATAGTCCAAAGTTTGCAATGGGTGGACCCACATAGCCGGCCAAAGTATAAAATAGGTGGCAACGACAGAAAGAAGCCAGATAGAAAATAACTTAGCGACTCCTTTAACATCCGGTTTTTTTAGAAAGAGTATTGCCAGCAAGGAAAATGGCACAACAAAAAGCGCGGACGATTTTGTGAGCACAGCTAGTCCCGCAAACACTCCTGAAATAACCAGTTCGTATTTTCTAGTCCGC
>CAYRGX010000083.1:1764-3210 GCA_964423905.1 uncultured Leptospirales bacterium | reverse complement strand
GTTCGACGAGCGCGCGGCGGCGCGCGGCGGGCTCTTGCGCTTCAGCGGCCAGGTCCTGCCGACTCTCATGAGCTACGCCGACCGCTCGCCAAAATACGGATCGTAGGAGACGAACGCATGCTCTTGCGCGACGTGGCGAAGGTCGTGGAAGGCGACATCCTCGCGGGAGAGAACAACGGCGACCTCGTGATCGACCGGGCGTACGCCGTTGACCTCCTGTCCGACATTCTGGCGCTGACCGACGAGCGGACGACGCTCATCACCGGGACGATCAGTCCGCAGGTCCTCCGCGTGGCGGAGATCCTGAACGTCATCGCGATCATCTTCGTGCGCGGCAAGCGCCCGACGCCGGCCATGGTCGCGCACGCTGAAGCGCTCGGCATTCCCGTGGTCGCGACGAAGAAGACGATGTTCGAGACTTGCGGGCTCTTGTACGCCGACGGAGTGCGGGCGTGCAAGAACCGGCCGGTGGAGACGATGGAGTGAAGCCGTTCGTCCATCACGTCAAGCCGCGCGATATAGAGCACGGCGGGATTGCGTCGGCGGAGATCAAGCGCGAGCTGCGCGAGTGGGGCGCCAGCGCGGCCGACGCGCGGCGAGCCGGGATCATCGCGTTCGAAGGCGAGATGAACCTCATCGTCTACGCCGACCGCGGCGGTAAGATCCAGGTGACCTTGTCGCGCGAGTGGATAGAGATCCTCATTGAGGACGACGGTCCCGGGATCGGCGACATCGACCTCGCCATGACTCCGGGATTCTCGACCGCGCCGGCCTGGGCCACAAACCTCGGGTTCGGAGCCGGGATGGGGCTGCCGAACATGCAGAGGAGTTCCGACGAGTTTGAGATGCACTCCCATATTGGGCAGGGAACGCTGATCCGTTGCCGGATCGAGAGGAGAGGACATGACGCTGCGAGAACTGGCCAGACTCCTTAGGTGGGACGTCCAGAGCGAGGGATCGGGGCTGGACGAGGAAGTCCGTGGGGGATACTGCGGCGACTTGCTCTCCCACGCCCTCGCCTCGGCCAAGGCGGGCGACGTGTGGATCACGATCCAGCACCACGCCAACGTCGTGGCCGTCGTTCAGGTCGCCAACTTGGCGGGCATCGTCCTCGCCTGCGGCGTCCGCGCGGCCGACGGCGTCGTGGAGCGCGCGAAAGAAACGGGCGTCACGATCTTCTCCTCGCCAGACTCGGCCTTCGACCTCGCCGGAAAGGTCCACCGCGCGCTGTCCGCGGAGGCGCGTTGAGGACGTACGTCGCCGATCTCCACATCCACACGTGCCTGTCGCCGTGCGCCGACCTTTCGATGTCGCCGCACGCGATCGTCCGCGCGGCCGCGGAGCGCGGAATCGACCTCATCGCCGTCACGGACCACAACACCGCGCGCATGACCGACGTCGTGGCGCGCGAGGCAGCGCGCCACGGAATCGCATTCCTCTACGGCC
>CAYRGX010000083.1:0-1709 GCA_964423905.1 uncultured Leptospirales bacterium | reverse complement strand
ATGCGTTCCCGCCGGCGCACGCCTTCTCGGACAGGATCTACACTCAACTCCCAGACCGAACGAACGTGCCGGCGGCCTTCGGCGATCAGGTCGCCGTCGACGACAACGAGAGGATCGTCTACGTGGAACCGCGCCTGCTCCTCAACTCGCTGCGTCTCGACTTCGAGACGGCCGTCGCGTGGATCACCGATGCCGGCGGCCTGGCCGTGCCGGCGCACGTCGATCGCGAGCCCTACGGTCTCATCACCCAGCTCGGGTTCGTTCCCCTGGGGCTCGACCTTCCGCTCGCCGAGGCGGACGGAGATCGCCTGCCCGCGGCCTGCCACGACAGCCGGCTCGTATGGAGCTCCGACTCCCACTGGCCGGAGGCCGTCGGCCGCCGCGTGACCCTCTTCCGCATGGAAGCGCCGACCGTCGCCGAGCTGCGCCTCGCGGCGGCCGGGATGGGGGGGCGAGCGCTCTCGGTCCAGCGCCGCACGGCATCGGGGAACGCGCCACGGAGGCAACCGTGATCGAGTACCTTGACATGCACATTCTGGACCTCTTTCAGAATGCTGTTGCCTCAGGAGCCTCGGACATCGAGATTTCCCTCGTACAGGACGACCGCGGCGTGCTTCGCCTCGGAGTGAGGGACAACGGGGTCGGCATGGACGACGAGGCATTGGCCGCCGTCCGGCGTGGCTTCTACACCTCGAAGCCCGGCAAGCGCGTTGGGCTCGGCCTTCCTCTCCTGCGCTCCGTCGCCGAGCACTGCGGCGGCTCGTTCGACCTTCGCAGCTCGCACGGCCGTGGCACGACCGTGTCCGCGTCGTTTTGCTGCGACCACATCGACCTCCCGCCATTCGAGAACCTGGCGGAGACGCTGCTGGCCGTGCTGCTTGGCGGCGACGGAGCGCGAGTACGCATCTCTTGCCGCGGCGGCGGACGTGATGTGGAGATCGACACAGCGGAAGTCTGCAGCACGCTCGGCGACGTTCCCCTGCTCCATCCGGAGGTGGTCGGCTTCCTACGGACCTACCTTCGGGAGCACCTCGACGCGACCTCCGGCGGAGGAGAGGTGTCCCACACCGCAGGATGAAGAATCATCACCCGCCCATTACCATAGGGCCTTGGGACCCAGCGGATCGCGGTCGCCAACCGACCCGTCGAGCCCGCGGTCACCACTCCCGGTGGAGGGACTGCCATGGGCAAAAGGAACGAAGGAGAGGGGGCGCGCCGGATGGCTGTGACGTCGGGCGACGTGAGCCAGCGCAGGGAACTCGAGCGGATTCTGGAAGAGCACAAGGGACTTCCGGGGCCGCTGATTCAGGTTCTCCACAAGGTCCAGGGCGTGTACGGCCATCTCCCGCCCGACGTGCTCAGCCACGTGGCCCGGCGCCTCTCGCTTCCGGAGAGCGACGTGTACGGTGTCACGACGTTCTACAACTTCTTTCGGCTCGATCCTGTCGGCAAGCACACGGTGACCGTCTGCCTCGGGACCGCCTGCTACGTCAAAGGTGGGGCGAAGATTCTGGCTCGCCTTGAGAAGGAACTCGGCATCACGGAGGGGAGGACGACCGAGGACGGCCTGTTCACGCTAGACACAGCGCGCTGTTTCGGCGCATGCGGCCTCGCTCCCGTCATGACGATCGACGAGGAAGTCTACGGGAGGCTCAGCCCGACCAAGGCGCTCGCCATTCTCGAGCGATATCGGGCAGCGGCTCGTGAGA
>CAYRGX010000082.1:0-3219 GCA_964423905.1 uncultured Leptospirales bacterium | reverse complement strand
AATTTTCAATATTGAAAAATGGAGAGCGCTGGAGAATTGGAGATTTGCTGGAGAGATGGAGAGATGACGAGTCGTCATTCAATCTGCAAAACACCCAATAACATTTGATTATTCCTCAAATAAAACCTGGAAACCGCTGCCGTCTGTTTTCATGACACAATGTTGTGAACGATATTCATTGCTGCGGAAGTAAATGTAATCTCCGATGACCTGGATGCCACACATCTCATTGACGGTGCTGATTTGCCGGGCGTCTGTCCCATCCCGGCTCATGGCCCACAGGTTCGTCTGTTGGGCGCTTTCATCATAACGGGTGCAATAAAGGATATCATCGACAATTGTGAATGATCCGACGTCAAACGGGGTTTGGATGATCTCTTCTTCCAGATATATAAGGTCAAGATCCATGACGCCGATGCCATAGTTGTAATCACCGCTTCGCCCCGAGTAGCACCCATACAAAACTTTTTCGCCGGATATTGTGAAGCTGCTGCAGGGGTAATCCAAGTCCGGCAGCCTGTCGCCCCCGTCGAGCGATGTTCGGCGGATAAACAGCCAGCTGGTCATTTCGACGAAGATGATCCGATCGGAAAGGACTTGGAACTCTGCGACAGCAGCCTCCGTGAGCTGCTCCCGGCCGGAGCCGTCAAGATGGCAGCGGAACAGCGCGCCGGTTTCCAGATCCAGGTAATAGATGAAGCCGTCACTGATCGAAAAGCCCGAAGTATGGATATCCAGGGGATAGAGCCCGGAGGGCTGGTCAATGTCCAGAACAACCAGGTTGCTCTGGTCCGCTTGATCGAGCGCAAAACAAAAGTGGCCGACCACGATGACATTTGTCAGATAGACGTTTTCTATGAGCGACTGGATCCAGGTCCCGTCCGGCTGGATCAGGTTGAGTCCCGAATGGCGCTGCACATCGCTTTGAATGCTGAAAACGATGTTCTCGCCGTATGGGAAGGCATAGCCGCCATCGGTGTGATGAACCCCGCCAGGCACTGCGTAAATCCCGGAACTGTCGAGTGCGTTTAACTGGCTGGTGATATCGGTCGCCGTTGTCGCCGGCGGTGTGGGTGTCGCTTTGGCCGTGGTGGACGTGGTACTGGATGCAGAGCTTGTTTCGGACGATGCCGGCGTGGTGGACGCCGGTTCGGATGACTGGGCGGGGAACCCTTGGCAGGCTGCCAGTATGAAGGCCAGCAATGCCAAAGCAGTAATGATGATATGGCGGATGTGGCGAAAATGGCGAGCGGTTTTATTTGGGCTTGATATGGTTACCATCAGGAACCTCCGGATTTGGTGAATGAGAGTCGATCCTTTACTATTGTATAGCATTGCGGCTAATGTGACGATATATCCTTTTTGTCGTATTCATCGATGAACAGGTAAAAATTGTCGATGTTCATGCGTATAATAGACAAAGTACATTTGTTATCATTACTCTTGTCGATAAATAAATCTTTATTTTATTACTTCAATATCTACAGAAAGTGTTAAATTCTATTAATGGCGGGAAATGGGTTATTATTAGGTCATAATAATGGTATAATCAGCTCAAAATATCAAGGAGATAAGATTATGCCTCGTATTATTCCAATCAGAGATTTAAAAAAAACCAGTGAATTGTCTGAAATGTGCCGCAATGCAAAGGAGCCTGTATTTATCACAAAAAACGGATATGGTGATATGGTTATCATGAGCATGGAAACATTTGACAAAATCATGTATTTTTACGATGTTTATAATAAAATTAACCAAGGAGAAGAGTCAATTCGAAATGGTGAAGTTGTTGATGCTTTTGAAGCTGTAAAGGATACGAGAGAAAAGTATGGCTTATAGATTGACGATGTCCAAAGAAGCGCAGGATGACATTGATGACATTGTGCAATATATTTCATTGAGGCTTGCCAATCCCGGTGCGGCGTCAGATTTCCTTGACGATGTGGTAAAAAGCTTCACTTCTGTTACTGATAATCCCAGAATGTATAGTTATTGTGCTGACAAGAGGCTTCAAAAAGATGGCTATCGAAAAATCGCTATTAAAAACTATCTTGTCATTTATCGAATTGTCGAAGATAAGAAGGTTGTTTATATCGTTAGAATAATATATGGGGGGATGAATTATACAGTATTACTTTAAGCTCAAAAGGAACATCGAGCATTCTGGCTTGATCATTTCGATAACTCCAGAAATGCCGGCTTGTATTTTTTCAGGATGCGCGCTGCAATAAAGTCGATCTTTTGATCGTCCGTCATGTTGATGCAATGGGAGTGGTTAAGATCAATCAGTAATAATGAACCCAATATAATTAGCCATCTTGACATAGCACAAACTTGATTCTATAATGTGAATGAACAAATAAATATTCATTCACAATTCCTGATCGCCCCGACCCGGCGAAATGGATTCGACCCATGATCAAGAGGTGCTGTTGTGGAAAATAAAAAGGAAATTCTATATCGTTGCGCGAAAGAGCTGTTTTCGACACAAGGCTATAAGGACACCGCTGTTTCAGACATCACACGGCAGGCCGGCTTTGCTGTCGGGACATTTTACAAGCATTACCCGTCGAAAGAGAAATTGTTTTTTGAAATTTTCAAACAGGAAACGTCCATGCTGATGAGGCATATTCTGGCGTCGCTCGACCTTGACGATGAACCGATGACGCTGGTTCGGAAAATGATGGCGATGAATGCCGAAGGTATGCTGGCCAATCCGATTTTGCGTCAATGGTACAAGCCGGACGTCTTCAATAAAATCGAAAAGATCTACAGGGATGAAAACGGTTTGGATGCCATGGACTTCCTTTACAGGGATTTTAAAAAGATCGTTGAAATATGGCAGCAGGAGGGTAAAATGCGGACGGATATCGGCAGCGAGATGATCATGGCGATCTTCGGCGCGATCATCCGCATCGGGTATCACAAAGAGGAAATCGGGCTGCAGTATTTTCCGGCACTGCAGGAGCACCTGACGGATTTTGTCCTGAGAGGGCTGATCGACGGCGCAAAGAAAGTGTGAATGATTGATGTGGCAAGCAATCAGGCGACCTGGGCAGGCCAACAATTTTAAAGAAACCGCATTTTTCGGCATGGGCACGGACATGATCCACAGGGCTATCGGTCGTCACGTGGCAGAGGCGCTGCAATCCGTCAAGAACGAATCGGCGCGGCTGGAGAGCCTGCTCAGCCGATTTCTACCGGGCAGCGACATCGCCA
>CAYRGX010000081.1:0-3656 GCA_964423905.1 uncultured Leptospirales bacterium | reverse complement strand
ATTTCCTCCTCTCGCTCGATTACGGGAAATACTACTTCTACAAGAAGGACATCGACGGGTTCGCCGCGTACAAGACCAAAATCGATGATTTCATCCTGAACAGGCAGTTCGACTTCATGGAAGAGATATATTCCGTGTACCGCAAGCGCTATACCGAAAGCAACAGGATGGTCGGCGAGCTGCTCAAGAGCAACTTCGACTTCACCGTTGACGAGAAAATCGTCGTGGACCGCGACAAGGTAGGTTACGCGGAAACGAAGGAAGAGATGCGCGACCGGTGGCGGAAGAACATCAAGCTCCAGCTGCTCAACTATATCTCGGCCGACCAGAGCATGGCCGACGCCAAGAAGAAGCTCGCGAAGAAGTTCGACCTGATGAACAAACGCGTTGATGAGATCGACGAGGAACGGCTCCTCGACCGGTTCATGAACGCCTTCTCCACGGCGCTCGATCCCCACTCCAACTACCTGACCCAGGACGAGCACGAGGACTTTCTCATATCCATGAAGCTGAAACTCGAGGGCATCGGCGTTCGGCTGCGCTCGGAGGACGGTTTCGTCTTCGTCGAGTCCATCATCACCGGCGGCGCGGCGGACAGGCTCTCGGAGAAACACAGGCTGAAGCCCAACGACAAGATCATCGCGGTGGCGCAGGGCAAGGGCGAATTCGAGGACGTGGTCGACATGGACCTCCGCGATGTCGTCAAGAAGATCCGCGGCAAGAAAGGCACCGAGGTCAGGCTGACGATCCTTCGCGAAAACCCCGAGACCCACCGCACCGACAGGCTCATCGTTCCGATCGTCCGCGAGGAGATCAGCCTGAAGGACAGCGCGGCCGAGTACTCCATCCACCCGCAGAACAACGATCCTTCCAAAAAATACGGATACATCCGCCTCCCGTCGTTCTACTTCGACCGTGAATCGGGCAAGAGCTCGTCGGGCGACATGAAGAAAATCCTCGTAAAAATGAACCAGGAGAAAGTCCGGGCCGTGGTGCTCGACCTCAGGGGGAATCCCGGCGGACTGCTGAATGAGGCCATTGACATAGCCGGTCTCTTCATCGAGGGGGGCCCCATCCTCCAGGTGAAAGACGCGAACAACCCGCCGCAGGTTTACTTCGACCAGGACACCGAAATACTCTGGCGCGGACCCCTCGTGGTGCTCATCGACCGTTTCAGCGCGAGCGCCGCGGAGATCCTCGCGGGCGCCATCAAGGACTACAGGCGCGGCCTGATCGTGGGACCCACCAATACCTTCGGCAAGGGCACGGTGCAGACCTACAACGAGCTCCCCTTTAAAAGGGGCGCCATCAAGATCACGATATCCATCTTCTATCAGCCGGGCGGCACCTCCAACCAGCTCAACGGCATCGCCCCCGACATCGTGATCCCCGACATGAGCTCCATCTGGGACATCGGAGAGAACAAGACCCGCTATCCCCTCAAGTGGAAAAGGATACCGTCGGCCGAGTACAAACCGTTCGGCCTGGTCACCCCCGGGATGGTGGATGGCCTCTCATCCGCCTCCAGGAACAGGATACGGTCGAACGCGGAGTACAGCGTCCTCATCGAGAAGATCGAGAAGTTCAAGAAGCAGATACGGAGCAAGACGATCAGCCTCAAGGAAGATTCCGGCGCGCAGCGCCAGCAGAAGAAGGAGCTCGAGAAGACCCTTCAGCGCGGCGAGGACCGGAGGAAGATCATGGACCTGAAAAACGATCTCCTTCTGCGCGAGGCGCTGAGCATCACCGGCGACTACCTGAACGTGCTGGGCCGCTGAGACCTTTCCAGGTGGTCGCGCGCGCATACGGCCGCGCGTCCGGAGGGCACGATCACCGGGTCGATGCCCGCGCGCATGAGCCGGACGCGCAGGTATTCCGCGTCGCCGCCCGCGTCCGGGCACTCCCCGCAATCCAGGAAAAGCACCGTGTCGATGCCGTGCCCCCTTAGCAGCTTGTAAAACAGCTCGAACCTCTCCGCGGGCGGCCTGATCGACCCGCAGAAGGGACGGTACGAAAACGCGTCCAGTATCTCGTAGTACAACAGCTCCGATCCGGCGTTGTACGACATGTCGAACTGCCTCCGCCCGTCGCACGCGGAGTCCTCGGCCACGAGGAAGCCCGCCTCCTCGATTTCGTCGAGGACCGACGCGTCGCCCAGGCGGGCGGCTGACACCAGGCACGGCACCAGGCCCGGCGCCGCTCCTTCGCCCGCGTCCGCCGCGTCCTTCAATCCCTCGAGCACGCCCGCGACGAGCCCCGACACGAACTTCACCGGCAGCATGGTCGCCGCATCGAACACCGTCTGAAGGTCCGCGTTGGACAGCAGGCGCGGCGCGCGCACGCGCAGTGCCGCGATGGAGCGCACCGCGCGGCGGAGGTCGTTGTATTCCGACGCGGCCGCGGCCAGGCGGGCCGGGTCCGGCCCCTCCGCCGGCACGGGCAGCGAGCGCGCGAGCGCGGTGACCTGCGCGTGGAAGGAAGCGGCCCACTCCTCGCCCCAGCCCCCGGGCACGTTTATGATGCGCACGCCGCCGGGCGGAATTATATCGAGTCGGGCGGGCGGGCCGCCCCCGACGACGAGTATATCCCCCTCTCCATGCCTCGGCTCCCCGCCTTCCCTGTCGCGGGCGCCGTACTCGCGCACGGGTGTCATCCCCATCGCGTCGAGGAACTCCCAGGGAAAGCAGTCGCAGCGGTACCGCGCCAGCGGGAACCCGCTCCGTTCCCTGTATCCTTCGAGTATCTCCTCGCGATTGCGCAGGAATTCCCCGAGCGGCGCCACAAGACCTGACAGCATCGATGTATTCATACGGCAGCTCCCTTTCGTGTAATGCGAACCGGCGCCTCTTTTTGCAACCGGAAAAAAAATATCTTGTTAAAAATGACTTTATTTTTATCATAGGGCGCATATATATATGGATATACGTCGCGACCGTTCCGGGCTCCCCATATCGAGGCGCCCAACGCCCCGTCGCCGCGTACCGGCTACGTCCATAATCGCTCACACAGAGGGGGTCTTCAATGCCCGTCAAACCGCCGCGCGCTTCAAAACAAAGCCAACCGCGTATATCGGTGGTGCTTCCCGTGTACAACGAGGAAGACAATATCAGGGCCCAGTACGAGGCGATCACCGCAGCGCTCGCCCACGGGCGCCACTCGTATGAGATCGTGTTCGTCGACGACGGCAGTACCGACTCCTCCATCCCCCGCCTGAAGGAAATCGCCGCGGCGGACGCGAAAGTGAAACTCGTGATTTTTCGGAGAAACTTCGGCCAGACCGCGGCCATGTCCGCCGGCATCGACTTCGCCGCGGGAGAGATCATCGTGTTCATGGACTCGGACCTCCAGAACGACCCGACGGACATACCTCTCCTGATCGACAAGATCGACGAGGGCTACGACGTGGTCAGCGGTTGGAGGGTGAACCGCAAGGACAAGTTCGTTACAAGAAAAATACCGTCATGGATCGCGAACCGCCTCATATCGCGCGTGACCGGCGTGAAGCTCCATGACCTGGGATGCTCGCTCAAGGCCTACCGGAGCGACCTTCTGAAGGGGGTGAATCTTTACGGCGAGATGCACCGGTTCATCCCCGTGCACGCGTCATGGATCGGCGCGCGCATTACCGAGATGCCGGTCAATCACCACCCCCGGAT
>CAYRGX010000080.1:0-4131 GCA_964423905.1 uncultured Leptospirales bacterium | reverse complement strand
CCGCGGAGGGTCTCGATGGTGCCCGGCTTGATCATTTTATCGAAGAATTCCATGTCGTCGGCGCACCGTTCGAGCACGCCCGCGAAAAGATACTTTATGAAGTCCTCCGCGACGTCCATGTTGCCGGCGATGTCGCAGAAGGCCATCTCGGGCTCGACCATCCAGAACTCGGCCAGGTGTCGGGAGGTGTTCGAGTTTTCCGCGCGGAAGGTTGGCCCGAAGGTGTAGATATTTTTCAGGGCGCACGCGTAGGACTCTCCCTCGAGCTGGCCGCTTACCGTGAGCGACGCCTTCTTTCCGAAGAAATCGGCCGCGTAGTCGACCGAGCCTTCCGCAACCGGCGGGGACGACAGATCGAGGGTCGTCACCTGGAACATCTCGCCCGCGCCCTCGCAGTCGCTCCCCGTGATGATGGGCGTGTGCACCAGGACGAACCCGCGCTCCTGGAAATAGGTGTGGATCAGGTGGCTCATGGCGCTCCGCACCCTCGCCACCGCGGCGAAGGTATTGGTGCGCGGCCTGAGGTGGGCGATCTCCCTCAGGAACTCGAACGAGTGGCGCTTTTTCTGGAGGGGATATTCGTCGGCCGGCGAGGCGCCGAGAACCCGTATGGAGGAAGGCTTGAGCTCCACCGCCTGGCCGCTGCCGCCCGAGGCCACGAGCGCGCCTTCCACGCGGAGGCTGCACCCGGTCGTCAGCGACTCGACAAGCTCGTCGAAACCGGGAAGGGTCCGGTCCATGACCACCTGCAGGCTCTTCATGCAGGTCCCGTCGTTCACCTCGAGAAAGGTGATTTCCTTTGAATCGCGCTTCGTCCTCAGCCATCCCTCGGCCGTGACCAGGCGCCCGTCCCCGGGCATTGCGAGTATGTGTTTGATGTCGGTCGTGTTCATGTCGGTCGTGGATTATCCCCGATGCGCAAATGTGTTGCGCGGCCGTATCGACGCCGCGTATCTCTCTGTTGATTCTATTTGGAATCGGGGGCCATATACGTCAAATGAAATTTCGGGAACGGGGGCAGGGGGATATACGCGCGGGTCAGCCACCCGCCTTGTGGTAGGCGGTGATCGCTGCGATGACGTGGCAGACCCAGCCGAAGAAACCGCCGGTTCCGATCCAGAGGCCTGGCGTCACGATCAGCCAGAATATCCCCCTCAAAAAATAGCCGTTGTAGAACTGTCCCACTCCGGGAATGATCAGGCTCAGTACTGCGGCATTGCCGGCGCGCGTCATGTCGGGTCTCCTCGGAATGATTTATGCGGGAGGAGGGTCCTCCCGGTTTGTAAGAAAATTACACAAATTTGGCTGGATCGTCAACATGCCGTGGGCATGATGTCATACGCTCGCATTGATTTTCCGGTAATTGATCATGTCGGTATAATGGATGGTGCAGCCCCCGCCGGAGGGGAAGCAATCGATCTCGTAGCGTCCGCCGCCCGGAGTCCACGAAAGCCGCGGCCTGCGGACACCGTTTTTCAGGACGCCGGTCGTTTCGCCGTATTTCGCCCGCAGACGCGCCACGAGCGTGGCGTACCCGTCGTCGGTTATCGTTTCGAAGCGGACGATAACCTGGTAGAGCAATATCCCCTCGTGAAAAAGAAGCTCGATCGTGCGGTCGTGGAATTTTATGAGGATGTCGCCTGCAGGCGTTTCCAGGGCCTCGACCGCTCCGGCGGCATGCTCCGCGACCTCCCTGGCCGCCCTGCGGCCCATTCCGAGCCTGAAATATCCGTATCCGGGAACCTCTTCCTTCATAAAAAAAGCTTGAAACCCCCGCGGGACGATTGTATTGTTTAACCAGGAACCGGCATTTTCAACCAGGGACCGGATCCAGGGAGGGAACGATGGCAGTACAGCCGATTGAGAGCGCGATTAAAAACAAGCCCCCTACGATGGAAAATACGCAAAAGGGCAACTTCGAAATGGCGAAGCAAGCCGAGGCCGAGAAGAACCTGGTTCCCCGCAACTCGGTGGAAAATAACAAGGGCTCGAAGATAGACACGAAAGCCTGAGTGCTTTCCCAGGGTCATACAAACTTCGACACGAATTTCTGAAGGTCTTTCATCTTCGTCTTCGGGGCGCGCCTGGCGTATTCCTCGATCACTTTTTTCACCAGGTCCTCGAGGTAGACCACTCCTTCCTCGCCTTCGTCCGTGTACTCGACAACCTCGATGCTGCTCATTATGTCATCAAGGAATTCTTTAAGCTGCTTTCTTCTCATAAGCATCCCCGCGTGATGGTAATCCGCGCCCGAAAATCGGGGAGCGGTTACTGCACGAATACATTGGGAGCATTGCGGGGGGCAACCATTTTTTGTTATTTATGGCGCCATGGGACATACAACGGAAGGGGCCGATGATCATCGGCCCCTTCCGGCGCAATCAGGCCGCGACGGCCTCGCCCCGGTTCATCAAGCGGCGTATGACCATGACGGCCACGCCCAGTGCAAGAACGAGGAGAAGGACATCGCCGGCGGCCAGCATGTAATTGCCCTTGGGCAGGTAGTCCATGACCAGGATGTACACCAGCGAAGCGATGGTCGTGATGTACATGAATATCCCGGGGATCATCGCGAACATGGACGGCTTTTTCCGGTTCATGAGCCACATGCTCACCGTGATCAGGGTAAGGGCCGCGAGCAGCTGGTTGGCCGAGCCGAAGAGCTGCCAGAGCTGCTTGAACGCATTGAAATAGGCCAGGATGAACATGAGGGCAACGCAGAGCATGGAATTGAATATGTACGTATTCATGAACCTCGGTACCTGTTTAAAAAGCATCCGCCAGAGCTCCTCGAGGAGGTAGCGGTTGAGACGGACCGCGGTGTCAAGGGTGGTGACGACGAAGCCCTCCACCATGAGGATGCCGAACACCGCGCCGTAGATTATCGGAATCCCGAATGACTTGTTCAGCATGCCGCCCATGCCGAGCGCGAACGCCAGGATGGGATTCGATTTCGCCGCCGGGTCGCTGGGGAAAACGATATTGATCAGTTCCGGGTAGCTCAGGCCCACCGACACGGTGAGGATGACGCCGATCGCGAGAAGGCCCTCGAGGACCATGCCGCCGTATCCCACGGTTTTGGCGTCGGGCTTTTCCTTCTCGATCTGCTTGGCGGAGGTGCCGCCGGCGACCAGGGCGTGGAACCCGCTGATGGCCCCGCAGGCCACGGTTATGAAGATGATCGGCCAGATGGGGCCGAGCTTTTCAGCACCCTGGGCCATGTTCAGGGCCGGTGCGTCGATGGTCTGGCCCATAAACCCGAGCACGAACATTCCCACCACCATCGCCGCGATGCCGAAATACAGGACGAACGAGTTCGTGAAGTCACGCGGCTGGAGCACGATCCAAACAGGAACACCCGCCGCGAATATCGTGTAGATCGAGAGGATCACCATCCAGACGAAGGAATCGATGCGGATGGGGAAATTGATACCGATCTCGATGGATATCGCGCAGACGATGACCGCGAGCACCGAAACGACCGGAACGCTCACTCCCTTTTTGTACAGCAGGAAGCCGATAAAGGGCGCGCAGCAGGTGATGATGATGACCGAGGTCGAGGCCACTCCGCCGACCACCGCGTAGGTCACTCCGTTCTCGACCACGGTGCGGATCGTGGTGTGGTCGGTGCCGAAGGCCGACAGCGGGTACTTGGACGAGAGCGCGGTGACCGTGAGCGTCAGGAACACCGAGGTCACCATAAGCAGCATGATGATGGTGAACCCTATGAAGAGCATGAAACCGGTCTTGCCGAAGGTCCTCTGGGCGATCTCGGCGACCGAGTGCCCCTTCTCCCTGATGGAGGCGAGGAGCGCCGTGTAATCGTGCACCGCGCCGATGAAGATGGAACCGATGATGATCCAGAGCCACACCGGCAGGTAACCGAACACCAGCGCCAGGGTCGGGCCTATGATGGGGCCGCCGCCCGCGATCGAAGCGAAGTGGTGGCCGAATATGACGAATTTTTTCGTGGGGACGTAGTCGACCCCGTCGTTCATTTCGACGGCGGGGGTGACGTGGGTCCCGTCCACGTCGAAGGTCTTTTCGATGAAGGTGCCGTAGAAGCGGTATCCTATGTAGAATATCGCGGCGGACACCAGGAGTACGATCAGTACGTTCATGGCATTCTCC
>CAYRGX010000079.1:0-4326 GCA_964423905.1 uncultured Leptospirales bacterium | reverse complement strand
CAGGCAGACATCCCCGTTCGGGGAACGGGATGGGAGAAAACCATCTACACTCTAATACTCCGGGGCATGATAATTTTGATCAGCACCCACATATGAATCAGCACAGGGATCGCTAAGAATAATTCAGACAGCCGGTAAAATTTCCATCATTAAGACGGAACGGCCAGAACTAAATAAAAACATAATTTGGTTAACCATTTAGATCTCATTTCCGCCGAAATTTTTCAATCGATATTGTTTTGTTAAAAATGAAAAAGCCTGCAAATCATACAATTTGCAGGCTTTTGTATTGGATTGATATCCATCTCTTCTTAGCATGGATTACAAACTCATGCCAACCCGCCTTCGCCGAAACATCGGCGGGCAAAGTCGGGATGAGAAGATTTATCAGAAAAGGGTACAGAGAAAAGCAGTTTATGAGACGACACTTTGTTCCCCTTTGTGGGAGTCAGATGCAATAACTGAAATCCTATGATGAGCGTTTTTAAAACACCCTACCGGAGTTTCATCCGGAAACCGGCAACATACTGAGAGTTATGTTAGACAACCTGCTGAAATAAATGCATTGTTTAATTTGATTCAGGAGATTGTCAAATTATTGAAAACTTTTATCCGGTTTCTTTTTACTTCGGTCCGGTTAAAGCATCCGTTTATCAATTTTCCTCTGGCAACTGCGATCCATTTTTGGGGAAAAGCCTGAAAATACCTATGTTTGAGCGATCAATTCAACAAGACCGGTGAAATTTTCTTCTCTGGAAAATTTCACCTGAAGAGAGTAATTTGAGGCGTGCCGGACATTTCAATTATCGAACCGATTGTATCCATGAAAAGAATACTGACTTATCTGCTAATACTTGCTGTTACCACGGTGGTTTATTCCCAACCACCTGAAAACTGGGAAGGAAAGGTCATGACAGTACACGGACTGATTCCGGCAGAATCTATGGGAATTACCTTACCTCATGAACACTTATTGATAGTGCACAAATACAATTATCTGGACCTGACTGATGAAACAACTGCCATAAACGAACTCAACTATTTTGCCAATGCCGGAGGCAAGACACTTTTTGAAGCATCCTCCATAGGAATTGGCAGAAATCCGGAGGGATTGAAACGGATATCCACAGCCACCGGCGTAAACGTGGTAATGAGCGCTGGATACTACAAGGACCAATGGATACCCGATTCCATAAAGTATAAATCTGTTGAACAATTGACACAAACCATTATTCATGATATTATCAATGGAATAAATGGCATCCATGCAGGTTTCATAAAAGTCGCTGTCAGCAGGCCCATTACACAATTCGAGGAAAATGCATTAAGAGCTGCGGCGCGCGCACAGATTGCCACCGGTGCTGCTGTTGAAGTGCATTTTGACGGAGATTTGGCCCCCGTCAACGAAAAACATCATGTTTTGAACATTTTTGAAAATGAAGGCGTTGATTTGTCGCGCGTTATCCTTAATCATGCCGTCCCTTATACTGAACTGGTAAATGATTTTATCTCATTATTGCAACGGGGTTGCAATCTGGCCTTTGATATGCAGGGGACAGAGGTGCGAATTGCATTTTTGGGCGAGCAGAAACTTGCTGAAACTCTTACAGCTCTTTTTAATGCGGGTTTTATAAACCAGCTTCTTATGTCACAAGATGTTTGCTTTTCTGTTTGTTATGTAAAAAATGGCGGCTTCGGATATGGGCATATCCTGAACAACATAGTGCCTCAATTAAAAGTCAAAGGGATTACCAATGAACAAATCAATACCCTGATGATTGATAACCCAAAGCGTATTTTTCCATTTAAAAGTCATTCCAATCCCGGCAGATGTTTGAACACAACATATACACCCACTTCCGGAACAGTTTCCGATAATAGCGGCGATCTGGACTATCAGAATAACATGACATGTACCAAGTTGTTACAGCCTTCCAATTGCAGTTCTGTCGCTCTGCACTTCACAGCATTTGATACTGAAAAGGAGAAGGACATTATCAGAGTATACGACGGACCAACCACCTCTTCGCCTTTGCTTGGCCAGTTCAGCGGTTCTGAACTCCCCCCCGTGCTTGCATCAACAGGCAGCAGCATGCTGATCGTTTTCAGTACGAATGAGAACATCACTTCATCGGGATGGAGTGCAAATTATTACGGCACTTTAAAAGCAAGCTATACCGGACCTTGTGTAAACGAGACTATATTATCTGCAAACGGAACCATTTCAGACAATAGCGGGTCTTCGAATTACTTAAACAATATGGCATGCCTGAAACTTGTTGAAGTACCAAATTCCACGGGAATAACAATGCAATTCTCTTCTTTTAGAACTCAGCAATCAAACGACATTGTTACGATCTATGATGGGGCAACAACTTTCTCTCCTTTGCTGGGACAATACAGTGGCACTTCCTTGCCACCTGTTATTACCTCAACCGGAGGCAGCATGTTGATTGCATTTGTTACAAACAGAAGCACTACTGAAGCTGGCTGGAATGCTCAATATTCTAGTAAAACCATTAGAATAACTCCGATGACAAGTTCCACAGGTCCTGCATCGGGAACACAAACACTGGCCGTTGCATCAAACACTGACTGGTTGGTGAATGAAAACTCGAGTTGGCTGACTGCAACAAAAACAAACGCCACTACGCTTACTTTAAGCTACGATAAAAATGACAACATACATTCACGCTCCTCTGAAATTTCAGTTAGCGGTCCGGGGATTATCGCACAGCATGTTATTTTAATACAAGACGGGGCTGCTCCAATACTAAATATCATTCCCGGAGCTAAAACATTGAACTACTTACCCGGATCAACCACTTTTTTTATAGAATCAAATACCAATTGGTCAGTAGATAATTGCCCCGATTGGCTATCGGCAACTAAAACCAATGACACTACCCTGACTGTGTTTTGTAATGAAAATTCAAGCATAAATACACGTACAGCTGGTATTTCACTGACCGGAGAAGGCATGATTTCTCAAAATATTACCATTAACCAAAGTGGTTCAAATCCATTCATTAAAGTCAACCCGGAATCAGATTCGGTTAGTTCCGCAGCAGGAATAAGGACTTTCAACATTTCATCCAACATAGATTGGTCTGTAAATGATAGTTCAGTGTGGCTTACGGCACTTAAGACTAATGACACTACAATTACTGTTAGTTTTGAGGAGAATACCCGTATTGATTCACGTTCAGCTGAAATATCCATTAATGATGGAGACTCCGTTTATCAGAATGTTATCATAACCCAGAACGGGGCAAATCCCAAGCTCATCCTGATACCGGAAATGCAACTGGTAGAAGCTGGTTCAGGAACAACTGTATTCATAGTGAGATCAAATATTGATTGGTCATCAAGTAAGAATCTCGAATGGCTGGATGTTATTAAGTTGAATGATTCAATAATTTCTGTTACCTATGATGATAATACAAGCGCTGATCCAAGATCAGGAAATATTACTGTAAGTGGTGCAGGAGTTCCACCTTTGCAGATTGAAATAAGTCAAAAAGGTGCGGAGCCTACACTTTATATTGAGCCGGCATCCAGGTCAGTTAATTCCGGATCTGGAACAACCAGTTTTGAAATTACCTCAAACACGAATTGGAGCGTCGATGAAAGTTCAGATTGGCTAACAGCGACAAAAAAAGATGAAAACACACTTATTGTAAGCTATGATGAAAACGCTCATGAAGATCCTCGTTACACAAACATTACAATCAGTGGAGCAGGGGTATTTTCAAGACTGGTAACAATTATTCAGCAGGGCGCTATTACAAGCGATGTAATAAACTTACCTGAAAATGGCCCAATAAAAGTATATCCTAATCCGGTAGTCAGTAAAGCCATGATATTCTACCCAAAAGGTAAGATCGCATTAATTGAAATCTATGATCCTTTTGGAAGGTTATTAACTGCCATTAAGTCCCCTGATGATGCAATGACAGAAATTGATTTTTCAGATTATAATTCCGGGCTTTATTTCTATCGATTGATTGACCATGAAGGACAAGCTCACAATGGAAGAGTATTGAAAAAATAAACCGGGTACTTTTCACCAGGTATAAAAAATATGCCACCGGCAAATTTCCCGGGCATACCATTTGTCTGCCGGTTGAAATAAATGAGCTATTTTAATGACAAAAGGTCTCATATGATAAATATGAACCTGAATGTTAAGGAAACAGGTATATTTGTATTGCGAATGCAAATCAACGGTTGATTCCTGAAAACAACATTCATGAAACACATACGAACTGTTCATTTACTGCAAAAAATCGGACTGGTATTATGTCTGATTCCGGCACATTACCT
>CAYRGX010000078.1:0-4780 GCA_964423905.1 uncultured Leptospirales bacterium | reverse complement strand
AAAGTTCATATAATGGTTATTAACAAAACATTTGTTGCATTAATCCCTTCTTCCAAACTCCTGCTTTTTCAATCTGCTTCTGAGTACAGTTGATTTTATCATCGATTGCTGACAGGAAATTAGCGATTCTGGTTTGTTCTCCTATACTTGGTAAATTAATTGGAATTTTATTTATTGTAGAAGTACTAAGACTTGGAACTCCTGATGCCTCATTGTATTTGTACCAATCTACTTTTATCAGATTATAATACAACCACTTGGCATTGACATTTGAAAGTACAATGGTATAAAAGAGGGTATCCACTGTCCAGAAGGGAGTATCAATAAAAAACGGTTTATCAATAGTTCCTTTTCTTCCAATTAATACTGATGGTTTATCAGATAAAAACTCATTCGTTCTGCCCATAACACCGCCTGTACCAAGAATTGGGTACTGTCCATTCTCACAGGCAATCCCTTTTTGGTCTTTCCCGTATTTTATTTCTGCTACATCTTTCAACTTTTTCTTCTCCCACTTAGGAAACTCCTGCCCGTTATCGTCCCTGAACCTGATTTCCTGCGAGAAGATTTTCTGCATCACCCCGTTCTTGTATTGTTCCAGCAGGGTTTTATTGCGTTTGAGTTGGAATATTTTCTGGTCAATGGCGGTGAAAAAGGATGCGATTTTTTGTTGTTCGGGGAGAGATGGATAACGAATATTAATTTTTGCTAAATCTTTCGAATTTATAGCAGGATAACTTGTCCCTGTGCATCTTTCGATAACCTCATCAACAAATTTCTTCAAATGAAGGTACTGATATAAAAATCGGGAACTTTGTTTGGTTTTGATTTGAGCATATCCAGTTGAAGCAACATAATCTCCATTTTTGTCAAAATACAGATTGTTTTTTTGGTAAGGTCGTACCATTTGAAACAGAATATCATCTCTTTCTAAGACTCTTTGTGCTCGGCTTGGTGCTTTGCTTTTAAAAACAACCTCTTCTTTAATTAATTGCCCATTAGTAACACTTTCCAAATCAATATAGATGAATTTGTCTGGAAGTTTAAATGTGGTGGGATTTATTATTGATAGTTCACCCAATTTTTTCTTTATCCATTCCCCATTAAAGTCAGGGAATCTAAGATTCGGTGTGCTTAAATTCCCCATCGCTTCCTGATATATAAAAGGTTGCCATTTTTTGGTGTGAAATTTGGATAATATTTCGTCCGAAACAGATTAATCGTGTTGCTATTCCTTTCAATTAATCCATGCTCTAACATGTACATCAAGGCTATTGACGGACTTCGTGATTCACCCAAACTACAATAAATAAAGACCTCGTTCCCACTCTGCAAGTGCTTGTGAATAAAGTCAAGAGCAGGATTTATCATTTCATCATTTACATATTTTGGGTCATCCCCATCAATCATGTTCAGATAAATAGCATCAGGTTCACGTTTAAACAAATAATAGGGATTGTCTGAGTTACATCCTCTGCCAGACCAACCAACAACAGACTGATGGGTCACATATCCACTTGCTCTATTCAGTGCACAGACAATTTTCATGCCTTTTTGACTGGCAAATCTTTGTTCCTCTTTTGAGCCAACGTATAGTTTCAAGTCACCAATTCTTGTCATGGTTAAAACGGTGTTGGGATGTTTAATTCTCGGCAATACTCAGCAATGGTTTCATCAGTGGTTTTCATTTCGGTTTCCAGTGTTTTCAGTTCACTGGCAATGGCTTCAATATCCACAGATTCCTCTTCTTCGAAGGTGTCAACATACCTTGGAATATTCAGGTTGTAATCGTTCTCCCTTACCTCATCAAGACTGGCGACATAACTATATTTTTCGATTGTAACTCGTTTTGCGTATGTATCCACTATCCTGTCAACATCCTCATCACGCAGGTAATTTTGTGTTTTAACCTTCTCGTAGTGTTGGCTGGCATCAATAAACAGAATGTCATCAGGATGTTCCTTGCATTTTTTGAATACCAGAATACAGGTAGGGATGGACGTGCCGTAAAAGATGTTGGCAGGTAATCCGATAACGGCATCAAGATAGTTTTTCTCTTCAATTAAATATTTCCTGATATGACCTTCGGCTGCACCCCTGAAAAGCACCCCGTGTGGCATAACCACAGCCATTACACCATTTTCCGCAAGATGGTATATCATGTGCTGGATAAATGCAAAATCTGCCTTGGATGAGGGAGCAAGTTTACCATATTCACTGAACCTGTCATCGGTCATGAACAACGGACTGGCACTCCATTTTGCCGAAAATGGTGGATTTGCTACCACTGCCTCGGCATCCAGTTTGTCATGCTGTGGGTGTTCCAGTGTATCTTCCAGTTTAATATCAAATCTGGTAAAATGTACCCCATGCAGAATCATGTTCATCCGGCACAGGTTGTATGTGGTTCTGTTTCGTTCCTGTCCGTAAAATTTCAAAACATCACAAACTTTGCCCAGCCTCAGAATAAGCGAACCCGAACCACAGGTCGGGTCATAGGCTGATTTAATCCGTGTTTTACCTAATGTAACAATCCGGGCAAGAATCTTTGATGCCTGTTGTGGTGTATAAAATTCACCTGCTTTCTTGCCAGCACCGCTGGCAAATTGCCCAATCAGGTATTCATAAGCATCCCCAAGAACATCAATCTCGGTCTGTTCCAGTTTGAAATCAATCTTATCCAGATGTGATAGAACTTTTGCAATTACTTCATTTCTTTGCTCCGCAGTCTTGCCCAGTTTGGTGCTGTTCAAATCCATATCCTCGAACAAATGGTCGAAATCTTCTTCGCTTTTTGTTCCCAGAGTGCTATTTTGGATGCTTATCAGTATTTTCTGAATATCTTCAATGATGAAAGTGCTTTTATCTTTACCATTACCATTTCCACGTTTTGCAATCTGCCCAAATAATTCTGAAGGTTTTAAGTAATACCCAAGCTTTTCCAGTGCCTCTTCCCTTATAGCTTCAAGATATTCCTGTCCTTTAGCGGTATCTTCTGAAATGTTCAGATAAAGCATTTTGTCTTCCTTCAGGATTCCATTAGCATACAGTTCCATCTTTTCTGACAGATACTTATAAAAAATGAAGCCGAGTATATAATCCCGGAATTCATCTGCATCCATTTTGCCACGCAATGTGTTGGCTATATTCCAAAGTTGTTGATTCAGTTGTCGTTTTTGGTCTTCGCTCATTTGGTTAAGTATCTTGGCTATTTTGGGGATTCGTATAATAAAAACACTAAAAATAGCAATTGTTAATCTTTTAATTGCAGCAACTTGAGTATTGTTATCCGCATAAATGAAATATTCAAAACGATGCAAGGTGTCATATTTTAATTTTATCCGTGGCTTCAGGATTCAATTTTTTATCCGTATATGTATTTAGTGTGCTGACAAGTTTATGACCTGTCATCGGCATAATTTCACTCAATGGGGTATTTTGATTTATTAGGAGGGTTATGAATGTACTTCTGGATTTATGCACGGTAATAAAATCACGCTTTTTACCTTCTTTGGTCAGCTCCTTTTTATTCTTTATGAATGTCTTTTTATAGTCACTTTTAAGCAAATCATATTTCCTGAAAATGGCTTTCAATTCACGATTCAAGTATGCGTTTGCAAATTGAGGTAATTCATTACCATACCTTTCCAGAATTTCAAGAGCTGTTTGATTTAATGGTACATTAATTACTGTCTTCGTTTTTTGATTAACCTTTATGAGTATGTTATTTTCAATACGAGCACTTTTGATTTGTTCGTAATCGCAATATCTCATTGCTGTCATAATCAAGAAAATGAATACATCAATTACACGTCTTTCAAACTTGTCATACTTATCACAATAGTAGATTTCTCTGATTTCATCTTCTGTAAGAGTAACCACCTGTGACATGTGTTTCGGAATGCTGAACTTGAATAGTTTACTTTTTATATTGGCAATTTCATTGTCTTGCAGGTGTCGTAGAAATGCCTTTAAAATGCTGATGTTTTTGCTGACCGTGTTATCAATATGACCTTTCTTGTATGAGAAATCTCGGAAATCGTAGAAAAAGTTTATATCGTTTAGCTTTTCAAAAGTCAGGTTGTATGTCTCATTGAACTCTTTTAAATTAGTTTGCAGATTATTATAAACACGTATGCTATTGTAATGACCACCCAATTCCTTCGACTTTTCGTTTATGAAATCTTGGAAATAGTTCATGACCGTCTTTTCAGGTTTTACGGTTGCAGGTATCTTGTTCTGTGACGAGAACTTATAATGTATATATTCCAAACAATCCTTCTGATTTGGCTCATTGCCACCCAAACCGCAAGTCGTCAAATAATCAGCAACAGTATTAAGCCACCTACGGAATAATGGATTCCCATATTGCTCTTCAAAGGTTAACCCTTTATCCATTGTATCCGGGTCATACTTTATATCGGTATTAACAAGAATCCTGTTTTTTCTATGTTTATAATAAACACATACGTATGTGTATTTGCCAGATTTATTGAGTTTTATGACTGGGACTTTCATAAGAACTGAATTTTCAACAAACTTACAAAATGATTTTGAACATTTTTGAACATACAGGAAGTATGTTTTGAACATTTTGCACAAAAATATTTTGTTATAAAGTTGAATATCAATTACTAACAAACAACAATTTAAAATAAAATTGTTACTTTTTTATTTTAAATTGTTATATACTGTATATCAGCTTGTTAGTAATATATGTTGTATTTCTGGTGGGGCTACTGAGACAGAGCGGGAGTGAGCGCGGGAGCGACACTCCCGC
>CAYRGX010000077.1:0-5746 GCA_964423905.1 uncultured Leptospirales bacterium | reverse complement strand
CGACCTTTGGGTTATGAGCCCAACGAGCTACCAGCTGCTCCACCGCGCGATCGTGCGGTCAGGGTAAGGAGAGTCCGGTAACTGTCAAGATATTTTTGGAGAGGGGGATATACCCCCGGCATAGGCGCGCAGTCCGAATGGCATGCCCGCAGTCAACCCAGGCTGGTTCCCGTCGCGAACACGGACCGGTAGCGCCGTGAAAGCCCGGCGGCCGTCCGCTCCGCTTCCTCCCGCCCCGCGAACAGGCCGAACACGCACGATCCCGATCCCGAAAGGAGGGAGCGGGGACCGAGCGATTTTTTAAGCTCGGCCAGCTCGTGGTGAGCGGGGAAGAGGCTGTATTCGAAATCGTTGTGCATGAATGATAGATCGTACGATTCGATGAATCGATCCGTGCTTTTCGCGCGACCGGTGCGCCCGTAATCGAGCGCCCCGTAGGCTTCCCGCGTGCTGACCGGGAAACCGGGATACACGATCACTGCGTGGTATGGCGGCAGCGGCGCGAGCCTCTCGAGGATTTCGCCCCTCCCGCTGCCCAGGCACGTTCCGCCGATGATGTGGAAAGGGACGTCGCTCCCGAGCGTCGCGCCGGCCCGCATGAGCTCGTCGTCGCCGACCGACGGCGCGAAACGGTCCCGCATGGCCATGAGCACCGCGGCCGCGTTGCCGCTGCCGCCCGAGAGCCCCGCCCCGACGGGGATGTTCTTCACGAGGCGCATCCTGGCGCCTTCCCGTATCTGGTATAGTTCGCGCATCAGCCGGACCGCCCGGCAGCAGAGGTTGTCGTCGCCGCAGAGGGACGGGTCGTCGCACTCGAGCGTCACCGAGCCGTCCGGCGTCGGCTCGAACTCTATCCTGTCGACGAGGTCCACCTGCTGGAACACGGTCCTCAGTTCGTGGAAACCGTCCGGCCTCTTCCCCATGATGTCCAGGGTAAGGTTGATTTTCGCGCGGCTTGTGAGGATCATTCCTTCCTCGCGATCGTAACGACGCAGAAGCACTGCACGCCGGCGCCCTTCCCGAATTCCGTGAGACCCTCCCCGGAGGTGGCGGTGATGCCGATGCGGTCTTCTTCGATGCCGCACAACGCGGCAAGGGACGCCTTCATCGCGCCCTCGCTGCCCGCGATCCTGGGGCGCCTGCCCTCGATCATGACGCCGACGTTGCCGAGGGCATATCCCCTCGCGCGCATGATGGACAGAATCTCACGGAGGTATTCGGCGCTGTCCGTGACGCCCGCCTCGCACATGGGATCGGCGTAGTGGCCGATGGACCGCTCTCCCAGGGCCTGGGATATCGCGTTGAAAAGGGCGTGGAGCACCACGTCCCCGTCGGAGTTCGCCTCGAAGCCGGGCACGCCCCGCATCTCGACACCCGCCAGCACGCAGGGCTTGCCCGAACCGTCGGGCAGAAAGCGGTGCGAGTCCTGTCCTATGCCCGCGCGAGCGCCGGCGAGAATGGCCTCGCCGAGCGGGATATCCGCGGGCAGCGTGATCTTGACGTTTTCCGCGGGGCAGGGTACGATCTTCACCGGCTGCCCGGTCCTTTCGACGAGCGATACGTCGTCCGTGGCGTAATAGCCTTCGTCAGATGCCCTGCGGAAGGCCCCCATCGCGGTCCCGTAACGGATGGCCTGGGGGGTCTGCGCGAGCCAGATCTCGCCGCGGGGGATGGTCTGCGCGACGAAGCCGTCCCCGTCCGCCCGTTTCACCGTGTCGCGCGCGGGGACCGCGGCGACCGCGGCTCCGTGGGCGCGCGCGGCCTCGATGCAGTCGGTGATCGTTTTTTCGTCCACGAAGGGATTCGCCCCGTTGTGGACCAGCACGATGTCGTCCTCACGGGCGTCCGTCAGCGCGAGGAGGCCGTTCATCACGGAATCCTGGCGCTCGGCCCCTCCCTCGACGACATCGCGCACCTTGGTGATGCCGCCGCGCTTCGCCAGCGAAACGATCTCGCCGCGATCACCCGCGCGGGCCACCAGGGTGATGTCGTCCACCGCGGCGCATCGCTGGTACGCGCGCGCGGCGCGGAGCAGCACGGGCACCGATCCGATCTCGAGGAATAGCTTGTTGACGCCCGATCCCATCCTTTTGCCGGAACCGGCCGCGGTGATTATTGCGTGGACCTTCATTCTCCTCCAGCGCGGGAGCCCGCCCGGGGCGATTATCACTCATCATGGATGGGCCTCCGCCTGATAAATTGCAAGCGATTTATTCTTGACTGCGATGTGATGCCCGGGCATGATATGTGCATGGATATCCGCGGTTTTTTGAAAAAAATCAACCCCAACGAGTTCGCTTTCGACTGCGCCATCCTCCTTTTCCCGTTTTTGCTTGAGGAGATATACGACCCGCTCATGGAGTCCGCGCCGCTGGGAATTCCCTTCGCCCGATTGTTCGTCGCGGGCACCGTGTATTTCCTGCCGCTGCTCATCGGAACGATGTACAACCGTGATTTTGCGAACTCGCCCGGGACTGTCCGCAAAATAGTGCCGGTCGTGCTCTTCGCGAGCATGTTCTTCGCGTACGCGAACCTCCTCTACATGATCGTCCCGGGCATGAATGCCGCCGATTCGGGAAACGGGCCGTTCGTGATGGTGTCGGCGACCCTGTTCCTTGTGATGGGGCCGACCGCGGGCCTGTATTTCACGAGAAAGGGCGCCCCGGGAATCGAGGGCGCGTCGACCCAGCTGGTCATATTTCTCATAACGGTGGGGTTCCTTCCGATGCTCTACCTCCTCATCGCCGGAGAAAGGATTTTCGGCGATACCGGTTTCCTGCTGGGGATGCTCATCGTCCTGCTCGTCATCGCGGGCGACGCGGTCTTCATCGTTCTCGTTCTCGCGGCCTACAGGACCGCGAAGAACCTGCTTGCGCGGGCGGGGCTCTACGATGCGTCCGTGCGCGCGGTGAGGATCGCCACGCCGTTCTGCGTATCCTTCATGCTCGTTTTTTTCAACATCATGAGCGACAGGCTCTTCACGGGGATCGGCCTGGGGGGCGCGTGCGCCGTCGTCCTCATCCTGGTGCTGTATGTCGTTTCCGGCGTGCTGCCACTTCGGCTCGTGATGATGCTCACGCCGCCCGTGAAACCGTTGAACGCGGCGCTCGGCGTGCTTTCGGCGGCATCGATGATAACGGTATTAATAATGAGATGATCGTTCCGGAGGAAAAATCATGAAACCGACACTTCTTTTCAGAATCGCTTCAGGCCTGCTTGTGTTTTTCGGCATCACGCACACCTTCGGGCTCTTCGCGGAGAAAAAGGACCCGGCCGCGCGCGCGGTGGTCGAGTCCATGCGTACGGTCCGCTTCGAAACCATGGGGTTCAGCCGGACCTACTGGGAGTTCTACGTCGGGTTCGGACTCCTCGCCACGGTGTTCCTCCTCTTTTCCGCGGCGTTGTCGTGGCAGCTCGGCGACATCGCGAAGAACCGCCCCCGCTACGCCCGGGGCCAGGCCTGGCCGCTGGCCGCGGCCCAGGTCGCGGTTGCGGTGCTCGGGTGGACGAACTTTTTCTACGCCCCGGCCATCACCGCAACCCTTGTCGCGGGGTGCCTTTTATTCGCCGCGTATCTCTGCGGCCGGGTCAGGGGATAAGCTAACCCATGCCGACGGGGGACGCGGGCCATAATGTCGTGATATTCCAGCTGGAGGTCCGCTTCAGGGACATCGACGCCATGGGGCACGTCAACAACGCCCTGTTCATGACCTACTTCGAGGAGGGTCGGAAGGCCTTCCTGCGCGAGGTTTTTGACATCACCGAGCCGTCGCGCTATCCCTTCATCCTGGCGCGGATAGAATGCGATTACCTGCGCCCGGTTTCCATCGACGACGGGATCTCTGTTCGTGTCTGGGTCACCGGGATAGGGACCAAGAGCTTCACGTTCGTGTACGAGCTGTTCGATCCCCGGAGGGCCGGCGCACTATACGCGAAGGGATCGTCGGTCATGGTGTTTTACGATTACGATGCCGGGCGGACGACGCCCATGCCGGACGATTTCAGGCGGGTGCTTCTCGCGTATAGCGATGACGCGGGCGGGTGAAAAGCCGTCATGAACCGGCGTAACATCCGGGCCCGGGGGATGTCACACACTGCAAACAATATTCGAAAGGAGTACATGTATGAAAAGACTGGCACCGCTGACGGTGGTACTGTTCATCGCCGCGTCGTCGCTGTTCGCGGGCGGATGCGCGGGATGCAGGTTCTGCAAGTCCGACCTGGACGGGAGGGCGACCATGATCGCAAGCTGGATCGCGGGCGACCTGAAGTTCACGAAGGAGCAGAGGGTCAAGCTCGACAAGATCAAGAACGACATCGTCGCGAAGATGAAGCCGAAAATCGGCGAGCGCGAAAAGCTCCACAACGACATCGTGGATCTCATTACGAAGGAAAGAATCACGAAAGACCAGGTCGCGCGGCTCATCGAGCGTCACGAGGCCGGGCGCAGGGACATGAAGCCCTTTATCACCGAGAAGATCGTCGAGTTCCACGCGATCCTCACGCCGGAACAGAAGAAAAAGCTGGCCGGCAGACTGGAAAAGATGCACAAGCGGTGCGGGCTTAAAAAGTGATGCGTGCGACGGGGGCGCCGCGGCGTCCCCGTCCCGTCCCGGGCAGCGCCCCGCCCGGGGCGTATGTCACCTTCCCGCGATGATCGCCGCAGCGGACCACCAGGCCGCGACGCCGAATCCGATCAAGAAAAGCGACGAAAGCTTCACGAGCGCCCTCACGGCCTTCTCGTTGACGCGCGCCTTCAGCCGGTACACCGCGTACATGAGCGGCACGAACCACGCGAGCACCCCGCACATGATGGCCAGTATCGCGAACGCCCCGTACGCCGGCGCGTCGGGCCACTCCGCGCGCACCCTCACGAAGTAGTTCCCGCCGATCGCGAGCCATCCGCCTATGGTGAGCGGGTTGAGGAGCGTGATGCCGATCCCGGAGGCGACGAGCCTCGCCGCGGGGAGCGGGGCGACATCCTTCGCGCCCTCCCCGAGATGCGCGGGAGGCTTTCTCAGGGATCCGACGCCGAAATACATGAGCAGCAGGCCGCTCGCCAGGAAAAAGACCGCGGTGAGCGTCTCGTCGCCCGCGAGCAGGTGCGCCGCGCCGAGGTAGGCCATGACGAGGTAGAATATGTCGGACATGCTCGAACCGACCGTGAAGAGCATGCACTGCCTGAACCCGTATCCGAGTGCGAGCTGCGCCGCGCGCACGGTCACCGCGCCCGGGGGGATCGCCACGACGAATCCCGTGGCGAACGCTGACGCGAAGAGGGCGAGGAGTCCTGTGTCGTTCATTGCGGTTCGTTCCTGTATGCGGCCGCGCGGCCGTGACGCTGCGGACGCGCGGCCGTGACGCTGCGGACGCCGCCTGTCGCATATCGTGAAAAAAAGGCCGCGTGGCATGGCGTGTCAATGAGATTTTTGGGGGATATGCGCCGAGGCAGAAGGACCGGACCGATACCTGTCGGCAGGTATATCCACATACCTACCCGAAGAGGTGCCAGACACCTTTTTATTCGGGCAATACGGGACAACTTGTTCTCACGGTAGCCATTTAGCCGGGTGGTCGCGGACACCGGGCTCAGCCGGATAAGTTTTACTGGCTGGTTAGATTGGCAAGTTGTCATAAAAGAGTCTTGACGTGACGGAAATCATTTCGCTGTTTATCCATATGACGCATTATTATAGGACACTTCTAAAAACTCAACATCGTAATCTCTCTCATTCATAGAGAGATC
>CAYRGX010000076.1:0-6397 GCA_964423905.1 uncultured Leptospirales bacterium | reverse complement strand
CACTCTCTCCTCCCTGCTATACAACTCATGAAATGACCGATAGTTATCGGTATTTTTTAGTTTCCGGTTGCTGAATTCTTTATAAAGTAATCAATTTTGGAAATTTGCGCTTGACGGATAAATTTAATATCATTAACTTAATACTATTAAATTAATGGTGCTCTATGCCGAAACAATCCCGTTCCTTAAAAGAAATTGAGGAAGTTAAAGAAAAGATTCTCGATAAAGCTCTGAACATCCTTGTCGAGGATGGTTTTGAAAACCTCTCAATGCATCGACTCGGCGCCCGCTTAAAAATGACAGCGGCAAACCTGTATAATTACTACGGCGGCAAGGACGAGCTGCTCATTGCCATCCACAAGAAAACTTTCGGAATGCTGTATGATATGATATACCAGGCCGTTTCCGAGGCCCGAAACCCGCTGGAAAAAATCAATAAACTCGTCATGTGTTACGTGCGATTTGGTCTCTCGTATCCGGCTTTCTATGACATCATGTTCAACAGGCGTGTGATGCAGTTTTCCGATTACGTAGGAACGGATGTCGAAGCGATATCCTATGACGAATACCAGAGCTCGCTCAAGAGCCTGCTCCTTGCGTTCGGTATTGTCGAGGAATACCTGATGAGTCTTCCGAATTATGCGGATGTCGATGTAAAATACCTGACCATACGGACCCTGGCGGAGCTCCACGGGGTCATATCCCTTCACAACAGCCATATCCTGCAAGAAATGATAGATACCCCCGAGGACATGATCGAGAAAATCAAGGGGGATATCGTGGAATCCCTGTCGAGAGGGCGCTAAAAAGGACTGGCATACCTTCCGTCGCGGTCTTGATACGATATATTATACCGAGGTGTGACCGGATCTCCCCGGATTCCGATATATAACACGGGTGAAGTCCTCGCACTGGTTTTCCTTTCCTGTTGAACACTAAGTATATCCAGCATAAAAGAACAACGTTGCAAGGCGATGTACATCAGGTCATGCACGGTTTTTCCACTTGGAAGCCATAATGGCATATAATAAAAATAAAATAAACGAAATAAAGATATCGCACATTTATATTTTAAAATAATGCGCTATTATAAGAAAAATATTTGCCAAGTCGCCGGAATTTTTTTATGATTCAATCTAGCGGGAACTAAAAGGCTGGACCATCTCCATCTGTATGGACTGCCTGACCGCCGATTGTTCAAATCGATAAAAGTCTTACGGGGGCAACGTATGCTGACATCTCACTGGCGCAGAACGATCATCTTCGCGACGGCCTCATTTTTCGTCGTAGCAATGATCTTCGCAACGGGCTCGTCCGCGGGCGATACCCGCGCCGACGGCAGGTATTACGCACAGGCATCTGACGAGAAGGATATTCGTAAGGGAAAGAAGAGCATCAAGGATTACGTCAACGAACAGAAAATGAAAAACCAGAGGAACCTTCAGGACCAGAAGGACCAGCTCGACCGAGTGAGAAAACTCATCAAGGACAAGAACCTCCATTTCATCGCCGAACTGAACGAGCAAATGAAATACAAGATTGCCGAGATAACCGGCGCCCAGGTCCCCAAGAACATAAAGAAGGATGCGAAAGTGAAATCCGACATGGGCGACCAGATGTGGGACGAGTTCATGAAGAAATACGAGGAATACCTGAAGCAGAAATACAAGAAAAAATGGGAGGAAAAATACGGCAAGAGGGACCGTGACAGGCGCCGCAGAGACGATAATTACGACAACAACAGGGGCGACGACTACTCCTACAACGATGATCGCAAAAAGGATAATAGAAGAAAAGACGATTACCAGGATAAAAAGGACGATTACAAGGACAGGAAAAACGATAACAGGGACGAAAAGAAAGACGAGCAAAATACCGACATAGACAACGCGCCGAATCCCTCCGCGCGCGCGTTCAACTGGCGCGATGCCAGGAAGGTCACCACGATCAAGAACCAGATGAGCTGCGGGAGCTGCTGGGCGTTCACCTCGTGCGCGGCGCTCGAAGCCAACTTGATGATCCGCCAGAATGCGCAGGTCGATCTATCGGAGCAGTATATCCTCGATTGCGCGGAGGCGCAGAATCAGGACGCCGGTAGCTGCGCCGGAGGATGGTACGGCACGGTATACGAGTTTCTCAAGACCAATGGGGCGAAACTCGAGAACCAGTATCCCTACCAGAACAAAGACGTCAGCTGCCCGAGGAGCCTCGCCGCGACCAGTTACAAAGTCGTGGCATGGGGATATGTGAAGCCCGACGCGGGGATCCCCTCGCAGGATGAAATGAAAAAGGCGCTGTGCAAATACGGACCGCTGGCCGCCTGCGTCAAGGTGACCGAGGCTTTCCAGGCTTACAAGAGCGGCATCTTCGACGAGTTTTGCTCGACGAGCGGCGAGCGGGACATCAATCACGCGATCGTCATCGTCGGGTGGGACGACAACAAGCAGGCCTACCTTGTCAAGAATTCCTGGAGCGAACGCTGGGGTGACAAGGGATACGTATGGGTCAAGTATGGAAGCAATAACATAGGCTACGGCGCGGCATGGCTCGTCGTCGACCACAAATGACGGTCGGCCCTGGCGTGCGCGGCATCACCTGGAGGGCCCTCTTCGCGGTCGTTACCGTCACTATGGCGCTTGTCGTCACGGGCTGTACACGCAAGCCCGACAAGACCATCAACGAAGAGGCGAACAGGACCACGATCGAGATCGAAAAGGGCGACATCCTCGCGGTGCAACTCGAGGGGCGCGCCGGCACGGGGTACCTCTGGAAGGTGGCGGGCGATCCCAGCGGTCTGGAACTGCTCGGCACCCCCGAGCACGCGGTCCAGCAGGCGGACCCCATGATAACGGGTGGCCCCGAGACCATGACATTCCTTTTCAAGGCCGTAAGGAAGGGGGATACCGCCCTCACCCTGCATTACCTCAGGCCGTGGGAAAAGGACGACAAACCCGAGAAGGAATTTTCGGTCACGGTGACCGTCAAGTAGCGACGAACCGCGCGGCATGTCGTCCGGAAGGACCCGCCCTGGCGGGTCCTTTTCGGTTTTTTGGGGATATACGCCGGCAATTCCACTCGACTCGCCCCTGCAGGCTGGGGGGGAGAGTCGTAGCGCGCAGTCGAACGGCCCGGAACAAGCCCCGCGCGGGGCGTCCGGACAAGCGCCCCCAGGCGGCAGTATCGGGATGATTGCTTCCACGCAGGAGATCGCAGCATGCATGTCATCGTGTTTTACGTTCCGGAATCGCACCTTGATGAGGTGAGGGAGGCCCTGTTCGAAGCGGGTGCCGGGCGCTACGGCAGGTATGATCGCGCTTCATGGGAGGTCCCTGGCACCGGAAGATTCAGGCCGCTCGAGGGCAGTTCTCCGTTCCTGGGGCGGGAAGGTGTGGACGAGATCGTGCCGGAGTTCAGGGTCGAGATGATCTGCGAGGACGATCTCGTCGAGGGCGTTTTACGCGAGCTCGTCAGGGTGCATCCATACGAAGAACCCGCCTACTATTCGTGGCGGGTTCATGTCGATGGCGGGGAAGGGCCGCGCTCCTAGCGGCCCACCTCGCTTATGAGCCTGCCGAGTTCCTGGTCGTGGGTGGTGACCGTTTTCTGGTTCGCCTCGTAGCTACGCTGCACCTCGATCATGTCCACCATTTCCTTGACGATATTTACGTTGGATTTCTCGAGGAATCCCTGGACGACCTTGAACTCACCCGGGGGGATCGGGGGGCCGGAGAACTCGGTCTCGCGGTACATGGACGTGCCCTCTTTCTTGATCTCGCGGATTTTCTCGAAATCCACGATCTTCAGCCGGTCTATGATCACGGGCTCGCGCCAGTCGTTCTGGTCCATGCCCACGATGTCGCGCTCGCCGCGGGGGAGGGCGTCGTTTACCACGATCTCGCCTCGCTCGTTCACGATGAAATTGTTGTGCTGCACTCGGATGATCCCGTTCTCGCCCATCACGGGATATCCCTCATGGTTCATCAGTATGCCTTCCTGGTTGATCGTGAAGGCACCGTTCCTGGTGTAACGCTCTCCCCGTTCCGTCATCACGGTGAAAAAGCCCTGCCCTTCGAGCGCCATGTCGAAGCTGTTCTCGGTCCTCTGCAGGGCGCCCTGCTTGAACATGGTGTAGACCTCGTTCACCTCGACGCCGGTGCCGAGCTTTCCCACCCACGGCATCGCGTCGTATGAGCCCGTGGGCGTGACGCCGACACCGCTCTCGTTGATTCGACGGATGAGCATGTCGGGAAAGGAGTTGAACACGGTGATATCCTTCTTGAATCCCGTCTGGTCGGCATTGGCCAGGTTGTTCGCCACGACGTCCATTCGGGCGTCCTGCGCGATCATGCCGCTGGCACCGGTGTATATCCCTCTGAGCATGGCATATCCCCCTGTTGCTTCAATTATCGGCGCGGCGGATATTTTTGTTGATATTATTTTCGCGACATCCCCATTTCAACGGCAGGCGCGTTTAAGCGCCGGGGAGGGGACTCATGGACGACGGGGGGCTCATTCGCGTCATACCGCTTTCCGGGATCGATATCATCCGCGATCTGTGGACCAGGCTGAACGCGATCCACGGCGATCTCTCGCCGCATTTCAGGTATCATTTCGACGCGATGAGCTTCGAGAAACGGATGGAGAAAATCCTCCTGATGGACGAATCCGATGTGAATGTGCAGGTGCTCACGCATGGGGATCGCGTGACCGGGTACTGCGTGGCCACCCGGCACCCGGACGGCACAGGGGAGATAGACTCACTTTTCATAGAGGAAGAATTGCGCGGGCGGGGTTGGGGAGAGAAGATGGCCTCGCGTGGCATCGCCTGGCTCAAGGCGGCCGGGTGCGGAAAAATCGTCGCGGCGGTGGCATTCGGGAACGAGCGGGTGCTTCCTTTTTACATGAAACTGGGGCTTTATCCCCGGCTCCTCTATCTCGAGGAAAAAAAGGACGCATGACCGGGACGGCCGGTCCATGCATCGATCATGAAAGGATATACGCCGCGATACAGAGAATTCCCGCGGCGGTGACGAGCGTGCCCTCCGTGCGCATGAGGCTTTTCACGGACATCCCCTCCGGGACGTTCTCGATCTCCTGGAACATCGAGCGGACCTTGTCCGGGTACAGGATGATGACCGGGCCCGTGAGGACCATGACCAGACCCGCGATGAAGAGAAGCGTCGAGAGACGCCCGTGGTACGCGGTGAGCGGGAATCCCGCCAGCACCAGCGCGAGCCCGTAGGCGTAGACTGCCCGGCCGGACAGAATTTTCTTCCAGAGTGAGTACATTTTCTCCGGGACGGTGTAATCGGCCGCGCCGAGAACCAGGAGCACCGCCCCGAGGACGAGGTAGTATCTGGCGAGTACCGCCTGTATCTGCTCCGCGGGGGGGAAGGTCATGCGTCCATCCCGCCGTTGGTTCGGGTGAGCCACTCCGTGAGCTTTTCCCTGATGATCGATATATGGTCCTCGCGTGTGAGGGTGTGATCGCCGTCGGGCACGATCAGCGTTTCGCACGGGCCCGCGATGTTCGACGATATGATTCCCGCGTTCGAGGGGTGCACTACCGCGTCCAGTGCCCCGTGTATCACGAGCGTGCGCGAACGGATTTTTCCGAGCGCTCCGACCGCGTCGATGGAGGCTGCTTCCTTGAAGAAGGCGTTCTTGATTCCGATCCCGTCGATGGAGCTCGTCCCGTCGTCGGACAGGCTTTCGATCGCGGAGAGGCCCGCCCCGTCTGCGAAGAGCTTCCTGAAGTCGACCGGGGCCGCGATGGTGACTAGGGAAAGGGGAATGCCGGGGTGCTCCGCCGCGTAAAGCAGGGTGACCGCCGCACCCATGCTCGAGCCAACCAGATGAGGGCGGTCGAACCCTTCGCCCCGGAAAAATGCCACCGCGCTCGCGAGGTCTTCCACCTCCCGTTTCACCGATAGGTTTTGAATGTCGCTCCCCGATTCGCCGCAGCAGGAGAAATCGAACGTGAGCAGGGCGAATCCAGCGCCGGTTATTGCCGGTGCCAGTGACGTGATCTTGTATCCATCCTTCGAGGAAAAGAGCCCGTGACTGAACACGACGCCTCCCGCAACGGGGCGATCGGGACGGTACATGTTCCCGGCGAGGTACTGCCTCCCGTTGAAGATCGCGACTTTCTGCGGGTTCATGGCCTGCGGAGCTTTATGAGCGGTTCGAAATAACCGTCCGAATTCCGGCCGTCAATGATGATGTTGAGGGGCTTGAGAACCAGTGTCTTTCGGCCTTCCCTCTCGGTTATCTGCGTCCTGAATATGAAGTACGAGGATTTCGCCTTGTCGAACCCTGAGGACATGTTCAGGCCTTCCGTTCGCTGTTCCTGCTTCATCTCGTATATGCTCACCTTGATGAGGTCCCTGTCCTCGAT
>CAYRGX010000075.1:0-7777 GCA_964423905.1 uncultured Leptospirales bacterium | reverse complement strand
CTATCAGAGCCATGTATCTTGTCAATTAATCATGAGTTTTTAGAAGTTTCCTTATGATAATTATTTCACAAATGCGCTTCACTACAAGCCAACAAAACTCAGAAGAACGCATATCGGCAAATCACCATTCTTCATCGAATGGAAAATGCTCGCAGTGCATGTTTTTTCCTTGATCGTATTCCCCGGTCATAGTTATTGATCCCGGAGGCAGGTATGAACGACCAGGATCATTTCACTTCTCTTTTCGAACCGAGGGGCGTCGCCTTTATCGGAGCGTCGCTGAATTCATTCAAATGGGGATTCAACATTCTCCATCACCTTTTCAAGGGAGGATTCGACAGGCCAGTCTACCCTGTCAATCCGCAGGGTGGGTCGTGGTTCGGCAGGGAGATGTACCACTCGATCGCAGACTTGCCCGATCCGGTCGATTGCGCAGTGATCGTCGTCCCGAAGGAACTGGTCCCGGCGAGCGTCCGCGACTGCGCGGCCCGCGGCATCGGCGCCGCGGTCGTCATCACCGCCGGGTTTTCCGAAACGGGCGCCGAGGGAGCCGCGCTCGAGCGCGAGGTCGTCTCCATCGCGCGGGCCGGCGGCATACGGCTCGTCGGCCCCAACACCATGGGCGTCTTCAGCGCGTACCCCTCACCCATGCAGGCGGTAATGATGTCGTCCGACCTCACGCAGGGCGGCGTCGCCATCGTTTCCCAGAGCGGCAACCTGGGGACCTCCATTTCGTACCGCTTCATCAGGCGGGGGATAGGCATCAGCCGGCTCGTGAGCTCCGGGAACGAGGCGGACCTGAAGGTCGAGGACTACATGGAATACCTGGAGCGCGACGACAGGACCAGAATCATCTGCCTTTACATCGAGGGCCTGCGCCAGGGGCGGAGGTTCATGGAATGTGCGCGCCGCATAACGTTAAAGAAACCCGTCATACTCCTGAAGGGCGGCACGGGCGCGATCGGCGCCGGGGCGGCAATGTCCCATACCGGCGCCCTCGCGGGAAGCTACGCCACGTTCCGTTCAATGTGCCGGCAGTGCAACATCATACCGGCGGAAACGATCGACGAGATGGTCGACATTGCCGGCCTTATCCTTTCCCAGCCCGTGTTCACCGGCAGGCGCATCGGCATCGTGACCCAGGGCGGGGGATGGGGCGTTATTTCCGCGGACCTCTGCGAGGCGCACGGCATGGAGGTGCCGCCGCTCGACGAAAAGGTCGCGGTAATGATGGACGAATACCTGCCGCCCTTCTGGAGCAGGCGAAATCCGGTGGACCTGGTCGCCCCGGGCAAGGTATCCATGATCACTGATTCCATAGACATCATACTGAAGCATACCGGCATGGACGCCATCCTCCTCCTCGGACTGGGCTACATGACCCTGCGCGCCCAGCGCTGGCTGGATTCGCCCGTCATCCCCCGCGGCGAGATCGAGAAGCAGGCCCGCTGGATGATCGACGAGGAGGCCAAGCTCCTGGGCCTCATCGAGGAGCAGATCAAGAAATACGGGAAGCCAATCATTCCGGTAATAGACCTTGTGGCGTTCGACGACCCGAGCGAGCATAACCTGGTGCGCCGTCTTGACCGTGAAGGAGTCATGGCGTACCCCTCGCCCGAACAGGCCATCCGCGCGCTGGCCGCGGTACAGGATTATTACAGAAGGAGAAAGCGGTTCAGGGGGGAATGACCGTCAGCGGGCGCCGCGTCCGGTCTTTTTCGCAGTACCTCGCTTCGAACGACTCGGTTTCATTGCGGCATGAATACGCGCGGCGATGCCCGCCGCGTCAAGACCGTAGAGGCTGAAGAGCTCCTTCATGCTCCCGTGTGTCACGAAAACGTCGGGAAAGCCGGCGTGAAAGATGAGCCTGTCCCTGAGGTACCCGTGAATTGACGCGAGCACGGCCTCCCCGGCTCCGCCGATTATCACGCCGTTCTCGAGAGTGACAAACCCGCGCGTCCCCGCGATCACGCGGTTGAGTCCCGCCGTATCCAGCGGCTTGATGCTGCGCAGATTTACCACCCCGGCGTCGATACCAGACGCCCGCAGGATTTCGCGCACCTCGAGTGCGACGCTCACCATGTCGCCGCAGGCGATGAGAGCCACGTCGCGCCCGGGAGCGACGCGTTTCATCTTCCCGGGCACGAAACTGCCGAAATCGTTAACGGAAAACCCGTTCCTTTCGCCGCGTATCGCCCCGCGTGGATAGCGTATGGCAATGGGCCCCGAATCGTGCGAGACCGCGTAGTTGATCATGTCGCGCAGCTCCGCGCCGTCCGACGCGGCCAGGATGGTGAAATTCGGGATCGTCCTGAGAAGGGGGATATCGAACAGTCCGTGATGGGTTTCCCCGTCCTCGCCGACGATTCCCGAACGGTCGATGAGGATTCGCACCGGGAGGTTCATGATGGCCACGTCATGGATGAGCTGGTCCACCGCTCTTTGCAGAAATGTCGAATAGATGGAAACGAATGGCCTGAGGCCCCCGGCCGCCATGGCACCTGCGAAGGTCACCGCATGCTGCTCGGCGATGCCCACGTCGAAAAAACGCTCCGGGGCCTTGAGCTCGAACTCGTAGAGGCCGGTGCCGAGTTTCATGGCCGCGGTGACCGCTATGATCCTGCGATCGCGGTCGGCGAGGTGTGCGAGCGTTTTTCCCGCCACCTCGGAATACGACATCTTTGAGCCTCCGTTCGGTATGCCCGTGAGCCTGTCGAACGGCCCTATCCCGTGGTATTGCGCGGGATTCATCTCGGCGGGCAGGTATCCCCTTCCCTTCTTGGTGATCACGTGCACGATCTTCGGCCCGTAATCGATGTCCTTGACGCGGTGCAGAAAATCGATGAGCACGGGGATATTGTGGCCGTCGATCGGCCCGAAATAGCGAATCCCCAGATCTTCGAAGAGCTGCCCCGGAATGATCATCCCCTTGAAGCTCTCGAAGAAACGGTAAATGAAGTTGAACAGCGGTTTCCCTATTCGGGGGATCCGCTTGATGATGTTCATGGTCCGGCGCCGGAACCTGTTATAAAAGGATCCGGTGATGATGCGGGTGAGGTACTGCGAAAGCGCCCCAACGTTGTGTGATATTGAATGTTCGTTGTCGTTCAATATGACGATCACGTCGTTCTCCATGTGGCCCATGTTATTGAGGGCCTCGAACGACATGCCGCCGGTCATCGACCCGTCGCCGATGACCGCCACCACCTTGTAATTGTCCCCGCCGAGGTCCCGCGCCGCCGCGGCCCCCAGCGCCAGGGACAGGCTGGTGCTGCTGTGTCCCACGTTGAACGTGTCATGGGGGGATTCCTTCATTTTCGGAAAGCCGCTGATCCCGCCAAATCGCCTGATGGTCTTGAACGCTTCCCTGCGGCCAGTGAGGATCTTGTGCGCGTAGCACTGGTGGCCGACGTCCCAGATTATCTTATCGCGCGGCGTCGAGAACACGTAATGGAGTGCGATGGTGAGCTCGACCACCCCGAGAGAGGGCGCCAGATGCCCGCCCGTGTGCGAGATGGTCTCGATGATGTAATCGCGGAGCTCCTCGGCGAGCGCGGGCAGTTCTTCCGCCCTCAGCTTTCGCAGATCTTCCACAGTTTGTATGGATTCGAGGAGCATGCCGCAAATCCTCAGGCGATGAGCCTCTGTACGGCGACGGTCTTACCGTCCTGGTTAAACTCGAACATTATGCCGTTGATGCCGGGCCTTCCGGAAGCGACCTCGAACCTGGTCCTTGTCTGGGTGAGGAACCGCTCGATCGACTGGCTCTTTTCCACGCCGATGACGGAATCGAAGGCTCCCGTCATCCCGATATCGGTGATGTAGCCCGTGCCTCCGGGAAGAATCTCCTCGTCGGAGGTTTGTATGTGCGTATGGGTGCCGTACACCGCGGAAGCCCTCCCGTCGAGGTACCAGCCGAGCGCCCGCTTCTCAGATGTCGCCTCGGCGTGGAAGTCGACCACGATCACGTCGGTCTTATCCTTGACCGCCTCGTATATCCTGTCAAATGCGGCGAAGGGGCATTCGATGGGCTCCATGTATACCCTTCCCTGGAGATTGATGACGCAGACCCTGTATCCGAAAAAATTGTATATGTTCCATCCCCGGCCACTCACGCGTGGGGGATAGTTCTCGGGCCTGAGCAACGCGGTTTCTGAATCGAGGAAACTCAGGATTGAGCTGTCATTCCACACGTGGTTCCCGGAGGTAAGAACCGAGATGCCCATACCGAGAAGCTCCCGCGCGACCCCGGGCGTAATGGACCTGCCGCCGGCCGCGTTTTCACCGTTTGCGATTACCACGTCTATCCGATGCAAGTCCACAATGCCCTGGAGCCTGTTCTTTAAAACATCGCGGCCAGGCCGGCCCACGATGTCCCCCACGGCGAGCACTTTAAGGGTATCCTTCATTCGGAGAACCCGTCACTTGGCATAATCGATGATCCTCGTTTCCCTGATGAGTGTTACGCGAACGATACCCGGGTACTTGAGTTCGGATTCGATTTTCTGCGCCACCTCGCGCGCCATGAGCTCCGCCTTCTCGTCGCTCACGACCGAGTTGTCCACGATGACCCTGAGCTCGCGACCGGCCTGGATCGCGAAACACTTATCCACTCCCTTGAAGCTCATGGCGATCTTTTCCAGGTTGTCCAGCCGTTTCAGGTAGGTGTCAAGGGACTCCTTGCGCGCGCCGGGACGCGACGCCGATACGGCGTCCGCAACCTGCACCAGCACCGCCTCAAACGACTGCGGTTCCTCGTCATTGTGGTGGGACGCGATAGCGTTGACGCACTGGTCGGCCTCGCCGTACTTGCGCGCCATCTCGGACCCCACGATCGCGTGGGCGCCTTCGCCCTCGACGACACTCCCCTTGCCGATATCGTGCAGAAGGCCGGCCCTCTTGGAAAGCTGCGCGTCCAGGTTGAGCTCGTTGGCCATAATTCCGGCGAGGTTCGCCACCTCGATGCTGTGGTTAAGCACGTTCTGCCCGTAGCTCGTACGGTACTTGAGCTTGCCGATATTGTACAGCGCCTCCTTACAGAGCCCGGGGATGCCAAGCTGATAGGCGGCCTTTTCGCCCTCTTCGAGCATGGCCTCCTCAATTTCGTTGGTGACCTTTACCACGACCTCCTCGATCCTGGCGGGGTGGATGCGCCCGTTCTGGATGAGTCTTTCGAGCGAGAGGCGCGCGATTTCCCTGCGGACAGGATCAAAGCCGGATATGACCACCACCTCGGGCGTATCGTCGATGATCATGTCGACCCCGGTGAGGTTCTCCAATGTCCGGATGTTCCTGCCCTCGCGCCCGATGATCCTCCCTTTCATTTCGTCCGACGGGAGTGAAACCGTGGTGATGGTGCTTTCCGATGTGTACTCCGAGGCGTTCCGCTGGATCGCGTTGATGACGATATCCTTCGCCTTTTTCTCCGCGGTGCGGCGGGCCTCCTCCTCGATCTTGTTGATGAGCTTGATGGATTCGAAGCGCGTTTCGTTCTCGATCTTTTTCATCAGTAGCGCCTTGGCCTCCTCGGAGGTCATGGCCGCGATGCGCTCGAGTTCCTGCTTGTGCTTTTCAAATTCGCGTCGTAGCTCCTCTTCTTTTTCCTGGCTTTCCTGTTCCTTGATTTTAAGCCCCTTCTCCTGCTTGTCGATCTGTTCGAGCCTCCTGTCGAGGCCCTCCTCCTTCTGATTGATGCGCTTCTCGACGTTTTGCAGCTCAAGCCGCCTGTCGCGCATTTCCTTCTCCAGGTTGTTCTTCTCCTTGATCATCTGGTCCTTGGCTTCGATGAGAAGCTCCTTGCGCTTGTTCTCCGCTTCCTTGACCGCGTCCTGAACGATGCGCTGGGATTTCGCCTCGGCCGAACTCAGCTTGATCTTGCCGATATAGGCTCTCACGCCGTAACCGGCGGCCCCCATGAGAATGAGGCCGATTCCAATTAGTATCCACTGCAACATAGATAACCCCCATTGAGCGGGTGCTGCCGCGCTTCATGCGATCGGAAGAATCCGGCCTTCGACTGGCCGGAGAAAGCTTCATGCCTTCACTCAGTGACCGATGATTGCGGCGCTGATTTACATGGCGGAGTACTTATGGTGGATTTTATCAGCGACGAATTGGGGGACCAGGCTTGTGACATCACCCTTGAAGCTGGCTATTTCCCTGACCATGTTGGACGATATGAATGCGTATTCGCCCCTGGTCATCAGGAATATCGTTTCAATTCCGGGTGCGAGTTTGCTGTTGACTGATGCGATGGCCATTTCGTATTCAAAGTCCGTGATGTTTCGCACTCCCCTGATGATGTATCCGATTGAGCGCGATCTGCAATAATCGATGAGCAGCCCGTTAAAATGAACAACTTCGACCTCAGTGTCATCACGGTAATAATTATTTATGATCTCCGTTCTCTCTTCGACGGAGAAAAGAGTGTTCTTTGCGCGATTGACCGCTATGGCAACAACAAGTGAATCACAGAGACGCTTCGCCCGCTCAATAATGTCAAGATGGCCATTTGTGAGCGGATCGAAGGAGCCCGGAAAAATCCCAATTCTCATAAAATCCGATTGACTCCAGCGCATCAATCGTTAAGCGGCTTTTTCGGGCTGTCAAGAACTATATTCCATAAAGGGAATAATAAATTGGCAATAATCACGGTATGTTTCAAGATATTAATCCAATCGCTCCATGGTTGAAACATGCGGAATTTGTATTATAGTGAATGACTATGGGAGAATATCACCTCTCAAGAGCACTATAATGGCGTTCGTGACTTCCGCCGAGGAAGGTGACCGCCCCTACATAGCGTTTTTTCCAGTAGGGTTTTGATAAATCGTCGTATGATACCGTCTTGCCGGAACTAGGTGCATGAATGAACCTATTCTTCCCCGCATATATCACCACATGCGAATATCTGGAAGACCCGGTACGGAAAAACATCAGATCTCCGGGTTTTATGGTGCGCCGGGATATTTTCCTGCCGGCACGAAACTGGTCCTTTGCGCTCCGCGGAAGCTGGATGCCGTTTTTCTTGTACACGTAAACCACGAGACCCGAACAGTCGAATCCGTGGGGAGACGAACCGCCGTATTTATACCGGACCCCCAGATACTTCCTGGCAGTCCGGACAATATCGCTCCCCCGGCCCTTGGTAAGCATCCAATCGCCGCGGGTCTCCCCGAAGAAAAGGCAGCCCGTCATGATTGAAGTGGTAATCAACATTGACGCAAATGAAACTACATGCCGGTTTCTTATAGTTATTCTACAATCCATGATAATGATACCGATAACTATCGGTATCATTATCGTCAGAAACTGTTATAAATCTTATCCACTCCAAGGAATCGATCTGTTCGAGCGAGGTTTTATATGCTGGTCGGGAAAGAATTAAGCGAAAACAATATCCTTCAATTAAAAAGAGGGTAGAAAATTATAGATTTTATCCAGATAGACAACAAGCAACAATACCATTGCTATTATTATTGAAATAATCAATCGTTTAGCAGGCGATTCCATGAATTATCTCCAGAAACCAATGATTCAAGATAGTACCAATATTTACTATATATAAATTTATGCAATTATTTTTTTACTTTTAATTATATCATCATTCTCGAACATCCAGAGTATATCGTTAGAAAATATAACAAAGCAGGGGGGATACCTGCTCGAGCAGAATTGATGGGGGATATATTCCTCGGAGGATATATCCCCCCACCAAAAAAATCGCACGAAAAGAACTCCTCATCCGTTTCCCCGATGAACACCAACACAGGGGAAA
>CAYRGX010000074.1:0-9672 GCA_964423905.1 uncultured Leptospirales bacterium | reverse complement strand
CTAGCATAATTTTGCACCTATTTTATATTAATCACAAATGACATTTATATCTTAAATATATTATGTCACATACTGTTTGTCAACAAACCCGTGAAATGGCCCCCCTTTCATATTTTCACGGGGCAGTACGCCCCGGTGCCGCGGGCCATGGATGCGATGTGAATGCAGATGCGAATACGGACATCCATGTGCGGCGTGGGTAATTAAAGAACGCCGGGCATCGGGTGTGAAAATATTACAGCGGGTTCTTTCCGGACAGGTCCTGTTCCGAGGGGATGTCTTCGGCCTCGACCGTGCGCAGTATCTCGTCCGTGATCTGCGGCACCGCGGCGATGCGGTTGGCCTGGCGCTCGACCACCTTCTCGAAGAGGTTGCGCGCCAGGCGCCCGTTCCCGAAGGTGCGGTCGCGGCGCGTGTGCAGCGCGGTGAAGAGCGCCATGAGCCGTTCCTCCGCGGGGCCGTCCAGCGCGAACTCCACGTTTTTACAGAAAATGTCGAATATATTCCGAAGCTCTTCCGGGCTGTAGTGGTCGAAGTAGAAATATCGGCTGAAGCGCGACTTGAGCCCGGGGTTCGACTCGATGAAGCGCTCCATCTCGTCGGTATATCCCGCCACTATCACCGCTAGCCTTTCGCGGTTGTCCTCCATCCGTTTGAGGATGGTGTCGACGGCCTCGTGGCCGTAGTCGCGCGAGTCGGACGACGGGGTGAGCGCGTAGGCCTCGTCGATGAAGAGCACCCCGTCCAGGGCCTTCTCCACGACCTTGTCCACGTTGAGCGCGGTCTGGCCCACGTAGCCCGCGACCAGGCCCGCGCGGTCCGTTTCGACGATGTGCCCCTTTTTTAAAAGGCCGAGCGCGCGGTACACCCGGCCCAGGTGGCGCGCGATCGTGGTCTTGCCCGTGCCCGGCGGGCCGTAGAACACCGAGTGGAGCGAGAGCGCGGTCACGGGCATCTTGCGGCTCTCGCGCTCCTTCTGCACCTTGACCAGGTTCACGAAGGTACGGATTTGCTCCTTGATGTTGGCCATGCCCACGAGCGCGTCGATTTTTTCTAGGACCTCCTCGAGTGTCTCGGGTTTTTCTTCAATCGAGGTGGATATGTCCGCTGCCGGCGCCTCGACGCTCTTCGCGACGAGCGCCCACACCGCGCGCAGCTTTTCCTCCTCGGCGGGGGTCACCGTGCCGTCGGCCTTCGCAAGGAACTGACAGAACGTGTTCATGGCCGCCGCCGCCTTCGCGGCGCGGTCGGTTCCCTCGCGGCGGTCGGCCTCGCCGAGAAGGGCGAGAGAGCGGAGCGGCGCGTCCTCGGACGGGCCCGACGCGGGGACGAGCGGCTTCAGGCTCTCGCCGAACTTGAGGACATCGTCCATGGCGGCGGCCGCGCCGCCGGGAGACGTTATGCGGCCGAGAAGCGCGCGGTCCTCCCCGCTTCCGTGCGGGTCGAGCGGGAGCGCGGCCAGGGCGGTGAAGGCCAGCTCGTCGCGCGAGAAGCCGCCGCCCGCGTGGACGCAGAGCGACGCGAGCACCAGGAGGTCCGCGGCCAGGACCCGCCCGAAGGCCGCCTCGCCCGCGGGGGGCGCGATCGCGGCAAGGCTCCTTCCCGCGGACAGCGCCTCGTTGAACAGGGCGTTGCGGTCGCCGGCGGCCGGGGGGAGGTCGCGGTTCAGCATCTCGGTGAGAGAGGCGATCTCCGCCATGGCGCGCGTCGCCTCGTCCAGCAGGGAGGCCGTGCCCGCGGCCGCGGGCGGCAAAATCGCGTTCCCGGGCCTGAGCGCGCCGGTGAAGCGCTCCACGGCCCCCGCGTCGTTGAAGGTCTTGAACACCACGTGGCGTTTTTTCAGCGCGAAGGTCAGCGTGATGTGCGCGCGCGAGCGCTCGACGCGGATATCGTCTATTTCGAGCGGATCGATCTCCTCGTAACGGGGACGCCCGCCCTCGCCGGAGACGAAGACGAGCCTCTTTTCCGTGAGGCAGAGGAGGCCGCCGAGATGGCCGCCTCCGTCGGGTATCTTGTAGCCGCGGTAGAGGCCCTCGAGGAATGAGGACACTTTCTCCCCGTCGGAAAGCACGCCCGAGAGGCCGCGGAGAACGCCCTGCTTGTCAGAGACGAACGCCCATCCCGGGAGCGAGGAAATCTGCGATTCGATGTCGTCTTTTCTGGACATGGGCCACCGCGCGGTTTCAGTTCTCGCCGTTCCGGACCGCGGCCGCGACCGCGTTCTTGCCCTCGTCCTTGACCCTGAACATGGCGCGGTCCGCGAGCGAGAGCAGGCGCTGAAAGTCCGTCGCGTCCTCGGGATAGCAGGCCACGCCGAAGCTCGCGGATATTTTCACGCGGTGTCCCTTGCCCGACAGGTACTCCGTTTCCATCATGCGGTGCCTTATTTCCTCGGCCTTCCAGAGCGCCTTGATCTTGTTGTACCCCGGGAGGACCACCACGAACTCGTCGCCGCCGTAGCTCACGCCGTACTCGGGCTCGCGCAGTGTGTCGCGGATGGTGCGGGCGACCTCCTTGATGGCCTGGCTCCCGTTCAGGTGGCCGTAGGTGTCCACCACGTTCTTGAAGTTGTCCAGATCCATGAAGATGAGCGAAAAGGTGCGGTTCGAGGCCTTGCTTTTCGTGATGAGGCTCTTCAGCGCCCGGTAGAAATAGCGGGTGTTGTACAGGCCCGTGAGGTTGTCGCTGTGGGCCATGGTCTGGATTTCCTCGTAGCGGCGCATGTTCTCCACCGCGATGGCGGCGTAGTCGGCGATGACCGTGAGGATGCCGAGCGCCCTCGCCCCGGTGCTCGAGGGGTTCACCGCCTCGATCACGCCCACGGTTTCGTTGCCGACCAGGAGCGGGACCGCGATGATGGATTTCGTGCAGAAACCGGTCAGCCGGTCCACCCGGTCGGAGAAGTCTTCGCAGAACTTGACGTCCGGGACCACCATTGGCTGCTTGGTGGCGGCCACGGAGCCGGCGATGCCTTCTCCCAGGGCCAGGCGTGTGGTTTTCAGCTTCTTGATGTCCAGTCCGTTGCTTACCCTGAACGAAAGCTCCTTCGACGTCTTGTCGTAGAGCAGCAGGGACCAGTTCTGGGCCGGGATGAGTTCTGAAATTTTGTCTAGGAAAATCGGCAGCAGGTTGTCCGGGTCGAGCTCGGACGTGATTGCCTTTCCCAGCTCCATGCAGGATAAAAGATCGCTTTTGGTCAGGTGATCGATGGACACGGGAATCTTTCCTCCGGGCCTTACATGGTGTCCCCCCCACGATTTTTACAAGTACTTTTTATGGAGCACCCGGATCACACCGTTAAAAGCTGAACGCGATCGAGAGGTTCACACCGTAAAAGTAATCGTGGCGCTCCGTGTACGCAGTGCTCGGCAGCCTGTAATAGTAGAGATACTGCGCGCGCCCGCCCAGGGAAATCGTGCAGTGCGCCGGCTCGATGAAGTACGCGAGCGAGAGCAGGCTGTTGGCGCCGAAGGCGAGGGGTATCTGGAGATTTTCTTTTTGAGTCGAGATGTTTATTCCGCTCATGGCCAGGATCGATATGTTGGGCAGCAGGTACAGGTTGGCGACCAGCGGTACGGTGAATGCGAATCCAGTGCCTAGCCCTCCCTGGTGCAGCTCGGTTTTATCTTCTGAAGGCATAGGCAGATACGAAAAACCGAGAGGCATCAATTCAAACCTGCTCTGTTTATAGGAGTATCCCTGGTATTTGGGGCCGAAAAAGAATTTAACATGCTCATTGATAGCATATGCGATTATCATGTCCCCGTCAACCTTGTAGATCGTGCTCGTAAGCATAACCGGGGCCATGGTGCCAACGTTTCGGAAAAATACACTACCCTCGTATTTCATGTCATAACGAGCGACCAGCCAGTTCCAGCTCACGCTCCAGCCGTTGCTGGTATGAAGAGAGAGAAAGGGTCCGCCCATGAATTGCCCGTCAGAGGTGGAATACGCGCCCCTTTCCAGTCGGAATCCCCCCATCCGGCTGCCCGAGTATTTCTTCCATACCGGGTTCCAGTCCGCGTAGAAGCAGGTGCCGCCGAATGTCACGCGAAGCTTTTTTTCTTTTTGGGGTTCATCGTCATCGTCATCGGCAAGAAGCTGGGGGGATATGACCGCAATCGCGGCGAACGCGCAGATTATTGTAATCAGAAATTTCAGTTTCATCGATATATCCTTTCATGTAATGATTGAAAAGTGCAGATACAATCAGCGGTATATTCTGTCAAGCACTGTTGAAGTGTGTGCGGCCGTCACGATGAAAAACCGTCGTCGACGCGTATGCGCGGAGGTCACGTTTCGAGGATTTTCTTAACGTCGTCGATGGCGTCGAAAAAAACGTCCAGCAGGACGGGATCGAACTGTGTTCCTTTTCCCTGGGCGAGTATATCAAGCGATTTATCCATAGGGAAGGCCGGCTTGTACACTCGTTCGTTGATGAGCGCGTCGAACACGTCGCATATCGCCACGATCCTGGCTTCGGCGGGAATATCCGCGCCTTTCAGGCCGTTCATGTAGCCGCCGCCGTCCCATCGCTCGTGGTGGTAACAGGCGATGTTTCTCGCCATCGGATCGATCTCCTCGTTGCTGAGCATCTTGCTGCCGATGAGCACGTGACGCTTGACCTCGTCGAATTCCGCGGGATCGAGCTTCGAGGGCTTGGTCAGCAGTTCCTTTCTGATCCCCACCTTGCCGATGTCGTGCAGCGACGAATAGAGCTTGATCCGCTTGATGAAATCCTCGTCCATGCCGGCCCTCGCGGCGATCAGCTCGGAATACAGGGATATCCTCCTGATATGGTTGCCCGTGTCCTCGTCGTTGTAGTAGTTCGCGTTTTCCAGCGCGGAAACCATCGCGAACGTGAGCTTCTCGATTTTCTGGTTCTTTTCCTCGATGAGCTTCAGGCGGAGGTACCCGGCATGGGCCTCCCTCACGGTGAGGGAGAGATCGTTCGGCTCCCAGGGCTTGGTGATATAGCGGTAGAGCGACGCCCTGTTGACGGCGTTGACGATCGCTTCCATGTCCGCGTAGCCGGTGAGGAGGATGTTCGCGGTCCGCGGCGACAGGCGGTGCGCCTGCTCGAGGAACACGTCCCCGGTCATGCCGGGCATCCTCTGGTCGGAAATGATGACGGTCATTTCCCCGCCTTCCTCGAGCACTTCCTCGATGACTTCCATGGCCTTGTCGGCGCTGTCCGCCGTTTCTATGAGGACGTCCCCGAGGTCTTTTATGCATTTCAGCTCCTGCTTCAGGCTGAGCAGGATTATGCTCTCGTCATCGACGCACAGTATGCAGTACTTGCCCATGGCCGTCAGATCCCGCCGGGTTTATGGTCTTCCGGCGTCAAGTCGCAGCATAGCTTGATCGCGCTGATCAGCTCGGCGGTGTTCCAGGGCTTCCTGAGAATGGCGCTCGCCCCGGCGTCCCTCCTGGCCCTTTCCATGGCCGCGTCGTCGGCCTGCCCGGTGATCAATATCGAGCGGATGTCGGGATATTTTTCCTTCACCATCATAAGGAACTCGTCGCCCTTGATCCCCGGCATGAGCCAGTCTGAGATGACAAGGACCACCTTGTCGCCGTCCTGCACCAGGTCCTCGATCTCCTGGAGGGCCTCCTCGGCGTTCACGGCGCATTCGTAGATAAACCTGTCGCCGAGGTTCATCTTCAGCTCCTGGATGAGCGAGAAGACTATTATCGCCTCGTCGTCCACGCAGATGATGGCTTGTCTATTCATTAGTTTTGCCGATTTTCATCGATCCATGATTACCGTTACAGTTCCCGATGAATATCTTACCATGCCGGGAGCCTCTGTAAAGCAGATTTTTATGCCGGTCCGCGTTCCACGGCCTTGAGCCATACCCGGAACACGGTCTTCCCCGGGACGCTGTTGTACTCGATCCTCCCGCCCAGAGCCTCGACGATTTTGTTGCAGATGTCCAGGCCGAGGCCGATCCCCTCGCCGTATCGCTTGGTCGTGAAGAACGGCTCGAAAATCCTGTCGCGTATGTCGTCGGGTATGCCCGGACCGGAATCCGTGATCGAAACCAGCGTCCACTCGCCCCTCTTTTCCGCGGACACGCCGAGGTCCCCCTTGTATTCCATTGCTTGCAGCGCGTTGTTGAGCAGGTTCATCCACACCTGGTTGAGATTGTTCCTGTTGCCGAGGACGAACCCCGCCTCGTCGTAGTTCCTGGTCACCGTGATGCCGTATTTCAGTTTGTTGTGGTACAGTGTCAGTATCATGTCCAGCTCGGCCTTGATGTCCACCGGCGCGATGTCGCCCGGGTCATCCTGCCGCAGGTAGCTCCGCAGCGCCCCCACCACGTGCGTGGCCTTGTCCGCCGCGATCGAAATGATCTCCCCGAGGTTCCGCACCGAGGAGATAAACGAAACCGTATCGAGGATCTCTCCGAAGTCCCCGAGTTTCAGGACGGACGGGTTCTTTCTCACGTACTCGAACAGTCCCAGGTCAGCGATCGCGTCGGCGAGGGTGCGGCCCTCGGAAATCCCGGATTCCTCGACGAACTTCCTTATCTCCCTCTTGATTTCCCTGTTGGGAACATGTTCCAGTGTCACGGCGGCGGCCAGGTTCAGTGCCATCATTTCACCGAAGCGATTGATTTCGGATTTGTTCCATCTGGTGATCCTGTCCGCCAGCATGGGCAGGCCCCGTTGGATCAGGTCGACGATCGAATGGTTGGACGATATGATGGCGCCCAGGGGCGTGTTCAGCTCGTGGGCCATGCCCGCGGCGAGCTGTCCCAGGGCCGCGAGTTTTTCGGACTGGACGAGCTGGTGCTGCGTGTCGTGCAGGTTATGGAGGGTGGATTCGAGATCCCTGTTCGTTTTCACGATATCCTCGTATGCCCTTCGAAGCTCTTCGGTCCTTTCGTTCACCTTCTTTTCCAGGCCAAGGTTGAGGCTGCTGATCCTTTCCTCGAATTCGATGCGCTCGGTGATGTCGAGCGCGATGCCGATGTATCCGTAGTATTGTCCTTCAGCCGAGTAGCGCGGGACCGCCGTATTCAACACCCAGCGGTATTCGCCGTCATGACGCTTCATCCGGTACTGGACCCGGTAAGGCTCCTTTGCCTGGACCTTCTTTCGGATTTCCAAGCGCATCGGGTCGATGTCCTCGGGGTGGACACCGTGCATCCAGCCGATGGAGGTTTCGTCATCGGAGGATATTCCCAAGAACTCCCTCCATGTCCTGTTGAAATACACCACCTTTCCGTGCTGGTCGGACATTCCTATCATCACCGGCGCGCTGTCAGCCATGAGCCTGAAGCGCTCCTCGGTCTCGCGGATCGCGTCCTCGGCCCGCTTGCGCTCGGTGATATCCATCAGGATGGCGCAGACGCCCGCTTCGGGATGTAGGGGATCGACCGGGGCGATGCTCACGAACCCGCTGAAGATCTCGCCGTTCTTGCGGCGCATGCGCGCTTCGCGCGCGCCCAGGCCCGTACGGAGCATCTCCCCGTAGAGCTCCCTGCCGATACGCTCGAATTCATCATCGTCGGCATACACCATACGCAGGCTCTGGTTGATCAGTTCTCCCTCGGCGTAGCCGGTGATCGTGCACGATGCTGTGTTCACCTGTTTGAACCGCCGGTCGACCACCATGGCGATGCCCACCGGGGTCGCGTCGAAGATGCTCCGCAGCACGCGCTCGCTTTCCTTGAGCGCCTCCTCGGCGCGTTTCCGGTCGGTGATGTCGAGGACCGTGGCGCATATACCGGCCTCGATATTGTCGGGATCGAAGGGCGCGAGCCCGAGCAGGACTGGGAAGATCTCGCCGTTCTTGCGCTGCAGGCGCACTTCCATCATCCCCACCTTGTGGCGCCGCATGTCCGCATAGAGTTCCCTGCTGACCTTCTCGTATTCTTCGTCGTCGGGGTAGAGGATGCGCGTGAGCTGGCCGAGCAGCTCTTCCTCTGTGTATCCGGTCATTCGGCAGAGCGACGAGTTTACCTGTTTGAACAGCCTGTTGAGCAATAGTCCGACACCGACAGGTGCGGCATCGAGGATGCTCCTGAGCGCCCCTTCGCTCTCCTTCAGGGCCGTCTCTGCCCGTATGCGCTCGGTGAGGTCGATGCCGACACCCATCATGAACGGGCCGCCAGGCGTCTCGAGGCGGTTGATGCTCAGGAGATACGGCACGAAGGCCCCTTCTTTGTTGATTAGCGTCGTCTCAAACACTCCGCCGACACCGGTCTCGAGCACCGTCTTGACCAATTCCATGCCTTGTTCCGCGTCCTCCGGCGTTTCATGCCAGTCCGGGATGTACCAGTCGCGAAGCTCGTCTTCGGTAAAGCCCATCGTGGTCTCGTGCGCCTTGTTCCAGCGCTTCAGATGGCAGGTCGAATCGTACAGGAAAAAGATGCCGGGCAGGCTTTCCAGCAGCTTTTCGGAAAATTGCTTCTCGCCGAGCAATTCAAGCTCCGCCAGCCTGCGTTGCGTGACATCGCGATGGGTGCCCCATATGCGTATCAACCGGCCGTCCTCAACGATACCGATGGAGTTATTGATGAAATAGTGACGGTTGCCGTCCCTGTCCATCTCATATGACTCGACGTTCGAGACATTGAAGCGGGACTCGACGAGGAGGGCCGCCATGCCGGAGAATTCCTCTTCTGTCATGAACTCGCCGAAGGACCGCCCGATCATCTCCTCGGCGCGGATGAACCCGTACAATCGCGCGATTGCGTCATTGGCCTCGGATATTCTGCCCCGCATAATCAGGCGGACTTGCTCTTCTTCGGGAAGGTCGATTGAAAAGGGTTCGTCGATGTCCCAGCACCAAACGCCCTCGTTGGTTTTCGAGATGAACGCCCGGTACCTCTCCTCCCTGTCCCTGATGGCCCGTTCCATACTCTTGCGTTCGCTTATGTCAAGCAGGGTAAAGCTTATCGCGCCGTCGTAATTATCCGGGTCGAAGGGTGCCAGTCCCATGTACACGTTTATCATCGACCCGTCTTTGTGGCGGAACAGTGCCTCCCCTATGCCTACACCGCGACTTCTCATTTCGCCGTAGATTTCGTCGGCAACCCGCTGGTATTCCTTCTCGTCGAAGTAGAGGAACCTGGAATTTTTCCCTATCAGCTCCTCCCTCGCGTACCCGGTGATCGAGGAGAGGGTTTCGTTCGCCTCCTTGAACACCCGGTCGACGAGCTTTCCAACCCCGGCGGGGGTCGCGTTCAGGAGGCTCTTAAGCGTGGCCTCGCTTTCCCGTATGACGAGTTCCGCCCGCCTGCGTTCCGTGATGTCCTGGAGGGTGAACTGCATCATGGGCTTTCCGCGGAAGCTGAACGACATGAGGTGTACCTCCGCGTCCCATTCGGTGCCGTCCCTGCGCCGGTGGCGCCATTCGAAAAGGTAAGATCCTTCGGCCCGGGCCCGTGCGATGACGCGGCCCACGGCGATTGCGGAATCGGTGCCGTCGTACTGCACTGGTGCGGAAACGTCGACCGGCGTCAGGCCGATCAATTCATCCCGTGACGCCAGCGCGTAGACCTTGACCGCGGCGTTGTTGCAGTCGGTGAACCGCCTGGTTTCGGGGTCGAGCACCACTATGGGCACGCTCGAGTCCGAGAAGAGCACGCGGTTGTAATTCTCGCTTTCCTCCAGCTCGTAGTTCATCCTTACGAGCTCCTCGTTCTGGGCCTCGAACTC
>CAYRGX010000073.1:7825-10054 GCA_964423905.1 uncultured Leptospirales bacterium | reverse complement strand
TGGAATAGCCATTGTTCGTTCCTGGACCGCCGAGGAAGGTGTACCATGCGGTATTCCCGGTCGGGTCGAGTTTCACCACCAGCATGTCATAACCGGATGAATATGGATTGAGAGGTGTCTTGCCCTGTAGGGATGCGATATCGGCCTGTGCATATCCCGCGACGATATACCCTCCATCCGCGGTCTGCCGGATGGAACAGGCATAGTCTCCTCCGGTACCGCCGAGGAAGGTGTACCATGCGGTATTCCCGGTCGAGTCGAGTTTCAACACCAGCATGTCAGCTCCGGAAGAATATGGATTGAGAGGTGTCATGCCCTGCAGGGATGCGATATTCTGATTTGCATATCCCGCGATGATATACCCTCCATCCGCGGTCTGCTGGATGGAATCGGCATGGTCAGTTCCTGAACCGCCGAGGAAGGTGTAGCCGGAAGATATGTTACCAGCCGGTGTCGATGATACTACTGTGGGAACCGGCAGCGGCAACATCTTGCTTTTCATATTCGTGCATGATGGAACCCAGATGACAGCGAATAACAGGAAACAAAAAATTTTTTTCATGGCTCTTTCCCGCTCCGGTATGGAGCATGCAATTTGTTTTAACCGTTTATTATTTTTAGATGTATTTTTATATAAAATAGCATGACCGTCGCAACCGATCAAGAGGCATGGAATGAACGGTGCTTCCCGGGGAATGAACTGTGCGTCATTGTGAATTTTTTTTACGGTTTTGAAAAGGAGCGCAAGTCGACGTTTTTATTTCGTGACGTAACATCCGGCCGGGCGAGCCTGCATAGGGCTTGGCCGGGAGCTCTGAAGGCCTCCCGGCCGTAACGCGACGGGCCGCTAACGTGCTACGTCGAGGTACGCTGCCGCTGAGGCGATGAACACGGGCCCCATGACCACGCAGGCGATATTGATGAACAGGTTCAGAATTGTATCGCCGATGTTGGACGTGTAGCCCTTGTTCTGGCTGTTGAAGCCGATATCCACGAGGCCGAGAAATATCAGGCCGCCCCCCGCGGTGATCGTGAGAATGTATCCCAGAAAAAGCGATTTCAGAAGGCAGACGCCCGCGGCCACGAGCACCGGCACCAGATAGAGCAGGTCCGGCAGCGGAAAGGAGCGTTCGTAACCGAGATACACGGCCGATTTCTCGGGATTTTTGTTCTCCACGAGAAAGAAATAAACCCAGAAACCGGCTATTCCGGCGGCAAAGACGAATTCGAGTACGGCCATTGTCGTAAGGCTCATGCACTATCCCCCCTTGTATTGAATTTTATGTTTCAGGATATGATTGTAGGGGAGCATCGGCTTTCCTGTCAACAGGTATTTGCCGGCCGGGGGCCTCGATCGAAGTTATGCGATTTAATGGTGCGGATTTACCGGATTTCGCTGTGGATGCAGCGAACGGCGCGCCCCCCGCCCGCGGCGGTCATGGCGACGGGCGCCCGGCCGCACTCGTCGGTGGCTATCGGGCATCGCGGCTGGAACACGCATCCCACGGGTTCCCGGGTCAGGGTGGGCACGGTTCCCGCGATGGGCGTCAGGGGCTCGGTGGAGCCGATGCGCGGTCGGGCGCGGAAGAGGCCCCTGGTATACGGGTGGCCCTGGGTTTCGAAGAGCGCCGCGGTCGGGCTTTCTTCGACGATTTCGCCCGCGTACATGATCGCGACGGTGTCGGCGATGTTGGCGACGATCCCCAGGTCGTGCGTGATCAGCATGAGCGCCATGCCCCGCTCCTCCTGGAGCCTGAGCAAAAGGTCGAGTATCTGCGATTGGATGGTGACGTCGAGCGCGGTGGTCGGCTCGTCCGCGATGAGGAGGAGCGGCGAGGCGGACAGGGCCATCGCGATCATGGCGCGCTGCCGCATGCCGCCCGAGAACTCATGGGGGTAGCAGTCCAGGCGGCGCGCCGGGTCGGGTATGCCGACCTGTTCGAGCAGGTGGGCCGCGTACTCCCGCCCTTCCTTCTTGTTCATGCCGCAGTGAAGCAGGATGCTTTCCATGAGCTGGTAGCCGATGGTGAAGACCGGGTTGAGGGAGGTCATCGGCTCCTGAAAGATCATGGCGATCTCGCCGCCGCGGATCTTTCTGATCTCTTCCTCGCGTGCGTCGAGAAGGCTCGTGCCGTTGAAGACGATGCTCCCCGACGCGATTGTGCCCGGGGACGGCACCAGGTGGAGTATTCCGTACGAGGTCACCGACTTGCCGCAGCCCGACTCTCC
>CAYRGX010000073.1:3120-7815 GCA_964423905.1 uncultured Leptospirales bacterium | reverse complement strand
CCGCGCCCGATGTCGAACGATACGTTGCGGACCGCGAGGGTCGAGTAACCGTCTCCGGGAAAATGTATGCTGAGGTCGCGCACGGAAAGGAGGGGCCGGCTTTCTTCCATCAGACGATGTTCCTGCTTTTGCGCGTGAGCTCGAAGCCGGCATCCTCAAGGCTGCGGTAGACCGCCTCGATGTCTGCGTCGTCGATGGCGCATTTGTAAATTACGGGCCGTTGATACGCCACGAGCTCGACCCGTCGCACGGACGAAAGCTGCAGCGTCCCGTCCCGGTGCTGGCGGGGGCGCTTCTCATTGATCTCTCCGAACGCGATTTTGGTGACGCCGAGTTCCCTGAGGGTGCGTATGTATTCTTCAATGGATGCGATGTTGATTTCGTTCATAACGATCCGGTGACACGGGATGGAGCATATAAGCCCCCGCCGGGCGGGCGTGTCAAGATTTTTAAGATATCCGCATATGGGAAAATACATTGACGCCCCGCGCGCTGGGAGGATCCTTTACCGCATATTCATGCAGGAGATCCCGCCGATGGAATTCAAGCAAGACCGCCCGCTGTACGTGCTCGAGGAAATCGCGCAGATACTCAGGGGGGAGAACGGGTGCGCCTGGGACAAGAAGCAGACCATGGCGACCCTGAAACCGTACGTGATAGAGGAGGGCCACGAGCTCTGCGACGCCATCGATTCGGGGGACGCCGCGCACATCCGCGAAGAGCTCGGGGACCTGCTCTTTCAGATATATTCCATCGCCCAGATCGCCGACGAGCAGGGGCTGTTTACCATCGACGACGTCGCGCGCGAGATGGCGGAGAAGCTGGTGCGAAGGCACCCGCACGTATTCGGGGGCGACCGCATCGACGATCCGCAGAAAATCATCGAGCGGTGGGAACAGATCAAGAAAATCGAGAAAAAGGACAGGATGTCGATACTCGAGGGCATCCCGCGCAACCTGCCTTCGCTGCTGAAGGCCTACCGCATCCAGCAGAAGGTGTCCCGCCTGGGTTTCGACTGGGAGACCGTGGACCACATTTTCGACAAGCTGGACGAGGAAATCGGGGAGCTCAGGTCGGAGATTGTCGCCGACGACAGGGAGAAAATTACGGACGAAGGCGGGGACGTGCTCTTTACCGTGGCGAACATTCTCCGCCGCCTTGAGGTCAACCCGGACGAGGCCCTCGCCCGCACGAACACGAAGTTCATGGAGCGTTTCGCGTATATTGAACGGAAGGCCCGTGAAAGGGGGATAGAGCTCGCCGACATGAGCCTCGGCGAAATGGACGATCTCTGGAACGAGGCGAAGACCGCGGCTGTCAGCGGTAAAGATTCTTCAACAAATCCCTGATCGACGAGATGGCGCCTTCGCCGGGCGCGGTCCCTCCGTAGCGGTATGCGTAGACTTCGTCCTTCAGCGAAGCGAGCTTTCCTTCGCCATCAGCCGGAAGTGTTCCCGTCTGACGTCGTTTTTCGAGAATGAAGATGCAGCGGTCAGCGGCGCGCAGGAACACCTGCGTGTCGCGCGAAGCGAACGCAGCGTCGAGATCGGCGAGGGGATCGCTTTTTTCAGCGGCGGGTTCCTCGGCCGCTTCGCCGGCGCCGGATCCGTTTCCCTGTACGGCCAGCCTGTAGCGTTTCCGCTCCCAGAGCACCACGAACACCGCCGCGCCTGCGACGACCAGGGCGATGAGCGCGATGTAGGCAAGGTTGAAATCGGGCCGTTCGCCCTCGTCCGCGTCGAATGACTCCCTGTTCGCGGCCTTTCCGTCGCCGACGGCCTCGACGCGAACCGGCTGAGAGTTCAGGACGACGTATCGACCCGCGCGGGGATTGAAAAAGCTGAAGGTCACCGCACCAGCGGAGTATATCCCCGCCTTTTCCGGAATGAGCGTGATGGTGAAGGTTTTCGTGCCCCTGACCGCGTTGCCCGAAACCTCGACCGTGCTTTCGCCGTCCTCGACGAGTGTCTTTACGCCGTCGGTCTCGTGGATCCCGGGCTTGCTCATGGTTATCACATTGCCCTGGCCGCTCAGCGTCACCTGGACCTTTTTTTCCGAATACACGCGTGTCTTGTCGCGCGTCGTATTGATCTTCATCGAGAAATCGCCCGTGTCGCCGTGGAATGACTCGGGCCTGCCCGCGGCCGGGGGCGGCAGTATCTCGACCCTAACGGTGTCGAAGACGATTTTGCGCTTTCTGCCCATGCGCGGCATGGGGAATCCGCCGAAATCGTCGTTCTGCTCCTCGGTCATGATGACGGCGGCGCCCCCGCCCACGTTGAACGATCCCTGGGCGGCCGGGATGAGTATGAACGTTCCCAGGTGGTTCTTCTCGTATTCGCCCTCGGCGGACGGCTTGATGCTCTCGTCGACTTTTTTCACGGCAAAGCCCCTTGTGTCGGGAGGGGTCTGGAAGCCTTCAACCGAGACGGGGACTCCCTGGGTGAGCAGGTAATAGCGCATGATGATCGGTTCGCCGGAGTACGCCCTGTGCGACGAGAGCTCGACCTTCGTCCTGAGGGGGCCGCCCTCCGCGGCGCCGTCCCGGGAGCGCGTGCCCCCGGACCCGGTTACGGTCAGGAGCACCTCGCGCGACCGGAGCCTCTCGTTCCCGGCCTGGAACACGAACGGGGGGATCTTGTAGGTTCCCGGCTCCATCGCGATTATGTTGAAGATGAGCTGCGATTCGTTGGTCATCGAGCCGTTGATGATCTGCAGGTTCTGGTTCATCCCGGCGTAGTTTATCTCGAGGCCCGGCACCGACGGGTAGCCCACGGGCTTGACCCCGGAGGCGGAACCGGTCAGCGTTATCCTGAGCACGGTGCTCGATCCCACCGGGATCATCGCGCGGTCGAGCTGCGTGCGGAGCTGCGTCGCGGCCGAAAGTGCCGCGCTCCACGCCATGAGCGCGATGATAACGCTACCAGTTTTTTTCAAGGTTCCTCTGCTCATGGCCTCCCTTTTTTCTGCTCACGGGATTGTTCTTCATCGAGTTAAGCAGGTTGCGTATCTGGTCCTTGCTCATCGCCGGGCCCTGGGTGCCCTGCCGGGGGGCGTTGCCCGCGTTCGCGTTTCCCCTGCCGGGATTGTTACGATCGTTTTTATCGGTTCCCTGCGGGGAATTTTTCGCGTTCTTGCCGCCGCCCCTGCCGTCTTTCGACTGCGACCGGTTGTCCTTCCGGTGCCTGATGATATACTCGAGGTTTTTTTTGGCCTTGTCGTAGTGGGGGTCAATTTTCAGCGCGTTCAGGTACGCGGCGACCGCGTCCTCGTAGTTGCCCTGCCTGAGGTGCGCGGTCCCGATGTTGTAGAAGGCCTTCTTCTGGACGTCGCGGTCGTCGGACTGCACCGCGTCGTTGAATTCGGTCATGGCCCTGTCGAAGTTTTCGAGCATGAGGTCTGCGTCGCCCTTGTTGAAGGAAAGCTTGCGCTTGTCCTTTTCCGAGGGAACGTATTGTTCGGCCTTCCGGTAATGATCGCGGGCGTCCTTGTACTTTCCCTTGTGGTACTCCCTGTTGCCGTCACTGACCGCGTCCTTGAAGGGATCGATCCAGGCCGTTGACAGCAGGGCCAGGAGCAGGAGCGCGGTTTTTCCGAAAGGCCCCGGCCGGCCGGATGTGGACAAGACGTTCATATGCAGAGTTATGGTTGTCCGTGGAACAATATGTTACTTCCAGATTACACGCATGCTATTCCGTACGGGGTTTTTGTAAAGATATTTTCCGGGGACGGATACAATGCGGAGCGGTTACATTATGTAGTTGTCGCAATCGGGCCTGTACAGGGTGTAGGTGTTCTTGCCGTGCTCCTTGCTGCAATACAGGGCGGCATCGGCCTTGCGGATGAGTTCTTCCCGGTTGTCGGAATGCAGGGGATAGTTGGATATGCCGATGGACGCCGTGACCGGCGCGTTGATGCTGTCGTACCGATGGCTCGCCATCCTGCCGAGAATCCTCTCTGCGATGCGGATCGCGGTATCGGACGATACGCCCGAGAGTATGACCCCGAACTCTTCCCCGCCGTAGCGGGCGATCGTGTCGTATTCCCGGCAGTTCTCGATGATGTGCACCGATGCTTCCTTTAGCACCTCGTCCCCGGTCTGGTGGCCGTAGTTGTCGTTCACCTGCTTGAAATTGTCGAGGTCGAGCAGGAGGAGCGAGAAATTGCGGCTTCTCTGGAGCGAGAAACTGATCTCGCGGACGATCTGCTCCCTGAAGTAGTTGTGATTGTAGAGCCCGGTGAGGCCGTCGATGTTCGACATGTGGCGGTAGATGTCGCGCTCGCGGGCGGCCTTCACGAGTTCCCGCCGTTCCATGGTCCTGGACACGACGAGCTGGAGGTGATCGTGGTTCAACGGGCGCGTAACGAAATCGTACACCCCCTTTTTCATAAACTGCACCGCCACGTTGACCAGCCCGACTCCCGTGATGAGGATGATATCGATGTCCGGGTCCGCCTGGCGGATGAGGGCGAGTATGTTGTCCGTGCTCTGCACCAGGTAGACGATATCGACGATGACCATGTCGAACCCGTTGTCGGGGATCTTTTTAAGCATCGAAACGATATCGAGTGCGACATCGCCGTGAGCGAAAGCACCTCGACTCCTGTTTACCGCCAGTATGCCAACAATATCCTGACGCAGTTCTGGAGCGCAGGGCAGATCACCCTGGAGCAATTGCTTGAACATGGCGATTT
>CAYRGX010000073.1:0-3110 GCA_964423905.1 uncultured Leptospirales bacterium | reverse complement strand
ACATCGCATGAATGGCCGAATTCCGTCAACACTCCGGCGATCTCGCTGTTCAACTCAGTGTTAGACGAGGCTATGAGCATTTTTCCCGCGGGGCGGGTCACGGTGCTGATCATTTCCGGACTCCTGATACGTTCTCTTTATTTTTTTGGGGATATAATTGCAGCCAAAAAAATACACAAGTTATTTTATGTCAAGATAATTATAAAGGGCCGGTTTTCTTCAAGGTTTTTTGGCGCGTGATTCCCTGAACTCCGTGGGGGTGACTTTTTTATATTTAAGGAAGGCCCGGTTGAAGGTCCGCAAGCTCTCGAAACCCACCGAGAAGGCGATGTCGAGTATGGTATCGTCGGAACCGGCGAGTCGCTTCATCGCTTCCTCGATCCGCAGGTTGTTGATATACTCGCTCAGGCGCCTGCCCGTATAGGCCTTGAAGAGCTTGCCCAGGTGGTCCGGGTGCACGCCGATCGAGGCGGCAAGGCCCTCACGGGAGATGTCCGACATGTAGTTTTCATCCAGATAGGCCATGGCAGCCTTGAGCTTTTCCTCGGAAACGGGGGATATGCCCGCCGGCTTTTCATCGCCCTGCGAACGCGTCTCGAGCAACCGCTGCAGCTGGGCGTTTTCCACGGCAAACGCGATCTGCGTCAGGTAACCGGTTACGAGCCGCTCCTCGTGCTCGGTGAATACCCCCGACGCGAGGGGGTTGTCGAGATAGCATATGCCGATGATCCTGTCGCGGATGGTCACCGGGATCACCATGATGGACTTCAGGTCATAGAGGGAAACGCTCCTGAACAGGTGGAAACGCTGGTCCTCCTCCGCGTTCGTGGCGATATGCGCTTTTCCCGACGCGTATGCCATGTCCACCAGGCCGGACGAAAACTCGAACGGCTCCTTACGCGGCCCGTTGAGGCTCGTGATGACGCGCGGGAGACCCTCCCTGTTTTTCACGATGAAGCAGCCCCGCATGGCGCCGGTGATCTGCATGGCTCGCGAGAGCGCGCGGTGCAGGAGGTCATCCGTGTCGCTCGCGTCGCTTACCTCCGCGGCGAGCTTCAGCGATAGCGCGTGGCGTTCCTTTTCTATGGCGGACTCCATGGCCCCGGACACGCCGGGATGTTCCCGCATGCCGAGCAGGTTCGCCGCCCTGTCGGCGAGACGGTGCGCGCCGATCGTCCCGGAAAGGGCGTATGACTCCTCGAACAGGGTCTTCGCAACGCCGGTCCTCCCCGTTGCGGAGAGGAATATCCCCCTGGAAAAAAGGGAACGCGCCAGGAGGTAGCGCTGGCCAAGGCTTCGGTGGGCCTCGATGGCCTCCCTGAACGCCCTGTCGGCCGCGCGGTTTTTCCCGCGGAGGGCCAGATAGAGCGCGCGCGCCGCCAGGGCTCCGCCGCGGTGCGACGGCAGGCGCCTGCCGTGGCGCAGCGCCGCCCTGCAATACCTGCGGGCCCGGGAGGCCAGCCTGGCTTTTTCCTTCACGCCCGCGCTCAGGGGAATGCAGGAAAGGGTCGCCTCGGCGAGGTGGGCATAGAGCTGGATGGTGTACTGCGCGAGAAAGTCGTGCCCCTCGTAGAGCTCGCGCGCCCGCTGGAGCACCGACGTCGCCCTGACGGGCTCGCCCTTTTCGAGGTATATCCTCCCGAGCTCGATGCATGCGCGGCAGTGGGTGAAGAGGACCTGCTTCGAGAGGCTCCACTCGTACGCGGAGTTCGCCAGGGTTTCGGCGCGATCGACGTCGCCCGTTTCGAGGTGATACGACGCGTCATAGGTGTCGGCCTCGCTCAGGGCGTAGGCGTCCCTGGACCGGACCGCGATATCGCGATAACGGTCGATCGCCTGGCCGAGTTCGCGGTAGTCTGCGAGGAAGGAATGGTTGTGGATTATCCCCGCCACGCTCATGCCGATCTCCCTGAGATCCCCCACCGTGGTGAAGAGGTCCACCGATTCCCTGAAACACGACAGGCTTTCGCGGTATTCACCCATCCAGTTGAGCGTGAACGCCAGGAGCTGGTATGACTGCGCCACTCCCCACGGGTTGCCCCACCTGGTACGCACCGACAGTGCGACCCGATGGTTGGCCAGCGACGATTTGAAAAAAGACAAAGACGCGCCGATGCTGGCGTAGGCGGACAGCATCATGCCGAGCTCTTCCGACGGCCCGATGTAACGGACTGTCATGTTAAGTCCCCTGAGTATCGAGTAGACGTACTTGGGGGTATCGCTAAGGATGAAGCTCCACGCGAGCGCGAACATGAAGCTTATAATGATGCGATGCTTTTCGCTGGGGGGGCGGGAGCGGCGGCCGAGCACGGGGACGGCATTCAGGACGAGCCTGAAAAGGAGTTCACGGGCGATGCCGAAAATGAATCCCGCCCTTCCGGACGGGAGACGCTCCCCGAGCAGCGCGAGGCCCGTGCGCCCGAATTCCTCGCACGATTTCCAGTCGCCCGACTTGAAATACAGGTAGCTGATCTGGCGGTAGAGATATATCCTCTCGTCGTCTCCGCGCGCCATGCCGAGGAGGGTCTCGAAATCGGCGAGCGACTCGTCGTATTTCCCTATCGTCAGATTGATCTCGCCCCTTTCCCGGAGGACGTTTTTCCACAGTAAGGCCAATGGGCCGCCGGGGGCTCCCGCGGCCCCGGCGACGAGCCCGCCGATGGGCCTGAAGTAGCGCAGGGCTTCATCGTGCGCATAACGTTTTCTTGCGGCGAGGCCGGCCGGGAACGCGTAGCGGAGGATGCGGTCCGCGTCGGCCCCCTCGATCGAATGGTGCGCGAGTTCGAACACGCGCTCGCCGGGGTCGTCGCCGCACGTCGACTCGATGACCGCCGCGATGCGGCGGTGGGCGGCTCGTCGCTCGTCGACCGAGAGGCCGTTCTCGAAGGTCTCGCGTATCCTGTCATGGATGAACCCGACGCCGGTGCGGTCCTCGGGATCGTACTCGAGGATATGGAGGCGCGCGGCGCGGTCGATGACCGATATGACCTCGCCGGGCGAGAGGTCGCTCAGCTGGAAAAGCGATTCCGTGTCGAACCGCATCCCGATGACCGCCGCGCAGGACAGGACGCCCTTTTCCCTATCATCCAGGAGGGATATGCGGGTGAAGA
>CAYRGX010000072.1:0-10197 GCA_964423905.1 uncultured Leptospirales bacterium | reverse complement strand
TAGAAACGTATGGGATTATCGTTTTGTAAAAAAAATTAAGTGTCTGGCACCAATATAACAAGGAAAAATAATGGACAAATTAGTCATTAATTGGGAATTATTATATCATCAATTAAATTGGATTTAAATATGATTTGTGATTATCAACGACATTTTATTCGCTATCGTGATTGGATAATACTATTTGGTATCATTATTGTATTAATGGTGCCAGACACTTCTTTTTCAAAGATTGAACTTATGGGTAGGACTACTAATGATCTACTTGATGTTTTAATCAAGGAAACCAACCCGCAAAAGAGAAATGCACTGATTCTTCAACACAGGGCCACGATAACGCCATACTGGACCCGCCGTGTCGCTATCGATTCATTGTCGATGTCTGGCACCCGCGGAATTGAAGCCACGCGTGTGAGCGAAACCGCATCCAGGCTATTATCTTATGAGAACGTCGTCCCGTTGTCGCTTCTTATCCGCGGTATTATTTACTTCGACCGGTATTATGACAATAAAACCGCTGAACAATTCTTTTCACGCTCTCTCGAAATGTATCGTGCACAGGGAGATAAACTCGGTGAGGCGAGATCCCTGAGGCGTCTGGCCGATATATCGTACCGGTGGCACTCGTTCGACGCGACTCTTACATACATCAACAGGGCGCAGCCTCTTTTCGAGATGACTAAATCGGATTTCGGTATTGCCGATTGCCAGAAAAGGCGGGCGGATATTTTCTTTATCCGAGAAAAATACGCCGAAGCTCTGTCGCTTTACGACGATAGTTATCGTCGATACGGGAAGGTTGATTCGGTTATAGGGCAGGCCAACTGTCTCAAGCGAAAGGCCGATATCTATATCATGCAAAAGAACCTTGCGGATGCGTTGAAGAACGCACTCGAAGCCTATCGCCTCTATCGTCAGTGCGGTTCGCTTCACGGCCAGGCGAACTCTCTTTTTCAGCTGGGTGAGATCGCACAGTTGTCCGGGGACATGAGGGGCGCCGAATCGCGCTTCCGCGAATCAATGGCGCTGTATGTCAGGATAGGATACAGGCTCGGCGAGGCATATTGCCTCGAGAAGCTCGCACAGTTCGCAACCAAACGAAAGGAAGCAGTGAGGGCAAGGCAGCTGTATTTCGCTGCGTGCAGCCTCTTCGACAGGGTCGGTTCGGACGAGGATAAAAAGTCGTGCAGGGACATCATCACTCGCATGAGGAAGAGCATGGCCCGCGATATAAAGGATGATACCGCTCTGACGAAAAAACGATTGTCGGACGATCCCTCGGACAGAAAGCCCGGGGACGGCAACGATAAGGATGTCACTGAAAAAGAAAAATCGCGTATTGCCGAGGGAAACGCACTTTACCTTGCCGGTGACAGGCACAGGAAAGCCGGTGCCGCGGCAATGGCGCGCAAGAGCTATGACGATGCCTATGCCTTGTACATGAAGGTGGGATCACATCTGGGAATGGGAAACTGTCTTCACAGGAAGGGGGATATGGCTTTCGTCGCACGAGATCTGCCGGCTGCGGAAAAAATGTACAACGCGTCGCTCCGGGAATACCGGTCCGCACGATCGGCGCTCGGCGAGGCCAACTGCCTGTTCAGCCTCGGCGAGATCGCCTATGTGAGAAAAAACAACAAGAGCGCGGTATCCTTCTACCGCGCCTCGCTGGATGCCTATAAAAAGGCGGGATCGAAAAAGGGGATGTCCATATCCGGACAGCGTTTACGGGAGCTGTCCTTTATTTAGCATTCTTTTTTTCCACGGGCAGCGGCACTTCGGGCTTGTCCTTCATCGAGTATTCGCCCTTGCCTGCGAGCGAGTTCGCGTTGTCTATCGTCTTCAAAACATCCTTGTCGATATCCTTCGCGACGATGGGCTTGTTGTCTTCAACCTTCGCCATCTTGCCTGCGGTAATATCCACCGCCTTGGTGTCGTCGTCCTTCTTGTGCCTGACCGAAACCGTTCCCTTGAGGCACGCGACGACGTTTTTCTCCGTGACCAGGAACATGGTGCCGCGCACGGATGCGACGATGGTCCCGGTGCTTGTGGTGAACCTGTCCGAGCGGGAGATTTTCCCCGATATCTTCGTCAGGATGGCGCCCCTGTCGAGCGAGATCGCGGTGTTCTCGGATCCGTCTTCCAGGTTCCTCAGAAGGGTGGTCAGCTCGACGGTGGAATTCTCGAATATCCTGAGCGAGTGCTCGCCGATCGCGATATCGGCGATCGATTTTTCCTCGGTCATGATTTTCGCTCCCTGCTCGATCTGCATGTTTATTTGCGCTGCAGATTTTTTCCCGGCATTCTCAACCGATACGTTTCCGATGGTCGAGAGTATTGTCGCGAACCGAATGTTCGACTTTTTTGCGCATCCCGCCGATGCGACGGCCAGGGCCGCCATCAGTGCGATACATTGAACTTTTTTCATGCGTTCCTCCTCTATTGAGTTCAAGCCTCAAATGCTAGTATTATCACGTCGTCGGCGATTGACGCGTTTCCCCTGAAATTGGTCAGCGTCTTCACGATCCTGTCGAGTGATTCCTCTATCGATTCCATGTGCGTCGATTCTATGAGGTCGCACATGCGTTCGAATCCCCAGATTTCGTTTGATTCGTTGTACGTCTCGGGTATTCCGTCGGTGTAAAGGTATACGCGATCGCCCGGATTGAGCGTCAACCGCGTTTCCTCGAATTCGAGATCGAGGAATATGCCGAGCAGAGTACCCTTGCTGTTGACGAATTCGGCCTTGCCTGTCGCGGCCCTGTACAGTACGGGCCAGGGATGGCCGGCCGACGAGAAGGCGAATTCGCATCGTTCCGGATCATCGCGGCGAAACACGCCGTAAATGGCTGTCATAAAGCTCAGCGGCATGTTGCCATAAAGCTCGGCGTTGAGCCGTGTGATGTATTCCATGGGCGCGAGGGCGTGATCGCGGCAGACCCTGTCAGTGGTTGCCTTGATGAGCGCGAGGAACAGGGCCGCCGAGACGCCGTGACTCGCGACGTCCCCCACGAAAATGCCTGTCCCCCCTTCGCTGAGGGGCCTTATGGAAAAGAAGTCGCCGCCAACGTCGGTTAGTGGGATATACCTGAAACTGCACCGTATATCCCTTGTCGCGGGGAGCGCGGCGCCGATCAGGTTTCTCTGTATGAGCTGGGCCGCGTGGAGGTCCTTTTCCATCGTCTCGTTTTTTTTGCGCAGGGTTTCCTCGCTCGCCCTGAGCGCGCTCTCGATTTTCTTCAGCTGGGTCACGTCGTGGAAATTCTCGAGCACCAGGAGGCTGTCCGGCGATTCGATCACGTCGGCGCTCTTTATTATCCGCATGGTCGACCCGTCGGCCCGGACCAGATCGGCCTCGATATTGTCGAATTCGGCATGCCCTCCGCCCGCTGTCAGTACGCATTTTTCCGCGAAGTGCGGGCAAATTGTTTCGCAGCTGTGGCCGACGAGCTGGTCGTAGCGGTAACCCGTGAGCTCGCACGTTATGCGATTGACATCGAGTATCACGCGATCGCTGTCCACCAGGAACGCGCCTCCGGGGAGGCTGTTGTACAGGCGCCTCCACTGGCTTTCGCTCGCCTTGAGCGCGCTTTCAAGGTTCATCCGCTCTGTGATGTCCCGTATCAGGCCGCAGAACCCGACGACCCTGCCCGCGCGGTTCCTCCGCATGGTGACGGTTCCCTCGGCAATCCGTTCCTCGCCGGTCCTCGTGATGTACGTGCCCGAGATCATGCCCCGGGCCCCGCCGGTCGTGAAGAACTCGTTGAACTGCTCGTAGAGCACGTTCGCCGTCTCTTCGTCGACGACGTCGGCGTATTTCATCCCGATGAGCTCTCCAGGCCCGTAGCCTAAAAGCCTGGTGAAATAGGGATTGCAGGCGACGAACGTCCCGGAGAGATCGACCTCGTAATACCCGTCTTCGATATTGTACAGGAAGGATTTGTATTCTTCCCCCGCGTTGCCGATCAGCGTCGCGGTCGCGTAGCGGTGCTCGATGTTCCTGGCAACGCCCGCGAACCCGTTGTACATTTCCGGCGGTTCAATCTTCTGGATGATGATTTCCAGAAGGGACGGCTCCCGGGAGGGTATATCCAGCCTGTACGAAAACGTTATCGGCCTGCTCGGCTCGGCTTTCATGGCTTCAAAGTGCCGCATTGCCAGGTCCGCTTCCGCGGATTCAAGAAAGTCGGAGAAACGCCTCCCGATCATGCTGCTGCATTCGATACCGGTTATTTTCTGGAACGAGGGACTCAGGTACGTGAATCGGCCTTTCATGTCTATCGAGAAAACGACATCGTATATCGTGGAGAGAATGGCATCACGAAAGCCCTCGCTATCAGCAGGGCTCTGGGCCGATTCTCCATATTCTGCTTTTGTATCAGGGATTATTTTTCTCGGTAGATCCATCTATGGCGCACCGACATGATGTGCATTAAGGGGAAAATTCGGAAAAGTGTCAAACAAATATTCTGGCCCTACATATCCTCGTTTTTCATTATCTTTTCTTCGAGCTCTCCTGCAGAGCGGTATTCGCTGGGCGTCATGTTTTTAACCTTGAGAAAGGCGCGATTGAAGGTTACGAGGCTCTCGAACCCGACATCGAAGGCGATATCGATGATTTTCGCGTCCGTTCCCTTTATGCTGCGGGCCGCCTCCTCGATACGCAGGAAGTTGATATAATCGTTGATGCGCTGCCCGGTATAGGTTTTAAACATCCGGCTCATGTGGTCCGGGCTCAGATCCATCGTACGGGCGAGGCCCTCGCGGGATATATCCGATTTGAAATTCTCGCGAAGGAATTCGAGCACCTGCTGGAGTTTCTTCTCCATCGCGGGGGTGAGGCTGGGAACGCTTTTTTCCTTGTCGGTGGTCCCTGGCTGGGTCTCGATCATATCCCTCAGCTTTTTATACGCGATTTCAAGCTGGACCTCCTTTTTTACCATGTCGCGTATTTTCAGGATCATGAATAACACCACGATCAGGGGGAGGGTGTAGATATGGTAGAGCGGCGGCACATGCTGTATGAACAGGTAGTTCAAAATATCGCCGACGATCGTCATCGCGGGCAGCACGCCCAGGACGATGAAGAAGATGAGTATCCGGCTCGGCTTGACCCTGGAGATGTAATACAGGAAATACAGGTTTCCGGGGATGGCCACCGCCATCATTGCCATGCCGAGGACGCGCCCCAGGAACCACTCGGACACGGTGTTCTGGTTGACCAGGATGAGCGTGCTGAAGAGCAGGAGCGTGGCGACATACGCGCGGCTCAACCAGGGGATGTGTACGCGGAAATAGGACTGTATGAAGAGGAAAAAGAATATCGGCGCGATGCAGGAGCATGCCCACAGGAAGGATATGCGGAAATCTATCCCGAGCGGATAGTAGGGCGAGTAAATGGCCATGAGGTACGACACCCAGACCACGAAAATAAGGAGCATGATCACGTTCGTCGGGTCTTTCGGATCGGCGATTATCATGATGACGCAGAAGACGATCTGTCCCACAAAGAGCACCAGTATGCCCACGGTGAGCTGCTGGAAAAGAAAATTCGAGAGGATCGACTGGGTAAGGAACCTGTCAGGCGTCCTGAGATAGACCCTGTCGGAGAGCCCCCCGTACTCGACGCCGTACAGGCCGAGGTACACCAGCACCTCGTTGCGTCCCCTGTGCAGCAAGCCGCGGGGGATCCCGTAGTTCCTGGGGCAGTGGAGGTTCTGGAATTGTGTTGTGGACCTTCTCCCGACGACGGTGCCGTTGACGTAGACGACATCGTTGAAGTAGATCTTCCCCAGGGACAGCCCGGTGTAGGGGGTCGGATCGTCGAGGTCGATCTCGCCCTTCATCCAGACATAAAAGACCTTCGGCGCGCGTTCGTAGGGCGCGGTGAACATCGCCGGTACCGTTATCGGCTTCCAACCGGTCCGGGCCCGCGCGTGCTCCGGCGAGGGATCCTGATCGTAGAGGATGGACCAGGTGCGGATTTCCCTGGAATGCTCGCCCGGCGAACATCCCAGGAGGATCAACGCGCTTATCGTGACTATGGCCGCTCGTATCATTTCAGTATAATGCCGGGTCCAGGCCGCAGCGATCAAGAGTGAATGCAATGCGGCGTATCTAACATCGCCCCTCGGGAAAAGTCAATCATCAATTGGTTTTTTTCCGCGGGGGCATCCTTGCCGGCGATCCTTTCCGGGCGGTCGGCATATCCGGTCCGAGATCTTCCGCCGAAATTGTCTTGACTTGCACCGGTCGGGTGATATGTCGTATTGCTGGTAGTCCATCCCGGGGGTATATCATCATGCGAAGATCCGCCGCAGTCCTGATCGTGTTTTCGTGCGTCGTCGTATCCCTGTCCGCACCCGCGAAGAACGCGATATCGAACAACGAGGAAGGCTGGCAGCAGCTGAAAAAGGAAAACTACCAGCGCGCGGTATTCTACTTCAGGGACGCGGTCAGGCAGAACCCCAGGTACCGCGACGCCCTCCTGGGGCTGGGCAAGGCCTATCTCGAGCTCGAGGCGTTCGAGCACGCCTACGACATGTTCGGAAAGGTGCTGAAGATCGACGCCCGATCGGTTGAGGCGGTGGTCGGCACGGGAAAGGCCCTCGCCGGCATGGGAAACCACGCGGAGGCCCTGGCCGAGTTCGAGAAGGCCAGGAAAATGTCCGAGGACAACCTCGAGGCTAAATTCGGCACCGCGTGGATTTATTACAGGATGGGAAAAAAGATATGGGCCGTGAGGGCGCTCACGTCCATCCTGCGGGTCGATCCCTACAACCTGGACGCGCTCCTTCTCATGGCGGAAATCAAGAGCGGCGAGAAGAGGACGCCCGAGGCGAAGGCCTTCATCGAGAAGGCGCTCGGCGCGCACCACGAATCGGCGCGTCCGCACATCACCTACGGTGAGATCCTTTTTCGCGATTACCTGAGGACCGACGACCCCGATCTGCTCGAGGAGGCCAGGCTCTGTCTGAGGAACGCGCTCGCCCTCCAGCCCGAGAGTTACGACGGCAATCGCATCATGGGACACCTCGCCCTGGCGGATAAAAAATACGCCGAGGCCGCCGACTATTTCACGAAGGCGCTGGGAAGCATCGAAAACGGCGCCATACGCTACTCCATCGCCGTGGCGAACGAAAGGGCGGGACAGAACGACAGGGCCCTCGACGAATACCTCAGGGCCTACCGCGAGGCACCGTCCGATTCCATCATCAGGGGCAGGATGGAGGACTTCATGGTCTTTAACGACTACAAGTTCGGAAACCCCACGCGGCAGTCGCTCAACGAGGACGAGTACGCGCTCGCCAGGGACCGCGAAAAGAAGAACCTCGCCGACCAGGCGATCATGTACCTGCGCAGGGCGCTCCTGCTCAACCCGATGAACGTCGAGGCCCGCGAGAAGCTCATAGAATACTACGGCGCGAAGGGCCTGGACCAGTTCGCCATCGACGAGCTCAAGGAGCTGCAGAGGCTTTTCCCCGACGGGAAATACCGCGACAGGCTCACGGTGGCCGTGATCAAACGGAGGGACGAGCTGCACCACCGCGAGGGTATGGCTTCCGACGATATCCCGCGGGACGTGCCCGGCGTGTTCGTCGCCGCCTTCGATCCCGGCGACGCGGTCCCGCTCCACGCCGAGGCCGGCGACGTGATCGCGAGCAGCCTGAGCTTCGTGCTCGGGCAGTTCGGGAGGATGAGCCCGGTGGGGATACGCCCGCGCAGGGCGGTGAACTGCGGGCTCCGCTGCAGCGGCGAGCACCTCCAGGGGACCATGGAGGAAGTCGAGAAGCTCGTCAAGGACGGGAAGTTCCCGAAGGTCGACTACCTCGTGTACGGTTCGTTCCGCGAGAGCAGCAATTATATCCAGCTCGAATGCAAGCTCATGGACTTCAAGAAGGGATTCATCATCGGGGAATTCATCCTCTCCGAAACCGGCAAGGAATCCCTCCAGAGCCTCTCGCTGCGCGCGGCCTCGAAAATCTACGAGATGATCCCGTTCAGGGGCAGGGTCCTCAAGATGAAGGAGAACGGCATCCTGGTGAACCTGGGGCTCTTCGACGGCATCGACGCGGGTGAAAAACTCGTCATCCAGAAATTCGACCGGAGCCTGATCGGCAAGGAAAAGCCCAGGAAGAAAATAATCCTCAAGGTGAAGGAGGCCGACACCACGGTCTGCTACGCCGAGCCCCTCAGGGAGTCCGACATCAACACGATCGACACGACCGATTTCGTCCTTCCCGCGAAGAAAAAGCGCTCGCGCATGATCCGGTAAAAGGCGCCTCACATGTGGAAGAAAATCGCGCTGGCCGCGGCGTTCGTCGTGACGCTGGGAGCGGGGTACTCCGCGGGGTTGCTCTCGTATCGCTTCAACCTGTTTCCCATCCCGCAGCTGGTGCTTTACAAATCGTTCTATTTTTCGGACACCGTCGAGTACCGCGAGACGTCCGGAAGGGAATGCGTGCCGTGCCGCGGCCTGGCCGGGCCCCGGACCGCGGTGGTGTTGACTTCCGGGCAGTCGAACGCGGGCAACTACGGCGAAGTCCGGTACAAAAGCAGGCGCGCGGTCTTCAGCCTGTACCGCGGCAGGTGCTACCGGGCAGAGGATCCGCTGCCGGGCGCGTCCGGCGTTTCCGGGAGCCTCTGGTGCAGGCTCGGTGACAGGATGATCGAGGCGGGGATATGCGACAGGGTGGTCCTGGTCCCGACCGCGATAGGCACCACCACGATCGACCTCTGGGCGCCGGGCGGTCCGCTCAATTTCAGGATCGCGCGCGCCGCGAAAGAGGCCCGGGACGCCGGCCTCCCGGTCACGCATTTCTTCTGGGTGCAGGGCGGGTCCGAGCGCCGCGGCGGAGGAGATGCCACGCGGCGCGAGTACATCAAAAATTTCAAGGGGATCGTCCGCACGCTCCACGGAGCCGGGGCGCGGCCGGAGATATACATCGTGGTGACGACGTACAACGGCGGGGCCGTGAACCAGGACGTGCGCGCCGCGCAGATGGAGCTCACCGGCGGGAACGGTCCCTACCGCCGCGCGGTGGACCTGGACGCCCTCATCGAACCGGTCTGGCGCTACGAGGCCGTGCACCTTTCCGGAGCCGGGCTCGACCGCGCCGCGGCGATCTGCGTCGAGTCGATGAAGGCGCCGCGAAAAGCCTTCACTTCCCGCTGACCCTCTTTTCCGCCGACATGGCCTTCTCGAGCGTTTCCGCGGCGAGTTTCTTCTTTCCCATGAAGCGATACACGCGCGAGAGCGTGTAGAGCGCGGAATAATTGTCCGGATTGACTTTCAGCGCGGCGGACAGGTTCTTCTCCGCCTTGCCCAGGTAGCGCATGCGGGGGCCGTGGAATTTTTCCGTGAAGTAGAGGTTCCCGAGCATGACCAGCGCCTTCTCGTGGTCGGGCTTGATCCGCTTCACCCGCTCGAGTGCCGCCGCCGCGGCCGGGAAGTCCCTTTTTTTCCGGTATGCCTCGCACAGTCCGAAATACGCGTCGACGAGCGACGGCGTCTCCTCGATGATTTTCGCGTACAGCCTGATGGCCTCGTCGGGGGTTCGCGCCGACTCGGCGCGCGCCAGGCTGCCGCCTGACTTTTCCCTGGCGAGCTCCTGGCTTTTCTGGAAGTGCTCCTCCGCGCTCTTCCGGTCGCCCTTCCGCAGGTAGTGACGCACCAGGTTCATATGCGCGCCGGGATGCGACGGGTTGAGCCGCACCGCCTCGAGGTAATGATCGAAGGCCCTGCGCTCGTCGAACAGCTCGTCGCATAGCTCTCCCGTCCTGTTGTGTATGTCCGCCTGGTCCCCGCGAATGGCCAGGGACCGTTCGTAAGTCTCCAGCGCCATCTCCCTGTCGCGCATGGCCAGGTACGTCGCGGCGAGCGCGTTCGCGGCCTCGACCGATTCCGCGTTGAGATCGAGCGCGCGCCGAAGGCTCAGGACCGCGTCCATGTACATCATGGTTTCGTATTCCCTTTTTCCCCGTTCCAGGAAAAATTCCCACGTGTCGACCGCGGGCGCGGCGAGTGCCGCAGCCGCGGCGAGGGTTGCGGCGTAAAAAAAGAGAATTTTTATAATTGACAATTTCACTGTATGTAATACGTGTGTATCGTTTTGAACGTGGTCAGGTAGCTCAGTCGGTAGAGCAGAGGACTGAAAATCCTCGTGTCGGCGGTTCGATTCCGTCCCTGACCACATA
>CAYRGX010000071.1:0-10411 GCA_964423905.1 uncultured Leptospirales bacterium | reverse complement strand
CATAACATTCTCCTGGCATAGTATGGCCATTTACACAATCTTTTTTATACCCTCCGCCATTTATTTTGATGGCGCCTTAATAAAGCATTATAAATACAATTTTAAATGAAAACGCATATCAAGATTGATAACCTTTATGATCCATTATTTTTTTCAATTAACATAATATATGCTTGTTATTTTCTTATAATCTTCAGACGTAAAGAATATGAACCATTATTATCTGCATAACCCCATTGCTCGGGTGTCCCATCATTAACATTACAATAAATATCTATAGTGTTATAGACATTAAATTCTTGTGCTTCATTTTCTGTAGAAACTAAAATATTCTGAGGGGTATCATTATTTGCTATTTTCTGAGATAGGATTATACCAAAAACATTTGCTCCTGGAAATCTCCAGGTAGCAGGTGCCATTCCACCATAACCATTGGCTGAAGTAATGTCTGGTCCTCCTTCAGAGAATTTCCATTTAATATCACTTGCATATACTTTAATGGTTGATGCTCTTAGTGGTTGACCATCTTGATCCAATAGTAAGTTTCCATCATTGCAATTCACAGCTAGGTGATCATAATGTAACCACTCTCCAGAAACACTTGGTCTAATGAAATTAATCATATTCTCCCCCTGTATTGTTGATATTTCTATTATCAGTGATAGCATATCGAATTATTGAATTTGGTCAATAAGTGAAACTACTTAAAACATATTAAGCAATTTATAAAAATATATAAGTAGAAATTTTCTATGTACAATACACTATCAATTTTCCCTCTGAATAGTAAGTGATTTTCTAGAAAGATCTCTTTATATACATCAGTTATTGTAATTTTCTACCCTCCGTAACCTACATTAAGTATATTTAACTAACAACTATCCAAAGCGAGACAACCATATGAACGGCGGCGGCATAATCGCGCAAATCCTGGTCGATCACGGCGTGAGGCACGTCTTCACGATATGCGGCGGCCATATCTCCCCGATCCTCACGGAAAGCAAGAAGGCCGGCATCAGGGTCGTCGACGTCCGTCACGAGGCGACCGCCGTGTACGCGGCCGACGCGGTGAGCAGGCTCACCGGCATCCCCGGGGTGGCGGCGGTCACCGCCGGTCCGGGCGTGGCGAACTGCGTGACGCCGCTCGTGAACGCGCTGATGGCCCAATCGCCGCTCGTGCTGCTCGGCGGCGCGGCCGCCACCGTGCTCAGGGGCAGGGGCTCGCTCCAGGACATCGACCAGATGTCGCTCGTCCGTTCCGCGGTGAAGCGCGCCTATGCCGTGAAGAGGAACTGCGACCTGGCGCCCGTCATGGAGCTGGCGTTCGCGTTCGCCCGCTCGGGCGTGCCCGGCCCGGTGTTCGTCGAGTGCCCCATCGACCTCCTCTACGACGAGGCGCTGGTGCGAAAGTGGTACGGCGTGAAAAGCGGGCAGGCGGGCGGCATGTCGCTCCGAGACAGGGCCACGGCCTGGTACCTGAAGCGCCACCTGGACAGAATCTACGCCTGCGACACGGACTCCCCGGAGCACGCGATCGTCCCGTCGACAGGGCCGGCGCTCGACCGCGGAAAGGCCGCGAAGGCGGTCCGCATCATGGAGAAGGCGCGGCGCCCCGTGCTCGTGGTCGGGAGCCAGGCCCTTGTGGAACCCGGCCGCGCGCCGGCGCTCGCCCGCGCGATAGGCGCGCTCGACATTCCCGCGTTCCTGGCGGGGATGGCGCGCGGCCTCCTGGGCGGGGCGAATCCCCTCAACTTTCACCACAGGCGGAACGAGGCCCTCGCGGCCGCGGACCTGGTGGTGCTGGCGGGCATGCCCTGCGATTTCCGGCTCAATTACGGGCGGGCCATCAACTTGGGCGCGGCGATCGTCGCCGTGAACAGGAGCCGGCGCGACCTGCGCCTCAACCGCGCGCCCGGCCTCGGCGTCGTCGCCGACCCCGGTGAGTTTCTTATAACGTGCGCGTCGATGGCGGGCGCGCACCCCCCGCGCGGCGAATGGATGCGCACGCTCGCCGGCAACGAAAACGCGCGGCGGGACGAGATACGCGCGTTCTCCGAGGAAAACACCGGGCTCGTGAACCCGCTGCGCCTCGCGGAGATGGTCGACGACGCGCTCGCGGATGAGAGCGTCATCGTGGCCGACGGCGGCGATTTCGTCGCGTCCGCGTCGTACATCGTGCGCCCTCGAGGCCCGCTCTCGTGGCTCGACCCGGGCGTGTTCGGCACGCTCGGGGTCGGCGCCGGGTTCGCCCTGGGGGCCGGGCTCTGCCGCCCCGGCGCGGACGTCTGGCTCCTCTGGGGCGACGGCGCCGCCGGATACGGGCTGTCCGAGCTCGACACCTTCGTCAGGCACGGAATACCCGTGATCGCGGTCGTCGGCAACGACGCGTGCTGGACGCAGATCGCGCGCGACCAGGTCGAGATCCTCGGCGACGACGTGGCGACCGTGCTCAGGCACTCCGATTACCATGTCGCGGCTGAAGGTCTCGGCGCGCGCGGGTTGCTCGTGCGATCGGAAGGCGAGCTCGGCCCGGCCCTCCGCCGCGCGGTCGATCTCGCGCGCGCGGGCGCGCCGGTGCTCGTCAACGCGCTGATCGGAAAATCCGATTTCAGGAAGGGTTCGGTGTCGATGTAAGGCCAGTCCGGCCGGTTCCCGAAGAGTCATGCCGTGCTACGGTATTTCCGCGTTGGAAGCGGCAAGCCGAATTCCCTTATCAGGGAAGGCGGGACCTCGCTGATCGTGCACGAAGCGAAGGACGATTACATGAGCAATCCCGCGGGCAATGCGGGCGCGAGGATCGCCGGCGGCACGATCGTCGAAACCAGGTAGTCCCCTTTTTCATGCCCGGGCGGGGACGGCTGCCGGCGTTGCGGGCGGGACGTGCCCGCCGCCGGCGCCCTGTCCCGGCTCAAAGACTGGCGGAATGATGCGCGGAAGACGGATATATCGCTGCCCGAACTTCGATTCCTTTTACAAAAAAAATCAGGACCTCTCTTGACATTGCCATGATCGGGCGATATAATTAAGTATAAACTATAATGCTGAATGAGGTTGCAGCCATGAAAAAAGAATTCCATATATGCCAGGACAATGAATGCTCCTGGTCCATATACGTTGACCGCGTGGACCTTGAGGATTATTTCGACAGGATCGCGTGGATATAGCCGCAGGCGGGGAAAACGCCCATCGTCCGGGAGTATATCCCACCGACTTTTTTCGCATGATCTTCGCGTTCGCGAAGATCTTTTTGCGCGGCGCCTTCCCCCATGGCGGGCGCCATGAGGGAAGGATGTAGCGCTTCGCGGACGGCGGTTCGGCCGGCGGGATCACTCCGCGGCGTACAGGGCCTCGACCTGGTCCTGGTACCGCTTGATGACTTCCTGCCGCTTGAGCTTGAAGGTCTGCGTGAGCAGGCCGTTCTGCAGGGTAAACCCCTCGGCCAGGAACAGGAACCTGCGGGGAATTTCGTACGATCCGAATTTCCCCTTGAGGTGTGACGTGATCTCGTTTTGCATGTATTCCTTCAACGACGGATCCGAGACTATCTGCGCCGGTTCGGTCGAAAGCCCGCGTTCCGCGGCGATGCGCGACATCACGGCGAAATCGGGGACCACGATAGCGATGGTAAAGGGCCTGTTCAGGCCGTAGATCATGACCTGCTCGACGCAGGGCACGACGGTTATTTCCTCCTGCATCGCCGCCGGGTACACGAACTTGCCGTTCTCGAGCTTGAACTGCTCCTTGATGCGCCCCGTGATATACAGGTAGCCGTCTTCGTCGATGTAGGCCCGGTCGCCGGTGCGCAGGCCCCCGTCCTCGGTCATGGTCGCCCTGGTCTCTTCCGGCTTGTTGTGGTAGCCCTTCATCACGTTGGGCCCGTACACGATGAGCTCGCCCTCCCTGCCATTCGGATCGTCGACGACGCTCTTGTCTATCTCGAATATCACCTTGTCGATGGCCCTCCCGCAGCTGCCGATCTTATAGGCCCCGGGGCCGTTGCACGCGCCGGCGGGCGATATCTCGGTCATGCCCCACGCCTCGTAGATCGCGATCCCGATGTCGAAGAAGAACTCGGCGATGCCCGGGTTCAGCGCCGCGCTGGAGCTCGCGCTCTGGGCAAGCCTGCCCCCGAACTGCTCGCGGATTTTCGCGAACACGATTTTATCCGCGATCGAGTACTTCAGGTTCGCGACCGCGCTTGTCTTGCCCTTCCGGGCGAGCGTCCGCCGCTTCTGCCCGGCGGCGACGCCCATGTCGAAGAGCAGCTTCGCGATCCCACCGCGTTCTTTCATGCGGGCGTTCAGCCCGTCGTAGATGCGGTTGAACACGCGCGGGACCGCGACCAGGAAATTCGGCTTCACGACGGCTATGTCGCTCACGATGGTCTGGGGGCTTTCGGCGAACCCGGTTGAGCCCCCGAGCTTGATCATGAGGTTCAGCTCCGCGGTCTGGCCGTAGGAGTGCGCCCAGGGCAGGAACGAAAGCGTCCTGACCGTATGGTCCAGGTTGCTGTAGACCTTTTGAATGCTGTGAACATTGCTCGAGAAATTCCCGTGGGACAGGAGCACTCCCTTGGGATCGCCCGTCGTTCCGGACGTATAGATCAGGCCCGCGATCTCGTCGGGATCGGGGCGGACCGCCTTGACCGGCGAACGCGATCCCGCCGCCTCCAGGTCGGCCATGGTGTCCGGGCCGTCGCCCTCGATACGGATGATTTTCTTGAGCGACTCGATTTCGGAAGGCCAGTTTTTTACCTTGTCGTAGATGTCCTGGCCCGCCACGAACAAGACCTTGACGAGACTGTCCTTCACGATGTATTTCCAGGTCTTTTCAAGCTCGACCTTGTACATCGGCACGAACCTGGCGCGCAGGCCGTAGGTGGCGAAGCCCGCGACCGCCCAGGCGACGCTGTTGTTGTCGATAATGCCGACCGAATCCCCGGGGCCGACGCCGAGGCCCGCGAGCCCCGCCCGGCAATTGTCTATCCTCTCCGCGGCCTGCCCGTAGGTGATCCACTCGTACTGGCCGTCGCGGTTCTTCGTCCCCATCCATTCCTTGTCGGCGAACCGGGCAACCGCCTGCTCGAACAGCTCCACGAGATTGTCGGGCTTGTCGAGAGTGAAGGTGTACTTGGGTCGTGCTGATTGATTCATTGTATCCCCCTGCGTTATATTATGCGTTATCGCATGCTATTCCCGGTATTGCTTTCCTGTAACCGGCGAACCCTGAAACGCCTGGCCTGTCGGTGCCATCAACGGGGAGAAATCTGCGCGTTCACCAGCGCTATCCCCCCGGGAACAGGGCGGCGATGGTCGCCGTGTTCCTGATGGCGTGTTGCATCATGGTAATGAATCTGTGTCTGGGTGAATGCCCAATGTCTTCACAGAATGACATTTCTGTCAATATTTATTCTCCGAAAAACTAGTAAAGGGAATACCCGGCGCGGTGCGCCGGCTTGTTCGAAAACGAATAACCTCGCGATTACCGGATCCATCGCTGAAAATAAGTTGCAAATAAAGATATCCCGCCTTCACATTATTGAGAAGCATTCCAGGTGACTCGAACGGAGGAGGCGAACGTGAAAAGGATACGTTGCTTTTCGTCGGCGAGATCCTTTCTGCCCGCCGTAGCCGGCGAAGAGAACATCGAAGGCGCGGGGGAGTGGGGGATATGAAAGGATTTTTAGATTTCATCAAACGCCTCTTCGGCGGTCGTAAAAAGAAGAAGGCGCTCTCACCGGTGGCGGTCATCAACGACTTCATCGCATGGGCCGCGGGGTTGAATCTGCTCTTCATCACGGGGGAAGAGTGCGGCGTAACCGTTTCCCGGGTCAGGTTCGCCGAATTCGAGGGGGCCGCAAGGAAAGCCGGCGGGGGATACATCCTTGATGCGTTCGAGAGCGACGAGCTGCCCCGTGTCTCGATATTCTTTCCGGCACCTTTCATTGAAAAATATTTTTCAATAATGAAGAAGACCCACCAGGAGCGCTGCGCCGACAGTGACCGGGCCCTGGACCTTCTCATGGACTGGCTCGATGGTAGGATAACCCGGCTGTTTTTCCTCGAGAACGGGGAAGTGCGAAGTTTCTACCGGATGAAGAAACCCTGGGCGCCCGCGGATGAGGAGGGCCTTATGTGGGCGGCCTCGGGATGCGCGATCATCGCCGTGTCCGACAAGAGGCATTCATTCTACCTGCTCGTCGACGAAAGGACCGACCTGCGGCTGAAAAAGGACATCGCGGTCTCCGATTTCAGGAAAGCCGTCCGCGCGCTGATCATCACCCAGCTCGACCGCGAACTGGCGGTGGAGGACGACGAGAGCGGTGAGGATATCATCCTGACCATTACGAAACCCAGGGAGTTCGTGCTGGGACGTTTTTTTTTGCCAGTGAAAACCACGGCGGACAACTGTTCGCTCACCTCGCGCTTCAACAGGATCATCATCCCCTACCACGGCCCGGCGTACGCATCCCACGATTTCCACTGGATGAAGCTTGTCCTGAATGCGGACGGAGGCTCGTACGCCGTTTATTATCTTTTCAGGGACGGCGGGAACGGCGCCGTCGCGCGCGCCCTGGCATCATCCGCCGTGTTCAGGGACATTTTAAGGGAGACGATGGTCTTCCTCAAGACGAATTGCAGAAGCATGCAACTATCCGGCATACAGTTTCAGGCCGGCGCTAAACCCGCCGACGAGGAAGCGGCCGGATGCGCGATACTCTCCGCGGGCGTGAAATACAACTACGAGCCCGCGCAGGCGCTCGTTTTCGTTACGAAGCCCTTCCTGCTACTCCTGACCGGCCACCTGCTTTCTCCATGGGAGGTCAGCCTGTTCCAGTTTACGATGCGGAACCGCCTTCTCGCGATCGTGTCCCTGAATAAAACCGTGTTTTCGAGGGGCATACAGAGTTTCGTGAGGAACCTGGGCGCGGACAGCATTCCCATGCCCGTGGAAATCACGTGCCTGCCCTTCTACGAGTTCATGGAGCTCATCGGCGATGGAGACTTGAAGATAATAATCCAGAATTACCTCGTTCCTAAATATGGACCGTCATACCGGTGTCTGTTCACGATATCCATTACCGAGCGGGCCGCCAGTGGGGACAGCGAACCGGCAATCACCCGTTCCCGCATCGTCGAGGTCGAGTACGACAGGGCGCGTTTCGAGCGCTTCCTGCCCGCCGCGCTGAAGGAGGAAGACGACTACTGGCGTTACAGCGTTTCGCAGGACCGGTTCGATCCCGTCAACAGGGAGGCCATGGAGGGGCTCTTTCGCGCCATGGAGTCCGACCGCATCGTGCTTTCCTACCGCGCCCGGTATGTCCTCGTGAACCAGTTTTTCAGCCTGCTCCAGGAGGAATATGCCGCCGAGATCGAACGGTACAGGAGCGCGGGATCGCCGTTTTCCGAATTGCGGGATCTCGACCGGAATGCCCGGGCCATGGCGATCGGCCGCGTGTCCAACGAGGACCTGTGCATGGCGGTCGCGGTGGCGGGGAGCGGCGAGGATATCGCTTCGGCCGCGATGAGCGACACCCGGCGCGGGGAGTTCGCGGAGGACCTCGCCGGCATGCGGAACCGGCTCGGCAAGGAAGAGGTTCGCCCCGGCGACGCGGCGGCCGCCATCCGAAGAATCCTCGGCGCGGTGGAATCGGAAAAGAAAAAAGCGCAGAAGAACAGGGGCGGGATCGCGGGCAAGGGCAAATGAGGATATGACGGCACCGCGCGCGAATCCCGCGACGTGCATGGAGGCTACCCGCGGCGCATGTCTTCCGACGGGAAAATCCGCGGAGTCGGCGGATTCGCCCACGGAAAATCGGGTCGTGACGATTATCGGCGCGGAACCCCCTTCCGGTCGATCGACTTCCGCGCAAGGACCAGGTGGTAGGTCATGTTTTTTTCCCTGAAGCCGTAGCCGTAAACGAAGGGCAGGGGGCCGCGGGAGTTCCGTTCGCAGTCGGCCTGGAGGTCCTTCTGGAAGTGATAGTGAAAAACGCCGATGGGCTTATGATATTTTCCGAAGTAGGTAAGGTCCCATGGGCCTGATTTCAGGAGCCGGTAGGGGACGCCTGAATCGTCCTGCAAAATGGAATCGCTATTCTCCAGCACCGCGGACCGTATCTTCGAGAAGGATCCATCGAACATGATGTATGAGGCCGATTTAATGATCGTCGTGTAGGGCCTTCCCGCGGCGCAGTAGTCGAGGAACCGCCGGAGCCCCGGCGACTTATCGCTTACATCGAGCTGAAAGTAGCGCGCCCTGCGGGGCGTCGTATCCCCCGGCCTTCTGAAAAGGATTTCCACGCCGCGCACCGGATGACGATCGTTAACGGGCTTCCGAAAGGTCAGCTTCGAATCGGCGTCGAGATAGATTTCCCTCGCGTTCACGACCTCGAAACCGTCCCGGGCGAGAAAAAACATCATGACGGCCGTTATGCCGCAGAGGTCGTTCTTCCCCACTTTCTTCAGCATGTCCCTGGTGATAAAAAAGGCGTGATCCAGCGTGAAATTGATCACCGGCGGAAGGCATGCGAGGTCCCGTAAAAGTTTCACGGCGGGGACGCCGGCCGTGACCGGCACGCCGCCCGTGGGCTCGAGTCCGAACATCGTGATGTCCTCCGCGTCGGGATAGAAGGCCAGCGGATGGAGGACGTCGGGACCGCTGAAGGGATAGAATACCGAACGGTGGTAGTCCGGGGGGATGTTCGCGATCCGCCAGGCGGATATCTTTTTCAGGTTGGAAAGCAGGGGGCCCTTCCAGCTCCTGTCGATCATCAGGCAATAGTCGCGGTATTCCTTCGTCGAGGCCGCCGTCGCCAGCGGCGACGAGGGCCTGATGTCGAGCCCGGCGAGAAAGCGCGCGGTATCGTTAAACGAAGGTGAGTCCGGGGCGGGGTCCCGGGCGGCCCGGGGGCGCATCTCCGTGGGTATGGCGACGGCCGCGAGGCAAAGAACAGCGGCGCAGCAGACCGCCCGCAAGGCGCGTGGTAAAGGTATAATCAAGACGTTCCTGCCCTTCGCTCATGCAATTTCCCGGCAGCGGCGGGGAGTGCCATGCATCGTCCGATGCATGGCACCGTTGTACGGGATTACAAAGATGATTTATCGTCAACATAAAATTGCCGCCGATGACGCATGGCCGTTGCCGGCGGGCGGAAAAATGAAAAAAATCCCGGCCGTTCAATGATTTCACGGGAGATTCCATATCAAACGTGAAAATCAAATTGACATATGCGCTCTGCCGGTGTATGCATATCCTTTCGACCCGCAACGGGGCCGGTATGGATTCCGGGTGCCAATAATCCTTCAGGAAGGGGGCATACGCATGGTCTGTTACATGAGGCACATCATCATCGCCATCGTCGTGACATCGATATCGTGCATCGCGTCAGGTGCGCTGGCAGCAAAGGTCGTGCTTACCGATCAGGTACTAACCCGGTACGAGGCGACATTTCCCGAGATCAGAAAGCTGACACTGCAGCTCGAGGAAATCAGTTCCATGCCCGATTCGGACGAAAAGTCGCAGAAGCTCCAGGACGTGATCGCGAAGAAAGAGGAATGCCTCAGGGCGAAGGGATGGGCCGATTTTTCGGAATACATGGATACCATGGGGCGCGTCACGCAGGCGCTCGTTCCGCTCAGGGTGCTGGCAAAATTCGCGAAGCATCCGGCCGAGAAACGCGCTCAGGCCCAGGACCAGGTCATCAAAGAATTGAAGGATAAGGAATTCTCCGAGGACGAGATCAGAACGCTGATCAGGCACATCCCGAGGCTCAATAAAATGCTCGACAAGGCGGGAATGCTGCCGAAAGACAGGTGACGGCGTGCGGCACGAGTGCCTCGATACGATGCCGGAAGAATATTACCGAGGCAGAGCGCTGAATTCCGGCATCACTCGGCACAAGTGCCTCGATACGATGCCGGATGGATATCGCCGAGACGGAGTGTATTGATTCCGGCATCACTCGGCACAAGTTGTGTATATAAGCGTATGGTTGTCCGGCCTGAAGGGCACGCGTAATCTTACATATTCACGACATTCCTCTTTTCGCCCGCGAGAAAAGCCCTGATGTTTTCGACGATCTGGTTCACGAGCCTGGTACGCGACTCGATGCTCGCCCATGCGATGTGGGGAGTGATCAGCAGGTTGGGCGCCTTCAACAGCGGATCGTCTTCGCGGGGAGGCTCAAGCTCCATCACGTCAAGGGCCGCGCCGGCGATGGTGCCGTCCCGAAGTGCCTGGCACAGGGCGATGGGATCCACGATCGGCCCCCGCGCCATGTTTATGAGGAAGGCGCTCTTTTTCATGCGGGAGAGAAACCCGCGGTTCACGATGTGCTTCGAGTAATCGGTGAGCGGCATGTGTATCGAAATAAAATCGGATCTACCCGCCAGATCGTACAGGTTTGCGC
>CAYRGX010000070.1:0-10467 GCA_964423905.1 uncultured Leptospirales bacterium | reverse complement strand
GTAATGCAGCATAAAATTCAATTCAAGCGACATCTATGTTGACATATTCCGGCGGCATTGATGACATCAACGAGGATATCCTTGACTTCGGCGTTGGATAGGAGGTTTTGCCTGTCGCAACAGCGTGAATAGACATGGTAGGTGGTATCCGGCAGGCAGAGTCGTTGCTTCCGTCCCATGAGTTTCTCCTGTGCGCTGGTCTTACAGTAGAAACGTATGGGATTATCGTTTTGTAAAAAAAATTAAGTGTCTGGCACCAATACAAAAGATATCAATCACGAAATTGAATACCACAATGCTTCATATAAGGAATGAATGTAATGAATAGTATAGGTAGGCATTATATAGCAGAATTATATAATTGCAAACGTGAATTACTTGATAACCTGGAGTTCATTGAAAATGCAATGAATTCTGCAATTAAATTATCTGGAGCTACCATTATTAAACCATTTTTTTATCATTTTACACCCCATGGAATAAGTGGAGTAATAATTATTGCAGAATCACATTTTGCTATCCATACTTGGCCGGAATATAATTATGCTGCGATTGATTTATTCAGTTGTGGAGATTTCAAAATTCGAGAGACTATTCAATATCTAGGAGAAGCTATACGGAGCAATGATAAATATGTATATTGTCTAAAGAGGGGTATGGTAGATAGAAATAATCAACAGAATGTTTTTGAAGTACTGGAATGGTAAATAAAAACTTGATTTAGGTGTCAGACACCTCTGCATTGGAGTTTTATTAATTGGAAGGATTGACATGAAACAAGGAATACTTGCATTTCTCATGATTTCTCTATGGTTCATTATTCCTTCGAAAGGCGAAGAAAAAGAATCGATTCAAAATAGTAAAATCATTTCAGTCAAGCTTTTCCAGAATCAGGCAACGATCGTACGCTCGATCAATCTTCACCTGGAGAAAGGTATAAACCATATTACCATTGGTAATCTACCCCCCCTTCTGTATGATTGGTCTGTCAGGGGAAGCCTCCCTTCTTCATATATGGGGAAGATCGTTTCAATTGAAGTTGAACAAAAGGCGCTTGTAAATAAAAAACAGAAACAGATACTTGAAATCGAGGAAACTCTGAAGGCACTGCAGGAAAAGGATCGCGTGCATCTTGATGAGATAAAATCGATTGCCAGCCAGGACAAATTTCTCGATTCCATCCTTGATTTTACCAATCAAACCGCATCAAAAGAGCTTGCGACGCGTATCCCGCAAATCGAGGTTTGGGATAATACTCTCAACTACGTGGCTGGCAAGAAAAAGATTCTGCTCGCGAGAAAAAGGGAAATAGAACTTGAAAGGGAGATTATCGGCAAGCAGATCCAGAAATGGGAATTCGAGCTGTCTCAGATCGCGGGGACCAGTTATTTTACGAGTTATCGGTCGCTAAATAAAGCCATTCTCAATAACAGGGGAGGAGTTGAAATCCAGCAATTCGACAACCTCTCGGATCAATACGGGCAGAGACGAAGGCTGTTTGAGAACCCGACGGAGAAGGTGGATATTGAGAAACGGATCATCGTCGATATCCATTCATCGACCGGGGGTGCTACGGATTTTTCATTTAGCTATGTTATCCCAAATACATCCTGGCAGATGAAATATGATATGAGAGCCGACAGCATCGGAAATAAAATCGACATGGTCGTATATGGCAATATTTTTCAGCAAACGGGGGAAAATTGGGACAATATAGCTCTAACGTTATCGACGGGTGCTCCAGTGCATTCTATAACTCCTCCCATCCTGGCGCCATGGTATCTTGATATTGACGTTCCGTACCGGCCGGGTGAAAAAAGGGATTATTATCTTGAGGAAGAGACCGGAAAAAAGGAGATGAAGACCGCTGATAAAAAGATCTATCGGAAAGGTAATGGTAAAAAGAAGAACGGGGATAACGGTGATGAGTACTCAACCGAGATCAGGGATAAAGGCCCTTACATGGAAATCAGCATACCGGTGAGGCAGTTTATCCAGTCTTCGGCCAAATTCCAGAAAAAATTCATCAAGGACTTCCAGATCGAAAGTCGTTCCGGACTGAAGTTCTATTATGAAGCGATTCCAGCCGAAGTGAGAAATGGTTATTTAAAAGCTATTGTGACGAATAATACCGGACTGCCGTGGCTTTCGGGCGAGGCGCAGATATTTCTCGATAACGAGTTCATGGGTAAGACGACCATCCCATCCGTTCCAAGCGGTAAAGAGGAAGAATTCGTTCTCGGGAATGAAAGTCGAATTAGCTCTAAAAAAGAGCTCGTTAAAAAATTCGAGGATACCGCTGGAGCTTTCGGTGGTAAGCGACGCATCCTGTACCAGTATAGCTTGACCGTTGAAAGCCAGCTTCCAAGAGACATCGAGCTGGTTATATACGATACTATACCTGTCACGCGTAATGATAAAATCGAGGTTGTCATAAAAAACCTGTCACACCCTTTCACCAGGGACGAGATTTTCGAGAAATCGACCAGGTATGCACAGGGTATAAGGAAATGGAAAATGAACATCGGTTCACGCAGAAAGATAGTAATATCTTACGAATTAATAGTCACCTTCGATAAAGAACTCATCATAAAGGGCTTGAGATAGATATAATCACGTATCCGGTACCAGACATCTTGCCAAAAAAGGTGTCTGGCACCGGATACTTTTCTGTTTTTACCCGCCGGAAAGCATATCCTTACCATTGTGACATTATAGTCAGGTTCCATGGAATGACAAAAACTCTTGACTATATTGTCACCGATTTTACTTTCTGCACATTCTGTACCATGAAGGAGTGTTTTGATCATGAAAACGAGCCCCATACAGGAAATCATTGAAGAAATCCGAAACGGCAGAATGATCATCCTCGTGGATAATGAAGATAGGGAAAACGAGGGAGATATTGTCGTTGCCGCCGAGTATTGCACTCCTGATGTCATAAACTTCATGGCCAGCCATGCCCGAGGACTCATCTGCGTACCAATGACCCAGGGCCGGCTCGCCCAGCTGGAACTGGATCTCATGGTCGAGGAAAATCGCGACAAGTTCCATACTGCGTTTACGGTGTCTGTCGATGCCCGGGACGATACCACCACGGGCATATCCGCGCACGACCGGGCGAAAACGGTGAGGGTGCTCATCGACGACAGGTCCCGGCCTGAGGATCTCCGCAAACCGGGACATATTTTTCCTCTCGCGGCGAAAAAAGGCGGTGTGCTCGTCCGCGCCGGTCACTCGGAGGGGGCGGTCGACCTTTCGAGGCTCGCAGGTCTCAAGCCGGCGGGCGTGATCTGCGAAATAATGAACGATGACGGGACAATGGCAAGACGTCCTGATCTCGACAAGTTCGCGAGTAAACATGGCCTCAAAATAGGTACAATTTCTGACCTTATTAAATACCGCCAGCACAAGGAGCGCCTTGTCAGCCGCATATCCACTGCGAATCTCCCAACGGCATATGGGGATTTCACAATTCATGTATACGAATCCGAAACGAGCGGCGCCAACCACGTGGCCCTGGTAAAGGGACAGGTGGACGGCAAGGAAAACGTTCTCGTCAGGGTGCACTCGGAATGCCTCACCGGCGATGTTTTCTATTCCCGGCGTTGCGACTGCGGATCGCAGCTTCATCAGGCGATGGCCATGGTCGAGAAGGAGGGTGCGGGGGTCGTCCTCTACATGAGGCAGGAGGGCCGCGGCATTGGACTTGGCAATAAAATAAAGGCCTATCATCTTCAAGATCATGGACTCGACACGGTTCAGGCAAACATCGAACTTGGTTTCCCGCCCGACCTTCGCGAGTATGGTACCGGCGCGCAGATACTCGTAGATCTCGGACTCCATAAGATAAGGCTCCTGACCAATAACCCGAAGAAGATAATCGGACTCGAGGGATACGGTCTTGAAATCACCGATAGGGTGCCGATTGAAATCCAACCCCACGATGAGAATATCCACTACCTGAAGACGAAACGAGATAAGATGGGGCATCTGATCCTCGACAAGGAGATAGAACCCCACGGTCATGAATGATGCCGTATCGAAGATAATCGTCATCGATGACGAGGAGGTTATCAGGTATACTCTCCAAAAAAAGCTATCGCGCCTTGGATACAGCGTCACTTCCCTCGAGAAAGCGGAAGATGCGCTCTACCTGATTAAAAACGGCGAGAAAGCCGACCTTATCATCACCGACATAAAGCTGCGCAAGATGGACGGCATCGAGCTCCTTCGCAGGATCCAGGGATCGGGGGAGTCCATCCCCGTGCTGATCATTACCGGGCAGGGAAACGTGGAGGATGCGATCAGGGCACTTCGATACGGCGCGAGCGATTTTATCCGGAAACCGTTCGACATCAACGACGTCGCGGCATCGGTCCGCGCCATCCTCAAAAGAAAACACGAGAAGATGCTTGCGGAAAGCTTCGGGCAGTACCTTCAGTGGGAGCGCTCATGCTTCTGCGTGCCGATAGATAGCGGCATCATCACCCCCATATCGTACTACCTGACACGGAACCTGGTTGCGGCAGGAATCTGCAACCACACCACCGCGGAGAATCTCACGCTTGCGCTCCAGGAAGCGCTCTCGAACGCCATGTTTCATGGAAACCTCGAAGTGCCTTCCTCCATACGGGAGAAGGAGGGGCTGAAGGCATTCAACGAGGAAATCGAGCGCAGGAAGATCGACCCGGCGTTCTCCAGCAGGACCGTGAACGTCGAATGGGAGGTGACCAGGGAGTATGCCGAATTCATGATCGAAGACCAGGGCAAGGGATTCGACCACCGTTCCCTTCCTGATCCGAGGGACCCGGAGAACTTCATGAAAAACAGCGGCCGCGGGCTCTTCATCATTAGAATCCACATGGACGAGGTCAGCTGGAACGAAAGTGGTAATATTATAAAAATGAAAAAGAATCGGATCACTGCAAACGATGTGCATTGATTCGGGGGGATGGCATGATAACTATTAAGTGGAACGGCGATTCCGTTACGCTGATGGACCAGAGGTTCCTGCCCTGCGAGGAGAAATATAATACCTACACCCATTACTCTGATGTCGCCATGGCGATCAAGAACATGGAGATACGGGGCGCCCCCGCCATCGGCATCACCGTGGCGATGGGGATAGCGCTCGCCGCGAGGAACATACACGAGGGCGGAAGCGCAAGCTTTCGCGAAGAGATGAACCGCGCGATGGATGTTTTCGCCGCGACAAGGCCCACCGCGATCAGCCTTTTTTCGGTGATCGATCGAATGAAGAAGATTGTAAACTCGTATACCGACACCGGGCACGTAGTTGAGCTCCTTGAAAAGGAGGCACTTGCGATTTACGATGAAGATCTCGCCGCAAACAAGGTGATGGGCAGGAACGGGAGCCGCTTCCTTGCAAACGGGGATATCGTCATGACCCACTGCAACGCGGGTGCCCTCGCGACCGCGGGTTACGGTACGGCCCTCGGCGTGATCCGCGCCGCGGTCGAGGAGGGGAAAAGCATCCACGTGTACGCGTGCGAGACCAGGCCGTACCTGCAGGGGGCGCGTCTGACATCGTGGGAACTCATGCAGGATGGCATACCCGTCACACTCATCACTGACAGCATGGCGGGATATTTCATGCGCAAGGGCGATATCAAGAAAATCATCGTCGGCGCCGACAGGATCGCGGCCAACGGCGACACCGCGAACAAGATCGGGACTTATAGCCACTCGGTGCTTGCGCGCGAACACAAGATTCCTTTTTTTGTCGCAGCCCAGACGAACATCATCGATCCTGGAACGAAGAGCGGCGATCAGATCATCATCGAGGAACGTGGAGTTGACGAAGTGGGATTCATCGGCTCGGAACGGATAGCGCCCGAGGGCATTTTCATAAGGAATCCTGCTTTCGATGTGACTCCTGCGGCGAATATCACCGCGCTGATCACCGAGAAGGGCGTGATCGAGCATCCCGATGCAAATGGTATCGCCCGCCTTATGGAAAAAGCGGGGCAATGACGTCTTTCCCGTCTCAGTCTACGATGCGGTAGTAGATGAGTATGATTTCGCGGCCGAAGAGCATCGCGGTGAGGAACCCGATGCCGAGAAAGGGCGCGAATGGTATTTTCGTCCTGAGGCTTTTACCGCTCGTGATCGCATAAATCACCCCCGCAACCGCACCGGTTATCAGCGAGACCTCCAGCACAAGGATGCTGTATTCGAGGCCTGACGCGATCCCGATGACCGTGGCATACTTGAGGTCGCCACCCCCGAAGGAGCCGGGGAAGGCGAGAAGAACCGCCAGGAAGAATACCGACATGAATAATCCGCCGTAGAGGGTATCCTTCCATGAATTCTGGAGTATGATGGGATATACCGACAGGACCAGGAACGCCGCCACAAGGGTGTTCGGGATGGTCATCGTTTTCAGGTCGATAACGGATATGGTTGCGGCGATTCCCGCGAGCAGAAAATAGGCCAGTGCGAGCGGGTTGAGTCCCGTACGCCATATGATGGCGGCGCACGTGATGCCGATGAGAATCTCGAAAGCAGGATAGAGCGGGGATATGACCGCGCCGCAATGGCCGCAGTGTCCCCTGAGCGAGATATAACCAAGTACGGGTACCAGGTGTCGATATTTGATGGCTTTACCGCACGAGGGGCAGCGGGAGGACAGGGTCAGCGCCCTGAAAGGGCTTTCCGCGATCATGCCGCTGGCATAACGCAGCGCGAGGGTGTAGAAGAAGCTTCCCCATAGGGTACCGAAGATGAAACTACCGATAAGTATCGGTGTATTCACGCGTTCGCCTCGCCAAAGTGTTTAATTACTGCCGCTGGGAGCTGTTCCCCGATGCCACCGGCTCGTTCGTCATGGGAAACGGGACCAGCGGTATCCAGCAATGGAGTGATAGGTATTTCATAAATCAAGCCATTTTCCGATGATGGAAGTGTCTGGCACCTGTTTCGTCGAGGATTTTTCATTGACAGTCCGGAATAAAAAGTTTTTTTCATGAATAGGCCGACCCTATGCGAAATGACTGTATTATCCTCATAATGACATCCATGCTCATGATTGGCATCGTTTCATGCCGGAGTGCGATCACGCCGTCAATCCCGGCGATATCCGCCGACATGGAGGAGCATGTAAAGAAGGCGGCCTCCCGCAGCCTGGACAGGGATTCCCTGAGAAGCCGCAGGGTCGGAAAAAGCGGTTACTATTATGTCGTGGACGCCGACGGGAGGGTGGTCATGCACCCGAGTGCCATGCTCGAGGGAAGGAATTTCGGATCACTGTGGTTCATGCAGCAGGTCCTGGCCCGCAGGCAGGGATGCCTGCGATACAGGCTCGGTGACAGGACGTATGCGATCTTTTTCGTTCCGCTGGGTGAGCGGGAAATTCTCTGCCTATCGGTGCTCGCCGACGAGCTGAGATCGGGCTTCCTCGATTGCCCCCTGGCGGAAGCGCCGGCCCCGGACGGCGCCGATAACCAGAATGATTGATGGAGACAATATGAAAAGAATTATCGCGCTGTTGATGATTGTATTGGCAATGCCCCTATGTGCCGCCGGTGACGATATCACCACGCTCGAGGGCGAGCTCCTTGAGCTCTACAAAAAACGCCAGGAAACATTTGCGGAAGCCTTGAAAACACGAATGGTAATGTTCGAACTCAGGAAGGCCGCCGTGGCAGACACGAAAGATTTAAGGAGTGGACTTGAGCCCCACAGGCAAAAACTCAGGGAAAACCGGAAAACGATAACCGAACTTTCGAAACAGATCAGGGAAAAGAAGACCATGCTCAAACAGAAACTTCACAACCTGCGTCTGAAAGCACAGAAAGAAGGGAAAAAGGAACGGTTGATCGAGCTCGAAGAGGTGAGCGATATCGAATAGGCACATTTAGCCGGAGATCCCCCCGCTCCCCGCGGCCGAGAAGTAGAGCATGAGTGCCGCCACCGCGATCGAATGGTCGATGGCCCCGCCTTGAATTCCATCCAGTACATCCTTCCTTTCCATGATGACCACGTCGATATCCTCGCCACCGTCAAGGTCCTGCGCGGCGACCTTGCTGCACCCGGTCGCGCAGTATATGTACACATAGTTGCTCATGATCGCCGGGTTGACCGAGAGCTTGAGGAGAAGCCGCAGGTCCCCGACCTGGTATCCGGTTTCCTCCCTGAGCTCCCTCGCGGCGGTGTGTTCGGGCGCCTCGCCCGGCTCGACAAGTCCTCCCGGCGTTTCGATCGTGACCAGATCGGTCCCCAGGCGGTGCTGCCTTACCATTACGAACCGTCCGTCTGCCGTCAGGGCCACGATGTTGATCCAATCGCTCGTGTTGATCGTGTAGAAATCGAACGTAACGTTCTTTACGGGATGCAGACAGTGTTTTTTCCTGAGCGAGAAGATGCCGCTTGCGAGTACTTCCTCGGTCGATTCGATGTTCCACTTGTCCATGTGTGCCCCCGCGATTGTATTCATGTCCATCATTACCGGAACCATCATTGATGGAAAGCATTTTCCGGTCCACGACGTCGCCCTGACCGGGTATATGTATCTGTTCAAGGCGCACGGGAAGTGAGGGTGGGATATATCCTTCGCGGAAATGGTCCGGATCGGGGCGGTGTCTGAAATTTCTGCTTGCGTGCCGGGCGCGGGCCCTGGATGATATGGCTTCACGGATCGGCACGATCGGCAGGGGGTATATCCCCCCCCGTCTCGTGTGCAAGGAGGAAGGAAATGTCAGACACAATGATCATTATCGGCGGTGGGATCGGCGGGCTGTGTGCCGGGTGCTATGCGCAGATGAACGGGTTCAAATCCGAAATACTCGAGATGCATTCCATACCCGGCGGGCTCTGCACCTCGTGGAAACGGAAGGGATATACCTTCGATGGATGCCTTCACTGGCTGGTGGGAAGCCGGCCGGGTACCGAAATGTACGGTTTATGGGAGGAGATGGGGGTAATCCAGGGCCGGTCATACCTCACCTGGGAGTATACGAACCGGACAGTCGATGACAGGGGGAACACGCTGGTTCTCTACACCGACCCGGAACGCCTTAAATCGCACATGCTTGCGATCGCGCCTGAGGATGAAAAACTCATATGCCGCATAACTTCCGATATTGCGCGCCTCGCCAGGTCCGACATGCCCGTGGATTTCTCGCTGAAAAGCATCCCGCGGCTTTTGCCTTTCCTGTTGATGTTCTACCGGTACCGCATGCCCGCGGCCGATCTGGCAGCGCGATTCAAGAGCCCGGTATTGCGGGAGCTGTTCGAGAGGGCAACCGGATGGCACGATATGAGCGTCGCCTTCGGGATGTGGTCGCTCGCGCTCATGTCCCGCGGGGACGGGGGATATCCCGTCGGCGGATCGAGGCCCTTCGCCGAAGCGATCGCCGCTCGGTACCGCTCCCTGGGAGGCGTCCTCACGACCGGGGCGCGCGTCGAACGGATTATCGTCGAGAACGGGCGGGCCGCGGGTGTCGTCCTCTCGGACGGGACCGAGCGTCGCGCCGATATCACCATATCGGCGGCCGACGGGCATACGACGCTCGATACAATGCTCGGCAACAGATTCACCTCGAAAAAGGTGAGGGAGCTTTACGGGTCATTCGAGCCGTTTCCACCGCTCGTGTATGTCTCTCTCGGGGTGAAGGCGAATTTGAGCGGCGAGCCCCATTCGCAGTCATATCCCCTGAAAAATAAGATCGTCATCGACGGCAAGGAGCTCGGCCACCTTTCGTTCAGGATATACAATTTTGATCCGACAATGGCGCCGAAGGGCAAGAGCGTCATCATCGTCATGCTTGAAGGGAATTACGATTACTGGAAAGGAATCGCCCGCGATCGCAAGAAATATACGGCGGAGAAGAAACGCATCGCCGGGGTGGTCGTCGCGGCCGTGTCAGAGCGCTACCCGGCGGTGAAGAAAAAAGTCGAAGTCGTCGATGTGGCGACGCCTCTTACTTTTGAGCGATATACCGGAAACTGGCGCGGTTCGTACGAGGGCTGGAAGCTCACGAGCAGGAGCATGGGTCGCAACGTTCCACAGTCACTGCCGGGTCTCGAGGATTTTTATATGGTTGGCCAGTGGGTATCCCCCGGCGGTGGTCTTCCTTCGGGGCTGTTGACGGCGCGTAACGCATTGAAAATGATCTGCAAAAAGCGCGGAAGGCAATTTCTGTCAGGTAAGCCATGATCTGGCCACCGACATTATTCCTGTATTATTCCAACCGATAGTTATCGGTTGTTTCTTTGTGTGATGTTTCGGCATAATCGATGTTTAGTCATAAAATATAAGGAACGTACTCTACCAAGGAGAGGGTTTCTTTTTCATTGGATATACTTACCCCAACGGGGAACCGAACGCCCCACAGAGTGATCCAGCACACCGCGTGGCCGTGGCTTCGCACGGCCACCGCGTGATTTCTACACCGATAACTATCGGAGATTATCTTCCGGAGAAGGGCCTTCACCAGGGAGGGG
>CAYRGX010000069.1:0-10666 GCA_964423905.1 uncultured Leptospirales bacterium | reverse complement strand
CGAGATCGAGCGGAGGGTGCGCCAGCTTACCATCGAGCGCGAGGCCCTTCTCAAGGAAAAGGACAAGGCGTCGAAGGAGCGCCTCGACAGGATAAGCGAGGAGCTCGCGAACCTGAACGAGAAGAAGAATACGCTCGTCGCCCAGTGGAAAAACGAGAAGACCATCATCACCCAGATGCGCAAGATCAAGGAGGACATCGAGCAGCTCCGCGTCGAGGAGGCAAGCGCCGAGCGCCAGGGCGACCTGAACCGCGTCGCCGAGATCCGCTACGGGAAGATCGTGGAGCTCGAGAAGAAGCTCAAGACCGCGGACGACCGCATGCGCGAGATACAGAAAACGTCGAACCTGCTCAAGGAGGAGGTTACCGACCAGGAGATCGCCGCGGTCGTGTCCCGCTGGACCGGCATCCCGGTCTCCCGCATGCTCGAGGGCGAAAAGGAAAAGCTGCTGCGCATGGAATCCCTCATCGAGAAGAGGGTCGTGGGCCAGCACGAGGCCATCGCCGCCATCTGCGACGCGGTGCGCCGCTCGCGCTCGGGCATCCAGGATCCGGACCGGCCCGTGGGCACCTTCATCTTCCTCGGCCCCACCGGCGTCGGCAAGACCGAGACCGCCAAGGCGGTGGCCGAGTTCATGTTCAACGACGAGCGCGCGGTCATCCGCATCGACATGTCCGAGTACATGGAAAAGCACGCGGTTGCGCGCCTCATCGGGGCGCCGCCGGGCTATGTCGGCTACGAGGAGGGCGGACAGCTCACCGAGGCTGTGCGCCGGCGCCCCTATGCTGTGATCCTCTTCGACGAGATCGAGAAGGCGCACCCCGACGTGTTCAACATCTTTTTGCAGATACTCGACGAGGGACGCCTGACCGACTCCAAGGGGCGCATGGTCGATTTCAAGAACTCGCTCATCATCATGACGTCGAACATCGGGACGTCGTACATCTCGGATACCTCGGTGCCCTACGAGAAGCGCCGCGACGGCGTCGCGCAGGAGCTGAAGATGCACTTCAAGCCCGAGTTCCTGAACAGGGTCGACGAGGTGATCATCTTCAACCCGCTCGACAAAGAGAACATCGCCGACATCGTGAAGATCCAGCTCGGGCTCCTGTCGCAGCGTCTCAGGGATCGTGGCATCCAGCTCGAGGTCACAAAGAACGCGCTCGCCTTCATCGTGCGCGAGGGTTACGATCCGAGCTTCGGTGCGCGTCCCCTCAAGCGGGCCATCCAGAAGCATATCCTGAACCCGCTCTCGATGAAGCTCCTCTCGGGCGATTCGCTCGAGGACGTGAAGGTGCGCGTCGATTCCGACGGCAAGAGCATCATCCTGAAATAGGAGCGGCGTGTCCGCGCCGGGGTGAGGGGGATATTTCCCGCCCCGGCGCAGCGCTCCCCGAACGGCGTTCGGGATCGCATCCGCATTTCAACGCCATATCCCACCCTCCATTGAAGCGGCGTATCCTCGGCCGTTTCCCGTACAATTCGTCGCGCCCGTTCCTCATAAATCTTGACAGGACACGGCGCGTGTGTTTGTTATGCCCTGGATATACATAGTAATTTTCAACCGGGCGCACGACCGCACCGTGCGAACAAAAAAAATCACAGGAGAAGGGATATGTCCAACAGGGAGATAGTAGTATTGTCGGGATGCCGGACCCCCATCGGAAGTTTCGGCGCATCGCTGAAAGACGTGAGGGCCTACCAGCTCGCGGCGCTCGTTATGAACGAGGCCATGAAAAGGGCGGGGGTGACCGGCGACATGCTCGATGACGTCATTTTCGGAGACTGCATCCAGACCAGCGAGGAAGCGAACACCGCGCGCACCGCGGCGCTCAAGGCGGGGATCCCCGTCGAAGTGCCCGCGACCACGATCCAGCGGCAGTGCGCCTCCGGCATGCAGGCCACCGTGTTCGCGAGCCAGCAGATCATTGCAGGCGATTCCGAGATCGTGCTCGCGGGCGGGTGCGAGTCCATGTCGAACGCGCCCTACGTGCTCAAAAAGGCCCGATGGGGAGCGCGTCTCCAGCACGGCGAGATGACTGACGCCATGTGGGAGCTCCTCCATTCGGGAAGCGGGCTCCTGGGCGAGCCGTACATCATGGGCCAGACGGCCGAGAACCTCGCTGACAAATACGGCATATCCCGCAAGGAACAGGACCAGGTCGCGTTCGAAAGCCACACGAAGGCACTCGCCGCGATCGACGGCGGCAAATTTAAAGACGAAATCATTCCGGTGCCCGTGCCCCAGCGCAAGGGCGAGCCTAAAATGTTCACCACGGACGAGCATCCACGCCGCGATATCACCCTCGATTCCCTTGCAAAGCTGAAACCGGTCTACCGCAACGACGGGACGGTGACCGCGGGGAACTCTTCGGGACTCAACGACGGCGCCGCCGCCATGATCATCACGAGCATGGAAAAGGCCGAGAAGCTCGGGAAAAAACCCCTGGCGCGTATCGCCGGCAACGCCTTTGCGGGATGCGAACCGCACCTCATGGGATATGGGCCCGTCCCCGCGATACAGAAACTGCTGAAAAAAACCGGTAAAAAGCTGTCCGATATCGAGCTCTTCGAGATCAACGAGGCCTTCGCGGCGCAGTACATCGCCTGCGAGAAGGGTCTCGGCCTCGACCGTTCGAAGGTGAACGTGAACGGATCCGGCGTGGCACTCGGTCATCCCGTGGGTTGCACCGGCGCGCGCCTCATCATTTCGCTCATTAACGAATTGAAACGGAGAAATGCCACCTGGGGCATCGCGTCCCTCTGTGTCGGAGGAGGCATGGGCTCGGCGGTTCTCGTGGAAAATATCAAGTAGGCCGCGGTTTTATCAAAGCCCTCAACATGCCCGCGCGCGGCATGCGGGTTATCGTATCCGGTACAACGATCCCCGGGGATTATCCCCCGGGGATCGTTGCGATGAGGATACATCCGGCGCGCAGACAGGACCGGCCCCGTAAATTTTTAAAAAAATGCTTGTCGTAAGCCATTCCCGCGGGTAGACTCAACCCTCATAAAATTATCGTTCCGGGGGACACGCCATGGTAAAGAAAATCCTCAAAATCGCGGGCGGCCTGTTGGCCCTTATACTGGTGCTCATAATCGCCGCGAGTATCGCGATCATCGTAATCGTCAACAAGGAGTTGGTGGAAAACCAGATGAAAAAGGCCCTGCACCGGCATGTGCAGATAGAGGACATCAGCGTGGGCATTTTCTCCGTCATATCGGGCATCGAGGTCAAGAACGTCAAGATATCCAACTTTAAAACCGAAAAAGAACTCGATGCGCTCAAGGGCAAACCGGTCCCTCAAAACGATACGTTCGTCAGCCTCAAGGCATTCAAGCTCAAGCTCAAGTTCATACCGCTGCTCAAAAAGAATTTCGAGCTGAACGAGCTCGTGCTGTACGAACCCTCGATCAACGTGGTCAAGAGCGCGGCCGGCGGCTACAACTTCGACGACCTTCTCCAGCCGAAGAAAATGACCCCCGAGGAAAAGGCCGCCGAAGAAAAGAAGAAAGCGGAGGAAGCGAAGAAGGCCAAGGAAGAGCCCGCGAAGCCCTTTACCGCGGACGACATCCCCGTTGCGGTATCGGTCGGTAAAATCGGGACTGAGAACGCGACCATCACCTACTACGACCAGAAGTTCGACCAGACCTTCCAGGTGTACGGCCTGACCGCGCTGGTGAAAAACATCAAGATCGATCCGAAAGACCTGAAAAGCAAGGACTCCATGACGGTCGACGTGAGCATGGGGGTGCGCACCATCGGTAAGGTTCGGTCCGGCAGCGTGCAGTCATTCAACATCAAGTTTGACATAGACGGCAGGGTCATCCCCTTCGACCTGAAGACACGCAAGCTCGATCCCGAGGCGATACTGAAGGTCGGCTCTCCCGACGGAAGCATCACCGGCCTGCAGATATTCGACAAGATCGCCGGCATCGAGATCCTCAATAAATACCTGGGCAAACACCTGTCGTTCCTGAAGGGGACTACCGAGTGGAAGGGCTCCAAGGCGGCATATGTCAACGCGTGGTATAAATCGAACATCGCCAAGCTCTCCAACGGGAACGTGAACGCGAAGGAAGTGCGCATCCTCTTTGACGGCACGGTGAACACGGCCAGCAAGGCGCTCGATGTGAACCTGGAGCTCCAGCTTCCGGAGAAGAACAATAAAACCGTCAAGGTGGCACTCCGACAGCAGATCGAATCGGGCATGAAAAAGCTCGGCGCCAAAAAATACGTCAACGCGGATAAAATCACCGACGCCGCGTTCAAGCCCTTTGTCAACGAGAAGGGCATCATCTGCATGAAATTCAAGGTAACGGGGACCGCGAACAGCCCGAAGACCGACATGACGAAGCCCGCTCTTAAATCGCTCGACGAGGTCATAAAGAGCATGGCGGGCGATGTCCTCAAGGAAGCCGCCCAGGATGCCGCGAAAAAGGCGGTTACTGACGGCGTCAAGAAAATCAAGATCCCGAAAATCAAGTTCTGACACACTCGAATCATGTGTCGTCATCAGGGGCCGTCCGATTAACGGGCGGCCTTTTTTATTGCATCATCCGCCGGCCACGTCGCGAAGACACCACGACAATACCTGTCACGCCCTCCCGTACAGGACAGGATCAGCCATGCTGATCGGAATACAGGTACTATTCATATTCACTGAAATCCGTGAATACCATTGACATATCGATCGCGGGGAGTTATTTTATAACAGAACGCATAGATCATGGTGTTACAAATTATTTCGCATGAGCTTCATTTTTTTGCTTACATCAAGCCATGATTGTGCGGTATATATTTAACATGAAGATACAAATCATTTTACCGCGCGTGGAGGCCGAATCATGCAAAGAAAATCAATAGTGGCCGTACTCACCCTGGCGATCGTCGCGTTCTGCGCGAGCACGGCACGGGCATGGATATATGTCGGCGCGATATCGCCGAGAATTACAGGTGGTCCGGTTTCACAGGCACAGATGGACGCGATCGTTGCAAAGGCTCTCTCAGATCTGTATGCGACTGAATTATGGAAGTATCAGAGCCAACCAAAACTGGGAAAGGGATTCGCGAACGCGGCGGCCTATTCCGCCCACGCGGCAACCCAGAGGGGCTACCAGGGATACGACAAATTCGCGATAACCATCGGCGCCATGGCGGGCGCGCAGCTCCCGAGCTTCGATCTCGATTATTACAGGAACATCAGTAAAAAGCTTAAATACAGGGGGGATATCAACGCCGGCGCCGCGCTGATCCCATATTCGGTGCAGGTGGGGATCAAGGTTTCCGAAAACTGGTCAATCGCACCAAAGTTCGGCATGCTCAACTACAGTTATTCCGGATACACCGTTGAAGGGATCAATGCCGGGCTCATGGTGAACTACCAGATCTTCAAAAAGGAAAAGGCCGGGTTCCAGGTGTTCGTATGGCGCGGCGTATCGATCGGCACCGGCCTCTTGTACGAGCGGTACAACGTCAAGATGAAGCACAAGATGGGTAAAATATACGAAGATGTCACCGCCGGTTCAAAGTTCATGATGGAGCCACAATTGAAATTTAACATAAGGAATGAGGCTTATGTTGTACCACTGGAAGTATCGACATCGATACGGCTCCTCTGGATACTCAACCTCTGCGTGGGCGGGGGCATTGATTTCACCGCAAGCAAGGCGGTCATCAGCGCAAAGGGATACTCCCCCTCGTATGTGATCGATGGATCCGGAACCGTTCAGACCTCCCCCGGCATCGTGTATGCCTACGGCAGGCAGGGCGGCAAGATGGGCCAGTGGTATTTCCCCAAACTGACCGCCGGCGTGGGAATGAGCTTCGGACCCGTCGTCATCGACGTACCCGTGACATACTACTTCGTGAAAGGCCTCGGCGTGGGATTGTCGGTGGGATTCGAGTGGTAACCGGAACACAAAAAAGGCGCCCCTATTTCGGGCGCCTTTTTTTAGTCCCCTTCTTTCTAACAGAAAAGCCGAACCGTCCCAGTTCCTTCCCCAGTACGTAATACTTTCCGTGGGAATAGCAGAGCGGGTCCGCGCTCTGCAGGTTGAACGCGCCCCTGTCGTCCATATAGGACCGGTCGGCATGAACCGCGGTGACGTCTGCGATGAACATGTGGTGCGACCCCAGCGGGATCACCCGGTTCACCCTGCATTCGATATTCACGGGGCTCTCGGCGATCAGGGGCGGCCGCACGGTCTTTGCCGGGAACGTGGTGAGTCCCGCCGCCCTGAACTTGTCGATATCCCTCCCGGATTTCACGCCGCACAGATCAACGGCAAATGCCATGCTACGGGTCGCGAGATTGATGACAAACTCCCCCGTGTCGCTGATCATGCCGAAGGAATGACGCTCCGGCCGCACCGAGATATACGTCATGGGAGGCTCGGTGCAGGCAGTGCCGGTCCAGGCGATGGTGAGAACGTTTGCGTTTCCCCTGCCGTCGGCGCAGGTGACGAGCACCACGGGGAGGGGATAGAGGACCGTTCCCGGCTTCCACAAAACTTTCTGGTGTTTCAGCGTTCCCATCGTGCAGTACCCCGCCTGAATCATTGATTCATTCATTACACGGAATCACGTCCTGCCTGTCAAGTCAGTCCGCAGCCTGTTTTTTTCACCGATCGCGGCATTTTAGATTCACCCATGGTTGACTTGGCCCGGCGATGCGCTATACTTTAAAGTCAGGAACGTATCACTACGGATGACGCGCGTGTCACGTGCCATCCGCCAACGGAGGGATGACTATCATGAACGTACTCGGCCTGGAAGTGCTGTTCGGGGAAGGCGCCACCTGGACCCAGCCCGCGCGCCTGGATTTAATCCTGTCCATAATCATTGTCATCCTCGTCATTTTCGGGATCATCATCGGGCGCATGATCATTGCCGGGAACAAGCTGCGGTCTCGCAATCACCAGCTGTTCCTCTACCGGTGTAAATTGCTGGACCTCACGAACTATCAGTTCAAGACCATCAACGGGATGGCAGGCATCCTGAACCTCAAGGACCCGAATTCCATCCTGACCAGGCCGGCGCTGTTCGAGTCCGCGATCGGGGCCTTTCTTGATTTTCTGAAAGAGAAGAATCTCACGAATGAGGAAATGACCGACATCTGCAAGGACATGGTCGTCACGTATGAGAAAATATATCACAAATCAAAGTTCAAAACGCCGCTCGAAAAAATCGCGGACATCGAGACGAACATACTCCTCTGTTTCATCGCGGATGACCAGTCGATTTACATCGCCAGGATCGTCGACAGGAACGATTCGCAGCTCACGCTCCAGATCGTCCGGAAGGAACACGACCTCAGGGCGGACCCCTCCTCGCCAATCAAGGTATACCTCTGGCGGTCAGGTGACGCCGAATACGTCTTTGACAGCCATATCACCGAGATACTCAACAACACTGTCAGGATATCCATTCCGCAGGAATTCACTCGCGGGAAGGAAGCGGTCCAGCCATACGTGGAAGTCATGGTACCGTGCGTCATCGCCACCGCCAGCGAGCGGGACGAAAGCGCCGATTACAGGGAAATTCAAGGCAGCATCATCAGGATAAACGAACATGAGGCGCATCTCAGAACGACCGAAATGCTGAATTACGACCAGATCTTTTTCTTGAATTTCACCCTGGGTGAATTCAACTTCCAGGTCCGGGGGAAAATAATCGGGGACAAACCGATCAATGAAACCTCGGTCCATTATGCCAACATCAAGTTCATCGAAATGAGCCCCGCGGGTCACATGGTATTGAAAAAATACATCAGCGAACGCCTGCAGGCCTCCGGTTGATAGCGAAGGTCAATCCCTGAGGGCCGCTGAATCGAGCGGCTCGCCTTTCGAGGGATCCCGCACCAGTCCGATGCCTTCAGATGGGCATATCCCCTCGCACACTCCACACCCCATGCATTTTTCCTGGTTGACCGCGATTTTTCCCGACGTATCGTCCTGTGACAGCGCATAGAAGGGACAGCGGTCCGCGCAGGCGCCGCACCCGGTGCACGCATCGGTCGGCTCGGCCCGGTATCCGGAAGAGGCCAGAAAGGGCACCGCGCCGTTGAGCTTGTTCCACATGACCATCCCCATGCAGCAGCACCTGCAACAGTTGCATATCGCCATGAGGCGGCCGGCGAATTCTTTCTTGAAATAGGCGGTATGCACGTCGCCTCTGCGGTGGGCCTTTTCCAGGATCGAGAGCGCCTCGTCGGTGGAGCATCGCCTGAACAGCGGATTGTGCTCCGCCACGAAGGAGATAAAGGGGTCTCCCATGATCAGGCACACCTCCTGCTCTTCAGGGGGAACACAGGGATCGGGCTTGTTGATCCTGCAGGCGCACCGCCCCACGGCGATGGGCACCGGCGAATCGAGAACCACGTCGCGTGCGATTGAAAACGGAACGACCTTTTCCGCGGCGGTCACGCGAACCGGCGCGTCGATCGACACGAGGGACCTCGCGTCGCCGTGGCTCATGACCTTCCCGTGGTAGATGTTCGTGGCCCTGTCAGGCGCGGCCTGCGCGATCTGGATCGTGTACTGTTCGAGCATTGTCCTGATGGACGGGTCCCAGTCCTCTTCGGGATCGAGCACGGGCATACCGAGCATCTTCATCACGTTGTACGAGAAGATGTTCATGTGCTTCAGGTACAGATAGGCGACGTAAAAATCGTTCCTGTCCTGGGCGGGATAGAGATCGTAGAGATCCCGTACGGATTGATCGCTCATGGCGGCACCCCCGGCGTGGTCTCGCGCCCTGATAGCGCGACGCGTCCAGGACACACGGTATCGGAGTCGTCCCCGGCCGCAACAATATTTTTGGTTGCATATTGGATCGCCCTATGCTAACCTGCAGCAATCCCAATATCGGCACCCGGACACCATGGAACTGATCGGCACCAACATCGCGGGACAATTCACGATACGCGAAAAAATCGCCGAGGGCGGGATGAGCGTAGTGTACCGTGCTGACGACGACAGGGAACCGGGTCACACCGTTGCAGTCAAGGTCCTGCGCCCGGACACTGTTTCGCACCGCATCGAAAACATCATACGCTTCAGGACCGAGGCGACTATCATATCCAGGATCACCAATCCCCGCGTAGTGCGCGTGTACACGGTCGGCGAGATCGCGGAGCGGCACTACATCGTCATGGAATTCCTTTCGGGCGAAACCCTCGCGAATCTCCTGACAGGCCAGCCGCTGCCGCCCGCAAGTGCCCTGCAGATCGCCGCCCATATCGCAAGGGCGCTCGAGGCGGTGCATGGCAGGGGCATTCTGCACCGGGACCTCACCCCGGGAAATGTCATGATCTGCGGGGACCGCACGGTCCTGATCGATTTCGGCCTGGCCCAGATCAAGGAATATCCCGAGATGGAACTGCCCGGCGAGCTCACCGGCACCCTCCCCTATGTCTCCCCCGAACAAACAGGGCTGCTCCGACGCCCCGTAGACGAACGAAGCGATCTCTATTCGCTCGGCATCATACTGTACCAGATGCTCACCGGGTCGCTTCCCTTTACGGGCGAGAGCATATCCGCCATCATTCACCAGCACGTGGCCGCGGTGCCGATCCCGCCCAGGGAGAAAAACCTTGCAGTCCCGGTCATGGCCGAGCGCATCGCGCTCAAGCTGCTCGAAAAGGAACCCGTCAACCGGTACCGGAGCGCGGCAGGGCTTGCCCGCGATCTCGAGCGGAGCCTCGAAGGAAATGTGGAATTCGTCCTGGGGCTGCACGATCGTGGCGCGAACCTGACGTTCAGGACCCGCCTCATAGGGCGGGAGCGCGAGCTCTCGGTCATGAAAAAAATGTGGGACTCCGCGCGCCGCGGCACTGGCGGATTCTGCCTGCTTTTCGGCGATGCCGGGCAGGGCAAGTCCCGTCTCGCCGAGGAGCTCCGCGATCACGTAACGGGCACGTCGGGATTGTTCATAAGCGGCACCTCTTCGTCACAGCCGAACAAAATACCGTACGGCCCGCTCCGCGAGGCAGTCGAGATGTACCTTCGCCGATTCGCGGCCTACCCCCCGGACCGTCGCGACGCAATCAGAAATTCCCTGTCGTCAGATCTCGGCGACAGGGCGCGAATCCTCCATGACCTCTCCCCCCTGATACGCGAGATAGCCAGCGGTGGGAACGTGGTGACGCTCAAGCCGGACCGCGAGCACAGGCGGTTCATCAACACCGCGGCCCGTTTTCTGACGACGCTCGCGGAAATCGAAGGCGGGCTCGTCGTGTTCCTGGACGATCTCCAGTGGGCGGACGAGGGCACCCTCGAAATTCTGTCCGAGGCCGCTGCCATGGCCGAAAAAAGCAGGCTCCTCGTTCTCGGTGCCTGCCGGTCGGACGATCCCGCTGCGGGATACTCGCTCGCCGAAACGATCGACCGCCTGGATTCGGCGGGCGCGCGCCTGGTCAGGCTCGATCTCGGCAATTTCAACAGGGACAACATGACGCGGTTCGTCGCCGGTCTTCTGAACGAGTCCGCAGAACGGGTCGGAGGGATATCCGAGTTCGTGTTCGCGAAAAGCGGCGGGAATCCCTTTATGGCCTCCGATATCATACGGCAGCTGGTCGTGGAGCAGGTGATCCGCTACGAAAACGATTCATGGGCCTTCGACACGAAGGCCCTCGACGAGATCGAGCTCTCCCCCTCCATCGTC
>CAYRGX010000068.1:0-11427 GCA_964423905.1 uncultured Leptospirales bacterium | reverse complement strand
CACGAAACCACGCTCCACCTTCCCATCGAAGTCATGATCGCGCTCGAGCGCGCCTCGCGGCGGACGAAGAAGCCCATCACCAGGATCGTGAGGATGCTCTTCAGGCGCATGGCGGACGACCATGTCGAAAGACGCGCGCATGCCGTGCCGGTGCAGTACCAGCCCGACGATCCCGCGCGGCAGTGGCACCGGCTTCACATTTCACTGGAAGAGGACGAATACGAGCAGGTGACGGACATGCGGAAGTTTTACAAGCAGTCCGTCTCGAAGATCGTAACCGACGCTGTCCGTGCCTATCTCCCCTCCCTGGTGAAGGCCCTTCTCCGGAAGATAATCTCCGATAGTTATCGGTGTCGAAATCACGCGGTGGCCGTGTTGAGCCACGGCCACGCGGTGTGCTGGATCTCTCTGTGGGGTGTTCGGTTTCCAAATTCGGGAAAGAAAACCATCACTGATTATTTTCCCCGATGCATCGCTTGAAGCAATTTCTTTTTATTTTAACATACCCGTGGTACATCTGACGACTGAAATGACTCACTTGCCCGCGACGAATTCGCTTGAGAATTCCTCAGCTGTCATAATCGTGAAAATACGGTTAAGCTTGGCAGTCATGAAGATCTTTTTAACGGCATCGCTAGGATCGATAAACACCATGGTAATATGGCATTTCACCGAATTATTGAGAAACATAACCAGCGTGCCGATGGCGGTCGAATCGATGAAGTTGAGGTTCGCACAATCGAACGCGATCACCTCCGGGGAACTTTCGATTTCCCGCTGCCATAGTGCCCTGACCTCGTCGATACTGGACAGAAAAAATTCGCCCGTAAGCTTTATTATGGTAATCCTGTCACAACGACGAACCACGAAATCGAGCACGCATCCCCCTTTGAAAATAGGATTGACCCCCAGAAACCCCGTCAGAGAATGTACAATCGTAATTGCAGAGAGTCAAGAATTATTTCGCGGAGGATCACGGGATGAAGGAACTTCAGGGCGGGCTTGGAAACGTCAGGGGTTATTCGTATTCGGCAGTCGAGTGTGGCATACGATATGACGGCAGGCTCGATTACGGTCTCCTGGTGGCCGATGCGCCGTGCTCTGCCGCAGGAGTCTTTACCACCAACAGGATCGTCGCCGCCCCGGTGAAACTGTGCCGCGCCCGGATAGGGAACAACATTCGTGCCATCGCGGTAAACGCGACCAATGCAAACGCATGCACGGGCGACGAGGGTCTGCGTGCGGCCGAATCGATCACGCGCGACATCGCCGAAAGAATCGGCGCGCCGGAGGGAGCGGTGCTCATGGCCTCAACCGGTATCATTGGCCGCCAGCTTCCCGCGGAAAAAATGATCGCGTCCCATGGAGCACTGGTCTCAGGGCTCGCGACCGGATCGGGAAGCGACCTGGCGCGCGCGATTATGACCACAGACACGCGTCCCAAGGAAATCGCCGTGGAATTTTCAACCGTCAATGGCGGGTTCCGCATCGCCGGAATCGCAAAGGGATCCGGAATGATTGCCCCCGGCATGGCCACCCTGCTATGCTTCATCGTGACCGACGCGCCTGTGGATCGTACCGATCTCGAGTGCATATTGCGGGAATCGGTGAGTACGACACTGAACGCGATCATCATCGACAACGACATGTCCACCAACGATACCGTTCTGATACTGTCGCCACTATCGGATAAACCGCTTTCAGGGGATGATCTCGTCGCCTTCGGGAACGCCCTGTTGTACCTGCTATCGAGGATCGCCGAAATGCTCGTATCCGACGGCGAGGGAACCACCAAGATTGTGCGCGTGAACGTGATCAACGCGGCGAGCGAGGATGACGCGAAAAAAGCGGCCCGGGCCGTGGCGAAATCGATGCTTGTCAAGACCGCGCTCTTTGGAAATGATCCAAACTGGGGACGTATCGCCGCAGCGGCCGGATATTCGGGGGCCGACGTCAGCGAAGAACGCATCTCCATATCGATTGGCGGGATATCACTCTTGAAAAACGGGACGCCTGATGGGTTTAAAACCGGCAGGCTCGTCGAGGTTATGAAAACCGGAAAGTTCGATATCCTCATCGATCTCGGGATGGGTTCGTCAACCGCCTCCGTGCTCACCACTGATCTCAGTATCGATTATGTTAAAATCAACGCCGAGTATTCGACCTGAAAATGAATATCCGGATACGCTTTTTTAGAGCCTTTTGATCGATACCTGTCCAATTTCATGTTGACAGGTACCTTTATCTTTATTATTTTACTTTCAATGTTCGGAGCATTGTTTGCGGTAAAAGTGCCCCGACGCCCGATAATAGTAGGGATATCGGGCACATTATACACAACCATATGATACAAAGAATAACCTATACCCTCGCCTTGATACTTATTCTCACCACGGCTGTATTTGCCGAAAATCCGAAGGCCACGGTAACGGTTTACGATTTCAGTTATTCTCCCCGCGAACAGAACGAAGAACGACCAGCGCGAAGGTACGAAAACGATCGCAACTATCAATACTATACGTATATCGTACCCACCACCCTCGCGCACAAACTCGAGATCACGGGCAAGTACCAGGTCAACAGGACCAATTCGGTCCTTAAAATCGATTCCCCCGAAGGAAGCCCTGAATACTGGGAAGCGTTGAAAGCGCTCCAGCCAAACTCGAATTACGCGATATCAGGCTCCTGTCGCGTCGCGGGGACGAAAATCGTCATCAACCTGAAGCTGATAAGCATCCCCGGCAGGAAGATTGAAAACGTCCGGCGTGAAAGCGACGAAACGGGCGCCGAGCTCAAGGATATCATTGATGAAATCGCGTCCGACAGCGAGTCAAAGGTCGATTCGTTCCACCGCGAATATATCCGAAAATACGCAAAAACCGGAATCAAGGGCTTCTATGGCGCGATTCGCGGATTCAACTTTGGCGCGCGCGTCGGCGGGTTCTGGTTTATCGGATCCTGGGCCGGTAAGTTTGACAACCGCGAGTATATCAATCCGTATATCGGCTACGATATAACCAGGTGGTTCGGCGTTTCACTCGAGGCCGACTACCTGAATTCGAGCCGCGTAAACTACTATAACATGTATAAAAAAAACATGACCATCTGGGGTACGAGCGCCAACGTGACCCTGCAGGTACCGTTCGTATCGTTTTTTTCGGCGGGAGTCAACCTCGGCATGGGCCCCTCGTTCAGCAGGATAGTGCACTACGAAAACATATACAATCCTTTCCTGGGCAAGCACCGGCATGCTTCCTCGACAGACTTTTATTGCACGCTGGGCCTTTTTGCCAAGTTCACCGTGCACCCGATAGAATTCCAGTTCGGCGGATCGTACAAGGCTCTCTTCTTCATGAACAGCCAGCTTCAGATGCTCACCGTGTACGGCGGCATAGGCTATCACCTGTAAGCGTTCCCTCACCACCCTATGAGGCCCGTCCGGACAGATTAATTGCTTGACGTATGCGGTCCGTTTTTTATGGTCATCAAACCGTAACGTGTTACGGTCTCGATAATTACTCCGCCGGTTTTTACCGCGGGTTGTCTGACGATTGTTTTCAGTGCGTCACATGAGCTGATCCAATAGACGGCCCGGGGTGCTGCGGAGTTTTTTATTTTACAAACGCGCATTCCTGAACGGACCAAGCGATGAAATCGAAAAAATTGCAAAAAATTCGCACCCTCGACAATGATCACCTCTTTCAAAACTACGGGGATCGGCAGCCCGTCTGCTTCGTGCGCGGCAAGGGTTCGTATTTGTACGACCAGGACAACCGCCGCTACGTGGATTTTCTCTCAGGCATAGCGACGAACTGCCTCGGATACGCCCACCCCGCCCTTTCGAGGGCCCTCCATCGGCAGATCGATGCGGTCATGCACACTTCGAACCTTTACTTCAACAGGGAACAGGCCGAGGCCGGGCGCCTTCTGACTTCGGTGTCATTTCCCGGAAAGAGCCTGTTCGTAAACAGCGGGGCCGAAGCGAACGAGGCCGCCATCAAGCTTGCCCGTAGATACGGGCTCAGGAACGACAGGGGCCGGTTCCGGATCATCACGTTCACGAATTCGTTCCACGGCCGCACCTTCGGCAGCATGTCGGCCACTGCCCAGAAAAAAATCCACGAGGGGTTCGGCCCGATCGTTCCGGGATTCACATACCTGCCGTTCAACGACGTCGAGGAACTGAGAAAAGCGCTCAGAAAAAGCAAAGACATTACCGCCGTGATGCTTGAGCTTGTGCAGGGCGAGAGCGGTATCAACGTCGCGAGCAAAGACTTCGTGAAGGAGCTGTTCTACTGGTGTCAGAAGAACGATATCCTCACCATCGTCGACGAGGTCCAGACCGGCATCGGCCGGACCGGACAGGTATTCGCCTACCAGCATTACAACGTGGTCCCCGACATCATCACGATGGCAAAGGGACTTGGCGGAGGCATACCGGTCGGGGCCATCCACGTGAAGGGATTCCTCGCAGAGTACTTCCCGAAGGGCAGCCACGGATCCACTTTCGGGGGTAACCACACGGCAGCGGCCGCGGTCTGTGCAGTCCTCTCCGAGCTTCAGAAGAGCGGTTTCATGAAACGCGTAAACGAGAAAAGCGCCGCTTTCATCAAGGCCCTTGAATCCATGCGTCAGAAATATCCCATAATAAAAGAAATAAGGGGGCTCGGCCTGCACATCGGGGTCGAACTTACCGTACCGGCCGCACCCGTTGTCGCGCGGGCCCTGGAGACAGGGCTTGTCATCAATTGCGTGGCCGAAAACGTCGTGAGGATCATGCCTCCGTTGAACATTCCCGCCCCCGTCATCAGTGCGGGCTTGAAGATACTTGGCGATATATTGAGCGCGGAGGCCGTGAAAAAGTGAAGATACCCGTATTGAAAACGAAAGATCTTCTGAGCGTCACCGATCTAAACCGGGAAGAAATACTCGGCCTGTTCGAGCTGACCTCCAATCTGAAAAAAAACACCCGGCGGGGCCGGGAAACGAACCTCCTCCTGAAAAAATCGCTCGCGATGATCTTTGAAAAAAGCTCGACGAGGACACGCGTATCGTTCGAGGTGGGTCTCACCCAGCTCGGCGGTCACGCGCTGTTCCTGAGCGACGACATACAGCTCCATCGCGGTGAATCGATCAAGGACACGGCCATGGTGCTCTCACGCTACGTGAACGGCATCATGATCCGCACTTTCGAGCACCTGAAGGTTGCGGAACTAGCCAGGCACGCCACGATCCCGGTGATCAACGGCCTTTCCGACTCGCACCATCCCTGCCAGGCACTCGCCGATTTCTTCACGATCTACGAGATACACAGAGACCCCGCATCAGTGGGACTCGCCTATATCGGCGACGGGAACAATGTCGCCAACTCACTCATCCTGTGCGCCGCCATCCTGGGGACATCCATCGCGGTCGCATCGCCTGCGGGTTACCGCCCCGACGAGGACATCGTCTCGGCCGCCCGCGCCATTGCCGCAGGGACCGGGGCCCGCATACTCATCACATCAAATATCGAAGAAGCCGCTGCCGACGCCGATTACGTGTACACGGATGTCTGGGTGAGCATGGGAGAAGAACGCAAGGCCGCGCGCAAGAGAAAGGCACTCTCGCCCTATAAAATCGACAGCCGTCTCCTTTCAAAATGCAAGCCGGGATGCAGGATCATGCACTGTCTCCCCGCACACAGGGGCGAGGAAATCGCCAGTGACGTGCTCGATTCCAAAAATTCCGTGGTGTTCGAGCAGGCTGAAAACAGGCTCCATGTGCAGAAGGCGATCATGTGCGCCCTTATGCTGAAATAATCTCCATCAGAGGAAAGCAATGAAAGTAAAAAAAGTCGTACTGGCGTATTCCGGGGGCCTGGACACCTCCATCATCGTGAAATGGCTCATCGACACCTACGGGTGCGAGGTAGTGTGCTTTGCCGCCGACGTGGGACAGGAGGAAGAGCTTGTCGGCCTCGAGGAAAAAGCGATTAAAACCGGCGCGAGCAAGTGCTTCATAGAGGATCTCACCGAGGAATTCGTAACCCAGTACGTGTTCCAGGCCGTGAAGGCGAACGCGATCTATGAGAACCGCTACCTCCTGGGCACGTCCCTCGCCCGTCCCGTAATCGCGAAAAAGCACGTCGAGATCGCCCTCAAGGAAGGCGCCGACGCCGTCTGTCACGGTGCGACCGGCAAGGGCAACGACCAGGTCCGTTTTGAAATGGCCTTCAAGGCCCTTGCCCCGCAGCTGAACATCATAGCGCCGTGGCGAATCTGGGACCTCGATTCCCGTTCGAAGCTGTTCGATTACGCCGAGGCCCACGGCATCCCCGTCCCGGTGAGCAAGGACAAGCCGTACAGCATGGACAGGAATATCCTGCACATATCGTACGAAGGCGGAATACTGGAAGATCCCTTCAACGAACCCGATGAAAGCATGTTCCTCCTCACCCGCGCGCCTGAAAAGGCTCCGGACCGGCCGACCTATGTGGAGATCGGTTTCGAGCAGGGAAATCCCGTTTCCCTGGACGGGAAGAAAACGGGACCGGTCGAGCTCATGCGAACGCTCAACCGCATGGCGGGTGAAAACGGTGTGGGACGGATCGACCTCGTGGAAAACAGGCTGGTCGGAATAAAGTCACGCGGCGTCTACGAGACACCCGCCGGAACGGTATTGCTCGCCGCCCACCGCGACCTCGAGGCGATTACGCTCGATCGCGACACGCAGCACCTGAAGGATAGGCTCTCAATTGAGTACGCGATCCTGGTTTATAACGGCCTGTGGTTCACGAGGCGAAGGGAGGCCCTCGACGCGTTCATCAACGAAACGCAGAAGCACGTCACCGGCACCGTCCGCGTGAAGCTGTACAAGGGCGGCTGCGCGGTTGTCGGAAGGAAATCACCGATAACCCTGTATGAGCCCGATATCGCGACATTCGACGCGAGCGAACTCTATGACCAGCGTGACGCCTCGGGATTCATGAACATCTTCGGGCTACCCATCAAGGTCGAGTCGCTGCTCAGGGGACCGGGAAAGAAATCGAAGTAAAGGGCGCGCGGGAACAGCTCATCCCGTGTACCGGAGCGCAACGAGGGTGATATCGTCGTCGAAACGTCCGGTCTCGCCGATGAATGACCTGACTTCAGCATAGAGGGAATCGCATATCCGCCCGGGGCTCTCTCCGCTGTGTGCCTTCACCGATGAGACGAGCCTCGACATTTCAAACATGACGTTCGCCGTGTCGCGCGCTTCGGTTATCCCGTCCGTGTACAGCATTATCGTGCTGCCGGGCTCAAGCCTTCCCCGATGTTCGATGTAGTTGGCGGGCAAAAAATCCGAAATAACGCTGCCCTTCAGCTCGATCACGTCCACCGAACCGTCCGGCCTCGAAACCAGTGCCGGGGGGTGCCCCGCGCTGGAACACCGGAATTCGCCCGACGAAAGGTCCACGTGCACCGCTATCGCGGAAATGAAATGCCCCCCGAGCTTCCCCTGCATGCTTGCCCTGATGGACGAAAGCAGGCCCACCGGGTCGTCAAAGTGCGCGTCCCACATCTGCGAGAGGGCCATTTTCACCATCGAAGCGAGGAAGGCGCCGGATATACCGTGCCCCGAAACGTCACATACCACGAGCGCGAGGCCGCGCGACTGGCTGTACGAGTAATCCAGGAAATCCCCGCCGATCTGCATGACGGGCACGTAACGGTAATCCATCTCCGCCACGTCCATCGCAGGCATTACCGAGGGGAGTATGGCTTGCTGGATTTTCTCGGCCATCACCACCTGCTCGTCGAGGTCCCTCTTCTGGTTCATGATGACCCGCGTGCGCAGTTCCACCATCTGCTCGAGATTCTCCGAGTAATCCTGTATCACCCAGTTGCGCCTCTCGAGCTCGTCCCTGAGCCTCTCGGTCCGGTCCAGCGCATAGTTGTAACGCATTGAAAGGATATATGACTGGAAAAGTACCAGGGAGAACATGCCGAACGGGACCAGGTAAAATGTATCGATGAACTTCATGTCGTTCAGGATGTCGTGAACGACGGTCGCTGAGAGCAGAACGTAGCCAACGAGAAGGGCAATGGAGAGTTCACGTCCCCTTGCGGTTGCGAGGGAAAGCGCAACGAGAATGTATGTGATGCAACCGAGCATGACCACTTGGTAGGGAAAGATCATCCTTCCCGAGAGATGCAGTGGAAGCATGAATGTCAGCACGGCGGCGATCGCGCCGATGGATAGTATCGAATACACGTACGTGCGGGATACCTCTTTGGGATAGAGCGCCCTTATGAAAAGCGAAATCGACGGCATGCCGAGGTACATCGTCATGTGTTCGAGACGCACGCCAGTTTCGAAGCTAATGTGTTCGAAGAGGGTATCGATGATGTTCTCGCTGACGTTCATGACCCTGATCGCAATGAGCAGGCAGAATATCCCGAAATGGAGGGCAGCCTCTTCCTTTCGCCGACCGATAAAGAGGCCCACGTGATATAGTCCCGCAAAGAAGAGAAACCCAAAAATGACCGCGTCGATGAGCTGACCCGCTCTCCGGATTCTGGTCATGTCCACCTCGGCACCGATGAAGATCGGGTACTGGATGCCTCTCCGGTTGTCGTTGTAGCTTGATATCTGGAAGACGATCTCAGTCTCCCGGCCGAGCGGCTGAAACCTTACGAGGCGGGGACCGGAGTGGCGTAGCTCCGACGGACCGGGCGCAAGCACGTCGCCGTCCTCGAACTTCTTCACCCCGTCGATCCACAGCGCGTAGGCACAGTTCATTTCAGGTATGCGGATCGCGATCTCCTCCATCGTATCGGGAAGCCTGACCCGTAGCCTTAAGGTCGCGCTCCCGTTCGGATCCCTGGGCCCCCTGCCGATGACCAGCTCTTCCCAGAGCCCCGGCAGGGTGAAGTATTCCGGCGGGGACGTGCGCCTGGCCTCTTCCGGGGATAGAATGACGCCCCGGTAAAATTCCCATTGGCCTTTTAATTCGCCAATATTCAGTTCGTCGAATTCGTATCCCGTGAGATCCAGGTACCCTTTCATCGCGGAGGCATTGCTCGTTTTTACGCAACCGCTTGAAAACGCGAGGCACAGTACGATCGCCGCGACCGAGAGGCAGACACGAATCCCACGGTAGAACCTGCCGCGGTCGTCCTTTAACGGCTGAAAATGCAAATCCGTAACCGCCCTCCCCTGCAGGCATGCCGCCGCAGTATCTGTGTCATGGCTGGCCGTTTCAATACCCTCCTGCACCGCCATTATAATGGTAGTATAAATATTTCAAGAGGTCAATAGTTTTTCCATGATCTCCGGGTGCAGGCGGCTGAATACCGGCAATGGCCCATCCAGCGCATCAGGAGTCATGGGCGCATAACCCCCGTCACAGTGGGAACAGGATATCCTCCCCGTCGATCGTGAAACGATAGAACATCACGTGGGGCCATCGGGGAGGGCGCGCCGTTTCCCTCTCCCACCGGGTATGCGTCTCCCTCAGTACAGTGACGATGTCAGGGCGGGAACCCGCGAGGTTGCGCCGTTCCGAAGGGTCGGCGGGTATATCGTACAAAAACTCCCTGCCGGTGTACCCGTCGATAATGAGTTTCCAGCCGCCCCTGCGTATGACGCGTATCCGCCCGTCACGCCAGCAGAGTGTATCGTGGGGCGGGCCCGCGGCACGGCCGGTTACATGCGGCACGAGATCCACGCCGTCATAGGCCCTGTCGCCGGGGAGCGGGCAGCGTGCGGCCGCGACAGAGGTCATGTACGCGTCCATGAGGCTCACCGGCGCGGGTTCCACCGTCCCGGGCCTCACCGCGGCCGGCCACCGCAGGGCCATGGGCACGCGCAGGCCTCCCTCGAAATAGCTGAACTTCCCGCTTTTAAGAACGCCTTCCTCCGGCGCGCCGGTGTAGGTCGCGGCGCCGTTGTCGCTGGCGAAAAACACGAGCGTATTCCGGGAAAGGCCGTGGCGGTCGAGCTCATCCACGATGCGGCCCACCGCGTTGTCGAGCGACGTGATGATCGCGGCATAGGCCCGCTTCTTCCTTCCATTGCCGTTCGCCCGTTCGAAGAGCTCTCGCGGCGCCTGGAACGGCGTGTGGGGCGCGCTGAACGATACGTAAAGAAAAAAGGGCCTGTTACGGTTCAGCCCTATGAAATTTACCGCCTCGCGCGCGATCGCGTCCGTGAGGTATTCCCTCTCCTTCACCACGCGGCCATCGCGCCGGATTGCGCAGTGACCGTCCCTCCCGCCCGACCAGATATGACGGTCGGCGAAGTCGTCCAGCGGAACGTTCACCATGCGCGGGTCGTCCACCGGCGCGTAGAGCGAGAACGCCTCGTTGAAGCCGTACTGGAAATCGAAGCCGAACCGTTCGGGAACGCGCGGACCGCCGTACCCCAGGTGCCACTTCCCGGCGATCCCGGTGCGATAGCCCGCGTTCCCGAGGGCCTCGGCCAGGGTGATTTCCGTCAGGGGCAGGCCCTGCTCGCGGATGTCCACGGCTCGCGGTACCGGACCCACGGGGGCCAGGCGCATGCGCCCCGTATTCACGAACAGGCGGTATGCCGTATACTCGAGGCGGTTGCGCGGGTAGCGCGTCATCGGCTGGAACTCGTAACCATAGCGCTGGGGCGCCCGGCCGGTCAAAAGGCTGGCGCGCGAGGGGCTGCAGATCGGGGATGCACAGTACGCCGAGGTGAACACGACGCCTTCCCGCGCGACCGCGTCGATGCGGGGCGTGGGTACGGTCCCGCCATAAAGGGATATGTCCTGCGTGCCGAGGTCGTCGGCGAGTATGATCACCACGTTCGGACTGGAGGCGTCGCGCGGTTCGCGGCGGAGCCGATCGAGGTACTCGCGCTTGCGCTCGAGCATGGCGCGGTCTTCCCGAATGGCCCAGCGAGCGTCCGCGAGGGGCCAGAGGAGCCACGCCATGAACCCCGCGAAAAGAAGAACGGCGGCGGCGCAGATAGTCTTATTAACGGTCACGAACCCTCTCCCGCCCGCGGGAATGTATATCCCGATAACGTCATGGTCAACGATCGCACGGCGCCCCGCCACGGTCAATTACTATGCCCCGCCGCCCTCCCGTAAAATTATCCTTGCCAAAAAGGAGCATTGTTTTTGTATGATATTACGGCCCGCGGGGCATGCGCCCAGGCCCGTATCGATACCGAACGGGGTGATTGAGATGTACTCGAACGTGGAAATGGCCATCAACGGACTTGCCGGTGAAAAGTACATCGCCTCTCCCGAGATCGCGACGACCGTGTACCTGGCCCTCAGGATGGAAAAGCCCGTCCTGGTCGAGGGGCCGGCCGGCGTGGGCAAGACCGAGCTCGGCAAATGCGTGGCCTCGTCCCTGGGAATGGACCTGATCAGGCTCCAGTGCTACGAGGGGCTGGACGAGTCCAAGGCCCTGTACGAGTGGGAATACG
>CAYRGX010000067.1:0-11578 GCA_964423905.1 uncultured Leptospirales bacterium | reverse complement strand
TGAACCATCTCCGTATTAAATGCAAATATGAATTGATATTGTCATAAGATCGTTAAGTGAAACTGCCAACAAACTTTGGCTTACCATCGTGACGGGCAATATTAGAATGCAATAAATTAATGGAAATTTTATGGAAATACAATCACGCTCTGAAAAAATGTCAAAATTTGCAACAGGAAGAAGCGTTCTAATACTCGCCCTACTATATATTCCAGTACAATTATCTATGATATTTATTATCTTCCCGATAGTATCAGGTTATACACCAGAAAAACCATTAGATATGCGGTTCAATTATAGCGTTAATGAGATTTATCAATTATTTTCATCCTTAACTGAACACGGAAGAAATCTTGGTACAGTTGTCTACTTATATGATAATCTATTCGCAATTATTTATTCACTATTTTTTACCTTCCTGATAATATTTCTCTTAAAGAAAGCTTCAATGGAAAATAGTTTTATTTTTAAATTTAGATATATTCCTTTATTAGCTGGTTGTTTTGATATTCTTGAAAATATTTCTATTATCATAATGCTTCATTATTATCCAAGAGAATTAACTTTCATCGCTGGTTGCGCAAATATATTTACCATATCAAAATGGATATTCCTTATTGCAGCATATATTCTTCCAATCTTTGGATGTATACTCGTTATTAAAAACAAAATGTGTAGTTTTAATAAATCTACTATTTTATAGAAATTTGAATATATGGCGATTTATAAAAATACTTATCTCTCAGCTTTCGGCATCCGTGTCTCAAAGCGAATATACTTTAATCCATTCGGCCGCTTCACCTAACAAGGGTGTGGTAAAAGTTTAAAAATTAAAAAATTAAAATTTCAAATGTAAAAGATTCGCACCTTACTGAAAGAAAAGCAAACAATGAGACGCCCCATGCCCCGCAACAAGCATTGCGACTATTCCCAATCCCTGTTGCTGCCCGTAGATTTTTAAAACAAATCGTTCATGGAACGCTTGAATATACGATACACTATATCTTCGAAGAAAAACAGATTGAAGAAATATTCAGAAAATTGGCAAATAATTGACATATAATAGTATATAGCAAAAGATTATTCACCTTACCGCTAAAGAGAAAACAGATATCTCTTTACCGGAAGAGCGGCTTCATAACAAAGAGACGAGAGCGATTACAAAACTATTCAATTTAGAAATTCCTGGAGAAACTCAAAATGAGCGATAAAGAGCATACCATTCACGATTTTGACGTTGCATTAATTTGCGAATATTTTTCAAGCATGGATCGCCAGGGGCCGGGAAGCCCGGAAGCGACGATAAGGGCATTAAACTTTATTGATAACCTGCACGAAAATTCAAGCATCGCCGATCTCGGTTGCGGTACCGGAGGTCAAACCATAGTCCTGGCTCAAAACACCCCAGGGAATATTACGGGCATCGACCTATTCCCGGGCTTCATCGACAAGCTGAATGACAATGCACGGAAATTGAACCTTCAAAGCAGGGTTAAGGGCGTTATCGGTTCAATGGACAAGCTTGATTTTCAATCGAATGAACTGGACCTTATCTGGTGTGAAGGAGCAATCTATAATATCGGTTTTGAAAAAGGAATGAAGTACTGGAATAAGTTTTTGAAAAAAGGCGGCCATGTAGCCGTTACTGAAGCGTCGTGGTTTACGGATGAACGACCAGAGGAAATATTTAATTTTTGGAATGATGCCTATCCCGAAATAGACACCATTCCGAATAAAATCGCCCAGATGCAAAAAGCGGGCTATGTTGTTAAGGCGTCGTTCATTTTGCCTGAAAAGTGCTGGATCGACAATTTTTTTGTCCCGGAAATTACGGCACAGAAAATGTTTCTGGATAAATACAAAGGCAATAAATCCGCCGAAGAATTCGTTAAATACGAAAAGTATGGAGCCGAGCTTTATAACAAGTATAAAGAATATTACGGGTATGTATTTTATATTGGAAAGAAAGTATAGAGGCCCGGTATCGCCATCTGTCACGCTTCTGCATATTTGCGGCTCCCGGATTCAACCTGAATTACATGAACGGGACGTGTGATAGAAGCTTTTCCCCGGAAACACGCTACGCCTTCCCTGACGGATATGACATGAAGCTATGAACCTGGCTTCGCATGCATGTCAGCACGAGATCCGAGGGACCCGCTGTGCGACAAAAGAGACTTCAGGAAAAACGATACGCATCGATACCACATGAGGTCCCGAAACCGGCGGGTATATCCCCCAATTTCACGTGGAAAGCGAGTGATCCTCAAAAACCGGAATATAAAATGGATTAAGGTGTTGCAGGCAGGCGATCCATGATGTATATTCAACGTAACGGGTTACGTCCTTTGACATGGGATATTTACGCTTCCCGGCGGACGTTCGATTTCACGAAAAACATGAAATTTATTAACAATATTTCGAAATTCCTCTACGACATCCTGATCCACCGTGCCGACATCGATTCGGAGGAGCGCGCCCGGCGGGCGATATTCATCATCCTCAATTCAATCGTCATTCCCTTCATAACCTTTTTTGGTTATGTAAAGCTAAAAGAAGGGGAATACACGTTCGGCATCTCGGATCTGCTCCTGTGTGTATTGATGATCTCGTCAATAATCCGTCTCAGGTATGTCAAACAGGGAAAATGGTATTTCAGGCTTGCGCTCTTCGTCATGTCTTCCCTGGCCATTTACTGGGTGTATACCGGCGTCAATGAGGGCGGATCAAGCCTGTGGTATTTCGTGATTCCATCGGTCGCGTTCTTTCTGTTCGGCAAGCGGGAGGGACTGGCATGGGCGGCATCGACCTTGATCGTCAGCGTCGGAGTTTTTGTCTATATACGTCTTTCCGGTACCGGATACCAGTATCCCGTTCCATTTATGATCAGACACGCCCTGGTGCAGCTGCTCCTGATTCTGCTGACCTTCGGGTACGAAACCGCGAGAAGCAAATACAAGCAGGGGCTTGAAGAGCGGCAGAAAAAGCTCGAGTGTGAAAGGAATTCACTCGATGAAGCCAATACCATGCTCAAGGCGGAAATCGAGGAGCGGGAGAGGATCGAGGAGGAGCTTCATTCCCACAAGGAGCACCTCGAAGACCTGGTCGCGCAGAGGACCGGGGAACTCAGCAAGTCCCTCAGGGAAAAGGAGGTCCTTCTGAAAGAGCTGTATCACCGGACGAAAAACAACATGCAGGTGATATCCGGTATCCTGAACCTGACGGCATCGAAGGAAGGCAACGAGGGATTTGCCGACATTTTCAGGGACGTCGAGATGAAGATCAAGTCGATGGCCCTCGTCCACCAGAAGCTCTACGAATCGATGGACCTCACCCACATCGATATCGGGGACTATGTCAATGCCCTCTCGTCGTACGCGCTGGAAATACTGAAGGTGCCAGGCGGCGACGTTTCGTTCGAATTCACCGGCGAGCCCATCAGCCTGTCCGTCGATACTGCCATTCCCTTCGGGCTGGTGCTGAACGAGCTCATATCGAACTCCTTGAAGCATGCCTTCCACGGGAGGCGCGATAACGTCATCGAGCTGGACATCGCCGGATCTGATGGCGGCATCGTGGTGCACTACAGGGACAATGGCGCCGGGCTGCAGTCGGGAATCGACCGTTCGGCCCCTCCCGGTGTGGGCATGCTGATCATGCGGAATATCATCGAGCTCCAATTAGGCGGGTCACTGACCATCATGGAATCGGACGGTTTCTCGTGCGAAATATTCTTTCAAACGGATCGCTACAGAAACCGCGTCTGAGCTCTCATTTCATGGAACGCCTATCGCTATTTACTTTCAAAATTACATCCAGCGTATCTTTAATTTCTTGTGTGTATTCGCGCAATTTGTCAGATACAAATTCATTAGATTTTGATACGGTATACCTGTTTCGGCAGATAAAGATTTGAAATAATGTATCGTATCTTCATCTATTCGAATGGTAATCTGTTTCTTCAGTTTCTTGCAATATGGATTCCTGGCTGATTTGCTGAAATCGTATTCCTTTCTCATTTCAACAACTCCATATATTGTTTTCGTTCGGATTTCGTCGCTTTTCGAGCCGATATTATTCTGATGATCTCATCTTCCGCCAGATAACAATGAACAACAGAGACTAGTGCAAGCCTGTTGCTCATTCCAAGAATAATAAACCGCTCCTCATCGAATGAATGATCCGGATCATGAATTACACGCGCACAAATATCGTAAAACACTGACTGCGCTTCGTTAAATGAGATGCCATGCTTCCTGACATTTTCCGATGATTTTGATTGATCCCATTCGAACCGTATGTATTTCTTAATTATAATATAATTATTGGGCTCATTGCCGTCAACAGTAAAAAGCGTGTCGAAATAACGGAATGCCGCAGCGAAAGCGCACCGCCGTTGCAGCCCATCGTTAAGGCAATTCCCCATCTCCCCTTCATGGTATTCACTCCGGCGCACACGCCGGTGCGCGCCGCTTATAATACGGCTGGATCGATCGGATCGTAAATTTTTTTGGGATATATCCCCCGCGAATTCAATCCCGTCGCACGGAAAGCGTCCCGCGTGACACGCACCCGGGATAGAAGCAGAAACGAAGTCGAAACGGAACGGGTACCCTGCCGGGTTATGTGAAATTTATTTATTTTTTTAGTGGCAACACGTATATCAATCAGGGACGCGAGGCGTATGCGGAATCGATTACGTACCGCCACAGAATGCAATGCCGGGTATGCCGCGGGGCGAGTATTTAATAATTCGCCGGGTAGGCTTCTCGCCTATCCCCATTGGCAAACCCCGGACCAGGGTATTGCTTTCAAACTTTTCTTGCATGCCCAAGAAAAGTTTAGCAAAAGAAGGGCAGCAGGGGCTCCACCCCTGCACCCAGAACGCCAGAACTCATCTCGCCCGCTTCGCGGGACTCGATTCGGACATGCTGGCTGAAAAGGTGTCCACCTGGCGGTGGACGATTTGAGATAGCCATTAGTGATATATAATCTTACCAGATTATTTATCCTTTGAAATCTTTAATAATGCTTATGATAGCGAGGCAGGATATCGCAAAAAGCATCGCCCTGGCCGCACGGGGATCGTTAAGGGGGCCTATGTGAATGGCACCCTTATCATATGTTTAATCCACTCCGGGTTATCCGCGGGGCAGCATGCACCGGCTGGCACACATCCTGATTGGCTGATCCGTCCTGCGCGAGGTGGCAGTCATTCGCACTTCAAGGCAGTCCGGGCCGAATACAGACCTACAGCACGATCTTCAGCACTATGAATATCCCAAGGTTCACCCCGCCCAGAATGGCGAACCATGTGAGGCTCGGGGCGAGGAGCTTCTCCTCGAGCTTGTCCGCGGCCTTTTCCTTGGCGATCTGCGCGAGCAGGTCGAAGTTGATCTGGGCGTCGTCGCCGCCCTGCTGCTCCTGGACGATCCTGGTGAGAATGCCGCCGAGGTCGACTTTCCGGTAGAGCAGCCTGAAGACCATGCGCATGGGCCGCGGCATGGTGTCCATCTTCTTGAGGAACGCGGGCAGGAGCTCCAGCAGCCTTGATTTCGAAATGGTGGCGTCCACTTTGTCGGCCACGCCGGTGGCCTTTTTCACGTGCGCGATGAGGCGGTCGACGGTGTACTCCATGATGAAGTCGCGGTTGTCGCCGACGATGTACTGAATGGCCTTCTGTATGCCGTGCTGCTTTCCCTTGAGAAAGTACAGCACCGGGAACACGATGCCGAACCCCACGATCATGAGCGTTATCGGCCAGTATGCGATCATGAGCACGAAAATGAATATGATCGCGATAACCCCCGAGCCGCCGGCCTCGGCCATGCCGCCGCCCGGTGTCATCTTTATGACGGCAGCCATCTCCGAACGGAGAAAAACGAGCAATAGAATATTGACGACAAGCCCGAGCAGGCCGAACCCCACGGCCCTGCTTATCACGTAAAAGCCCGCCTTTGCAACTGTCTTTACGATCTTCTTCGCGTCGATTTTCATTGAATGAATCCCCCATATCCTGTTTTTTGATTGAATCACGACCCGGCGTCCCGGGCGCGGTGGCGGGACCACCCGTACAATGGATACCACCGTGCTCCCGGAAAAATCAAGCACTTTACCGCGCGGGCGCCCCGTCGATCAGTCGAGCTCCTGGATGCGCTTCAGGTCGGACTTCCTCCCGAGAAAGAGCAGCACCGAGTGGTCCGGGATCACGTCGTTCGCGGTCGGCGCGATCTTCATGTTCTCCCACTCGGGGGAGTCGGGGTCCCACCGCTCGTTGCCCTGCAGGAACTTGATGCCGAGTATCTGGCACTGGAAGCGCGCGCCGATCTGCAGGTCGCGGATGTTCTTCCCGATGAAGCTCTTCGGCGGCTGGATGTTCATCACCACGTACTCTCCCGCGAGGGGAATGTAATCCAGCACGTTCTTCATCGACAGCGTCTTGCCGATCCGCGCGGCCACGTCGCGCTGCGGGAAGATGACGTCCGTGATCCCCAGGTGCTCGAGTATTTTGCACTGGGTCTCCGAGTGCGCGCACACGATGATCCGCTTCACGCCGGCCTCCTTCAGCCGGATGGCGATGAGCGTGTTCACCTCGGTGTCGGAGCCGACGCTGACCAGCACCCCGTCGAGGTCCTTCAGCGACACCGACTGGAGAAAGGACGCGTCCGTGGCGTCGCCGTTCAGCGAATGCGAAAGATAGTCCTTCGCGATCAGGAGCGTATCCCTGCTGATGTCGATGCCCGTGACCTCGCTGCCGTATTCCTTCAGCGATTTCGCGATGTGCATGCCGAAATTGCCGAGCCCGATTACCGCGTACTTCTGCATGGGTGGTGCCTCCGGTGTCTTTCGATCGCCGCGGCGGAGGAAAGCGGCAACTCGCCGTAGATGGGTGTATCGCGTTCCGTGCGGAAAGTCAAGCCAAAATGGAATGGGGATATACTCGCGGTCAGCGGACGATGCCGAGGCGGACCAACGCCTCGCGCACCGCCTCCTTTCTGAGCGCGAGCTGCGAGGCGTCGCGGACCGTGAAGTTGAGCGCGAAAAACCACACGTCGTTCGGGGTCTCCACGTACCCCACGTACCAGCCCGTGGGCCCGGCCGGGCCCTGATACGAACCGGTCTTTGCCAGGATCGAATACCCCGGGCCCGATTCCGCGCGCATGATCCGCTTCACCATGGCATAATGCCGTTTCTCGAATAAAAACTCCTCGCCGTAAAACGCCTTCAGGAACGCGACCTGCTCGCGCGCCGATATCCTCAGGCTCCCGTCGAGCCAGAACGCGTCGACCGCGGGCCCGGTTTTCATGTTGCCGTAGCCAAGCTCCTTCAGGGCCGCGCGGTAGGCCTTCATCCCCACCCGTCGCGCGAGCTCCCGGTAGAACCAGACGCAGCTCGCGGCGAACGCGGTCTTCATGCTCTGGTCGGCGTTCCACGCGGGGAAGTCCCTCTTCTTCCCGTCCCAGCGGATGATCTCGTTCTCGTCCCTCACGGCCCCGGCGCGGAGCGCGATGAGCGAGTTCGGTATCTTGAAGGTGGAGGCGCACGGGTAGCGCTTACCCGCGCGGCGTTCGTTGTGCGCATACTCGGTTTTCGTTTTCAGGGAGCATATGACCAGGGTCGCGTCGAGGTTCTTCGCCCGGAAGTAATCGTCCATGAACCCGTCTTTCGCGCCGGCCGGAACGGCGGCACCGGCGAGACAGGCTGCGACGATGAACGCGGCGATGACGCCGCGACCGCGGTACGCGCCCGGTGCGCCTCCGTGCGACGGGAATTCATCACGATGTGTATTCGGCATTGCATGTCCCCCGCGGAAGGATTGTCGTGAACGCGGCGCGCTGAAGGGCGGCGCGGCGTATATCCCACTCATTACAATCGAAAAATTGACAGGATGCCGCCCGCGCGTCACTCGTCCGACACCGACACGTGCGAGGCGCCGGAAGACTTCACGTTGGCCCAGAAGTCGGCGGGGCCCTGGCCGATGCGCCAGAACGCCACGCCGTCGGCGCCGGCGGCCCGGTACACGCGGAGCTTCTTTTTCAGCGACTCGTTGTCCTCGTAGAAGAGCTTCACCTTGATGTGCTCGGTGTACTCCACGTAGGGCACCTGCCCGTCGTGAACCGTGGAACGGGCGCGCGTTTCGCGGAGGAGCCTCTGCACGTCCGGGTAGCGGTACGTGCGGCGGATGGTCTTTTCGGGCCAGGCGAGACCGTAGAGCGGCATGCCCATGATGAGCTTCTCGCGCGGGATGACGCGGCGCGCGTACGACGCCACGCGTCCCGACCACTGGAGCGAGGCGATGGGTCCCGGGCCGCTCGAGATCCAGTGCTCGCCGTAGGCCATGATCACGATGCGGTCCGTGAGGCGCGACATGGCCGCATAGTCGTGCGGGCCGCCGAACCAGCGGTAGCGCGCGGGCACGGCCACGCTCAGTATCTTGCCGTTCTCGAGGCGCCTTCCCAGGTCGGAAAGGAACTCGTGGTACGCGGCCGCGTCCTTGTCGGGGACCGTCTCGAAATCGATGTGGATGCCGTCGTAGTGCTTCGACGCCTTCACGATGTCGTCGATCAGGCGCGCCTTCTCCGCGCTCTTCGGCGCGAGGCAGCGGCGCGTCACCGCGGGGTAGTAGAGCTCGGCGATGCAGAGATGCACGCGCACCCTGCGGGGCACGCTCACCGACGAGCGCTTCGGCACGCCCCTGAGCGAGCCGTTTTGCGACGGGAACGCGCAGAAGTGGACCACGTCCGTGAAGGGCATTGACGGGCGGTAGAGCCCCTCCTCTCCCGCCATGAGGTATCCCCACACCTCGTCGAAGGCGTAGCCCTTTTTCGCGTCGGGCTTCCCGCCCGTCGTGCTGCACGACAGCACGAGGCCGAGCGCCAGGCACAGGACCGCCGCGGCGAGGGGGGGATATACCCGCCCCGATATCGATCTTGTCGTAGAATATAGCTTCTTCATCTCCGCTCCACCCCGTCGCAGTCTCTTAGATTATATATCGGTACGCCCCGGCGGATGGGATAGAAAAGAAATCACCATCCGGACAATCGCTCCCCTCGATACACGCCCCGGATACGGGGCGCACTCGGGGAGCGATCGACACGCTTCATTTGTTTGAGCCGCCGGTCATCGAGTGACCAGATGGGGCGTATCGAGGCGAGCATCTAACACGTCTCGCTCGCCGAGTGGCTGCCGGCATCAAGGCAAACCAAATCCAGGCAGTGGATAACCGGCAGCTGTATCGAGGCGAGCGCTAAGTATCGAGGGGAGCCTCTATGAAGTCCCGGTCCCAGTCCTTCCACACCGGGTCGAAGCCCTTTTCCGCGAGCATCGCGGCGATCTGGGCGGGGGTGCGGCCGTCCTCCACGTGGAACTGCCCCTCCGCGTGCGCGTCGCCCGCGTACCCGCCCGGGTCCGTGCGCGATCCCGCGCTCATCATGGTGATGCCGAGCGGCACCAGGTTGTCCCTGAGCGCGGCCGGTTCGCGCGTGGAAAGCGTCAGCCCCGCGTCGGGAAGCAACAGGCGCATCGCGCAGATCAGGTGCGTGAGGTCGCGGTCGGTCACGGTCACGGGCGGTGCGAACCCGCCCGCGGCGGCGCGCATCCTGGGAAACGACACCTGCACCATGCTCTTCCAGTAGGTCTTCGAAAGGTAGAGCGCATGGAGCGCGGTGAAGAACGAGTCAACCCGCCAATCCGCGAGCCCGAGGAGCGCGCCGATGCCCAGCCGCCGGAACCCGGCGATGCCGCCCCTGTCGGGCGCGTCCAGCCGCCAGACGTAATCGCGCTTTTTCCCCGCGGGGTGCATTTCCGCGTACGTGCCCCGGTGGTAGGTCTCCTGGTACAGGGTGAGCCCGTCCACGCCGGAACGGCCCAGGAGCGCGTACTCTTCGGCCGACATGGGATAGACCTCTATCGAGAGGGACGCGAACCTCCTGTGCAGCATGGACGCGGCTTCCGCGAGCCGCTCCACCGGCACGGCCCTGCGGTCCTCGCCGGTGAGAAGCAGTATGTGGCGGAATCCCGCCTCGCGCAGGGCCTCCCCCTCGCGGAGCACGTCGCCCATGCCGAGCGTGACGCGCGTGATTTTGTTCTTCGCGCTGAACCCGCAGTAGAGGCATGCGTTCGTGCATTCGTTGGATATGTACAGCGGCGCGTAAAGCTGCATGGCGCGGCCGAATCGCTGGAGCCTCACGCGGGACGCCCTCTGCGCCATTTTTTCGAGGAATTCGTCGGCGGCCGGGGAAAAAAGCGGGAGGAAGTCCCCCGCGGCCCCGTCCCGCGCGTCGAGCGCGCGGCGGACATCGTCGGCCGTGGCCGAGTAAATCGCATCGCGGGCGCGCTCCCACGCCCCGTTGTTCAGCTGTTCGGAAAACATGGCATCATCTCAGGAAGCCGGTGAGCGGGCTCGACGCGTGGGCCCCCTCGCGCTCCGCGGCCCTGCCCGCGCGCCACGCGAGCCTGCCCGCCTCCACTCCCGCGCGGAAGGCCGCGGCCATGAGCGCGGGATCGTCAGCGGCGGCGATGGCGGTGTTCACCAGGACCGCGTCGGCACCGAGCTCCATCGCCTGCGCAGCGTGAGAGGGCGCGCCCAGCCCCGCGTCCACCACCACCGGGATCGAGGCCATCTCTATGATGATGCGTATGCTGTCGAGCGTGCGCACGCCCCGGTTCGAGCCGATGGGCGAGCCCAGGGGCATGACCGTCGCGGTGCCAGCCTCTTCCAGGCGCTTCGCTAAAATCGGGTCCGCGTTGATGTACGGCAGCACGGTGAATCCCTCCTTCACGAGGATCTCGGCGGCCTTGAGCGTCTCGACCGGGTCCGGGAGGAGGTAGCGCGGGTCGGGCGTGACCTCGAGCTTCACCCAGGAGCCGCATCCCATCTCGCGGGATATGCGCGACAGGCGCACCGCCTCGTCCGCGTCCCTGGCGCCGGAGGTGTTGGGCAGGAGCTGGATGGACGGGTCGGCCGTGACCGCGGCGAGCATGTCGTCCCCGGGATTATCCAGGTCGACACGGCGCAGGGCCACGGTCACCATCCCGGTGCCCGAGGCCGCAATGGCCTTTTTCATGACGTCGATCGACGAGAACTTGCCCGTTCCCAGGAACAGCCTCGAGGTGAACGCGCGTCCGGCGATGACGAGCGTATCGTCAGGTAAATCTGGCATCGATAGATCCTCTGCGATAAGCATACGAAGGGGGCCCGTCCGTGTCAAGCACTGTCGACCCATTTATTTTGCTTGAAAAAAATGCCGATACCTGCCATCCCTTCCATCGAGGGGAACAAGCGGCAGCGCCGCGGCAATGCCGCGGTGAGGAAAGTCCGAACACCGCAGGGCAGGATGCCGGGTAACACCCGGGCACCGTGAGGTGATGGAAAGTGCCACAGAAAACATACCGCCCCTCGGCGTTACTGAAGCCGGGTACGAGCCTCCTCCGGGCGGCTTGTGCCGAGCGAAGCCGAGGCAAGTCGAGGGGTAAGGGTGAAAAGGCGAGGTAAGAGCTCACCGCGCTTCCCGTAAGGTAAGCGGCAGTGTAAACCCCATCCGGTGCAAGACCAAGTAGGTAACCGTTCGAGGACGGC
>CAYRGX010000066.1:0-12546 GCA_964423905.1 uncultured Leptospirales bacterium | reverse complement strand
AGTAATGCAGCATAAAATTCAATTCAAGCGACATCTATGTTGACATATTCCGGAGAGCGGAATACCTGTTTCTAGGTTAAATTATTATAACGAAAAAAATTTATTACCTTCAGGTGATGATTTAAACATTGTATGCAAAATGAAGAAACTAACTGAAGAGAAATTAATGCTTCAAATGGGTCTTATAAATAGTGAAATCATAGAGATAATTAGAAACAATATTGATAAATTTTCGAAAATTATTGAAAAGCAAAAAAAAGTAAAACGAAATACGATTTCAGATCAAAGGATTAGATATAGAACTTCTCTTGGTAGTCTTTATAAATGTAACTGTTTAGATTTAATGAAAAGTATCGAAAATGATTCGATAGATTTAATTTTTGCAGATCCACCTTTCAATTTAAACAAGCTTTATCCATCGAAAATTGACGATAATTTGAAAGAAGAAAAATATTTACAATGGTGTGAGCAATGGCTTAGTGAATGTTGTCGAATACTTGTTCATGGCGGAAGTATATTCATCTGGAATTTACCAAGATGGAATAAAAATATTTCTAACATATTAGATTCTAGGCTCACATTTAGACATTGGATAGCAGCTGATATTAAGTTTGGCCTTCCAATAACTAGTCGTTTATATCCTTCTCATTATTCATTGCTTTACTATGTAAAAGGTGATAAACCAAAAACTTTTCATCCCGATAGACTACCTATGCAAGTATGCAACACTTGTTATGGTGATATTAAAGACTATGGTGGGTATAAAGATAAAATGAATCCAAAGGGTATAAATTTAACAGATGTGTGGTATGATATTCCACCTGTTAGACATGCTAAATATAAGAAAAGGGATGGTGCTAACGAGTTATCAATAAAGTTATTAGATAGAGTCATTGAAATGGCGTCGAATGAAGGTGACATAGTATTCGACCCATTCGGAGGTGCTGGTACAACATATGTTGTTTCTGAAATTAAAAAAAGAAGATGGATCGGATGCGAAATTGGTCCGATTGAGGATATAATTTCTAGATTTCACAATCTGAATGAAGAGAAAGAACATCTGATTAATTACAGAAAGAATTATAACCAATTATTCCCATCAAAAATTAAGAAAGAAAGGATAAAAAAGGGGTTGTGGACCGATGATACTGTCCGACAAAAATAAAATTTATAATAAATTGTATTTAAATGAATCTGCAATATTTTAATAAAACAATGTTTTTATCATTATCATAATAAGAAATAATATTTTCAATTTTCTATTCAATTATAATCATATCGGAGTTAAATATGAAATGGAACCAATTATTTGACGTACTAAAAAAGCGACCAGGAGAATACTTATTTTGGTTATTTGCAAACCTGGGTGGTATCATTATCACATACTTATCATTTTTTACAGTTTGGACATTTCATGATAGTTTTAAAATAGCATCATTGCCAAATTTTGATATATATCTTATTACCGGTACTATATCGTTAGCAATATCCGGTTCCTCATACTTACGTTTACATGTTAGAGAAACAGATATAACATTATCACCATTATTAACAACTACATGGCCAATACTTTTAATGTTTACGTATGGTGTATTTATTTGTAATATTGTTAAACCATCAACGCGACCCAAAGAATTAATCTGGATTATTTGTATTGTTTTATTTATTTGCCTAATGCTCTGGGCATCAATTATTTGGCTTCATGAACAAGGTTTAAAGATGGATAAAGAAGCAATACCATCAATACATCAAAGACTTGATGATTTACAAAAGGCCACAATAGATCTACCAAAAGTTGAGGAGTAGTTATTAGGTAATTGTTATGGAAAATACTATTAATATTAATGTATTAAAGACACATCAATCCGAATGGAATATGTATGTCGGCGTTATCTCTGCTACAGATTTATATTCTATTGCTGAGGTTGACAGAGTACGCCTTGAATCATTACAAGTTCCAAAATATGCAGGTTATCAAAGAGCTCTTGATCAAAGTAGGGTAAATTCAATTCGTGATTATTTAAAAACACCTGATTGTACTTTTCCAAATTCAGTTATAGTCACTATCGATTCCGAATGTATTGAGAAATGGGACGAAATGGAAGGAGGGATAATAAGCATTATAAAAATATCAAATGAAAAAGGAGCCATCCGTATTGTTGATGGTCAACATAGGGGTGCTGCACTTGATTCTGCACCAAAAGATTTCGAAGTCATAATTACAATATTCATTGATCTTGATATCGTAAAATGTGCACAAATTTTTGCAAAAATAAATAGTACACAAAGAGCCGTCAATCCATCTATTGCATTTCAATTATTTGGTTATTCCGATGCTCGCAGTCCTCAAAAAACAGCTCATGAGATAGCAGAAGTATTAAATACAACTCAAGGTTCACCATTTTATAAAAGATTACGAATGCTCGGGACAAAAGACGATTGGTCAAATGGTGTATTAAGCCAATCAACATTCTGCAAGCACCTCATGTCTTTATATACCAATTCATGGGAAAAAGATGAATATAAAATTCTCCGTGGTGAAAAGCTTGACGATATATCTGAATACCCTTTGCGAAAATATTTTATTAATGGCAAGGATAAAGAGATTTTACAAATTATTTGGAAATATTTTTATATAATCGCCGAAACATGGAAAGACCAATGGGATATTACTAATGAACAATCAATACTATTCAAAACGACAGGATTTGCTAGTCTGATACAGGTTTTAAAGCAATGGTTATTAAAAGAAGAAGGTAAGTTTGACGAGACATTAATGAAAAAATCACTAGCCTCAATAAAAAGTAATTATGAGTCACCCAATAATATTTTTATAAGAAATAATTATCCTGCTGGTCATCAAGGCGTAGTACCTTTGCGTAATTCATTATTAAAGGATTTAAATTTAAATGAAAAGTGATAGAATAAATCCAATACTGAAATGGCCTGGTGGCAAACGTTGGCTTGTCAAACAAATTCTTCCTTATCTTAATAGAAAGTATTACAATTATATTGAACCTTTTCTTGGAGGTGGAGCTTTTTTCTTTTTATTTAATCCGAAACAATCTATCTTATCAGATATTAATTCAGATTTAATTAATTGTTATAATGCATTAAAAATAAATTCTAAAAAGGTATTTAATGAGTATAGCAAATTCATACCAACAGAAAAAGGTTACTACTATATTAGAGACAGCTTTTCTCCAAAAAGTATATTTGAAGCTTCAGCTCGATTAATATTTTTATTAAATTATTCATGGAATGGTTTATACCGTGTTAACCTTTCTGGTAAATTCAATGTCCCTTATAATTCAAAAAAACGTAAATATAATTTAAGTGAAAACGATTTCTATAAAGTTCAAGAAGTTTTAGAGAATGCTGAAATACTTAATCAAGATTTTGAATATACTATAAATAAAGCGAAAAAAGAAAGTTTAATTTTTGCTGATCCACCATATTTTGAATATGAGAAAGAAGGTTTTGGAAAATATAATACCGTTTTTTTCACAGATGATGACCAGAAACGTTTATCTAATTCATTGCGCTTAGCTGAAAATAGAGGATCGTCATGGATTCTGACAAATGGATGTTATAAAAAAGTAACAAAATATTATTCTGACTATAACATTTATATTGTACCACGAACACAAGTAATTGCAGCCGATTCGTGCAGACGAAAAGTAATTCCAGAATATGTAGTTTTATCCAATTCTAAATGTTTTGATCATCTTAGAAATTACTTTTCGAAATTTGAAATACTTAAAATTTAATATTTCCGTTAAACTCAGAAAAGATAACATATCATTTGTTTTCAGATATGTTTGAAATTAATTACCGGGGGATATTGACGCCCGAGGGAATATTTTGTATGTTATAACTGGTCAGACCAGTTATAACATGACGGAAAAAATAACAGATACCATAACCGGACGCCTCCAGAAGGACATCTTGAGGGGGATATACCCCCCGGGGAGCAGGTTTCCCTCCGAGCGCGAACTCGCGGAACTCTTCGGCGCCAGCCGCGCGTCCGTGCGCGAGTCGGTGCAAATGCTGTCCCGCCTGGGCCTCCTGGAGACCAGGCCGCAGAGCGGGAGCTACGTCAGCGACTACGCGAGCGAATCCTCACTCGACCTTCTGATCCACATAATGAAAAACGGCGGGCCGGTCGAACCCGATACGCTGCTGGCCCTCATGGAATTCCGAAGGGTGGTCGAGGTGCACTCCGCGGCCCGCGCCGCCGAGAACCGGACCGTCGATGGTTGCGCGAGGCTTGCGGGCGTGCTCCGTCGCGAGAGGGAGGCGGGCGCAGACGCGGCTGTCATCGCCGAATGCGATTACGAGCTGCACCGCGCGGTGATCGCGCTTGGCGCCAACATCGTGACCCAGCTCGTGTTCAACTCGTTCAGGCCGGTGTACCGGTTCCACACGGGGCTCTTCTTCGGGCTCGCGGGCGCGATCGAGACCACGGTGGAACAGCACGGCCGCCTGGTGGGCCTCATCTCGACGGGCGACGCCGCCGGCGCGGGCGCGGTGATGGAGGAGGCCCTCCTCTACGGGGAGCGCCGGGTCATCGACGCGCTCAAACTCAGGGAAAGAAAGGAAGGCGTGAAATTCGCCGTTTGACCCCGCCCCCGGCGGGTATATCCACATAACGACGGACGGGAAGTGCCCGCCCGCTTAAAGGAGGAACATCATGGCAGGTTGCGCGGCTGCGGCACAGAGCGAAATATGGTCGCCCTCGGACGGGCTTTCACCGAGAATAAAACGGCTCAGGGACGAGTTCTTCTCCTTTTACACGAGGGACTACTTCAGAAACGAGGTCATGGCCTTCACCACGGGAGAGCCGTGGGACGTCCTTTACTCGCCGCACAACTGGGGCGTGGTGCCGGAGGTCTTCGTCTTCTTCGAGGCGTTCCGCTCGGCGCTCATGGCCGACGCGAAGGCCGTTCCCCTGCCCGCGGGCTTCTGGAAGGAGCCGCTCCCGGTGCGGCGCGCCCTCTTCTTCCAGGAAGTCGTCGGGAAGCACCTGCCGGTGCAGGTGCTCGAGGGCGAGCTCGTCGTCGGCGGGCAGTACAACACGGCGCTCTCGCGCACGCTCACGAAATCCCAGGCGAAAAAATTCAAGCGCATGGAAGACGCGTACGTGAAAAAGCTCAGGAAGCTCGACGAGATCGGCATCGGCAACGCCGGGGCCACTCCCGGGCACCTGATCCCCGATTACAAGACCGTCCTCGAGATCGGGTTCAGGGGATTGAAGGCGCGCTTCGAGTCCCTCCTCGCGAAAGCGAAGGATAAAAAGTCCAGCGACACGCTCCGTTCGCTCATCATAAGCACCGAGGCGCCCCGGCTGATCGCGACTCGCTACTCGGAAGAGCTCAAGAAGCTCGCGGCCGCCGAACGCGATCCCTCGCGCCGCTCCGAGCTCGAGAGAATGGCCGCGATCTGCGCCAGGGTGCCCTGGGAACCGGCGGCCGACTACTGGGAGGCGCTCCAATCGCTATGGTTCACCCACATGCTCGTCATGGCCGCGGAATCGTACCCCGGCGCGGGCCTCTCGCACGGCCGGTTCGACCAGTACATGTATCCCTACTATAAAAAGGGTCTCGAGTCCGGCACGCTCACCGCTGAATTCGCGAGGGAGCTGTTGCAGGCGTATTTCATCAAGCACAATTACTCTTACGATTTCCAGGGACGGGTTGGCACGAACCAGGGAATCAACTCGGGTTTCGGACAGCTCATCACCATCGGGGGCATGGGCAAAAACGGCGAGGATATGACCAACGATTTCACGTACCTCTGCCTTGACGTGATCGAGGACATGAACATGCTCGAGCCCAAGCCCAACGTGCGCATCCACCGCAACACCCCGGACCGCTTCATGAAGCGGGTGGCGGAATGCATCTCGCGCTCGCAGGGCGCGCCGTTTCTGCTCAACTTCGACGAGAACTCGATCAAGGCGCTCAGGTGGATAGGCCTCCCGGAGGCCGACCTGTGGGATTACGCGCCGGTGGGCTGCCTGGAGAACACGCTCCAGGGCAACGACCGTTCGGGCACGGTCGACGTGAATTTCAACCTGGCCAAGGCCGTTGAGCTGGTCCTTTTCAACGGGCGCGACGCCGAGACAGGCGAGCGCCTGGGCCCGTCGACAGGCGATCCGCTTGGATTCAAGACCTTCGACCGCTTTATGGAAGCGTTTCGCGTACAGACGAAGGCGCTCATGGACAGACTCGTAGAGACATACAATCTTTCAGACGGGATCAGGGCGCTGTTCGAACCGGTGCCCTACCTCTCGACGCTCGTGCGCGGGTGCGAGACATCCGGAAAGGACGTCAACGAGGGAGGCGCGACGCACAACTTCATCACCATCGAGGGCGTCGCGCTCGGGACCACCATCGATTCGATCGCCGCGGTGAAAAAGCTGGTCTACGACGACGGCAAGGTCGCGATGAAGGAGCTCATCGACGCGTTGAAGGCGAACTTCGAGGGCCACGAGGCGCTCCGCCAGAAGCTGGTGAACCGCGCCCCGAAATACGGCAACGACGATCCCTACGCCGACTCCATCGGCAGGGAAATATCCCAGTACTGGACCTCGCTCGCGACGAAGTACGCGTCGCCGGCCACGGGAAGGCGCTACCGGGCGGGGTACCTCTCCTGGAACTACTGGATAAGCTACGCGCCCAAGACCTCGGCGACGCCTGACGGCAGAAAGCGCGGCTCGTACCTTTCGAACGGCCTCTGCCCGGTCAACGGCATGGACGCGAAGGGCCCCACCGCCATGATCAAGTCCGTGGGCAACCTGGGGATGGAGACCGTGCCCAACGGCGGCTCGCATACCTTCAGCCTGTCGCCCTCGCTGGTGCGCGACGACGAGCACATCGGGAAGCTCGTCTCGATGCTGCGCGCCTACACAGAGCACGGCGGCACCGCGCTGCAGATCAACATCCTCGACGCAGACACGCTCAGGGCCGCGCAGAAGGACCCCGACGGCTACAGGAACCTGCTGGTGCGCGTGACCGGGTATAACGCCTACTTCGTGATGATCGGCAAGGAAATACAGGACGAAATCATCGCCAGGGAGTCGCACCGCGTATGACCGGGACCGTAAAAGGAAGGGTGTTCAGCATCCAGAAATTTTCCACCGAGGACGGGCCCGGCATCAGGACCACGGTCTTCCTCAAGGGGTGCCCGCTCCGCTGCCTGTGGTGTCACAACCCGGAGAGCATATCCCCCGATCCGCAGCTCGTATGGCACGGCCGCCGGTGCATCGGCGACCGCGCCTGCGTTGCGGCCTGCCCGCGCGGTGCGATCGCCTTCACCGAGAGGGGCGCCGTGATAGACCGTGACACGTGCGCGTCCTGCGGGACCTGCGCGGACGAGTGCCCGACCCGGGCCCTGGAGATACTCGGCAGGGACATGACCGCGCGCGAGGCGTTCGACGAGGTCATGAAGGACGAGCTCTTCTACGGCACCTCCGGCGGCGGGGTCACGTTCTCCGGCGGGGAGCCCACCATGCAACCCAGATTCGTCGTCGAGACGATGGACCTCCTCCGCGGGGCCGGCATACGCACGGCACTGGACACGTGCGGGCAGTGCGCCCCCGACGTGTTCCGCTCGGTGCTCGGCCACACGGACCTGGTGCTCTTCGACGTGAAGACGCTCGATCCCGAAACGCATAAAAAGGCGACCGGCGCCGGCACGGAGCGCATCATGGAAAACCTCCTCGCGGCGGACGCCTCGGGGCTCCCCGTGTGGATCCGGACACCTGTCATTCCGGGGTACACCGACGTCGAGGATGGAATCCGCGCGATCGCCCGCCTCATCGCGGGACGCCTGCGGCACGTCGAACGCTGGGATCTGCTGGCGTTCAGCAAGCTCTGCACGGCGAAATACGAGCAGCTCGGCATGCGCTTCGCACTGAAGGACGCCGAGCTCCTCGATCAGGAACGATTCGAACGGCTGGGCGACATCGCCCGGGAGGGATGGAACGGCAACGTGGTAACATCCGGCATGACGAAAAGCACGGCGGGCGCGCTCGTTGCGGAACCCGCCGCCGCGAACATCAACACCCATGGAGAAACGGCATGAAAACGAAACTCGACGAAACCCTGATCCGCGACCTGAGCGGCGAAATGACGCCCAAATTCCTCGCCACGGCGGACGCGCAGGGGACTCCCAACGTGGTACCGATCATATCGATCACTCCGTGGGACGACGGCACCGTCATCTTCGGCAACTTCCTCATGTGGAAAACGGAGCGGAACCTCGCGGCGTACCCGAAGGCGGGGATCGCGGTGATGACCGAGGAGCTCAAGGGAGCGGTCATACTTGGCGATTTCAGGGGATTCCAGAAGACCGGGCGATTCGTGGATGCGATCAACTCGCAGAAGAACTTCCGCTACAACGCATACACCGGCATCAGGAGTGCGGGCGAGATCGCGGTGCGGTCGGTGTCGGAACCCTTCAGCTATTCGAAGCTCGACGTACTCGCGGGCAACGCCCGCTCCGCGATCAAGCGCGTGCCAGGCGGGCTGTCGTCGGGCAACGTGGTGATGAATCCCGTGGTTATGGAAAAGTTCCAGCGCCTGGCCGCGGTGAAGGTGCTCGCCTTCATCGACCGGGACGGGTACCCGGTGCCGGTGGTCCTCATGTCGCTGCGCGCGGCGGCGCCGGACGTGCTGGTGTTCAGAAAGGCCCCCATGGGGCGCTACATGGAAGGGCTTGCCGATGGCGCCCCGGTGGCGGTTTCGGTGATCACCTTCGACCCGGTGGCGTTCCAGGTGAAGGGCGTGTACTCGGACCTCGGCGCGTCATGGGGCGCGGTCAGGCTCACAGAGGCGTTCCACGCGTCCCCTCCCTTCCCCGGGAGGAAGATCGCCTGAGCCGCCTGCAAACGGGTCATTTCGCGGGAACGATCACCGCGACGCCGTTTCCGTTTTTCCCCCCGGCGAGCGAGATCGAGTACACCCGGTATTTCTTTCCCCCGACGTCGAACACATCCCCCTGGAAAAGAGTGATGCTCCGGGATCGCACGTCCTTCGAGCCGGGTTTCCATATCGCGAAATGCACCGACGGCCGCCTTCTCCCGGAAGGATCGTTCTCCAGCATGTAATTTCCGCCGCCGACGCGCCACCCGTTGACGGTTGCGACCGTTGTTTCCTGGACATAGATGGCGTTCTGCGGCATCTTTCCTCCTCCGTCCCATGAGCAGAGAACGGTCCCCCAGAAAAGCATGAGCGCGGCGATCGTGGTTTTCATTGGAACCTCCATGGGCGTTGCGCATATCCCCCGGAGTCAAATGATCGCGGGGAAACCGGGCGACAGCCGATTACGGCCTACAGCTTGTCAAGCTTCGAGGCGAAATCGCTCTTGTAAATTTTCATGCCGAGCCTGTTCTGTTCCTCGAGGATTTCCTTCAGAATCTCGGCGTTTGTGAGCGGATTGATGGTGATGGCCCTGAGCACGACGATGTCCTGGTAGAAATAGTTGGGAGCGTCGAACATGGTCCTGGAGACGAAGCTCTCGTCCTCCTCCCGGATTGCCTTGTGCAGCTCGGTGTTCAGCTCGTTGAGGACCGAGTTGAGGTGGTGAAGCCTCGCCAACCGCCGCTGGCGCTGCCGGTCTGCCAGCTCCCCCGTCCTGTTTATCTTGGCCACGATTCCCTCGATTTTTTCCTGGATTTCCTTCGGCACGAACCGGTAATTGAAGATGAACAGCTCGGGCTGGTTCATGGCCTCGAAGTTGCGATGCACCTCGACCAGCCCGCGGAGCACGGACGTGATCTCGAAGGCGTGTTCGAAGATGAGCCTGAAGCCCCTGCTCCCGAGAATCTTGAAGGTGGCCCACGGCTTCAGCGCCGAGAAGGGCCGCGATCCCTCGATGGTATAGCGCCCCTGGTCCACCGAATCCTGCCGGATTATGTAGTTCGAGTAATGCTTCATGTAATCCATGTCCTTCTCGTTGCGGAAAAGGACCATGCCCATGGACACCGGCGAGTAGAGCAGCTTGTGCGAATCTATTGACACCGAATCCGCCTGCTCTATCCCGCTGAAGAGATACCGGAGCTCGTCGACCATGAGCACGGCGCCGCCCCACGCCGCGTCCACGTGAAAAAAGGCCCCGTACTGCTTAGCGACCCGCGAGAGCTCCTTCAGGTTGTCGATGTTCCCGGTCTCGGTGGTGCCCGCGATGCCGACGACGGCCATGATCTTGATGCGGTCGAGCGCCCCCTTGTTGTGGATGTGGATTTCCGCGCAGATCCGCTCGAGTTCCTGCACGTCGACCCTGTTGCGCGAATCCACCGGCACCTTGATGACATTGTCGTCGCCGATGCCGAGTATCCTGGCCACCTTGTTGATGGAATAATGCCCGCGTCGGGAGACCAGTATCACCGCCTTGCGGTACCCGTAGTGCTGGAGCGCCTCGCCCATGCCCGCCCGGCGGACTCCGGGGAACCGACCGTCGGACCTGAACTGCTTGTTGCGCGCGACGATCATCGCGGTGAGGTTGGCGAGCGTCCCGTCGATGGTGACGTTGCCCAGGGACACCTCGGGGTTCTGCATGCTCGCCTTGTAGAACTTGTCCGAGCGCCCGTATACCAGGCGGTGCATCCACGCGATCAGCTCGCGCTCCACGAAGGTCGAGGCCTTGGCCGACTCGATCTTGACCTGGTTCTGGTTGAGCGCGGACACAATCATCTCGAGAAGGATCATGAAATAGGGAACGGCGCTGGTCATGTGGCCGATATAGTACGGGTTACCGACCTTGACCGAGTGGGCCACGATATTGTTCTTGATCTCCAGGAGGACGTCCTTGAGGAGCTGAGGCTCGCGCGGGATGTGGACGTTCGAAAACAGCTTCTCGAGCTCGGTCAGGGGTATGGCGCTGTGGATGCCCCCCTTTTCCTTGAAGAAATTGTGGATCATGTCGAGAAGCTCGCGGCCGAACTCGACGAACTTGTCGGGCGAATCGGGCATGATGAAGAGCTTTCGAAGCTGCTCGATATCATCCCTGCAGACCTTGCTGTTATACGTCAATCCCTTGATCAGCTTCATGAAAACCAGCCGCTTTTCATTACATATTACAAATGCAACCCGTAAAATGCAATTTTTTTTTCAGGAGGATATGCATAACGCCTATGTAGTGCCATCCCCCGGTCGCGTCTTATCCCGGTCCCGGCAGATCGATTGACATCCAGATCGTACATTCGTATTGTGTGCGTACGGCGAGTATACGCCCGGTACCGATACCGGCCCGAAGATAATTCGGGAACCCTGCGAGGTAAATCAATGATGAAAGGACAGTGCCCCGGGGCAAAAAACCTGCGGACACCGGAGATCGAGGTGAAGACCTGCCCCTGTTGCGCGGGCCCCATAGAGCTTTTTTCCGACGAGAAGGAGACTAAATGCCCCTCGTGCGGGCATGTGGTTTATCGCGATATAACGAGCTGCGCGAAATGGTGCCGTTTCGCCGAAGAATGCCTCGGCGAAGAAAAAGTACGCTCCCTGCGGGGTAAATGACATGAACGCAGCTGGATTTCGGGTCGTTGTAAGGCAATGGATTGGCACCGGCGATGCGGTTATCTACCTGTGGCTGCTCGCGGTACAGCCGCTGGCTTCTTTGTTTGCGCCGCATTTCAGTTTCAGCGCGATCGGGGACGCAAGGCATTTTCTGATGGGTGCGGTGTGCCTCAATTTCGTGAACCTTTTCCTGCTCATGGTGCTCGTGCAGGAGCGATATATCAGGACGGGCGTCCCCGCCGGATTTTCTGAGGGCCGTCTGCCCGGCCCCGTGCAGATGATTCTCAATCCCGTGATACTAATTCTCATCAACGGATGCTTCACGATCATGTGGATGGGATTCTATACGGGATACGAAAGCGGTTCCGTGCCCCTGACCCTGGTTATCATCCTCATTCTCATTCTGGTGCTTGTCGCAGGCGCTGTGGTCACCGGCCGCATCACAAACCGGTTCTACGACGCCCACGCGCGTGCGGTCCGCGTTATGGGCTGGTTCCGCGCGGCGCTCGCCCTTCCCATGATCGTGGTCGGCGCAGAGGCGTGCAGGCAACTCGCAGGCGCAATGAAGCTCCGGGGAGCTGACGGCATTAACTGGGGGGCACTGGCGGTGCTGGTCCTTGCCGAAGGGCCTTTGCTCTACGCATTCTGCGTGTTCCTCCTCCGCGCAACGGTGTTGCTCGAAATCCCCGGCGGTCGATGGCTGTTCCGCTATGCCATGTTCATCGCGTCGATAATCGCAAACGGGCTGATGCAGAGGCCCTGAGGCACGCCCGCTCATAACGAGGTAAGCACCCTGGGGCCGCGGTCCGTGACCGCGATGGTGTCCTCGAACTGGGCCGCGAGCGCCCCGTCCGCGGTCACCGAGCTCCACCCGTCCGCCCCCTTCCTCACGATGCCGGACCCGTCAGTGAGAATAGGCTCGAGCGCGAGCACCATGCCCGGCACGAGTTGCGGGCCGGTGCCGCCTTTTCCGCAGTGCGGCACCTTGGGCGGCTCGTGGAGCATGAATCCGGTTCCGTGCCCGGCGAGC
>CAYRGX010000065.1:4627-12898 GCA_964423905.1 uncultured Leptospirales bacterium | reverse complement strand
CGGGTTCGAGGTGATCGGCATGCCGTAGTCCTTCTCCCAGAGCTTCTCGCCGTCCTTCAGGTTGAAGCAGTGTATGCTTTTATCCGACGGGAGGTAGACCCTGCGCCCGTACACGACGGGCGAGAAAATCACCGACGGCTTCGCGAGCGGCTTCTCCCACACCTTCCCGCCCGTCGCCGCGTCGAGACACAGCAGGGAGTACTTCCCGGCGTTGTAGTCCATCGACTGCGTGAAGACCACCGTGTCGTAGAACGACGGGAAGCCGCTGAAGCTCTTGATGGATTCGTTCTTCCAGCGTATCCTGCCGTTCGCCAGGTCGCGCGAGATGAAGGTGCTGCGCGTGCCGTAGTATATCAGGTCCTCGTTGATGACGGGGTCGGCGTAGATGCTGTCGACGATCGCGCGGGACGTCTTCGTGGGGTCCCAGTTGTCCCTTCCGGTCGGGTCGTACCTGTTGCTCTTGCCCGCCTCCCAGCTTTTCGGATCGTGTATTTTCTGCTCGTCCCTCATGCCGGTCCGTGCCCACTGCGGAACGCCCGTCCTCTTGTCCAGGCAGTAGATGACGAACGAATCCGTCACTATGAGGTTATTTCCCTTTATAAGGGGATATTTCACCTTGCCCATGGCGATCGCCCTTCTGCCGAACAACTCGGACAGCTTCTTCAGGTCGGCCTTCCAGATTTCCTTGCCGCTGTCCTCGTCCAGGCAGTAAAGCGTCTTCGCGAGGTCGACGAAGTACACCCTCCCGTCCGATATGATCGGATTGAACACCATCTCGTTGGCCTGGTAGAGCCATTTCAGGTTCGCGTTCTTGACCGTGATTTCGTCGTTGTTCCCGGTGAAATAGATGTTTCCCTTGTAGATCGGCCAGTCGCCGGCGTACGCGCCGGCGAACGAGCACAGGATCGCGGCCGCGCACAGGATCGCCTTTTTCATGAATGCACCCCCCTCGATCGTTTCGGCGCGCCGCCGCGAAAGGGCGCGCGCCGCTCATTTATTTTTTTTCCGCGCCGCGCTCCCCGCCGCCCGGATCCCCGGCCGGATACCATGGATGGTCCCCGGCGTCGGGCACGTCGTTTATCCACATCAGGCGCGAGAGGTAGCGCTCGAGCGCCGCGCGTGCGCGCCGGGTGCTCGCGGGATTGTCCCCGGAAACGACGGTATTGCCGCCAGGCACGTTCATATCCCACCCCCTCTCGATCATGGGAAATATACATGCCGCGGCGCGCCAGTTCAAGTATTTTATTGTGGAACGCGCGGGGCAAAAAAAACGGGGGAGCGGACACGGCTTTCGCTAACAGGTTATTGACATTCTCCGCGAGTAAGTGCATTATGTCCCGTCATGACGCGCCGCCTTCCCATACTGATCATCGTCCCCCACGGGGGATACCGTGCCCCGGAGGAACTGGACGGGTATGTCACGCTCTCGCCCCAGGACCTCTTTCTGCTCGCGGACACGTGCGCCAATGAACTGTTCGCGATGGATGACCGGGTGGCGTCCGTGCAGACGACCGACATCTCGAACCTCTTTATCGACATCGACCGCCATCACACCGAGGTCGCCTCCGTCCGCGACGGAATGATCAAGAAGGTGACCGCCTACAACCGCAGCATCTTCGCCGACGGGCATTTCCCGGACGATATCGCCATCGCCAACCTGATCCGCCGGTACTACCTGCCCGTCCACGAGGCCATCCGGAAAACCATCGAATCGGCGGGCATACGCCTCATCGTCGAGGCCCACACCATGATGGCGGTCGGGCCGCCGAACGCCCCGGACGCGGGAAAGCCCAGGCCGCTCGTGCTGCTCGAGAACAAGTACGAGGCGAGAAACAGGGAGAAGCCGACCTGCAGCGAGTCGCTCGCGCAGGGGATGAAGTCCATCCTCGAAAAATCGATGGCGCGGGAGAGGGAATCGGTCGCGGGGCGCATAACGGTGTCGGATACGGCGGTACGGGGATACCTGATGAGCAAGTACGGGAGGGACATACCCATGATCAGGATGTCGGTGTCGAAGGCGCTGTTCCTCAACCAGCGCTACACCGACATCGATTCGATGAGCGTCTCGCCGCAGAGGATCGAGCGGCTGAGAAACATGTTCTACGCCTCGATTGAGCAGTTCTACGCCCGGTTCATCGTGAGGACCAGGCCGTGACGCGATGACGGTTACTTGAAAAGCGCGAGCCTGACGGTCTTGCCCGAAAGCTCCTCCGCGGCCTTGATCACCTCGGGATCGAGCATGTACCGCATGACCTTCAGGGAGACCGCCACCTTGCGGTCGAGCACGCGGTTGATCCTCTCAAGCTCGGGGCGCAGTTCCTCGGGGGGATTGTTCCTGTCGATATTCTTTATATGGGGATATTTCTTTTCCATTTTTTCGCCGACCGGCGCGAGCTGGTCCAGCTTCTCGGACATGGTCTTCATCGCGACGGCGACCTCCTCCGGGTTCGACGCCTTGTCCAGGGTATTGACGTATATCTCGTTGGCCCTGGCGATCTCCCCGAGGTATTCCTTCAGGTCGGAGTACTTGTCCTCCCTGGTGCAGCCGACGATCGCGCCCGCGGCCAGCAGGGCCGCAATGAGTAGAGTCCATTTCATATTATCGTGATAACCCCGTTACTAACAAGCTATGATGCGGCGATCGCGCCGTCATGTCAAATCCTTTATGTACTCGTACGCTTCCAGGGCCGCGATCGCGCCGTCAGAGGCGGCGGTGACGATCTGCCGCTTGGACTCGGCGCGGATGTCCCCCGCGGCGAACAGCCCCGGCAAGGCCGTTTTCATGTTCATGTCGGTCACGACCTCACCCGATTCGTTCAACACCGACGGGGGGAGATACGAGCTGTTCGAGTCGAACCCGACGAAAATGAATACGCCGTCGACATCGAGCTCGGAAACGGCGTTCGTCGCGACGTTCCTCATGGTCACCCGGTTGACCTTGGCGTCCCCGGAGATCTTCTCGACCACCGTGCAGTATACGGGCACGATCTTCTCGTGGGTAAGGATGCGCTTCTGCAGAATCTCCTCCGCCCTGAACCTGTCCCGGCGGTGCGCCACGTACACCTTCGAGCAGAAATTCGTCAGGTAAAACGCCTCCTCGAGCGCGGTATTCCCGCCACCCACCACGATCGTCTCCCTGTTCTTGAAAAACGCCGCGTCGCAGGTCGCGCAGTATGAGACACCCCTTCCGGTGAACTCGGCCTCGCCCGGTATCCCGAGCTGGCGCAGGGTCGCCCCTCCCGCGGCGATCACCGTCTTCGCGGCGTATTCCGCGCCCGCGGCGAGCTTCACGCGGTAGGCGCCGTCGTCCGCGCGCGCCACGTGCGTCACCTCGCTCGATTCGATGGCCACGCCAATCCTCCTGGCCTGCGCCTCCATCCGTTCCATGAGCTCCCATCCGGGAACGGGATCGGCGAAACCGGGATAGTTCTCCACCTCCCAGGTTTTCATCACCTGCCCGCCTGGTACGAGCTGCTCCAGGACGACCAGGTCGAGGCCGGCGCGCACGCCGTAAATACCCGCGGTCAGGCCGGCCGGGCCGGCCCCTATTACGATGCAATCCTTCACGTTCATGGCGTTGTCCGTTACTGCGTATAATCGGGCGCGAACGGGGATACAATGGATATCCCTCGAAAAAAAATCAATACAATGACGGCCGATGTCCCGTTTTTTATTAGCCGCACGAGGTAACCGTGCCGAGATCGCCGTCCACGACGACGTTCTCGCCGTCCCGGAAGGCGGCCCGCGCCCCGCGGACGTTGACCACCGCGGGCACGCCGTACTCGCGCGCCACGACCGCCCCGTGCGAGAGGGCGCTGCCGATCTCCGTCACGAGGCCGCCGATCAGGTTGAAGTAGGGCGTCCAGCCCACGTCGGTGCAATTCACGATCATGATGTCCCCCCGTTCAAGGGTCGCGGCCTCGGCGAGGCTGTTGATGACGCGCGCCCTCCCCCTCGCGGAGCCGGCCGAGACCGGCACCCCGCGGAGCCCGCCCCCGGCCGCCGCGCGCGGGGCGCGCCGCAGCCCGACGGGCGCCGGCATGCCGGTATACACGTCGTCGAATTCGAGCGCGAAAAACGCGGGCATCAGCCCCCGCCGGGATTCCGCGGGCGCGCCTGCGCGCGGATCGCGCCCCTCGACGAGCGCGCCGAGCTCCTCGTGCGTGAGGAAAAAGACCAGGTCGGGATCGGAGAGCAGGCCCTCGGCGGCGAGGTGCGCGCCCAGCGTGCGGTAGCCCGACTTCAGCACGCTCTGGATTTTAATGCAGATGGACTTGGACCGCTCGCGCCGCGCGACCGACTCCCGCGCGCGGGGAAGCAGGTAGTTCATCGCCAGTCGGCGGCCCCACCCGCCCCGGCGCGAATCCCCCCCATTATCGCGTGAGCGCCCCGGCCCGTGCACGCCCGCGCCGTCCATGGCGCGGACCCTCGCCTGCAGTATGTCCGCGAGCGCCGCCGGGTCGTCGTTCCAGTCCCTTTCGTGAAGCTCCGCCTCGCGCACGCACCTGTGCCCGTGGTCGCGGAGAAAGGCGCGGAAGGAGTCCGCGGACCCGCCCGCGCCTTCGGTCAGCATGCGCGCGGCGGACGAATCGCCGGCGGCGAGAAAAGCCGCGGCGCATTCGGCATGGATGAGCGCGGCGAGCGCGTCCAGAGAATGCACCAGGTCCGCGCCCTCGATGCCCTCGATGTCCTGAAGCAGGCGCGCGGCCTCGCGGTGGTGCTCCGGCCCGGGCTCCTTCCCGCCGGAGAGAATCCTCAGCAGCATGCTATGGTAAAAGCCCGACTGCCCCGAAGTGCAGTAGTGACGGGCCCACGCGTCGGTGACCGTGTCCCTGGCGCGGCCGAGGTCGCGGTACAGCGCGTCGACCGGCTCGCTTTCGTCGATGCTGAATTCCCGCGCCATCCTTTCGAGCTCCGCGAGCCGGCGCGGGCCGCGGTTCAGATAGCGCATATATCGTACGAGGTTGAAAAGTCTTTTATGGAAAGGTGACAGCGGTTTCACTTCCGGCCCATCGTGCAGGCGCCCCATGATGGAGAGATCCGTGTCCTTCTTCGTGGCCATGAGCACGTGGCGGGCGATGTCGTAGATGGCGGTCATGTCCATGAAGAGATGGTTGTAATAGAGGAGGATATACCTGCCCTGGACGCGGGGCCCGCGGTAGGCGCCGACCTCGCGGTAGAACTCCTGCAGGCCGATGTCGATGGCGCGCGCGAATACCGACCACGTAAGCGGCGTGACCGGCCCCGGCATCATCTCGCCGATGTTGCAGCGGGTGAGCACGTGCGCGCCCTCCGGCAGCGGCGAGTCCATCGCGTTCAGGTGGGATTCGCTGAGCGTGGTGATGGGCCTGCACTGGAGCCAGTGCAGGCCGCCGTCCGCGTCCACGGCCCACTCGAGGTCGACCGGCACGCCGAAGGCCCTTTCCGCGGCGAGCGCGCCCTCCAGGAGGCGTGCGAGGAGCGCGTCGTCGACGAGCCGCTCCCCGCCGGGCTCCTCGATCACGGTGCCGTTGCGGTGTACGGTGTAGCCCTGGGCTGCGGCCTCGCCGCTGACCAGGCTTTCGCCCAGTCCCGCGACCGCGTTCACCACGACCAGGTCCCGGCGGTTCCTCACCGGGTCGGCGGTGAAGAGGACGCCGGCGCAGCGCGCGTTCACCATGTTCTGCACGATTACGGCGATGGCGTCCGACGCGCCGGGGTCCATGTTACCGGAATACGCCCGCACCCTGAGGTTCCGCGCCGACCCGGCGCAGCGGGCCACCGCCGCGAGCACCGCCTCCGGACCGCGCACGCCGAGCACCGATTCGTACTGGCCCGCGTACGAGGCCGCGGCGCCGTCCTCGGACAGGGCCGACGACCGCACTGCCTTGGGCGCGTGGCCCAGGCGTTCCAGAAACGGGCCCACGAGCCCGGGGACGTCCCCGCCCAGCGGATCGAGGATGACAAAGCCGGGAGGCACGGAAAGCCCCGCGGCGATAAGCCTGCCGAGCCCCAGGGCCTTTCCCCCCGCGCGCTCTACCGTGGCGTCGGCGAGCATGAGTATTTTTTCCATGGGGTGTATGTGCGCGACGCGCACCCGTCCTGTCAAGAAAAAAGGACCGCGAGGCGTCGTCATAATTTTCACGAGAAATCCATAAATTCTTGACCTCCCCGCCGGTGCCGGGTATGCGTGACCCATGCGACACGAAACCCTTCACGCCGAGACATATCCCCGCCCCACCGCCTTTTTGTTCAGGCACGCGGAGCGCGACCCGTTCACATCCGCCGAATCGGCGTTCACGGCCCAGCTCACGGAAAAGGGGCACCGGGAGGCGTTCGAGCTCGGGAAGGAGCTCGCGCGCTACAGCCCGATATTGTTCCACCACAGCCCGGTGGAGCGCTGCAGGCAGACGGTCGAGGACATGGCCGCGGGGGTGACCGCCGGGGGGGGCTCCTCCGAGATCCGCGGCGCGATAGAAACACTGGGCGGGCCCTACATCGTGGGCGACTGGGAGAGGATCGTGGACATGGTCGTGGCGATGGGCAACGACGCCTTCCTCAGAAAATGGTTCGACGGCGACGTCGAACCGGGAATACTGCTCCCGCTGCCCGCCGCGGCGGAGCAGCAGCTCGGGGTGCTCGCGGCGCAGCTCGCCCGCGGGGACGAGGTGACGGTGAACGTCAGCCACGACTGGAACCTGATGCTCATCCGGGAGCACTTCTTCGGCTTGCGCCACGACGACATCGACCTTCCCCCCTTTCTCGACGGGATCGCGGCAAGCCGCAACGGCGCCGGGCTCTCGCTCAACTACCACGGAAGGCGCATAACGGCGCCGGCCCCCCGCGCGTGACCGCGCAGGATGTCACCCGGATCCTGGACGAGACGGGCTTCTTCACCGGCCTCGATCCGGACGCCCTCAAGAACCTCGCCTCGGGCTGTTCGGTGCGCACGCTCTCCCCGCGCGAGGCGCTCTTCCACGAGGGTGCCGAGGGCGCGGCCTTCTTCATCCTGCTCTCGGGCTCGATCAAGGTGTACAAGCTCTCGCCGGACGGCAGGGAGACGGTCATCAAGAACGTGAAGCCCGGCGAGCTCTTCGGCGAGGCCATACTCTTCGGGGACGTGAGCTTCCCGGCCAGCGGCGTCGCCACGGCCGAGTCGCGCGTGCTCCTGATACGCAAGGAGCACTTCCGCCGCGTGCTCGACAATCCCGCAGCCAGGGACGGCTTCATCGGCTCGGTGCTCGCGAAGCTCCGCTACCTCACCGCCCGCATGCATTACCTGATCACCTACGACGTGGAGGAGCGCTTCTTCCTCTACCTGGCCGACCACTACGGGAGGCACGAGGAGTACCACGTGGATCTCTCGAAGAAGGACTTCGCCTCGGCAATAGGCACGATCCCGGAGACCATGTCGCGCCTCATCCAGAGGCTCACGGAAAGGGGGGATATGCGCTGGGTCCGCTCGAAGCTCACCCTGCGGAAGGGGTTCTGGAAGGAATGGGGGGAACGGTAAACGGCGCGTTATGCGCCTCCCAAATGCCGCGCGTCACTCGGCGGCCGCCCCCATGAAGATTCTGACGACCCTGCCTTTCTCGATCGCGAACATCAGCCCGTCGTAGATCGAACCCACCACGATCCAGTCGTCCCTGCTCGAAACCCCGTCCCACGTGTCGGGGGGATACGCCTTTTTCACCTGCGCGGCGGTCGAACCTATCGCGATCCCCCGTTTCGTGGCGAACCTGCACGGCGCCTCGGCGGTGATCGATACCACGTAAATCCGGGCCTTCTCCTTGTTCATTTGAATGGCCAGGCCCAGCTTTTTATAGGTCCAGGTCTGCAGGGTATTGCCCGTCGCCGGTTCGAACTCGAATTTCGATTTCCCGTCGGGCCTGCCGAGCTCGCGGACCACCTCGGTTTCGCCCATACCCCGGGATATGTTTCCGATTTTCTCGCCCACGAGCACCGACATGTCGGGGATGTCGTCGCCGAATGCGGCGGCCGCCACCATCAGGCAGACAATTACCCATGATACTATCTTTTTCATGCTTCCTCGATGTTTCTTCTCTCGTTCAATTCCATGCCCCGTCGCGGTTGCACGATCGCGATAAGGCAATATCCCAAAGATGCACGGGGTTCCCGTCCAGGGCAACATTTTTCCGCGGTTTATTGTGAAAAGCCGACAATCCACTTCGCCATGACCATGGCGGGATGCAGGCGCAGCCAGAGCGTGAAAAGGACCTGGCCGGTCAGCCGTTATCCTTCTTTTTCCCGATATGGAACGTGTACAGCACC
>CAYRGX010000065.1:0-4527 GCA_964423905.1 uncultured Leptospirales bacterium | reverse complement strand
GCGGGACGGTCAGGCCCAGGCCCAGCCCCGGACCATAGCTGTCCACCCTGTCATGGAAGTATCGATAATAAATATTTCTCGCAGTTCCATTCCCAAAAAATATCAACCGCTGGTCGAATATGTATCCCTGGTACTTGAACCCGGCGAAGATTTTAACGAACCTGTTTATCGTAAAGCCGATCGAGGTGTCGCTGTCCCACTTGAGGCAGTCCCTCTTCATCAGGTCGGAATTGGGAGTCAGCCCGATCAACGTGACATTCATCCAGCTAGTGAGGTAGTCCATATTGGAATATGTGACCTCCCTGAACGAGTACTTCCCCATGATCAATACCGATGATATCGTCCACCTCCCTAGAAAGCCGAGCGATAAGATCGGCCCGCCGGTGAAGTTCGCGGATGTCCTGTAGTCGCCCGCGTCTTCGAGCATTATAGTTGTGGGGTTCGGATACATCGTTTCCGAAAACCGGGCGAGGGTCTTCGAGTCTTTCCACGACGGCTGCCACCAGATGTAGCCGGCCGTGCCGCCGATGCCGATATCGACCGACGCGAAAAGCGGGAGAGGGAGCAGCGTCATGACGATCGCCATCAAGATCAAGAAAAATCTGTTCATAATGCACCTCCTGTTGTCAACGATCAGGGACCCGTTCGGTGGCGGAATGTATATCCTTCATCCTCATGCGCACGCGCTCGGGGAAAACCTTTCTCACCGTACCATCGGGCCGCGTCGGCGATCATCTCCTCGATGGTTCTCGGATTATACTGGCCACCGGCTATTTTGCAAATCCGATTATCCACTTCGCCATTACCGCCGCGGGGTGCAGGCGCATCCAGAGCGGATCGGGCAGATAACTGTCGGCGTCGCACGCACCGCAGGTCAGTATTCGGCTCGTGCCGTCGACCTTGAGTGGGGCGCCGCACTGCAGGCAGGAAAACATGACCGGCCTGACGTCTTCGCTCTCAGGGGCGCCGGGGCGGTCCTGCAATGACGCATTGATCAGCACCGAGGCCGTCGGCGCGATGCCGCGCAGCCAGTCCGGCGCGGGGAACGCCGGGACCTGCTTTCCGCAACCGGGGCAGGCCAGGATCGTCTCGGCGGCGATCGCATCTGCGCCCGGAAGGTCAGACGAGCATTTCGGGCACAGTGGCTTCACGCGCGCGTACAGGAGCCGCGTGTTGAACGCGTCGAAGATGGTGCACGTGTTGAGCTTGTTGAGTTTCCCGCCGGAGACGTCCCTGCGCGCGTCCTCGAGAATGCCTTTCCAGGCTGACTCGTCGAACGCGATGTCCGACTGGCAGTTGTGGCAGTGAATCGAACGCCAGGGCCCGTTGACCGGGACCGGCAATCCGCACTCCGTGCAGTCGATCCGCATTTGCATCCGCATGTATATCATGTCCGCCTCGCTTTCATGAGCGTCATTCGGCATCCCCTGGCTGGACCAGACCGGAACGGGACTGCCGCGATCGGCCAGCTTGATCGCGCTGCGCTCGCCTGCATGCTCTTTCCGGAGCAGGAAGCCGTGTTTATAGTCCACGCGTCGATGATTGCAATGATGACGCACAAACCCGCGAAAAAGCAATTATTTTCCTGTGATATTCCCGTATAAAAAGTTCCCTGCCGCGGTCACACCCGCCTCATGGGGCGGTCCTGCCTGAGGAGCCCGTACCAAATATTTCATTCGTATCGATAAATCAATTGCGTTATTTCGCCGTATTGCGTCACATAATCATTGAACGATGCCGGCGATAGTCGCCGCGCAGGTATTTATCAAGGGGGACAGCGACATTGATTTTTACCATCACCGATTCCCTCGACAACGAATTGACCGGCGCCTAAGCCCATGCCGTCGCGTCGATAAAGGCCGGCCTGACCGTCCGGGAACTGGTCGAATCCTTTACGACAGCTTCGCTCGTCAAGGGAATAAACGTCATGTGCAATGGCGGGGCGGAGATAATCGCCGAGGCGGAACAATACCTCGAATGCGGCGCCGGATGAGCCGCGCGAGAATACTTGATGGCTGATTCATACCATGGTTCATCTGGACAGCGAAACATATCATGAAACCATCGGCATCATCAGGGGAAAGACCCGGTTGCCGCCGATAAAACAGGCGCTTGCCGAATGGCTGAAGGAATGTTACGGCGTGCGCATGCTCAACTTCCGGTTTTCGAAACTCGAAACGGACGGTAATCGTCACCGCCTGTATATCGTGCTGAACTCGGATGACGATTACAACAGGATGTTCCGGGAACCGTATATCCCCGACGAAACACGCCAGGATCAAATCGCCATGAAATTCCGTGAACTGAATGAGCGATATGGATATACCGATACCGCCAATACCGAAAATTTTTTTGTAATGTATAATAACTTCTCCGACGAGGCGAAAACCGACGCGAACTGGAAAACCGTGAAGAATGCCGCCGAAGCGCTGAAGCATAAATACCGTGAGATATGGCACATAGAGGCGCTGTTCTCGAAAACCGTGGTATTCTATTATCTCGACGAAGACATCTCGAGGAACGGGAAGAGCGGCCTGAGCGGCAAAATTCAATCCGAATATTACGGACTTCTCAAAGCGAATGACGACTTGAATCTCTTCAACGAGGACGAATTTACCGTCAGGTTCGACAGCAAGGAAAACCTCGACAGGAACTACGAGGGAAGCCTTTTTTATTATTCAAGGTGAGTATGTCGCGGCGACTCAGAGGAAACCGTTCTCGCGGTACCACCGGGCCGCGTCGCCCACCATATTTTCGACAGACACGGCCCTGAACCCGAGTTCGCGAGCGGCCTTTGACGAGTCGTACCTGGGGAACACCGACATGTAACGCGCCTGGCCTGGGTTCAGCTCCGGGGGCCTGTTCGTAAAGTTCGAGAGGAATTCCATCAGGTAGCCGTACGCCACGGTGGCCCGCGGCCCCATCGTGAACCGCGGCGGCCGGGCCCCCACCGAGGCGCAGATGGCGCCGAACACGTTCCGATAGGTCTCGTTGATCCCGCCGCAGATGTAGCGCTCGCCCGGCCTTCCCGCCGAAAGGGCCTCGACATGAGCCCGCGCGACCTCCGTTACATGCGCCCAGGGCGCGCCCCCGGGAAGCACGGCCGGCACCCTGCCGTCGCGCAGGTCCAGGAAGAGCCGGCCGAACTGGAGGGTGTGGTCGAAAGGGCCTATCATGCTTCCGGGATTGATGACAGTCACGGCGAGGCCCCGGGGCGCGAACGAAAGGGCCAGGCGCTCGCCTTCGCGCTTGGTGTCGGCATAGTTGTATGCCAACCCTTCATAGTTGTATTTCGGCCAGTTCTCGTCAGCAAGGCCGTCGGGATTGTATCCCAGGGCGTCCACCGTGCTGGTGTGCACGACGCGGCCGACCCCCTCGCGCAGGGCCGCCTCCATGACGGTGCGCACCCCCTCGACGTTGGTACGCCGCTGACGCGCGAACCTCTTTTTCCAGAAGCTCGTGTCCCCGGCCACGTGTATGACCGCGTCCACGCCCTTCACCGCCGGCGCCACCGCTTCGGGATCGGCGACATCGCCGAAGGCAAGCTCCACCCCTTCCTTCTGAATGAAGGATATGCCGCTGCCCGGCAGGGAAAAGGCCCTGACCGTGTGCCCGCGCCGCAGGCACTCGAGCACGACGTTGGTGCCGAGAAAACCGGACGCGCCGGTGACGAGTATTTTCATGGATAAATCGTACCTGGTGATATCGGCATTGTCAATTAAAGAATTACCCGGGAACGGGAATTCCACTCCGGCGCCGGGCCCGGTACGAAAGGCATTGGCCCGCCTCCGGGTCATGCGGAGACCGGGAAGGAGGGGGATATGGCCCCCCGCAGGCAGCCGCGCCCCGGTGCGGACATATCTTTTCAGGGCCTTCATACATGCATGCGGGAACGCAAAATAAAGGAACCGGCATATTAATACTTGTAATAATAAAAGCCCCGTGATTCGTATGGTTATCAAACATAAATCATCTTGAGGTATTAGAATGAAAAAAATCGTAGTGCTCGTTTCCCTGTGCGCCCTCGCGGGCCTCTTTTCCTGCGCGAAAAGCGGTGATGCGGAAGCAAAGGCGACGATGATGGCCATGGCAAAAGTGAACGAAACAGCCGCGGACAAGCTGGACAAGGCCACGTCCGGCAAAGAGGCCGGGGACGCCCTCGTCGCCTATGCGGGCGAGATGAAGACCCTCATCCTGAAAAGCAAGGAGCTGTCCAAGAAATATCCCGAGCTGGCGAAACAGGGGAGCGAGAGTTCCGACAAGTTCAAGGCGGAAAACGAGGCGTTGAAGGCTTCAATGGAAAAATTCACCAAGTCGATGGTATCCGCCACGATGAAGTACGCCACATCAAAAGAGATGCTCGAAGCATCCAAGAAGATGGGAGAAATAATGAAAGACGTGAAGTAGAACCGAACACGGTTCTATTCAGAACGGCAGGGCGACCTGCCGTTTTTTATTTGTCCGCGCCCTGGGAGAGTGTCAGTATTTTTGTGTAAACGGCAGTGATCACAGTGGCACTCTCTCCCC
>CAYRGX010000064.1:0-14184 GCA_964423905.1 uncultured Leptospirales bacterium | reverse complement strand
ATGGGAAGGTGGAGCGTGGTTTCGTGGTACATGGTGGTTTCCCCCTGTGTTGGTGCTCATCGGGGAAACGGATGAGGAACGCTTTTCGTGCGAATTTTTTTAGTGGGGGGGGATATATCCTCCGAGGAATATATCCCCCTTTATCATTCATGCTTCGTGTTTACCGATAGTTATCGGTATTGTTCCGGTTATGATTAGCGAAAGTAATCAGTTTCAACGCCAATCGGCTTTTTCTACCGGCGATTTTCTTTCTATGAAATAAAATATCAGAAAAAAGGCAGCAAGCATCAGGTATGCCACTGCGAACTGCCACTGTTCCTGGAAAAAATTCGCATTCATGAACCGGTGGAGCAACTGGCCTGACTGATCCACAATATAGGTATGGATAAGTCCAATCCAGGCGCAGACCGCCAGTATCAGGGAGAAAATCATCGCTCTGAGAAAGCGTCTCTCGATGATCGTCACCGTGAGCGTGGACCAGAGCATGGACGAGACGATGAAACCCCGCTCGAGGATCAGGAATCCCGCGCCCTTGTGCGCGTAGGCGAACGAGCTCCAGTCAGCAATCTGGTTGTAATTCGTTCCCGCCACCGTGAACGCGCTCGAAATGAGGAGCCATGCCAGCGCCCCTATCGCCGGGATAAGACCCATGACCACGGCGGGATAGTGCGCCTTGTCAACGGCCTCGAAAGACTGCGAGGTGATGACTATGCCGATCCAGAGAACGATTGGTGCGCCCGCCTCAATAGGGATGATCGCCGAAATAATGTTGGTTATGCCGAATAAGACGATGAGCTGGATGATGATGCCGTTGATTATGGAGTACCCCGCGCGTGCGCCGAGCGATTTCCATCCGGGATGGCCGATATAGATCGTTGTGGGATAGGGCGATCCGAGGACCGCCGCGAGCATGGTGCCGGCGCCGTTTACCATGAGCGAGGATTTCTCGTCGAACCGGTCCCCGCCCGCCTCGGCCGACTCCAGGTTCTGCAGCGATCCGATTAGATTGAACAGGCCCATCGGGATGATGATGGACATGTACTTCCAGCCCGCTTCGACCGCGCCCACCAGCTCCCCGCCATGGAAGGATGGCAGGTACAAATGGAATCCGAACGAGCCGAACGTGTCGGCAAGGGCCTTCGTGTTGCCGTATCCGAGCGCCCAGTAGAGGATGGCGCCGATAACTATCGATACCAGTCCGCCAGGCAATTGGAAGGGGAACTTCACCTTCCCGAAATACTGCATGAAAATGATGGTCATCGGGAGGAGCGCAACCAGGGGATATGCGAAGATCCTGTTGGCAAAATCTATCGCGATGAACGATATCGCGATGCCTGCCAGCGTCGACAACAGCGCCGCGCGCGGAAGCGCCATCCGAATCTGCCGAGCCACGAACGCGCCGACGAATTCGATCAAGCCCGAGAGGAAACATGCGACGAGCCCCGCGGCCCATGCCGTTTTGAAGTTTCCGCTGTCGAGATACACCGGCAGCATCACGAGGAACACAAACGCGAACAGGGAAACCGTGTTGATGCCGTACGGAAGCGCCGTCACGTCCGTGCGGTTCTCCTTTTTCCCGAGGCGCACCGCCTGCCACCCGTAGAACAGGTTCCCGACGATGACGGATATACCCACCGCGGGCAGGACCGTACCGAACAGGAAGCCCGGTTCCTTGTCCATTCCCAGCACGTACAGGCTGAAACCGGTGATAAGGATGATCTGTACCAGGTTATCGATGAAGAGTCCGAAAAAACCGTCGATGTCTCGTCTGCAAAACCATTTCATATGCGGGTCCTCTCGCGGGTGTAAGGCCGTGATTTTTTTATTAGGATACGTTCTCCATCGCGCGGGGACCGATTCGAAAACCGGTCTGTGCGCCGAAATCCGCAGCGTCGGGCACTGGCCGGCCGCCTGCATGGGTGATAGGAGCCGTTCATCGCGGAAAAAATCAACTTTTTTTTCCCAGGCTGCGGGCCATTCCAATCTTTTCAGATTTGCTTTAATCAGGATATTCTTGACAAGTCCGGACACATGATTCATTGTGCCACTGATTTTGTTATACAGAGGTTCCCATGGCCCAGATTTCGTTTGATTTCGCGCGTTTTGCGCTCGATATAAAAAAATCGCTTATAACGCCCTGGCTTTACTATGCAGAAATGGAAAAAAAGGGCGGTTTCGAGGAGCCCCTGATTCGGGCGATTCTCTTCGGCGTCGCGGCGGGCATCTTCAATTTCGTATGGGGACTCTTCTCTCTCAATGACAGCGCCGGCATCTTTGGCAAGGCAGCCGGCACGGAGGCCGGCATCGGCCTCCTGTTCTGGCCGGTTCCATTCGCGGTTATCATGCTCATGGCCGGGGGATTGCTGGTGCATCTCCTGTCTCGCGTGTGCGGCGGCAACCTCGAGTACGAAGCCGGGGTCAGGGTGGCTTTACCCATCCTCGCGCTCTATCCGGTAGCGTCGTTTCTGGCATTCGCCTATCGCCTGCATTTTTACGCGGGATTGGCCCTGTCTCTCATCTCGGTCTTCTACTCGATATGGATGCTCTATCACGGATTGGAGAAGGGCCTTTCCGGGGACCGCGTCAGGGCGCGGCTCGTATGCGTGGGGTTTGTTGTCCTGATAGTTCTCATAACGACGAGCAGTGTCATCAATTACCGAACCCTTGCGCAGAACAGGCCGCATTCCGGAGGCGAGGTCGAAGAAATACGCGAGCTCCTGGACAGGGCTCGCGCGGAATCAAGATTCGCCATCCAGTGATCCCGCACGCCTCCCTTGCCGGTTGGGGCAATCCCTAGTTAAACCTGAAGGTATTGATCGTCTCGTCCGACGTTTTAAACGTATCCTTGGTCGCCTCCTTTGTCGCGAACGATTCGATTACCACGAAAGTTCCCCCCTTGACGAACACGAACGCGCGGTAGAATATGTCCGCACCGTCCGAGCGGGTCCTTCCCAGCGCCATTTTGGCGACGGAATCCGCATTGAACGAAGCTTTCAGCCTTGACATATCCGTGGGCGGGTTGACTACCTTCTTGTACGTTATCTTTTTCAGCTGATTCTGCGCTATTTCTTTCGCGGTTCTGGCGTCCTTGACCGGCAGTTCCCATACGATGATCTGCATCGTGTCGTCCGGGGCAGTCGCGGCCATGACCGCTCCCTTGGCCGTGGTTTTTTTCCATCCCTTCGGCAGGTCGTAGGAGAATGACTTGCCTCCGGCGAACCCTGGCTGCCCTGCGAGTACCAACGATCCCATTATCGTGAGTAAAACAAAGAATTGATGTGGCTTCATGTATATCCTCCTTTCCGATAACATGTATGTTTTCACCTTTCGTCTGTATGTCAATAACTCTTTTTCGGTGTCGATGCAGCTCTGGAGCGTTTTCATCATTCATGCTGAATTCTCCTTGACCCCCTGATTCTAATCCAATTTTGTGATACCACATATAGATGATATTCATATATTGAGAATATCCTTCATGCCTTTTATTCCAAATATGGTGTAAATGTGATTGTTTAACAGGTATTGTTCATGTGTTATTCGGATATCATTCTATTATAGAGTATTTATGCCATGAACCAATACTCGATTCCACTTTATGCGATCCTGCTTTTCGCCACGTCCCTGACATGTATGTTCATGTTTTTCTATGGCATCAAGTACTTCGAATTCAGGGTGGCACGTTCGGTATCGGCGATCATGCTATCGCTCTTCTGCTGGTCGTTTTTCCGCGCGATCGAGGCGCTTGTTCCGGATATACCGCTGAAAATACACATGGCGCGTCTCGAGTATCTCGGGATAGGGACCATCAGCATGTGCTGGTGTCTCATGGCATTGTCCGAAAGCGCGGCGAGTTCCAGGCTCATACGCCGCTACATACTGATATCGATGTGGATGCCCGTGATAACACTCATCATGGCGTTTACCAACGATGTCCATGGGCTTCTATGGTCGATGATCGAGCCAGTCGGCGAGTTGTATCCCCTCGTGAGCAACGGGCCGCTTCTTAAATACCACCATGGTCCTTGGTTCTGGGTGTTATTCTCCTATAACAATGCTCTCATGATCGCGGGCTCCATCATCATGTTCCGGAGCGCGACCAGGTCGGTCGACCTGTACCGGTCACAGCAAGTCGTGCAGGTCCTCAGCGCGGTGATCCCGTGGATCGCAAACATCTGTTATGTAACCGACATGATGCCGATCCGGGGCCTTGACCTGACCTCGCCCGCGTTTTCAGTGAGCGTCATCCTCGCGGTCGTGGGCGTGTACCGCTACCGTTTCCTGTCGGTCATCCCCATCGCCCACGACATGGTCATCGCCCAGTTCAGGGACGGCATCATTGTGGTCGACGTGGGAGGGCGGGTGCTCCATGCCAACATGGAGGCCCAGCGTCTCATGGGTTTGGAAGGCAAGGTCAAGACCGGAATGTTCCTGTCGGACATCAAGCGCCCCGTGGCTGATGCGATCAGCTCGCTGAAGGGACTCGACGAGGCGACCGTCGAGGTGAAACTCCCCGGTATCGGAGCGCCCGTGCTCGAAGTAAGGCTCAGCCGCGTCCATTCACGCAGGGGCCGAAACCTCGGCATAATCGCGATCCTCAGGGACATCACCGTGATGCGCATACGGGAAGAGATGCAGACGATCCTCATGACGGCCCTCGAGCACAGCCCCGCGTCGGTCGTCATCACGGACGGCAACGGCACCATCGAATACGTGAACCCCCGGTTCAGCGAGATTACCGGGTATTCCATCGATGAATCCGTTGGACGTAATCCGAGGATCCTGAAATCGGGATTGCAGCCCCCGGAATTCTACAAGACGATGTGGGACACCATCCTTGCCGGCGGCACGTGGAGGGGCGAGTTCCAGAACATTAAAAAATCCGGGGAGCTGTACTGGGAGATGGCCTCGATATCCCCGATCATGGGCACCGATAACCGTGTCACCCACTTCGTCGCGGTCAAGGAGGATATCACCGCCATCAAGAACGCCACCGACGCTCTCATGAAGCGAAACGCGAGCATGGAGGAAGATCTTGCCAGCGCCAGGATCGTCCAGCAGTCCCTGCTGCCCGTCGACGTTCCGGTAAACGAACGGCTGCTGACCTCGTATCGATACGTTCCGCTGGAGTCGGTCGGAGGGGACTTTTTTTCCTTCATGAACATGAACGATGGCGGTCTCGCGGTTTTCATCGCCGACGTGGTCGGTCACGGCGTCGCGGCCGCGCTCCACGTGTCCATGCTCAAGGTCATGAGCGACCGCGTATACAGGCGGTGGGGCGAATCCCCGGGACAGTATCTCGCCGAGATGAACGTGCGACTGAACGATTCCCGCATACACGGCTTCATCACGGCGATCTACGGCCATTTTAGCGACACCCGCAACGGCGGCATCGAGTTCACGTTCGCGCGCGCAGGCCATCCCATGCCCGTCCTGCAGCGCGCGGTGGACGGCCGCGCCTCGTTCCTTGAGAGCAAGGGATCGCTCCTGGGCAATTTCTCGATGACCTCGTTCGAGGAGTGCAGCATCGCCATGCAAAAGGGGGACAGGCTCTACCTGTACACCGACGGGCTCCCCGAGGCGCTTGACGCCGACGACAAGCTTGCCGGGTATGACGCGGTCACCTCCATCATCGAAAGCGGGATCGGCGAGTCCCTCGAAGGGACGCTGGACCGCATACTCGTCGAGGTAAACCGCCTCTGCGGCGAGGAGATGCCGCTCGACGATCTTCTCATCATCGGGTTCGAGGTGCGCTGAATGCTGCCCGGTCTCCTGTGTTCGTTTCTCTGCATCGTTTCGGCCATGGACGCGCCCGCCGTGAGGCGTTTCGCGGTTTCGACCCTGGCCGAATATTCGCACTCGTCGTATCACGTCATCATGGCGCTCGAGAGGTCGCCGGCCGCCGACGCCCCCGGTCGCCGCATCATCCGATGGGAACCGCTTCGCACCGCGTCGCTTCCGGGCGAGCCGGAGGAAGTCGCCATGGCTTTCATGCTCAGCGCGGTGGTGCACGGGGCCTGCCACGAATACGCCGCGGGCGCGGGCGAGGGCGGGCTCCTCCTCTTCACCGGCAATTCGGACAGGCGAGTGAGAATGGCGAGTGGATTCCCCGTGCGGGAGATGAGGACCGCGGTCCCTTCCAGGTTCCGGGGAAGGGCGTACAGGGCGTACGCGTCCGGCCCCGCCGCTGACGCGAGGGGGATATACTCCTTCCTCGAAGAGCTCGTCGCCCATTATCACGGTGCGAGGACCGCGCATGACATGCTCAGGTGGTACGGCCGCAGGCATTCCCGGAACGCGAGGACCTGGGCCGCTTTTTCGGGGGCGGTGGATTCCTCCCTCGACGGGGGGATCGCCCTCGAGCTCTACCTGCTGTGCCTTTTGCGTCATGCGCATATTCATAGTCCGGAGATTTACCGTGCAGTCATGCGCGATCCCGAATTCAGGGCGGTCCTGCGCGAGACCCGCCGGAACCGGCGCCTGCTCGCGGAAGAGCATTACAATGCCCCTGCATTCCTCGCGCTCGTGAAGGGGGCCGGCATCGACGGAGCGGAACTGAGGCCGCGGGGCAGGAACGAGTATCTCCTTTTTTATGAAAACGGCAAGTCCGTCTGGATCCCGGTGCCCCGCGCCTCGAACCGGTATGCCTCCATCCGCGAGGAGCTTGCCGGCGGCGCTTACGACGGGATACTAAAAGAGCTCGCGAAATAAGCCGCCCGCCGGATCGATCAGTCCCAGCTCCGCCTGCCGTCGCCTCGAATCGGGATCGGCGGACCCCCGTGGTGCGGGGGCCTTCGCCGGGCAAGGTCGACCCATGTCTTCAGCGTCGCGGGCACTTCCCTGAAGCGGTAATATCGCATCATGAGGTACGTTCTCCTGTCGGCGGGGACGCCTCGCGCGCGGAGGCCGAGGCCGTGCGCGATCCAGAGCGCCCGGGGCAGGTGGTAGCGCTGGGTCACCACGATGATGTCGTCTGCGCCGAACACGTCGCGCGCGCGGGAGAGCGAATCGTACGTGTTGAACCCCGCATGATCGAGGAACACGTCCGACGGCGGAACGCCCCTGCCGATGAGGAAATCCTTCATGCGGTTTACCTCGTCGTAGGCCCGCGTGCCGTGGTCCCCGCTGAGGAGTATCTTCTTCACGCGTCCCAGCCGGTACAGGGCAAGACCCGTCTCGAGCCGGTCGTGCAGTATGTGAGACGGCCTGCCGTCCCCGTACACGCGCGCGCCCAGCACAAGGGCGGTGTGGGCGCGGGGCGCTTTTGCGGGATCCCCGTCGATGAACCCCTCTGCGTGGCCGAGAACGCGCAGATAGATCGCCGCCGACGCGGCGACCGCTGCAGCGGCGCATGCGGCAAGGCATATCGCGGCGAATAGCGGCGCTTTTTTCGATCCCATCACATCCATCCTTCAAGGTCATCCAGTGCGGACGCGTCGAGTTCACCGCTTTCGGGCGCAAGGTAAAATCGCGGGCGAAGAAGATCGTCGTTCGGCCCGATAATGCCTTCCCCGACGGCCGCCGCGGCGAGGGGAGTTCCGGGGTAGATGCGGATGCCGACGGAGATCTTCCCGCCTTCCAGCCCGAGCGAACGGGCAAACTCGATGCTGTGCTGCGCGGACTCGGCGGTTTCGCCCGGCCCTCCGAGCATGAGAAATCCCATTCGCCTGATGCCGTGGCGGGCGAGCGCTTCCGTCGAGAGGCGGACCTGGTCGGGCGTGAACCGCTTGTTCATCGCGCGGAGTATGCCGGTATCGCCGCTTTCAAAGCCCAGGGCGGCCTCGACGCATCCCGCCCGCGCCATCAATCCGGCCATGCGGTCGTCGATCCCTGAGGGATAGAGAATGCAGCGCCACTCTATCCCCGGGCAGGCGCGTTCGACCTCGATGCAGAGCTCCTCCGCGTAGCCGGGCGGGATGTTGAATGTGTTATCGACGAAATAAAAGCGGCGAACGCCGGTTTCGCGGATGTCGCGCATCCACCGCGCGACCGCGATCGGGGAACGATATCGGAGGGCGGTCCCCTCGATGGCCGGCGTGGAGCAGTAGCTGCAGTTCATCGCGCAGCCGCGTCTCGTCTGCACAGGCATCCAGAACCGGTCATCCGTCCGGTATTCCCCGGGGATGTCCTCGGGATCGGGAAGGGGATACGCGTCCAGGCCGTCGCTCGCAGGGGGTGCGCCCGATGGCGGCAGCCCCGGCCTGTGCAGCAGGTACGGACCTTCCGGGCCTGAACCCGAACACAGCCGATCGACCAGCTGCGGGAACGACGCCTCGCCACCGCCGGGCAGGCCCATGCCGGCGCCGAGGTATTCAAGCGATGCCTGCGGGAATATTGAATACCCCGCCCCGCCGATAACTATCGGTGCCGCAGAGCGGTTTTTGCACAGGTCCACGACTCCGCGCACCTCGTCGAGATAGAAGACCGGGGCGGACATGGACTGGTCGTCGATGTTGCGCACCGAGACGCCTATGACGTCGGGCCGGACGTCGTTCACCGCGCGGTCGATGGCCGCAGCCGGGCTTTCCTCGCGCATGAGATCGATCATGTCCGCGCGGTGTCCCGCGGCGCGGAGCGCCTGCACCACTGATGCCGCGCCCAGGGGCCACGTGACCATGTTAACCCTTTCCCTGTTCGCCGAGATGATGAGTACTTTCGCCATTCGCCTTTTTCCCGCGGGTACGGCCGCCGGTCGGGAAAAACCGGTACCACGGAGCATGCCGCGGTGCAAGCTTTTTTATCCGAAAAAGCGCGGGGCCGCGTTCCTGCGTGTTTTTTCGTTGACCCGCGCGCGAATTCGAAACCAGGTGGGAATCGATGAAAAAGACCAGGCTCGACGTCCATCTCTCGCAGGCGGGACTCTCCATATCAAGGGAGAAGGCGCGCCGCGACATAATCGCGGGGTGGGTCGTCGTGGACGGGGAGACCGTGCGCGACCCCGCCCGTACGCTCACCGGTGGCGAGGAGATACGCGTGGAGCGCCCGGGCGGCCTGTTCGTGAGCCGCGGCGGTGAAAAGCTCAGGCGCGCCCTTGATGTGTTCGAAATAGATCTCGCGGGGCGCACGGCCGCGGACCTCGGCGCGTCGACCGGTGGGTTCACCGACTGCATGCTCAGGGCCGGCGCCGCGTTCGTGTACGCGGTCGACGTGGGATACGGCCAGCTCGATTATTCGCTGCGCACGGACCCGCGCGTGGAAGTCATGGAGCGGACCAACGTGCGGTCCCTGACCGCCGGACGTTTTTCGCGCCCCGTGGATTTTTTCACGGCCGATCTGTCCTTCATATCGCTCACTTCGGCGTTTCCCGCGGCCCGGGACGCTTTCCCCGGGTCCGAGTGCGTGCTCCTGGTCAAGCCCCAGTTCGAGGCGGGCCCCTCGCGGCACAAGAAGGGGGTTGTCAGGGAGGCGCGGCTCCATCGCGAGATCCTCGGCGAAACGCTCGCCGCGCTCGTGTCCCGGGGTCTCGAACTCGCCGGCCTCACGTATTCGCCCGTGAAGGGGCCCAGGGGGAACATCGAGTTTCTGGCCCACGGCCGCGCGGGGAACCCGGGGACCGCGGGCGATATCCCCCTCGATCCTCTCGTCGAAGCCTGCGTCGAAGAAGCGCACCGGTTTTTTTCGGATGAATCCGCCGCGAAAAAAAAGTCTTGACCCGTCCCGTTGCCGCGGGTCATTCTCTGGTATACTGGCGATGTATAATTCCGGCCGGGGCCGGAAGCGCGGAATAATTGTATGGTCGGAAACGTGAAAAGCATGAAGGGGATAGTGTCCCGCCCTTCAACCCGGGGGGGCCCATGGGCGTGACGATCATGGGAGTGCTGAACGTCACTCCCGATTCGTTCCATGACGGTGGCGCCTATCTCGACGTGCGTCGCGCCGTGGTGCACGCCTTCGACATGCGGGACGAGGGCGCCGCAATCATCGATATCGGCGGCGAATCGACACGGCCGGGCGCCGATTCCGTCACCGAGGAGGTCGAAATCGCGCGCATATGTCCCGTGATCCAGGCGCTGGCGAAAGACTTTGACGCGACCATTTCCGTGGACACGAACAAGTCGGGCGTGGCCCGCGCCGCGCTCGCCGCGGGAGCGACCATGGTGAACGACATCAGCGGTCTTGTATTCGATCCCGGAATGGGAAGCGTCATCGCCGGGGCCGGGGCGCATGTGGTGATCGGGCATATCAAGGGGAGGCCCCGCACCATGCAGCACGATCCGCGCTACGAGGACCTCATCGGCGAGATCGTGGAATTCCTTTCCGCGGCCGCTGAAAATGCGCAAAAGGAAGGCATCGCGCGCGACCGGATAATACTCGACCCGGGGATCGGTTTCGGCAAATCGCTCGAGGACAATTACCGCATCATCGCAGAGCTCGGGCGCATCAAGAAGATCGGTTTTCCCGTGTGCGTGGGCCTGTCGAACAAGTCGCTCATCGGGAAGATCAACGCTGAGGGCGAGGACCGGCTTCCCGCGACCATCGCGCTCAACACGGTGTGCGTGCAGAACGGGGCCGACATCATCCGGGTGCACGATGTCAAGGAACACAGGCTCGCGTTGCGGAGCCTTGAAATGCTGGAGATGGTATCCAAATCACATGACCGGACTATTTGAGGGAGCGCTGTTTTACCTGTCGCGGTTCTGGGAGTATTTCCGGAACGTGGTGGACATCGTGATCGTGGCATTCCTTTTCTACTGGGTCTACGTATTCCTGTCGAAGACGCGCGCGATCCAGCTGCTCAAGGGCGTGATCATACTCATCGTGATCGCGTTCGTGGCGATATACCTGCGCCTGGACACGCTCGACTGGCTCATCAAGAACATAGGCACGTACGTGGTGCTGGCGCTCATAATACTGTTCCAGCCCGAGCTCAGGCGCCTCATCACGCAGTTCGGCCAGCGCAACTGGCTGGCCACCGACGCAGCCAAGGACGCGTTCCCCCTGGACGAGCTCGAAAACGCCATCACCGCCATGGCCGCGGAGAAGGTCGGGTCGCTCATAGTCATCGAGCGGAACACCGGGCTCAAGGCCTACGCCGAAACCGGCGTCCAGATTGACGCGGCCATATCCGAAGAGCTGATCCGGACGGTGTTCTATCCCCTCACGCCCCTCCATGACGGGGCCATCATCATACAGGAAGGTCGCATCTCCGCGGCGGCGTGCTACCTTCCGCTGAGCGATTCCAAACAGCTCAAGAAACACCACGGAGCCCGCCACCGGGCGGCGCTCGGTATCGCCGAGGAGAGCGACGCGCTGGTGGTCGTGACTTCGGAGGAAACGGGGCAGATATCCATCATGGCCAACGGGCATATCTTTTCGCGCATCAAGAACCAGGACCTGAAGAACATGATCCTCTTCTACATGAATCCGAAAACCGCGCACGAGGAGCATTACAGCATAAAATGAAATCCCTCTTCAAAACGATCGCCGGTTTCGCTCGGGACAAGAAACTCCTGCCAAAGGCCGTCTGCCTGGCGCTGGCGGTCGTCCTGTGGGTGATCCTCTCACAGGCCCGATCCGACCGCGTCAAGTACACGGTGCCCATCGAGGTTCGGCGGCTCGCGTCGGACCAGATCGTGTCCTCGATATCCAGCCGCTACGCGCAGGTCGTGCTCGAGGGCAGCAGGGACGAGCTCCGCGGCGTTGAAGGAAAGAACATCAGGGCCTACGTGATCGTGTCCAATCCCACGCCCGGGACCGCACAGCGCTATTCGGTATATCTCAACCACCAGAATATCCCCGAAAACGTGTACATCAGCCTGTACACGCGCCATATCTATCTCACCGTCGAGAAGAAGGAACACAGGGTCCTTCGCGTCGTGCCCCGCCTGAAGGGAAACATCGACGACGGCCTCGTCATCACCGAAATCAAGGTGGATCCGGTACACGTGACCGCCGGAGGCCCGCGGTCCGCGCTCGCCGACGCGGCGTTCATCTACACCGAGACCATCATGCTCGAGAGCGCGCCCGGAACCGTGGAAAAGACCGTCCAGCTCGACAGGGAGCAATTCCCCGAAACCGAGCTCGGCGTGAAGACCGTGAAGGTCCGCATTACCGTGGAGGAGCGGGAAAACGGTGTCGGCATCGAGGTGCCGCTTTCGGTGAAAAACCAGGACCGGAAGTACCGCTATGTGGTTGACACCCCGATGGTCAGGGTCTACTGTGCCCTGCCGGGCGCGAAGCTCGAAGCGAAGAACGTGACCGCGTTCGTCGATTCGTCCAGGTTCAACTCGCGCGCGTTTTCCGCGGGCGGGAACAGCGGCGAGGACTTTTTCGACGCGCAGGTGTCGGTGACATTCCACGGCGTCGAGGCGGAACTCATCTCGGTCGTCCCCGAGAGGGTCACGGTGCGGATAATGAAAAGGTAATGTACGTCTCATGAAGGGTATCGGCCTCTGCGTTAACATCGACCACGTGGCGACCGTGCGCCAGGCGCGCGGCACCGCCTATCCGGACCTACCGGAGGCGGCGGTTCTGTGCGAATCGGCCGGGGCAGCGGGCATCACGGTGCACCTGCGCGAAGACCGGCGGCACATCCAGGACGCCGACGTGTTCGCGCTCAGAAAGATCGTGAAGGGAAGGTTCAACCTTGAGATGGCCCTCTCCGACGACATCATCGGCGTGGCCAGGAAGGTCGTTCCCGACCAGATCACGCTCGTTCCCGAGCGCCGCGAGGAGCTCACCACCGAGGGGGGGCTCGACGTGCACGCGCATTTCGACCGCATCCGGGCAGTCGCCGCCGAGTTCAACGCCCTCGGCGTGACCGTATCCCTCTTCATCGAGCCCGATCCGCGCGTCATCGAGCTCTCGGCCGAAACCGGGGCGGCGTTTATCGAGCTGCACACGGGGCGTTACTGCGACGCCGCTGACATGCCGGGTCGCGGCGATCCGGCGCGCGAGCTCGACAGGGTTCTTTCCGCGGCCTCGCGCGCGACGGAGCTCGGCATCGGCGTCAACGCCGGTCACGGCCTGAATACCGGGAACGTGGGTCCGGTATGCGCGGCGAGAGGGCTCAACGAGCTCAATATCGGGCACTCCATCGTCGCCCGGGCCATATTCGTCGGTCTCGGGAAGGCGGTCGCCGAGATGCTGGACGCCATCGGTACCAGGTGAGGTAATCGCCATGTTTTTGATAAATTTCTTCAAGCTGCTGTTGTTATTCATACTGTTCATGTTCGGCTTTTCGCTGATCAAGAAGATCATGAAGGGTGACGGAAACCGTGAAGGGAAAAGCCGCATCAGGTACGGGGCCCGCGGATCCCGCGGAAAGAACCCGCGGCGCGATCCCGGCGTCATCGAACTCGACAAGAACGATTACCACGTGGAGTGACACATGAGACGCATCGTCCCGGCGTTAATCATCGCCGCCGTGATGGCCGTGGCAGGCGCGTGCGGGGTGCCCGGCGGGAGCTTCGGCATGAAAGGGCCGCTGGACGAGAAGTACCGAAGGGTCGACGGATCGCCGGAGCTCATGGAGGGGGAGGAGAAGCAGTGGGTCTACATGTTCAATTCCGCTCCCTCGCCGATGCAGCTCGGCATCGTCTGCATGAAGAAGGAGATCGTGTGGGTGGATATACGCACCGACTCCGAAAAGCTCGATGGTAATAAAAAAGCGGTCTTCGGCGAGCTCCGCGACCTTTCGCCGGGTGATTACCGCCTCGTTCTCACCGACGTGAAGAAGAGAAACAGCATCGTCGCGAGCCTTGAATTCAGCGTATACGAAAAAGAACAGGAAGACGAGGAAGAGGACTAGAGTCCGTCAGCAGCCTTGTTTATTTCTTTCTTTATTTCCTTCTTGACCGCCTTTACCCCGCTTTCCTTCAGCTCCTCGATATGGCTCGATCCCTTCTTGAGAATATCGCCGCCGTTTTTCGGGACCTGCTGGCCGGTGTAGACCAGGTACGCCAGGTAAAGCACCAGGATCGCCGCGCACACGAGGGCGACCTTGACGACTTTTTTCACGACGGAAAAAACGATAACCGCGCTTATGATGACAGCGATCAGCAGGAGGAGTTTGTTCGTTGTCAGCGCGGTTATTATTGTTTCCATCTGGTTCCCCGCCGGTCTGTGCCGCGGGTTTTTTTCTGGGGATTGTACTTAGCGAGGGAGGGACTCGAACCCCCCACACCGCGGATATGAGCCGCGTGCTCTAACCAACTGAGCTACCTCGCCATGATTAGCGCGGGCAGG
>CAYRGX010000063.1:0-15824 GCA_964423905.1 uncultured Leptospirales bacterium | reverse complement strand
GCGTGTACCAGGTCACGATCCGGGTGGAGCTGAACGCGCGCATCATCGAGACCGAGCGCGGCGTGTCGCTCGCCGCGGGAAAGGCGTCGGTCATCGACAAGAAGCGGCTTCTTCATATAAAGACGGTCGTCGACGGAGTGGGAAAAAGCAAGGTCAGCCTGGGCGGGGACCCGGACAACATGGACCCGGCGATCAAGGCCGCTTTCATGAAAGCGGCCCGCCTGCTCGCGGACGATCTCATACGGCAGAAATGGTAAAGGATTGATGATTTCCCGAGGGGGCTGCGCCCCCTCGGGCTCCCCCGAAAGCAGGTACTTCGACAGGCTCGCGCATTCAACGGCTGGACGGCGAACGGGTAGCGCATTACTTTTCAGGAAAGAATACTGGCGGAAAGATACGCGGGGGCGTATCGAAACGAAATGTTCCGATACGCCTGAAGACGGGTATGTCTAAGAAATATTGTATTTCTTCTTGAATTTCTCGACCCGGCCCGCGGTATCGACGATCTTCTGCTTCTTCGTATAGAAGGGATGGCAGTTCGAGCATATTTCCACGTGAAGGTCTTTCACCGTCGATTTCGTGGGAATCTCGTTGCCACACGCGCACTTGATGACCGTGTCGACGTATTCGGGATGTATATTCGGTTTCATGGTACTGTTCCTCTGATTCGCTGCTAAGAATTCATCGCCTTGAAAAAGGCCTTGTTGTTCTTGGTTGATCTCATCTTCTCGACCAGGAGCTCCATTGCCTCGGTAACGCTCATGGACGAGAGCGCTTTGCGGAGCAACCATATTTTGCTAAGCTCTTCCTCGTCAAGCAGTAATTCTTCCTTCCTGGTGCCCGACTTGTTCATGTCGATGGCCGGGAAAATCCTGCGGTCGACCAGCTTGCGGTCAAGGTGGAGCTCGCTGTTGCCTGTTCCCTTGAACTCCTCGAAAATGACCTCGTCCATGCGGCTCCCGGTATCGACCAGCGCCGTGGCGAGTATTGTGAGGCTGCCGCCCTCCTCAATGTTACGCGCGGCCCCGAAAAAACGCTTGGGCCGGTGAAGGGCGTTGGAGTCCACGCCGCCGGAGAGAATCTTGCCGCTCGTGGGAACCACCTGGTTGTAGGCCCTGGCGAGACGCGTGATCGAGTCGAGCAGGATGACCACGTCCTTCTTGTGCTCGACCAGGCGCTTGGCCTTTTCGATGACCATTTCCGCCACCTGGACGTGGCGGCTGGCGGGTTCGTCGAAGGTGGAGGATATGACCTCGCCGTTGACGGAGCGCTGCATGTCGGTGACCTCCTCGGGCCGCTCGTCGATGAGGAGGACTATGAGATACACTTCCGGGTGATTGGTGGTCACTGAATTCGCAATTTTCTGCAGGAGGATGGTTTTACCGGTGCGGGGCGGCGCAACGATAAGCGCGCGCTGTCCCTTGCCGAAGGGGGTGAGGATATTCACGATCCTCATGTCGACATTGTCCGACACCGTCTCCATGTTGATGCGCTCCATCGGGTAGAGCGGCGTCAGGTTGTCGAAAAAGACCCGCCGCTGGAGATTGTCAGGATGCTCGTAGTTGACGGCTTCGATGCGCAGGAGCGCAAAAAACCGCTCGTTGTCCTTGGGGGGCCTTACCTGCCCCGTAATGGTGTCTCCGGTCTTGAGCCCAAAAAGTCGTATCTGAGAGGGTGAAACGTAAATGTCGTCCGGACCGGGGAGATAGTTATATATGGGAGAACGCAGGAATCCATAGCCGTCGCTCAGTATCTCGAGAACACCGCTGGAGAAAATCAGGCCTTTTTGCTCGGTCTGGGACTTGAGGATCTCCATGATGAGGTCCTGTTTTTTAAGTCCCGATACCCGCTCGAGGCCCATATCCTTGGCTATGGTTACGAGCTCGTTGATCTTTCGGGTTTTGAGGTCCGCGAGATCCAGGGTTATTTCGCTGTTTTTCCCGTTGCCGTTCGAGCGCTGGGGCCTTGGTTCCTCGGCAACTGCATCGACTTCGGCACCTGACCTGTTTTCAGACCTGTCGTATTCAGTAGTCCTTGCCATACATTGTCCTTTTAATAGTATTGTTAGAGCTGTTCCGCTGCAGATTTTTCTTTATGTACTAAGACGAAATTGGATGTCCGCTCGACCGAAATCTCAAACCGTTCAATAAGGGATTTAAACCCGATGCAGACTTGAAGGTGGCGTTTATCAACGACACATGCACAATCCACGGTACTATCAAATAAGTCAACAAAAAATCGAATATTTTTTTTATTCCGGCGTGATCCCGGAGCCGGGCGGACATCGCCGTCATGCCATTATTACAGGCTGATCCCCAGTTTCTCTGCGCGGGCGATGAGGGCCTTACGGGTCAGGCCCAGGGCCTCGGCGGCCCTGTTGAGGTCGTCTTCACGCTTGAGTGCGTCCACGATGATCTGCCTCTCTATGGTCGCCATGGCCTCCCTGAGATTCACGTCGCTTTTACCGCCGCGGTGGGGATAGTTATCCGTATCAGCGGCCGTATCGCAGAAAATCAGGTAGCCGACCCGCTTTTTTTTGCTGAAAAGTGGCACCTTTTCGTAGCCGATCTTCAGCTCGCTATTGTAGAACCGCACCACCTGGCCGTCCTTTCCGCTGATCGGTTCGTTCCTGTCGGGATCGGTGAACGACCGTTCCACGAGGGGGATATCCACCTCGCCGATTGACGGGGCGCACAGCTCCTCGAAATGGCTGTTGTAGAAAATGGTCTTTCCGGCTTCATTGAACGCGTACAGGGCGCGGGGGATATGCTCCAGGATGAGGTAGATCATCCATTCGAGGATCTGCTCCTCCTTGTGGCGCTCGGCCTCGCCCGAGGCGTGCTCGCGTGTGACGCCCTCGCACGCGTCGAAAAGCTGGATCCTGGGCCACTTGCCCTGCACCTCGCCGAATATGTTTATGGTGATGAACTCCCGGATTTTCGCGTGTTCAATCAGGTCGTCAAGGCTCATCCTGTGCGCCAGCCCCGTGATGAACTCGTCGATTTTAAGGCGCGAGGCGCGCTCTATGTCCGAGAGCTCGGCGATGACGTCCTCCTTCCTGAGGATTCCGATGAGCATCTCCCGGTTGGACACCACGGGAAGTATCGGCACGTTGTGGGCGTAGAACAGGCGCACGACGTCCTCCGGGCGCCTGGTATCCGTGGCGTAGGGGTTTTCCTGGAATTCGACCTTCTCCGCGGCGGGGACGTTATCCGCGGGCGCGGCTTCGTCACCCTCGCCGGCCGGCGGGGAATCCTCTTCTTCGGCCCCGAATCGAATGATCTCCTCTTCGTCGCTCATGGCAGTCCCAGCACGTCCTTCATGGTGTAAAGCCCCGGTTCTTTCCGGGATATGAATTCAAGGGCGGTAACGGCGCCGCTTGCGAGGGTGTCCCTGTTCGTCGCGCGGTGGGTGAGCTCGATGCGCTCCCCCTGGCCCACGAAATACACCGTGTGCTCGCCCACGATGTCGCCGCCGCGCATGACCATCACCCCGATCTCGTCGGAGGCGCGCTCGCCGGTCACGCCCGAGCGTCCGTGCACCTGGCGCGCGGACGCGAGCGAGGGCGAGTTTTCCTTCAGGATGTCGATCAGCCTGAGCGCGGTGCCCGACGGCGCGTCCTTCTTGTGGCGGTGGTGCGCCTCGAAGACCTCCACGTCGTAGCCGGGCGGGACCGCGCGTGCCGCCGCCGCCGCGAGGTGGAACAGCAGGTTCACCCCCACGGACATGTTCGGCGAAAACAGGAGCGGGATGCGCGCGCCCGCGGCATCGATCTCCTTTCTCTGGGCCGCGGAAAAGCCCGTGGTCCCTATCACGAGCGGCCGTCCGGCCGCGAGGGCGACGGCGAGCACCCGCATGGCGCCCTCAACCGTGGAAAAATCGACGATGGCATCGCAGGCCGCGAGCGCGCGTTCGTCCGCAGCGCCGACGTTCACCCCGAGCGGGGGGGCCCCGACGAGACCGCCCGCGTCCCTTCCGAAATCGGGCGCGGCCTCGCTGTCAACCGCGGCGCCGAGGGTGTGGCCCCTCTCGAGGCCGATCCTGAGGATCGCCCTTCCCATGCGGCCGCAGATTCCGCTTATCGCCATCTTCATGAAAGCTTCACCCCGAAATCCTGGAGCGCCTTCTTCAGGCGCGCCCGGTTCTCGTCGGATATGGTCGTCATGGGAAGCCTGAGCTCCCCGCCGCAGTGGCCGGCCATCTCCATGGCGGCCTTGACCGGAATGGGGTTCGTTTCGAGGAACATCGCGCGGCAGAGCGGCAACAGCCGGTAGAACTGCGCGCGGGCGCCGGCCATATCCCCCTTGTTGAAAAGGGTCACGACCTTCTTCACGTCAGCGGGGACGATGTTCGAAAGGACCGAAATCACGCCCTTCCCGCCGATCGAAAGCACCGGGAGGAGCAGGTTGTCGTCCCCCGAGAGGAGCGTGAGCCTGTCCCCGCAGATCTCGTGCAGGCGCATCATCTGGGCTATGTCGCCGGTGGCTTCCTTCATGGCCAGCACGTTGGGGGCCCTGTCGGCAAGCTCCTTCACGCTTTCCGGCAGGAAGTTAACGCCCGTGCGGCCCGGTATATTGTAGAGAATAACCGGAATTTTTATGGATTTCGCGACCTTCTCGAAATGGGCGACGAGCCCCTGCTGCGTCGGCTTGTTGTAGTAGGGGTTCACCTGGAGCACGCCGTCGACCCCGGCCTCCTGCGCCTCGCGGGAGAGCCACACCGCCTCTTCGGTGGAATTCGCGCCGGTGCCCGCGACCACGGGGACCCGCTTGTTCACGAGCTGGACGACGCGACCGATGAATTCGCGGTGCTCCTCGAAGGACACCGTGGGCGACTCGCCCGTGGTTCCCATGGGGATGATCCCGTCGATGCCGCCCGCGATCTGCTTTTCAATTATCTTTTCCAGCGCCGGGTAGTCGATTTTTCCGTCCCTGAATGGCGTGATGAGCGCCGTATATACTCCCTCGAACATATGCCCTGTTATCCTTATCTGTTTTTCTTCTTTTTATCGGCGACGTCGCGCGGCGCGTCCTTCGCGCCCGCCTCGGCGACGACCTCTTTCATCTTGCTCGTGAAGAAGTCGCGATCGAACGCCTTCATGGGAAAGTCGTCCTTGAAAAGGTACATCAGCAGGACCTGCTCCGCCTTGAGCCTTTCCTGCTCCGCCGGGATCCCGTAGAGCTTGACCCAGTCCTTCTTCTCGACGATGACGATGTTGATTCGCTGCCCCTTGCGCAGGGACCTTTCCTCGATCTTCACGTCCTTCAGCGTGACATAGACCTTCTTCTGGAGATCGTCCGTGAAGGGCCGGTCCTTCACTTCGACGAAATGCGAACAGCCGCAGATCACGAGGGCCGCGGCCGCCAGCAATGAAAGATTCCGCATAAGTACCACACCCGCCCGCGGCCGCCTGGGCCGGCGGTACCGCTAGTTTTTACTACAGATAGTACGGAGCCGGCGCCGGGATTGTCAAGAAAATAATTCAGGGGAATATGTCCCCTCCCCGGAGGGAGGAGCGGAAAACTGCTTGCAATTCAGGCGAAGGCATGATCGGATATCAACCGATGAATTCCAACATCATTAAAAAACTGGCGTGGGGGATATGCTGCGCCGCCCCGCTGGCCTTCACGATATGCTATGTCACGCCAGCGGCGCTCATGGCGATCGAGAAGTACTCTGCGGAGGGACGGGCCCCTGATCTCCCGACGGTCCTCATCATTACCGCGTTCTTCCTGGCCGCGACCTATGGCACCATGATCGCGCTCATGGTACACGTGTACCGGAACGGCCGGGTGCCGGGAAACTCGAAGATGCTGTGGGCGATAGCGCTGTTTCTCGGCAATATCCTCGCCTTTCCCGTGTACTGGTTCCTCCACATATGGAGCGAGGGCGGCCCGTCGGGCGATGCCGGATCGACGCGCGCGTTCCGGAAGATCATATTTTACGTGCCGCTCGCCATGTTGATCATCATTATTATCGTCGGGGGGATATACGGGGTGAAAGGCGGGTCCCCGCCCGAGGGTTTCATCTTCGCGTGGGCCGCGGTGTTCGACGTCGTCTTCTTCCCGGTGCTGATCTACCTGATCGTGAAGGCCGCCAGGAACGGGGCGCTCCCGGCATGGAAAAAAATCCTCTGGATTCTCTTCATTATATCCTTTAACATGATCGCGTTCCCGATATACGCCGCGTGCCACCTCCGCACGCCCGGCGACGCATCCGCGTGAAAACCGGCGGGGATCACCCGCCGGTCAAAGACGATACTGCAAAATGATAAAAACCGGTTTTTAACGATTTACCGCCGTTTGACCGTTTCCCTGCGTTTGACACCGCCGCCGTCATGGCCATGGCCGGAGCATTTTTTCGTGCAGGCGTTGAACTCATCGTTGCATTTTACCTTCCGCGCGGCCGTGTCCTTGTATTCGCGTTCGGCTTTAGAATGGCATATTTTCGATTCTTTCGAGCATTCTTTATTGCATTCCTCCGCGGAATGTGCCGACAGGGACGCGCATCCTCAGGAGAAAATCGCCCCGTTGATGAAATCGTTCAGCGGTTTCATGAGCTTGAACACCCTGGCGCACTCGTCGGGAAAATCCGCGGACAGGACCCGGCGGTCCGGCAATCCCGCGGTGACGGTGAAACTGGTGTATCTCAGGAGCTCGATCGCGGGATGGTCCTTCGCGTATCCCTTCGGCGCGGTCTTCAGCCTGAGGTCGTCCAGTTCCCCGAACTCCGCGACAAAGGGCTTCGCGTTCAGTATTTTCCTGAATTCCGCCGTGCGATCGACGATGGCGGCCCTGATCGCCTTGAGCTCCGGCGCCGCCGGCAAGTATATCCCCCCGCCGTACATGCAGGCCCCTGGCTCAAGATGGAGGTAGTAGCCGGCACCGGTCGTGGAGCGGCCCCCCCGCTTCATGAATATTCCGATGTGGGTCTTGTACGGGGTCTTGTCCCTGGAGAAGCGCGTGTCGCGGTAGATGCGGAACAGGCACTCGTCCGGGCCGACGCCCACCACCGAGGGATCGAAGCGCTCGATGCGCGCCAGGAGCAGCATGGCCGCGTCGCGCACGTTCGCGGCCGCGGCGCGGTAGCGGTCCCTGTTCGCGTCGAACCAGGCGCGGTCGTTGTGCCGCGCGAGATCTTTCAGAAAATCCAGCGTCGCCTTTTCTATCACCGCGCACCTCCCCCGCTCAGCGGTGATAGGCCGTGCCGGTGCCGGCCGCGATGAGCGTGTCTCCGTTGCCGCGGACCTCGATGCGCCAGGTGCTCACCTTGCGGCCCACGTGGAGCGCGGTCGCTTCGGAAAAGACGCGCTCCCCGTCGATGGCGGAGGCCATGTAGTTGATGGTGAAGCTCACCGCGAGCGCCATGACGCCCGTGGAGTTGGAGCCCACGGCGAAGGCCTGGTCGGCCAGCGCGTAGATGATGGCGCCGTGGGCGCGCTCGACCGCGTTGAGATACTCGGGCCTGATGGTGACCGAACACCGCGCGTACCCGTTGCGCACCTCCTCGACCTCGATGCCGAGGTAGGTGGCCATGGGATCGCGCCCCACGACATCGCGCGCGTATTCAACGGGGTTCTCGATCGTCTTCGGCTGTGCCATTGCCGGTCTCCTACAGGGTATATAGCATTCGAATATCGTCGCGGGGGAGCTCCTCGTTCAGCACCTGGTTGCGGTACTTGATCACGGAGATGACCTCCTGCGTCTCGATGTGGTGTATGGTCTTCAGCTTCTTCATCTGCGAAAGGAGCTTCCGGTAGTCCTCGTAGTCGGACACGATCACCTCGATGGTGAAGGAGTTCCCTCCCTGCACGTGGAGCACCGAGCCCACGATGGGGCTCTTCGTCAGAAGCCTGAGCAGGCTGTCGTCGTGGTGCGGGTTGTCGATCTTCACGAAGAAATGGTACGTGCTCCTCAGGGTGAGGTAATCGTTCAGGGAAAAGGTGTCCTTCTGCTTGAGGACCTCGATGATCTTCTGGGTCTGCATGGAGATTATCGCGGGGACACCGGACTCCAGCTTGATGGCCTTCAGGCGGGTGATCCAGGCCGCGAGCTGGTCCCTGCCGTCGAAGTTGACGTCCAGCAGGTAGCTGTGGCGTCCCATTATGTGGAAGATGGATATGATGTGGGGGTTCCTTTTCAACTCCTTGAGAACGGCATCTTCCTCGCCCCAGTTCTGGATGAGCACGAGAGCGTGAATCAACGTATCGTTCATGACACATCTCCTTTGCGTGTAGTGGATCGTCCGCTCGAAGTTACACGAGCGCCCGCGACGCGTAATATTTCAACACTTTTCTTGATATTCATGCCGGCCGCGGCCGGTTCACCGCGCCTTCCCGGAACCCTCCCGCAGCGCCTTCTCGAGCTCGAAGCGGTTATATCCAACGAATACCCTGTCCCCGAATATGAAGACCGGCACCCCCATTTCCACCCTGACCGTGGTCTGTTCCGACACTTTATTCAGATAATAGGGGAAGCCGCCGGACGCGGCAAAGCGGTACGCCTTCCTGTCCTTCTGGATAAAGGCCGCGCCGCCGGTCTTCCGGTCAATGCCCTGGAGCATCGAGACCATGACCGCCAGGCTTTTTTTGTTGGACTCGTCCATCTTGCCGCTCCCGTTGATCAGGCGGTAACTCGCGATGCGCACCCCGTGCCGGGAAACCATCTGCGGCAACTCGCCCCGCGCGCGCTCGCACACCGGGCACACCGCCGAATCGAAAAAGTAGAGCACTTTTTCAGCGGACGCCGGGGAAATGGCCGTCGCCAGTATCGCAAGAACAAGCATCGTTTGTTTCATGTTATCCGTCCTCACTCCGGTTTTATAAGCGTGCCGCCGGGTTTCCATCCCGCGGGGCACATGCCGCCATGCGATCCCGTCGCCGCGGCCGCTGCCTGGAGCTTGCGCAACAGCTCGTCCGCGCTCCTGCCCACGGACTCGTGGTGTACCTCGAAGGCAGCGACCTTCCCCCCGGGAGAAATGATAAAGCTCGCGCGCTGGGCCTGGCCTTTTTCGTCGTCGTACACCCCGAAAAGGCGCGCGAGGGCGCCGTTACGGTCCGCGAGCATGGGGAAGTTCACCTTTTTCACGGACTCGTTATGCTCGCGCCACGCGCGGTGCACAAACGCGGAATCGGTGCTCACGCTCATTACCTCGGCGCCGACGTTCCTGAATTCGCCGTAATAGTCGGCCAGCTCCCTGAGCTCGGTGGGACATACGAAGGTGAAATCACCGGGGTAGAAGAAGAGTACCAGCCATTTTCCCCTGACATCGCCGGTCCTGAACTTCTTTATGACGCCCGCCTGCTGCCCGTCGAGGGTGACGTCGGGAAGGGGCATGCCGATGAAAGGGGCACGGCCGTACGGGGATTTCCCGGTACATGGACGACAAGCCGGCTGCGGGGGGGCGCAACCGGCCGCGATGGCGATCAGGATGACCACGATGGCGAAAACCCTGTTCATACTAAATTACCTCCTGATGGCATGCCGCGGCCCGGCAGAGTGATTCCCATTATGCCGGTATTCCGCATTATGTCAAGTCCCAATGGGCCCCCGCATGGTCAAAATCCTCACTCTGTGGTGGGTGTATCCCCTAATCATAAAAAGCACGAGTCCCCCTGTCTGGAACCGACCCGCTATTATACCTTCTATTTTGCCAGGAGACAGGACGGTCATGAACGCACCGAAACCCATAATAACGAAAACCGCGAGCGAGGGTGCCACCGCGCGACAGGTTCTGGAAACCAGGGGCGCCCTCTTCTTTTCCATCATTCTCGTCGCGATGACGCTGCTCGCCTCCGTCATGCAATACCTCGGGGGCAACACCCTTCAGCACATCGCACCGACCGCGCTGTCCTACGGGCTCTGCTGCGCGCTCGGGTTCGTCATCTGGAGGAAAAAAAAGCGGGGGGCGCGCGCGGCCGCCCTTTCATGGGTCACGGCCTTTCTGCTCACATCCTTCGCAATCTACGCCCGTCTCAACTACGCCCTGACCACCGACTGGCAGTACGCGGTGGAGGGCATCCATATCAGCGCGGTGTCCATACTCTCGCTGGCGGTTCTCCAGTTCCTCTATGACAGGAAGATATACATCACGTTTTTCGTCATCTCCGTGGCGTGGTGGTTCGGCTTTCTCTACCTGGCCCACCTGAACGGCGTCACGTTCCACGTGACCGGCATCATCGACGGGTCGCCCCAGCACGGGAGGGTCGTGATCCTGGTGCAGGCCTATTTCTACATGGCGCTCGCGCTGCTGGCGTACATCAACTACCGGAACATCCCCCTGATCGACCAGTTCCACCGCCTGACCGAGGCCCAGCGGGGCCGCATCAGCGAGCAGCTCGACGAGCGCCGCGCGATCGCGAACGAGGTGCGGAGGAACACCGAGAGCCTGTTCGCGCTGGTGGGCGCCCAGAAGCGCGAGATAGCCTCCTTCAACGACCGGCTGCAGGGCCAGGCCGCCGCGTTCGAGGAGATATCGTCCACCATCGAGCAGCTCACCGCCATGGCAGAGAAGATAGCCGACGCGGCGGGACAGCAGGAAAAGGGCAACGGCGAGGTGGACTACACCATGCGCGAGTTCTTCGAGATCAAGGAGCAAACGCGCGAACGCCTCTCCGGCGCGCTCAAGATGATCGACCGCGTGTCCGAGGGGACCGCGGAAAACACCGCGCGGCTCGGGGAGATCGAAAAGACCATCGCCGGTATCCGCGAGCAGAGCCTCCAGATGTCGAGGACGGTTTCGTCGATCAACGAGATCGCCGAGCAGATCAACATGCTTTCACTGAACGCGAGCATCGAGGCGGCGCGCGCGGGCAACTACGGCCGCGGCTTCGCGGTCGTCGCCGCCGAAATCGGGAAGCTCGCCGGGAGGACCGGCGAAAGCGTGAAAGAGATAGAGGCCGCGCTTACGCGAAGCAACGCGGTGACCGAGCGCAGCGTGGACACCATCCGGGACGCGGCCGCGAGCATCCGGACGATGATGGAGGACATGCGGGAAAGCACGAAAAAAATCGACGAGCTTCGCGACAACATCTTCCTCGAGGAGAAATTTCTCGCGGGGATCGACCGCCAGCTCAAGGCGAACGTGACGCTGTCGCGCGACAACAGGACCGGCGCGGACGAGCAGAAGGTCGCGCTCGATGCCTCCGCGGCGGCGGTGGAGCAGCTCAACGCGGAGGTCGCCTCGATGGTGGAAGGGATCGCGTCCATCGCGGGGGCCATTGACCGCATCCACGACGACGCGCTCACACTGGTGCATAAAACCATGCTTTCAGGAGACGACAAACAAATTTCCGCTGAAACGGGGGACGGGTATGGATATCGTAAGGTGGGAGTACGAAAAGAAAAAAATAACGGCTGACCAGGCGGCGGAGCTCGTCAGGTCCGGGGACAGGATATTCTACGGCGAGTTCGCCCTCTTCCCCGAGGCGCTGGACGAGGCGCTCGCGCGCCGAGTGGGCCAGCTCAGCGATATCCGCATACGGAGCGTCTGCTACACGCGCGTCCCGCGCGCGGTCGAGGCGGATCCGGAAGGCTCGCGCGTGGTGCTCGAGGACTGGCACTTCGGCGCCGTTTCGCGAAGGCTGCACGACGCCGGCCTCTGCAGTTATATCCCCATCACCTACCACCAGGGACCGCGCATCATCAAGAAATACCAGGACTTCGACATCGCCTTCATCTCGACGGGGCCCATGGACCCGCGGGGCTATTTCAACTTCGGGCTCGCGAACTCGGTCACGGCCGCGGTCATCCAGAAGGCGAAGCACATCGTGGTGGAGGTGAACCCGAACGTGCCCTACTGCCTCGGCGGGAACCAGGAGTCGGTGCACATTTCGCGCGTGCACCACGTGGTCGAGGGGAACGGCCTTCCCCTCGTGGAGCTCCCGGCGCAGGAGCCGACCGAGATCAACCGCCGCGTGGCGCGCCACATCATCCCCGAGATCGAGGACGGGGCCTGCCTGCAGCTCGGCATCGGCGGGCTGCCGAACGCCATCGGCGCGCTCATCGCGGAGAGCGACCTGAAAGACCTGGGCATCCACACCGAGATGCTGGTGGACTCCTGCGTGGACCTCTACAACGCGGGAAAAATCACGGGCAGGCACAAGGCGATCGACACCTACAAGATGACCTACACCTTCGCCCTGGGCACGCGCAAGCTATACGACTTTCTGCACCAGAACCCCGCATGCGCGTCGTATCCCGTGAACTATGTGAACGACCCGCGCATCATTGCGCTGAACCCGAGGGTGATCGCGGTGAACAACGCAATCGAGGTCGACCTTTTCAGCCAGGTGTGCTCGGAGTCCGTGGGATCCGCCCAGAAATCGGGGACCGGGGGGCAGCTCGACTTTATCTTCGGCGCGTTCAACTCGCACCGCGGCAAGGGGATCATATCGCTCTCTTCGACCTACACCGACCGCGCGGGCGAGGTCCGCTCGCGCATCGTGCCCGCGATCAGCCCGGGGTCCGTGGTGACCGTGCCGCGCTCGATGACGCACTACGTGGTGACCGAGTACGGCTCCGTGATGCTGAAGGGGCTCTCCACCTGGGAGCGCGCGGAGGCGCTCATCTCCATCGCGCACCCGGATTTCCGCGAAAGCCTGGTCATCGAGGCGGAGAGGATGGGGATATGGTCCCGCACCCACCGTCGGGATGCGGCCCTGATATGATCGCGCGCGGCGCATAGCAACAGAAATACATCTACCTCTACCCGGAACACGTTCAACACATGACAGGGGGGGCCACATGCCCCCCCTGTCATCCATTACCCCCCGATCCCCCGCAGGATTCTCTCCGGCAGCAGCCGCGCCGCGGCCTCAATGTCGATCCCGGGCGCCCCGGTGAGCCATCTCCGGGCGGTCTCCGCGAGCGGCCCGATTATCAGTATCTCGTACATGAACGCGGGGAGCTTCGCCACGCTTCCCTCCCCCACGTGCCGCTGCACGATTTCCATGAGGACACCGATGCGCGCCACCTTCCCTGCGAGTATTTCATCCCATCGCCCGGGGATGAAGGACGCGAACGCAGACGCGTGGACGAACCGGGCCGCGTCGCGATTGTCCGAGGTCCACCCCAGGTAGGCCCTGACCAACTTGCGTATAACGGAATCAATCCGCGTCTCGCTCCCGATGGCCGCGATGATCCGGTCGAGCAGGCCGTTCATGCACCTGACGTAGAGCGCCGCGGAGAGACCGTCGGCGCTCCCGAAATGGTGGTAGATGGACCCCACCGACACGCCGGAGAGCTCGACGAGGCGCGCGACCGGCACGCGCACCGAACCCGTCTCCCCGAAGATCCGGAGGGCCGCGTCGAGCGTTGTCTCGACGGTTTTTTCGGAGAGCGCGTGTTTCCGTGCCACGGTCAGCCCCCGAGCCCGGTGAGCTTCACCGCCTGTGCCCACACCTCCGCGGAAAAACGCTCGTCGCGCGCGATTCCCTCGAGGGGCTTCTCGGTGAAACGGTCGAAATAACGGCCGCCCCCCGTATCGGGCGGCGCCTCGAGCGCGAGCCGGACCGGCGCCTCAGCCCCCTGCGCGGGCGAAAGCCAGAGTCGCTTGAAGGCCCTCATGAGCGCGCCCCGCACGCCGGGCATGGCCCCGAGCCCGGTGTTCACCACGCCCGGGTGAATGGCGTCGATGACCGCGCCGGAATCCCGCCAGCGCGAATTCCATTGTAGCCACGAGATTCATGAGCTTGGTCGTGGCGTAGGTCCTCGTGAGACTGAAGTTCGATCCGGTGGCCGCGGCCTCGCAGTCCTTTATGCCGGCCACGTAGAGGCCCGCGGAAATCTGGACGATCCTGGTGCGGTTCTTTTTGAACATATTTTCAAGGAGCACGTTCATCACGAAGGGCGCCATGTGGTTGGTCGCGAAGGACTGCTCGAACCCGTCGGCGTTGATCGTTTTTTCAACGGGCCACATCCCCGCGTTGTGGATGAATATGCCGCAGTCCGGCGCGTCCTTCAGCACCCGGCGCGCGGCCTCGCAGGCGGAGGCGACCGTCCCGAGATCCCCCTCGATGAGACCGATCGATATCCCCCTGTTTTTCATCTCGTCGATAAAGGCGCCGGCGCGCTCCCTGTTGCGGCACACGATCTTCACCGTGTGCCCCTTCTCCGCGATTGCGCGCGCCATCGCCGCGCCGATTCCCGCGTTCCCGCCTGTGATGACCACCGTTCCGGGCATGGGCGGACCTCCATAATTAGAAAAGTTTTCTAAAAAACTATTCTAATAATAACAAGAAATTGTCCATGCGGCAATACTTGACGCGATTTTTTCGGGGGAGGATATAAGTAAGGAAGAAACGATCATGTCCCTGCATGCGCGGGGATTGCCGCCGGGCGCACGGTTGCGGCCCGGGACCCGGGAGAAGACCCGGTGCTGCGGGGGTTCTATCCCCCCATGCGACGATCAGCTCTTGTAGATCTCCGGGCCGTAGGTCTTGACCCAGTGCTTCTTCAGAGCCGCCTTGGCCTCGGCGATCTTATCCACGTCGAGTATCATGATGGCGTCGTCGCCGTGGGGATTGATGAAGGGATACATGCACTCGATGTTGACCTTCGCCTCGATGAGGGGGCGGAGCACCGCGTTGAGCCCGCCTGGATGGTCGGGCGTGGCGACGGCGAGGACTTCCTTCGTCTCGACGGTTATATTTCTGGATCTGAGCAGGTTGACCGCGCGCTCGGGATCGTCCACGATGAGGTGCACCTGCACGGGCGAAAGCACGGACGAGGCCATTATTGCCTTGATGTTGATCTGCTCTTTCTCGAGTATCTCGCTGATGCGGTAGAGTTTGCCGGGATTGTTCTCGACGGGGATGGAAACCTGGATGATTGCCATGGTGCGCTCCTTACTTTCCGTAGCCGGCCGGGCCCTCGAAGCGGTCGTATCCTGCCCTGACCGCGGTAATGCTCATGTCGATGAGCTTTTTTTTCGAGCCCAGCATGTATTCGATGCTCGCGATGACCGTCTCGAGCTTGATGATGCCGAAAAACTTGATGAACGACCCGAGCACCACCATGTTGGCCGAGCGCTCGTTGCCGAGTTCCTTGGCGATATCGTTCACCGGGACCGGGAAGACCTGGAGGTCGCCCCGATAGGGGATGGTGTCGACGAGGTTCGAGTTGTATATCATCTGGCCGCCGGACTCGAGCCTGTTGATGAAGGTCAACACCGAGGGCTGGTTCATCGCGATGACGATATCGGGCATGGACGATACCGGCGAGGCGATTTCCTCGTCGGAAACGCTCACCGTGCAGTTGGCGGTGCCGCCGCGCATCGCCGCGCCGTACGAGGGCAGGTAGGTGACGAAGAAGTCCTCCATCATCGCCGCGTTCGCGAGGATGTTGCCCACGGTGAGGACGCCCTGTCCCCCCGAGCCGGCCATGAGAATTTTCGCGATCATGCATCACCCCCGCCGGAGGCCTTTCCCCTCCTGTCCGCGAGGACGCCGAGGGGGAACTCCTTTGACATGACGTCGCGGATCCAGTTGAAGGAATCCACCGACGACATCTTCCAGTTCGTGGGGCACGGGGAGAGCACCTCTATGATGGAATATCCCAGCCCGTCCATCTGCGTTTTGAACGCGGTGGCGATGGCCTTCTTGGTGCGCGCGATGCCGGCCGGCGAATCGACCGCTACCCGCTCCGCGTAGGTCACGCCGGGGAAGGTCGCGACCACGTCGGTTATGTGAAGGGGATATCCGTCGTAGCGGGAATTGCGCCCGCCGGGCGTGGTGGTCGTCTTCTGATCGAGGAGGGTCGTGGGCGCCATCTGGCCGCCGGTCATGCCGTACACGGCGTTGTTGATGAAAATGACGGAGATATGCT
>CAYRGX010000062.1:0-16793 GCA_964423905.1 uncultured Leptospirales bacterium | reverse complement strand
CATCCACAGCGGCGCGAGCTTCAGGTTCACGCAGCCGTACTCGGTCGCGATGAACTGCGCGGTCTGCCTCGGCACGGTGACGGCAGTGCCGGGCTTGAAATACGGCACGATGCGGGATATCATCTTCCCGTCCGGAAGCGTGTAGGTGGAGGGCACGCAGATGAAGCTCTTCCCGCCCTTCGACCAGAACGAGCCGAGCACGAAATCGAGCATTCCCCCGTTTCCCGAAATCTGCTGGAAACCGTTGCTCTCGGCGTTGACCTGGCCCATGAAGTCGACCTCGATCGCGGAGTTGATCGACGTGAAATTGTCTATGGACTTGATCACGTCGAAGTTGTTGACGTACCCGACGTTGTACGACGCCAGAGAGGGATTGTTGTGTATCCAGTCATACAGTTTCTTGCTGCCCAGCGCGAAGGTGTATACGGTCTTCCAGCGGTCTATGTTCTTCCTGGAATTGTCGAGCCTCCCGGAAAGTTCCATCTCCATGAACGCGTCGACCAGCATTTCGGTATGGCCGCTGAGGTTCTTCAGGTCGCTCTGCGCGATCATGTGCCCCAGCGTGTTCGGCATGCCGCCGATGCCGAGCTGGATACAGCAGCCGTCGACGAGATACTTGAACACGTGCCCGGCGATTTTCTTCTCGACCTCGGTCGCCTCGATGTTCGGGAGCTCGAACATGGGCTCGTCGTCCCCCTCCACGATATAGTCTACCTGCGATACGTGGATGGACTCCCTGGAACCCCCAAGCGCGACCGGCACGTTTTTGTTCACCTCGACTATGACCTTGTGCGCCTTGCACCACCCGAGCATGCACGCGTTGCTGATCCCGAAGTTGAAATAGCCGTTCGCGTCCATCGGCGCGACCCTCATGATGTGCACGTCCTGCAGGCGTATGCCCGTCTTGTGGGGATCGTAATCGTGGAGCTCGCCGCGGAGATGCTCGGTCTGCCAGTCGGTTTCGCCGAAATGGAGGGGCGCATAGGACACCCTGTCGGGATACTGCATTTTCATCAACCTGGTCAGGAGCGAAAAATGGAAGTCATTGTAGGTGAAGGTTTCCCCGTCTGGATCGTTCGTCAGGACGGCCGGGACGGGCGGGATGGTCACCGCTCCGTAGATCTGGATGTCCTTCAACTCGCCCTTGCGTTTCGACAGCGCCTCGTCGCACTTGACCGGCTTCCCGTTGAAAAAGGCGTACGTGATCCAGTCGCCGGACTTCACGCACTTCACCGCCTCGTCAGCGGTGCAGAGCTTGTCCCTGTACTGCTGCATCACGTCTTTTTTCAGATGATAACTCATTGTGGTCCTCCCATGTCATTTTAGTACTATTGCCGCGATCATCAGGTCCTCGGAGAATTTCATCAGGGGCTTGAGATGCTTGCTGATCTGGCCTGTCTTCCGCTTGTTCTGCTCGACCTGCACGATGCCCCAGAACGAGCCCCAGACAAAGTCCGTGATTTGGTATATATCCATTTTTTTGAAAAGGCCCTGGTCGATGGAAAGCGATACGATGGTGTACCCCTCGACAAAGCATTTCTTTCCAAGCTCTTTGATCTTCGCCGCCGATTCCTCGTTCATCTCGTTGAGTATGCCGGCCTGGAGAAAAATGTTGAAAAGCATGAAAAGGTCGGTATTGCTTTCGAACGTGTCGTAATAGGCGTCAAAAACGCGCGATACGACTTCGCGGCCGGAGGAGAGCGCCCGTTCCTCCAGGCACATTCTCAGCGTCTCGAGCTTCGCGCCGAGGGAAAGGATCATCGGCTCCACGAGGTTGAGGAGCAGCTCGTCCTTGGTATTGAAGTACTGGTAAATGGTGGGCTTGGTGATCCCTGCCTCGGCGGCGATATCATCCATCGTGGCCCCGCGGAAGCCCTTTTCGAGAATGATTTTCTGGGCCGCGGCGAGTATCTCGCCGGTGCGCCTTTTCTTCTCATTCCTGAGCCTTTTTTCTACCGCCGAATTATGCTGCATAAAAACCATCCGCCCGGTTCCGCGAACCATGGTTTTGCGGCATTACCAACCGTCAATTCAAAAATTTAACTCCTGGTTAAATTACCTTACTTTGGGTTAAATGCACTCATGCCCCGAAAAAAAGCATTAAATTGGGCACAAAGGCTTGACGATTGATAGTATAGTTACTATACTATCAATATGGCACCGGATAAAAAAATAGTGCGGGAGATGATGATCGATTTCATCCGTCTCACGAACAAGTTCAACAAGCTGATTAAACAACCGCTCGATTTCGGGACCGGGGACCTTTTGTATCCCACCGAAATCCATACCATCGATTTGATCGGGAAAATGCAAAAAGCGACGGTAACCGAATTATGCGCGCTTTTCGGGGTCACCAAGGGCGCCGTATCACAGGTCGTCGGGAAACTGTCCGACAAGGGATATGTCCACAAGGTCCGCAGCGCGGAGTCCGGGAAGGAAAAAATATTGTCGCTGACGGCGCGTGGACGCAGGGCCTTCGACTCCCATGTCGCGCTGCATGAATCGATGGACGAGAGCCTGATGAAACAGGCGGAGGACGTCACCCCGGAGCAGATCGCGCAATTTCGCCTGCTGCTGGGTAAAATCGAAAACCATGTCGATTCCTATATCGCGATAGGGAGCGGCAAGTAATTTTTTTGGCGCAATAGTTTAGTAACTATACTATTTTTTAATACGAGGTATTACCATGGAAAAAGGATTCAGGATAGGGACACATGTTTTTCACGACGAGCCGAACATGAATTACGTGTTCAATCGTATCTATGCCATCAACGGGGGCGATCTCGGTGAGCTGAAAAAAGTATCATCCGCGATCAGGACCCTCGACGACTGGAAGCGCGAATTCCTCGGCCTGGCGGAAAAGGCGATGGCGGAGAAAAGAATTATGAACGCAGCCGCGTATTTCCGGGGCGCGAATTTCTTCATCTCCCCCGGGGACCCCGATAAAGTCAGGACTTACGACACCTATGTCGAACTGATCCGGGAAATTCACAGGGATGATTTCGACGGCGGCCCCATACGGGCGACCCGCGTTCCCTATGAAGGGGGATATATCCCCGTATGGCACGGCAAACCGGAAACAAAGGCCGGCGAGCGGAACGTGGTGGTTCTGCACCTCGGATACGATTCGCTCAAGGAGGAATTGATCCCCGTGTTCAAATATTTTCTGGAGGCGGGCATGGAGATATACCTGTTCGAAGGCCCCGGGCAGGGTGAAGCGATATATCGCGGAAATCTCCACATGACACATGAATGGGAGAAGCCAGTGAAGGCGGTGCTGGACTTTTTCGACCTCGACGACGTCACCCTCATCGGGCTTTCCCTCGGCGGGTATCTCGCACCCCGCGCCGGCGTGCACGAAACGCGCATCAGTCGCGTCATCGCCTGGGGCGTGATGTACGATTTCTTCGATGTCGTCATATCGCGCAGGGAAAAGGCCCTGGAAATCATGCTGCGGGCCATGGTGTTCATGAGGGCGTCGGGCCTGCTCAACGCCGTATCGCGAATGAAGATGAAAAGGGACACGTATGCGAAATGGGGCATCGAGCAGGGCATGAAGGTTTTCGGGGTCCGGACGCCCTACGAGTATTTCAGGGCGCTGAAGCTCTATTCCATGAAGAAAATATCTCATCTGGTGAAGCAGGACTTCCTGCTGCTCGGGAGCACACACGACCATTTCATCCCCGGGGAGCATTTCTGCGCGCAGGCGCGGGCGCTCGTGAGCGTGCGGTCGTTCACGGGGAGGATCTTCACGAAAAGCGAGAACGCGGAAAACCATGTCAATTTCGGCAACACCCCCCTGGTGCTGCGCTATATGGCCGGCTGGATCAGGGAACACGCGGCCGGGATGTGAACGAGATCCGCTCTTGCCAATTCCATGGAGGCATACCATGCAAAAGAAGCTGAATATGTTGCGGAAGAAGCTCGCCGACGAAAGGGGCAACACGGTCGTGCTGGTATCGCACTGCGCCCTCAATGAGAACGCGAGATACCTCGGGGGGGCTTTTCACGGGGCCGCTGTGCCGGGAATACTCGAGACCGCGTTACGGGATGGGCACGGTATCGTACAAATGCCATGCCCGGAACAGAGGGCATGGGGGGGTATCCTGAAAAAATACATGTGGCTCTCCCTCGGCATGCGCCGCACCCCGCTGTTCGCGTTGCGAGGCGTGATCGTACCCCTGTTCATCCTGCATACCAGGATCGTGTACAGGAGGATCGCGCGGCGCATAGCCCGGGACATCTGCGATTACCGCGACTCGGGCTTCAGGGTCATCGGCATTCTCGGAATGGACGGCTCCCCTTCGTGCGGCGTGAATTCGCGCCTTGACATGAAAAAAACCTTCCGATTCTTTTCATCGCTGGATCCCGTTATGCTCGACCGTCGCTCCATGAACGAACGAATGTACGGAACATGCCTGGTGAACGGCAGGGGATTGTTCATGGCCGAAGTTGAAAAGATACTCGCAAGAAAGGGCATCACGATTGAATTCCTTGCGCATGACCTTCTCGAAGAGATGAATGAGACCAAGGTACAAGGGGCAAATCCCGATACCGGCCCCGCCTGAGAATTATCCCGTGACGATGAAAAATATCTTGACCTGCCCCCGCGCGCGTCGGACATTCATCGAAGTGATTAAACGGAGGATTTGCCGGCGAAGCTACCGGACCCGGTCGGCTGACGTTCAAACAGACAGGTGCGTCGTCCCCGGCTCCGCTCGAGCGGGAAGGATTCAACGAGCGGGTGGAACATCTGCCCGCTTGCATTTCCACTAATTATCGCAGTACATTCACTTTGCCGGTACCGCCGACGTGATTGATGGATTACCGCGCCGCCGATAAGGCGGTGCCGAGTGCCCGCGTGCAGACGCTGCCTTCGCCCGCCAGAACCGATCATGGTTCCGCTTAACGGAGGATATCGCCGCGGGCCCGCATTCCGCACGGGGAGGATACACGGCGAATGAATACGAAGTCGAAAGACCGGAAGGTATACATTTTCAACCACATCATGAAAAGCGGGGGGCTCTCGTTCTCGTCCTACCTTTTCAACTACCTGAAATACGACGAATCGGTCCAGCTCTACGTCCCGAATACCATCGACGAATTCATCGCGCGGTGGCGGCGCGGCTACTACGACGACGTCGAAACCATATACGCGGGCAGCCACTTCGCATCGGAGGCACATATCCTTTTCCCGCACCATCGCCCCCGCTACATCACGATGCTCCGCGAGCCGCTGGCGCGCTTCCTGTCCTCGTACAAGATGTCCATGGACATCGGCATCCTGCCGGAGCATTTCACGCCGCGTGACTATTTCCGCGGGGCGTGGCACAATTTCATGACCCTGGTCGTCGGCGACGGCGACCTCGCGACCGCGAAACGGAGGCTCGCCGAGGAGTAAGCCTTTGTCGGCATCACCGAGGAATACGACCGCTCCGTACAGCTGCTGGCCCACCGTTTCGACCTCGACGTCGTGGCCAGCGCGCACGCCAACCGATCGAAAACCGAGGTGCCGGAGGACAGCATTTCAGGCGACTTCAGGGAGGAATTCTACCTGGCAAACGCCGACGACATCGAGCTCTATCGGTTCGCTCTTCGCCTCTTCGGGGAGGACTGGGAACGCAATCGCGCCGCGGTCGAAAAGGCAGGGCGGCCGACGGTCCGCTCCAACCCGCATGTCAACATCCAGGAGCAGCTCGACGGGTTCCTGTCGGACGCGGGGGGAAAGGACAGCTTCATCTTCTGGCCCTGGGACGAACAGAACAGGGAACAGAAGCTCTTCTGGGGAATGTTCTACCGGATAAGCCCGCTCCCGCTCATGTACACGCTCCTGAAAAAAGGGAGATACCGGAAGCTCACGATCGTCCTTGACAACCTCAAAAAGATTCAGAAGTCCGTTCCCTACGCCCACCCGATCGTGGACGAATACATCGCCTTCTTCGAGAGGATCATGCCGAGGGGGATCGAGGCCGCGGCGGGATGGCTGGCGGCACGTCTCGGCGTCGAGCTTTCCGGGCAGGCGCGGAAACGCCTCGGGGACAGCCTGCCCATGGCCGCGATCGGCTATCTCTCGTTCATGGACACGGACCGGATGCTGGCGCTGAGCGGGACGATGAACAACCGCGAAAGCATGAAGAATAAAATCGAGGCCGGACTGCTGGACGACTGACAGTAAGACCGCAAAGGAGAACGCGATGACACCCGCCCCGCGCAGATCAAGAACCATTTCGACGCCCTCCACGCGGAGGTGGAGGCCGCATGCCGCGAATCGCTCGCCTTCCTGACCGGAAACGAGGCCCTCGTGTCGCTGCAGGAGGAGGAATCGTCGCTGCTCGTGACCGAGGCGTACCATTACCTGTACGCGACGGTGATGTCCGCGCTCGACTGGTATCTCCACGCCGACCCGCGATATCCCCGCTTCATCCAGGCGAACACCTTTTTCAGGCGCGGGCTGGACAATCCGGACGTACTCTATCTCCAGGCGGTGATCCACCCCGGGGAGCGCTACAGGATTTGGGGAAAGAAGGGGAGCGCGGCGGAATCGAGCTTTCAGATCTGGGACAACCTGGGCTGCGCCACCGTGGACTCGCTCGACGGTGCGGCCATGCGCGCTGAGCCCGACGGGAGCTTCGAGATATTCGTGGAGCCCGCTTCCCGGCAGGGCGAGGCGCACGACGGATCCGCGAACACGCTGCGCCAGGGTGCCGGGAAGCCGGGCGACATGATCCTGGTCCGCCTGACCTTTCCCGACTGGGACGGGAATTGCGAGGCCGGGCACGTCCACATCGACTGGATCGATACGGGAACGGGCCTCGCCGATCCGGGCCCGGTGGACATTCTGTCGGAGCGTATGCGCAGGATCGTCCATTTCATCAGGCACGATATCCCCTACTGGCTCAATTTCGGGAAGGCCGCGCGGACCGTGATACCGGAAAACATCATCACCCCGCTCCGGCCCCAGCAGGGCGACGTGGGCCTGCTGGGCCTGCAGTACAATTCATACTGCGTGTTCAATCTTGACGCGGACGAGGCGCTGGTGCTGACCCTTCGCGACTCCGCCGCGCGGTACGTCGGGTTCCAGATGGGCAACCTGTGGTTCCAGACGCTCGATTACCACGCGCAGACGAGCCTGTCCCTGAAACAGGCGGTGAAAAGCAGCGACGGGCTGTACCGCTACGTGATCTCGATGAAAGATCCCGGGATCGCGAACTGGGCCGACACCCGCGGGCATCGTCGGGGATTCATCGTGCTTCGCTACCAGGGGTTCGACAGCGGCGTCACTCTCTCCCACGAATCGGACGGCCCGCTCTCGATGGTAAGGGTGCCGCTCCGGGACGTCGGGACGCAGTTCACGGAAGAGGACCGCGGGAACCCCGCGCTCTTCTTCCCCGCGGACCTGGCCGGGGCGCTGCGCGCGGCCCAGGTCGCGAAAAGAAACCTGCACCTGCAGAGGCGCTTCAATTACTGAAGCGTTCCCGCCGGGGCGGGTCATATCCACCCTCGTCATCGGGCAACGCACGGCATCGACGTAAGTGATTGACAGGCGGTCCGACCGCCGCGAGAATCAATTACGCGGTTGAACGGCAACCCGCGGACTGAATCCATCCGCCAGGGACACGGGGCCGCCGCGGCATTTTCATCAACGAACAGGGGGCACTATGAAACTCACGACGCTCGCATCGCTTGTCGCCAGCGGCAGGCTGCAGACCCTGCTCGCCTTCAAGGGCCTGTTTACCGACTTCTATCGCGTTTGCTTTCTTGCATCGATTGTCGATACGCCGATCCTCGATGATCTCGTCAGGAACCGCGGGCGGCTGGAAATTCCTCCCGGGGACCCGTCGGTGGGCGCAGCCTTCGAAACCTGGCTCGGCCTGGGGGTCGCGCTGGGCCTTCTCAAAAAGAAAGGAGGGGGATATGCCCTGCGTGGATCGCTCGCGCGGCGTTTCATCGCCCCGGGGAACGACGCGATCCGCGCGCTGGCGAGGGAGGTCGCATCCCTCCATCACCTGTACATGATGGAGACGCCCGGGACGCTGCGGGGGGGCGCGCTGTGGAACGCCGACGGCAGGTACGAACAGTTCGGCGATATCATCGCGCGGTCGAGCCGCACCCTGGAGCCCTTCCTGTTCGAGTTGATCGACCGCCACTTTCCGAAGTCGGGCTCGCCCCGACTGCTGGAGGTCGGGTGCGGAAACGCGGGATATATCCTCCACGCGGCGAGGAGGCATGCCGGGCTTGACGCGGTCGGCTTGGAACTCGACCCGCGCGTCGCGGAAACGGCCAGGGCCGCTGTCCGGGCCGCGGGACTCCAGGAACGGGTTCGTATCGAAGTCGCGGATGTCAGGAACTACGACGAGCCGGGAACGTTCGACGTGGTGACGCTGTACAACAACATCTACTATTTCCCTGTCGAAGAACGCGTCAGCCTGCTTAAAAGGCTCAGGGACCGCCTGAATCCGGGAGGTATACTCCTGCTCACCACGGGTTGCATGAACGGCAGCATCGAGTTCGAGCTGGTGAACCTGATCCACGGCACGACCAGGGGCTGGGGAAGGCTGCCGTTCAGGGACGAAATGCTGCGGCAGATGACCGATGCGGGGCTTGAACGAAATGCCGCGAAAAACCTCGTACCGGGCAACGCCTATTACGCATTTATCGGGCGCGCGCCGCGATGAGGTCACGGGGGCTTCCTTCGTCAATCGGCGGGGGCTTCAGTGCCGCGAGGTCTCGATGATGGACATTATCTCCATGGCGGTGACCGGTTTTTCCAGGTAAGCCAGAGGTCCGGTTTCTATCGCCCGCTGCTTGATTTCCAGGCTCGAATATCCAGTCATGTAGATGACCGGAATGGGCATCGACTCATGGATTTTCCGGGCTGTCTCGATGCCGTCCATGTCGCCTATGAGGTTGATGTCCATGAGAATGACGGCGGGATGCTCGGCAAAAGCCATGCGTATCGCGTCCTCGCCGGTCACGACGGGCTCGCTCACGTCGAATCCGAGGTTCTCAAGCTCCTTTTTCATGCTCATTGCGGTGATGACCTCGTCCTCGACGAGAAGCAGTTTTACATTCATGTTCAGATCCGTTTACGATAGAGCTTCGTTCGTATCGATATAATGCACCCGAATCCATTGTCATGCATGAACTGTATGTCGCCGCCGAGCTGCATCTTCGCGAGGTTCATGATGATTTTCAGCCCCAGCGTTTCCACCGCAGACGGATCGAAATCGCGGGGAATCCCGATGCCGTTGTCCCGGTACTCGAAATTGATCCCCTCGCTGACGGAATGCATTGCGACATCTATTTCCCCCCTGCGTCCGTCCGGAAACGCGTGCTTGATCGAGTTGCACACGAGCTCGTTCAGCACAAGGCCAAGCGGCATGGCCGTGTCGATGGATACGGGGATCGCGTCCACGTCGTGACAGACCGTTACACGGCCCGGCTGGAGTTCATTGTTTCTCAGCAAAAGATCGATGACGCTGGCGACATATTCGCTGAGATTTATGTTCGAAAGGTCCTTCGAGTCGTAGAGCTTCTGATGCACCAGCGCCATGGTCTGGATCTTGGACTGGATGTCCTGGTAAATGCCCTGGGCCGCTTCGTCCTTGAGGTCGGCCGCCTTGAGGTTCAGCATCCCGCAGATGACCTGCATGTTGTTTTTCGTCCTGTGGTAGAGCTCCTTGAGGATGATGTCCTTCTCCGCGAGCGAATCGCGGAGGGACTCCTCCGCCCGCTTCTGTTCGGTGATGTCGGCAAGTGTCTCCACCGCTCCCATGACAATCCCGTTGTGGCCGTAGATCGGCGCCGCGGTGAAATACAGCCATGTCCCCCCGCGCATCGCGGGGAAGTAATCCGTCGCTTCGTATGCGTCCTGGACGAGCCTTGATCCGCTGTACTTACCCGAGTATAATTCGCGTATCCTGTCCGTCTCACCGTCCACGATAAGATCCGCGAGACACGGTCGTTCGTGCGAATAGAACGCCCTCCACTGCTGGTTCGTCCCGATGACTTCCTCTCTTTTTACACCGCTGTATTCCTCGAGCGCCATGTTCCAGTGGGTGATGCGGTGGTCCCTGTCGATAACGAACTGTGGGATGGGAGACCCGTCGATGATCGCCTTCAGGTGCTGCTCGCTCGCGACGAGCGCCGCCTCGGCCTTCAGCCTCATGGAGATGTCCCGGAACACGCCCTCGATGCCGGCCACGTTGCCGCTTTCATCGTAGTAGAGGTGGCTGCTCGTTTCGACGATTACAGGCGTTCCGTCTCTCTTTTTCAGAATGACCTCGAACCCGGTCACGCTTCCCTTTTTCCCGATCTCCACGAGAATGTCCGCGCGCTTTTCAGGATAGAAGTAAAAGTCTTCCGCAATCGGCCTGCCGAGGCACTCCTCCAGGGATTCATATTCCAGGAGGGTCAGGAGGCTGGGACTTGCCATGATCAGGTTCCCCGCGGTGTCGCTGCGGTAAAACACGTCCTGGATGTTTTCGATCACGTTGCGGTAGTTTTCTTCGCTGCGCCTGAGCGACTCCTCGAACTTTTTACGCGTGGTTATGTCCGTGATCTCGAGAACCACGCACGCTTCATGATCGATCTCGAGCGGGACCATCGAAAGAAGCCCCGTGAATCTCTCCCCGACACCGGGCCGGAACTGCACTTCCAGCTTGCTGGACATGTTGCTCGATTGCATTATGGCGACTATCCGTTTCCATTCGTCAAGTGAAGGGAACAGGCCGCACTCCATCACCGTATGGCCGACGATATGCTCCCTCGGGCGGTCCAGCAGGTTTAACCAGGAATCGCTTATCTCCAGGAACCGGCCGTCCTCCTCGGCGACCACACCGATCAAATCCGGGGTGGCTTTCAGTATGCGGTAGAGCTTGTCTTCGCTGTTCCTTGCCCTGACGCGCTCCTCTTCGAGCTCCCTCATGAGTTTTTCGAGCGCGCGGTTTTTCACTTCAAGCTCGAGCTTCTGCTTTTCGAGCTCCTCGAGCTGCCGGCGAAGCTCCGGGTAATAACTCTTGCTCGTGGATCTTTCCCCGAGGCCGATGATTTTCTGCCGCAGCAGGGTATTGCTTTCCCGTTCAGTAGGCCCGTTCATAACATGCCCGTATATCCTCAACCGACGCCGTCATTGGATTGGTCGCCAGGCAGGGATCGTTATACGCATTGCCGGCAAGGGTGACGATGTCCTCCCTCCGCAAGCGCAATTCGCGCAGGTTCGGGCGTATCCCCGCCCTCTCCCGCAACGACGATAAGCCGCGGACCAGTAACTGCCTGCATTCCGGGCCCGGCGTGCCGTCAGGGTAAAGCCCGAACGCTTTCGCCACGTCGGCATATCTCTCCGCGGCCGCGTCGAAATTGAAATCAACCACGTGTTCCAACAGAATGGCGTTGCACTCGCCGTGCGGCAGGTCGAGCAGGCCACCGAGGCTGTGGGCCATGGCGTGCACCATGCCCAGGCTCGCGTTCGAGAACGCGAGTCCCGCGAAAAGGCTTGCGCGCATCATGTGTTCCCTGGCCGGCATGTCGCCCGGGCGTTCCACCGCGTCCAACAGGTTCTTCGCCACCAGCCGAACCGCCTCGAGCGCAAACAGGTCGGTGACCGGTGAACTCGCATTGGATACATACGCCTCGATCGCATGGGTGAGGGCGTCCAGACCCGTGGCCGCGGTAAGGTGCCCGTCCATGGTGACCGTGGTGCGCGGATCTATGAGCGACACGTCCGGGATGACGACCTTGCTGATGATCGCGATCTTGACGCTGCGCCCCGAGTCTGTGATGATGTCGAACTGCGAAATATCCGCGGCGGTCCCGGCCGTCGTGGGGATGAATATCATGGGAGGTCCCGGCACCGGGACCTGGTCCACGCCCTCGAAGGACAGCACGTGGGAGTTATTCGTGCTCGAGACGCCGATCCCTTTCGCGCAGTCCATGGGGCTGCCGCCCCCCACCGCGACGATGACGTCGCAGCGCTCGTCGCGATACACCCCGACGCCCTCCATGACCTCCCGGTCCTTCGGGTTGGGCGTCACGCGGTCGAAAACGACATAGGGAATGTCCTTCTGGCGCAGCGACCGTTCCACTACGCCGGTCCAGCCCGCCTCGATTATTCCGGGATCGGTAACGAGTAAAATTTTCTTCGCGTTGAAATTAATGGCGTATTGGCCCGCCAGATCGATGGCACCCTCTCCGAAAATGAATTCAGGAGCCACGAATTTCCTGATTTCCTGCATATTACCCCATTTTACCCATATGCTAAATGTACTCTTGCAGGGAAATATTGCAAATCAATTATACACTAAAATAAAGGGATTTTTCATGCCTGGAGAAGGGAACTCCCGACACCCCCCGCGGCCACGGATTAATACGCCAGCCGTTGTACCGCGGCAGGTGATAGGGATACCGTTGCAGGCGAAATCACATACACGAAACCGGCTCCAGCCCACGATGCTGGACCGGCATCCAGAAAGGCGGGGCTCGTTAAACGCTCAGCGTTTCTCCTCCCGTTGTGTCACAAGGAGCATGATGAGCCTCCCGGCGGTAATGATGGGGATATGTTCTCCCGATACACTCTACTGCGGGCTGAGCCCTCCGCATACCGACCAGTGCTGGCCGGTCACGTAACTCGCCTCGTCCGAGGCAAGGAAAAGAATGACGCGGGCGGCCTCGTCGGGATCGCCGATTCTGCTGACGCCCTGCGAGGCCAGATGGGCCTTCAGGATTTCCTCCCCGAATACTCGCTCGAGAGCGCCCGTCCTGATCATACCGGGCGCCACCGCGTTCACCAGGATGCCGTACGGCATCACCTCCATGGCCAGGGACCTGGTGAACTGCGCCACCGCGGCCTTGGATGCGCCGTATAGTGAAAGGAACTGCGATCCCGTTTTCACGCCGGCGGTGGTCACATTGACGATCCTGCCGTAGCCCTGCTTCACCATCTGCGGAAGGACGGCCCAGCAGCAATTGAGTGTGCCCCTGAAGGTGGTGTTGATCTCGCCGTCCCAGTCGTCCGGCTTTGTCTCCAGGAACGGTTTCAGGCTGATATCGGTGTAGGCGGCATTGTTGACAAGTATGTCGATGCGCCCGAACTCCGCGAGTGTCTTTCCTACCATATCCTCCACGTCCGCGAGCCTGCTGATGTCGGTCTTCACCGGCAGGGCCCTTCCTCCGGATCCGCCAATCCGCCCGGCGAGCGCGCTGAGCCTGTCCACGGAACGGGCGGCCAGCACGACGCGCGCACCCTCCCCGGCGAGCGCCATCGCCACTGCTTCGCCGATTCCCATGCTGCTTCCTGTCACGATCGCGACCTTGTCCTTGAATCTCATCCCTATTCCCCCCGTAAATTTTTCTATCATTTTATTGATGACGTTCCGCCGTGCGACCACGGGGCCGCACGCACGTTCAGTATACCAACCTGCAATCGATTTTAAGCCTTCTGCACCCTGCCGCGATGGCGCGTCCGGTCCGGGTAAAGAACCCGTCCTCCAGGCAATCCATCATGCCTTGCTCCCGGTACACCCGGTCCGCGTGGTTGTAATTCATGCGGTCGACAAGGACGTAATCGACTTTTCCGGGTATCTCGTCCACGAGGCCCTCGGCGCCGGGCAGCATCGGCGCGATCATGATAAAGGTGCCGATACCGGCCGCGTGCAGGGCCTCCAGTGCGCTCAGGCGGTCCCCTATCGGCGGGGCGTGCGGTTCGAAGAGTTTCCTGACCGCGTCGTCGGCGGTCGTGATGCTGAACCCGACCTCGATGTCCGCAGCACGCTTGAGTATATCCACATCCCTCTTGACAAGGGGCGAGCGCGTCTGGACAGTCACCGGCCAGCCGTGCCGGACGAGTATTTCGAGGCACCTCCCGGTCAATCCGTATTTCGCCTCCAGGGGCTGGTAGGGATCGCATACCCCGCTGACCCAGACCCTTCCCGGTTTTTTTCTGGCGATCTCCTTTTCCAGAAGGTCCGCGGCGTTGGTCTTGACATCGACGAACTCCCCCCACGGCTCGGCGTGCCCGGTGAACCTTTTCATGAAGCGCGCGTAGCAGTACGAGCAGGCATGCTGGCACCCCACATAGGGATTGACCACGTAGTCGTAGATTTTCGAGACCGAAAGGACGGTCTTCGACTGTATTTCCCTGACGATCATTTTGGGCATTTCATCGCGCGTCCGTTCAAACCCTGCAACAGGCACGCGAGCTTGTAAACACGTTTTCGTTGACCGGAACGGGATTTCTAAACGCCCCGTCCGGTAAATCCCGGTTCTTCCCGGTGCAATAAAACATTTGACAGTTACGACGATTTGATGCATTAAATGCCTGTCTCAGGCAACCGGCACCAATACAAATAACGAATCAGGACCGGGCTCTCGCGTATCCATTTACTAAATAGGGCCATGGTGATATGCCATGGCGCGAAGGAGGATCAATGGCGCTCAAGAAAAACATCGTGTTGTGGTTTGCGGCGGAAAACGGGATCGACCTGTCACGGGACGAGGCGGCCATAAAGCGCATATCCGATGCCGCGGAAAGGGCCGAAATCGAGCTCCGCTCGAACGAAGAGACAGACATCAACATCCCCTTCATCACCGCGACCGAAAGCGGCCCCCTTCATCTCGAGGTGACGGTCAGCCGCGAATGGCTTTCCGATGCGCTTCCCTGGGAAGCGACCATCGATTCCGCACCGGCGGCCGAAACGGCGCCCCCCCTGCGTCAGATGAGCAACGTACAGGAGGCGGTATCCCGCTCCTCCCATACCATGCACGCGTCCAGCACCTTCAAAAAGGACAGCCCGCTTTTCAGCATGAGATTCATCCTGGCCCTGTCGGTGATGATTGCCATGGCGATCCTGGGCTATGCTATTTTTTCCCGGTACAGGTGAACGCGACAACCGGTCCCATGAAGACTGAACCCGGCAATTGTAACACCCTGCGAAATGGTCATTGTGCCCCCAGTGCAAGGCGGCCTCTCCTGGCATAACCCTCGGTCGCCTTATCTTATACAATAGACTAAAAAAAAGCACGATTTTCGAAATGATTATTGCGTTCCGGAGGCGTATCAGCTACATGGCACATTTGTACTGTACAATAGTACTGGACGGCATTGAACGGCAATGATGCGTTAGATTTCTTTCAACAACTGGCGGATATCATGAAAAACGGCGCAATTCACGTTTCCCATGCCTCAGGATTTGATGATCGGGCCCCGCACGAGGCGCATACCAGTACTGTCCTTGCAAGACTCAGGGAGGGAATTTCCCTGAACCTGCTCATCATTGTCTTGCTAACCTCGTTCCTGTTTTCCCTGCACACCGTCGCAACCCCTAACGGCGCCGGTCAGGGGGCGCTGTGGGCCGCTGAGCATGCCGAAAAAGCCCCGGATTCGGAACTCAAGTCGGACGATGACGACGCTGCGCGGCCCGGCGGAAAAAAGCGAACCAGCGTCCGCTACCTGTATTCAATTGGAGTACCCTCGCTGGTCTTTGCGTATGCCTTTTCCACGTGGGGATGGGCGAAGAGGGACTACTGGAAATGGTCGCACGAAGGCTGGTTCGGCCACGGGACACATTACGGCGGCTTCGATAAAACCGGCCATGTGTTCACGCACTATTCCATGATGAGGATGAGCTGCTCGTTGTTCAATTATACCGAAAAGGGCTCGAGAATGCGCTTTCTCTACGGAGCCCTGATCACCCTCCTCATGGGCCTCTCGATCGAGATCGGGGACGCGTATTCGGGCTACGGCTTTTCATATCATGACCTGGTGGCGGATTCGACGGGTATAATCATTGGCGGGCTTCTCGAGGCGTTCCCGAAGGCGGACGCGTTCGTCAGCCTGAGCATTCAGTACTGGCCGAGCGCCTTTTTCAGGAAAAACCCCCGGAAGATACTGCTGATGCCCGACGATTTCAGCGGCATGATCGTGATGGCCAACTTCAAGTTCGCCGGGTTCAGGGAAGTGGGGGTCAAGATCCCCTCGTTCCTGCGCTACCTCATGATCGACGTCGGGTACGGGACAAGGGGATATACCTCGTACGACCGCCGCGCGGCGTGGGACCATTACCGCTATTCCACGCGCTCGCAGAACCTCTACGTGGGGGTGTCGATCAATTTCATGGAAGTGGTCAGGGACTTCTTCAAGGACCCGGGCAGCCTGGGGTGCCGCGCGACGCAGCAGTTCTTCAAGTATTACCACATACCGGCAGGGTACTCGCACAGGATCATCCTGAACAGCAGCGAGAACACGCCCCGATCGCTGATGCGTCCTTCCTGGTAGAACAGGCGCCCGGGGCGTGTCACTCCCCTGGCGCCCTCTCCTGGATGCCCGCGAGGCGCTTCGCCACCTTCTGCTTTTTCTGCAGGTCGACCAGTCGGGCGATCATGATCCGCTGCGCCTGCGGCGAGCCCGCCCCGTGCATGGATTCCGTGAGGTACCCCACGGCGGCGGAGCCCAGGGTGATGTTCTCGATCAGGCGCAGTATGCGGATGCGGTCCTCGGCGGGGACGCTGTCCCGCGCGGACAGGTACTTTTCGATCCACGGGCCGGTCTCCGCGGAACGCAGGTCGTCCTCCGACGGGCAGGTGACGATCAGTCCGCCGGCGATGTCCTGGGCCAGGCGCGCGATCTCGTATGGAAAGCGCGTAACGTTTTGCTTGTGCACGTTGGCCAGCAGGGAATCGACGCAGTAGGTGCCCGACGGCTCGGGACGGCCCTCGGCCGCGCACGCGATGCAGCCGCAGTAGAGGGTCTCGTTCAGGTGGTTCATCTCGACGATCTTGTCCTTCACGTGCGACGCCCG
>CAYRGX010000061.1:0-17189 GCA_964423905.1 uncultured Leptospirales bacterium | reverse complement strand
CTATCAGAGCCATGTATCTTGTCAATTAATCATGAGTTTTTAGAAGTTTCCTTATATCAAAATACAAAGGATTGGCCGTGTCATATTTGAAAATATAACCCTGATCGTGGATTATCATGAACTTCGAAGGGATGACTATTGGAAGTTTGTGGTCTTCGGATTTGATATCGTATTTGATACAGTATTCGCCAAATCTATTGTCCAGCCTGATATCGCTGATTGTGTTTTTATAGCGCTCAGGATCAGTATTCGCTGATAAAGCAATTTTCATCCAATCGTTGTATTCTTTCGGGCTTTTAAAATTATCAGGCAGTGTTTTCTGAGTAACGCTGAAAAATAGGGTATGATAGCTGCCCAAGAATTTCTTGAAGATAATGGATTTATCCTGAATGAGATACATCCAGTTCTCCCCCTGCGGCGGAGCGATCGAGTAATATTTCATGTCGAATAGTTTCTGTTTTCGGGGCACGTCCTTAAAGCGCGGCTGTGAGGCGAGTTGGATAATCTGTCCGATATTAAGGCAGCCCGTAAATAATGTGAAAGTAGTGATTGCAATTGAGGCGTGGCGCCAGTATTTCATTATTTATTCTTCCTCTGAATTTAATCCAGCTCTTGAGAGATCGCCTTATAATCATGACTGGCATACATAATTTACCCGCCATGCCATGTCTAAATCATTCCAAAGGCCCTGCATCGAGAAAAGTTACTTCAAATAATGAATGGATTCATTGTGTTGGGGATCGTTTATGTTTTATTCACTCTGTGGGAATCGATATATTTGGCAAGAAAATTTTGATTACATGGCACACTTATTGGGAGTGCCGTTGCCGAATGTGTAAAATATTCATCTTGATGTAGTTAATTCGGATATCGATTGCAAACAATCACATGGAAATGTTTTATCAGATTCATCTATTATGCTCGATGTGTTTGTTCAGCTTCTTGAATCCTCTCTGCTGTTCAGAACTGGTATGAAGAATCCTTGCCGTATCCAATTCCCCGAATCCTTCTTGACGCGCACGGCTGCGAACAGTATGACACGCGCATACCTTCCAGGAGGGGGCGATCATGGATTTAGCGGGTATGATGTCGCATCTTTCGGTGCCGAGGCCCAACCCCAGCGGCGCGCTCGGCGAGACCGCGACCTATATCAAGACGGCGCTCGCCGACGCGGGAATTCCCTTCACCTCGCAGCCGTTCCCCCTGCACCCGCACATGCAGCTCATCCTGGGCATCGCGGTTCTCGCGCTCGCGGCGCTCCTCTTCCTCTTCGTGATGAAAAAGCGTCCCGCGGCGGCCCTCGCCGCGGCGCTGGCCATCCCCGTCCTGCTGGTGGTCGAGTTCGAGCTGTTCGTCCCGGTCGTGACGGGGATCGTTTCGAAAGGCGGCGAGAACATCGTGGTGAGCTTCACCGCCGCGGACCCGGTCCGCGAGCTGATCTTCGCGGCCCACTACGACACCAAGACCGACTTCTGGGACCACATCCAGCGCGCGAAGGTGTACCGGTTCATTCCCGCCGCCATACTGCTGGGGGTCGCGCTCGCCGCGTTCGGCTTCCTCGCGAAGAGGCGCATGTCCCCCGTAACAAAACGCATCGCCGCGGCCGCGAACGTCCTCGCCGGTGCGCTCGTCTGCTACTGGGCGCTCGTGTTCATCGGGTTCGGGGGATATGTCTTTCTCCCGGATAACCGTCAGAGTTTCGGGGCCGTCGACGACGGCGCGTCCGTGGCGGCCCTCATGGCCCTGGCCGAGGACATTCGCGCGGGAAGGGTCGACGCCGGAAGGTCGAACGTGACCATCGTTTTCTTCGCGGGGGAGGAGGTCACCATGCAGGGGGCCCACCACTACGTGAGGGAGCGGTTCGGCCGCGGCCGAAAGCCGGCGCTGCCGGCGAGCCTCGTCAACCTGGAGCTCGCCGGGCAGAACGGGCCCATGGTGTACTGGACGCACGACGGCATCTTCATGAAGTACTTCGACGTGAACCCGGTCCTCGCAAGGCGCATCGGCGCCGCGTGGAAGGGCGTGTCCGGCACGGCCATGGAACCGCGTGATGGTATCGGCTCGGACGCCCAGCGTTTCATGGCGGCCGGCATTCCCGCGGTCACGGTCGGGAACGCGGGAATGCCTGGCCCGGGCGAGGGCGGATTTCACTCCACGCGCGATTCCATGGCGCGGGTCAACATGGAGAACCTGGCCCTGGTGATTAAAACGCTGGAGCGCTATATTGAGGGATATTCCGGCAGGTGAGACCGGGGCAGGCTCCGTTCAGTGGAGCGCGTTGTATATCGCCTGCAAAAGCTCGTTGAGCGTGTAGGGCTTCGCGAGAAAGGGATATTCAGTTTCGATGGTGTCCTTCCCGCCGGATTCCTGCTCGGTGTACCCGCTGCAGAGGACGAACCTCATCGAGGGGCGCGACTCGATCGCCTTCCTGAACAGCGCGGGGCCCGACTGGTCGGGGAGCATATAGTCGCTGAAGATGCAGTCGATGTCATCGCCGTGCGACCGGAGCGTTTCCAGCGCCTCGGCCACGGTCGAGGCGTCGAGCACCCGGTATCCGTGCGCGGACAGCGCGGCGGTCGCGAATTTCCTCACCTCGTCCTGGTCTTCCACCACGAGGACCGTTTCGCCGGCGCCGGTGGGCTTGCGTTCCTGGGTTTTTTTCTTTTCGGCCGCGCCGGCGCGCTCCGGGATCGCCGGGAAGTACACCTCGAAGACCGATCCATTTCCCTCCTGGCTGCGCGCCGTTATCCATCCTCCGTTCTTGACCGCGATGTCGAACGCGGTCGAAAGGCCCAGGCCCGTGCCGGTGCCGGGTTCCTTCGTGGTGAAGAACGGCTCGAAGATTTTATCCATGACGCCGCGGGGAATGCCGGTGCCCGTATCCTCGATCGTGAGACAGCAGTAATCGCCGGGGCCGGCGTGTGGCATCGTCCTGGCCTCGTCCCTTGAATAATGCCTGTTGCCGGTCCTGATCGTGAGCTTCCCTCCCCCGGGCATCGCGTCGCGAGCGTTGATCACCAGGTTGAGCAGTATCTGCTCCACCTGGACGGGGTCGATCCGTATCATGTGGAGGTCGCCTTCGAGCTCGGTGGCGAGCTCAATGTTCTCGCCGATGGTGCGGGTGAGGATTTTGTGCATCTCCCGCACCTCGTCGTTCATGTTGACCGGCACCGGCCTGATGACCTGCTTTCGGGCCAGGCTCAGGATGTGCCTGGTGAGGGCGGAGGACATGTCCGCGGCCTTCTTGATCTCCCTTATTTCGGACGTGCGCGGGTCGCCCTCCCCGGTCTTCTCGAGCAGCAGGTCGCTGTACCCGGTTATCGCGGTGAGCAGGTTGTTGAAATCGTGCGCGATGCCGCCCGCGAGCCGCCCCACCGCGTCCATCTTTTGCGCCTGGATGAGCTGGGACTCGAGCCTTTTCTGCTCGCGCAGGTCGGTCACGAGTATCGCGTAGGACGTCGTTTCCTCTCCCTTGTTCCGGATGATGAAAAAGCTCTGCAGCGTCGGGATGCCCGATCCGTCGGGCGCCCGCACCGGGAGCTCGCCCGTCCAGTAGCCGTGCGAGCCGATATGGCGGGTGATCTCGCCCGTGAGCTTTTTCTGGTACTCATCGGGATAGAACGAGACTATCATCTTTCCCGTCAGGGGACCGTAGGAGCCGTCATCGATGAGCACTTTCATGGCATCGTTGATGTACTGGATCATCCCGTTGACGTCCGTGATGACAAACCCCTGGGTGGAGGCCTCGGCGAGCTCCTTGAATATGCGAGTCTCCTGGTTCGAGCTCATCAGCGCTTTCGAAGTGTCGATGAGCTCCTCGTTCATGGCTTCCATTTCCTCGTACATGGACTGGAGCTCCTGGACCTTGTGCTCCAGCTTGCCGCTCAGCTTTATGTTGGTTTGGAGTTCGTCCTGGGTCCTGAAAAGCGCCCTGTCGGTAATGCGCGACATGTAAAAGGAGAAGGCGAAAATGATGATGAGGGTGATGAGGATATTGATGCCCGAGCCGATCATGTAGTTCATGTGGACCGTCGGGTAGAGCGCGTATACGATGACGATGAAGGATATGTTCGCCGCGATCAGGATCGCGAACACGAAAATGATGAGGGATCGCTTCCCGAAGAACATGGACAGCGCCATCAGGGCGAACATGAAGTACACGTTGTTGTTCGACCCGAGCGCTGCCATGGAATCGAGCTTGAGATAGCAGCCCGCGAGAATCCGGAGCATGAACACCATGATCGTGAAGGAGACCGTGAGATCGTAGCGCCCCGTCAGGAGGAGCCAGGTTGCCAGCACCAGGGCCGCGAGCAGGGCCAGGTTCAATACCGTGATGCCGACGGGGTGCGTGGACGCGGGGGTGGTCAGGTTGATGACGCTGGATGCGGCGAGGAGAAAAATGACCAGTATGTTGATCCAGAACAAGACCTGGACCTTCTGCCTGACGATATAGTGCTCGCCGGCATACCTTTTCAGTATAAGCTGCCTGATATTCATATCCACTATCGTGCCCAGCGCGTGATGCCTGCCTTTTTCGGGGGAGAATCCGTCTGTATATGTTTCGGGCCGAACGGCACTATCAGAGTATCACGATTGCGGAGGCCGTTATATTGTCAATACAATAAGCATTCCCGGGGGCGATAATTGGATATGTTCCGCGCGTGGGCGTGGTACTAGCCGATCTTGTAGCGTACCAATCGGAAAACGTCGGCCAGGGCCTTCTTCGTGCCGACCGTGACCCGGAGCGGTTTGAGCTTGCCCGTGCTGTCGCCCGAACGGAAATCCTGTTTCAGCGCGGGGTCGATGTCCAGCCCGTCGATGCCCTTCGCGTTTTTGTCGGTGAAGTAAAAGGTGGTCCTGAAAAAGCCGTCCCACGCGGAGATCCAGCACACGGTCTTCTTCCGGAAGACCAGTTTGCACAGCCATGATTTCCCGTCGTTGTAGTATCTCCACTCCATGGACACGCCCGGGAAATCGGACGCGACCCGGGCCGCGAACGCGTCCCACGCGGCCTTTGCCCTGCCGAGGTGCCCGGCCAGTACCGGGTCGTCAGGGTATTCGTTCCTGTCGTTTAAAGGGGACCTGTCCATGATGCCTCCTGAAGGGTGCGTCTACCATACGAAGGGAACGATCCTTTTTTTTTCAAGGGAATATTCCCGGTATCCCTCGATCTCCATCAGGGTCTTTTCCTCGATGACGATCCGCGTGACGATCGAGGGGACCAGCAGGCACAGGAAAATGAAGAGCGTGTAATAATTGAAGAAGAACATGACGACGCCGACGTGCGCCAGTATCATGCCCGCATACGCGGGGTGCCGCACGAAACGGTACGGCCCCGTATCGACGATCCTGTGGCCCTCGATCTTACGAACGGTGTGGGAGTAATACTCGCCCAGGGTGCGGATGGCCCGCAGCCTGAGGGCGCCCCCGAGAATGAAAACCGCGAGCCCCGCGTAGTGGAACGCCGAGGGGCCCTGCCACAGGGAATCGAACCACAGTGCGGACAGTATGGTCAGGAACTGGCTGGCGCCGTAGAATTCGCGCGTACCGCGGTCGGACACGACCTTTTGCTGCTGTACGTCGTTGCGCGATACCGGTATCTCGATGAATATCCACATCACGTACGCGCAGACAATCAGCATGGTGAGGTCGATCCGCGAGCCGCCCCAGATGTCGCGGCCATGCTCTATCCTGACATAACCCATGACGACGATTGCCAGCAGCAGCGTTATCGAGAGGATGTACGGCATGTATTTTTTCATGTGGTGCACTCCTTGAAAAAATGGCTTCACTGCTCGAATCGCACGGGGCCGCCGCTCCTGACGGCCGGACATGACCACGATGCTTATTTCATGCGGGAAGCAGGTCGCAGAAACAGAACCTCCCGTCACGGAGGACCGTTTCCCCCCTCGCCACGGGAATCGTACCGTTGAAAATCGGCCCGTCGTAGACGAAGGTGTGGAACTCCCCGTTTTCGCCGCAGGGATCGACCGACGGCGGCAGGTCCGACAGCAGGGACGCGTCGTATTCCCTGCCCGCGAAGCCCGCGTCGAGGCACTGCGTATCGACGCACGTGAGAACGGCCCGGAATCCCGAGGCGATGAACGCGGCGGCAAGGCTTTTCGTGTCCTTTTTCCACAGGGGAAAGACCGCGTTCATCCGGAGCTTCGCCAGGTTGTTCTCGCGATACGCGCGCAAATCCTCGAGAAATATATCCCCGAAAATCACGTCGTCCGTGCCGGAATGCTTGTACCGTGCGAGGACGTCGTGCATCGTCGTCTCGTATTCTTCGTTGGATGCGCTTTTCGAAATGGGCACCCTCTCGACCTGAAGGTTCAACGCCTTCGCCTGGAGCCCGAGCAGCTCCGAGCGCACCCCGTGCATGCTGATCCTGTCGTAATCTTCGGTTATCGTGGTCAGCAGCGCCGTGACGTGATGACTGCCGGAACGCGCGATCTCGTGGAGCGCGAGCGCGCTGTCCTTGCCGCCGCTCCAGCATAACAGCGCGGTCTGTACCGTCTTTTCGACCCTGTGTTTCATATGCGTTCCCGCGCCCGGATTTTCCCGCATGCGATTCTCACGCGGTCGTCAGTACCGGATAAGGCTCCTGCCGACGGTCAGGGTAATCTCTTTTTTTTCGGGCATTCTCTGTATCGTAAGCACTGCGGACGACCCGACCTTTCCCCTGAGGTCTTTCAAAACGATGTCCCTGAATTCCCTGCCCGGGAGCCTTTTCCCGTCGACCTCCACGATGACGTCACCTGCCATCACGCCTGCCTTCTGCCCTTCGCTGTCGCGGGGCACGTGGAGGACGACGATGCCGCCCCTGTTCCCGGGTGACTCGGTGTCGTATAACTGCGCGACAACGATCCCGAACCCGCCGAATTCCTCGGCCATCGCCGGACCGGGAAGCAGGCAGATGAATGCCGCCAGTGCCGGCAGTAGCAGCGATTGGATGATACGTTTTTTCATAAGATCCCCCCTGCGTATTTCTCTTTTATAAGTACGGGTGATGGCGCGGTATGTTTCACTATTTTTCAACCGGCCAAGGGTACATGTCTTTGTCGGCGCCGGCGTACTTCATGCACCCGCTGTGCCATTCCGTCAATGACAAAAAGCCATTCATTGCTTTTGCCGTGCTGCCGCTATTTGGGCTTGACAAAAAATCGCGCCGGGCGCTATGGTCACTGCATGAAACGGGAACGCGCATATCGGCTCGCCCTATCGATGACACTGGTCGTCGTCGTAGTCGTCGCGGTGGTGGTAACCACCGCCGGTGCCGGCATGCGCCCCTGGGTCTGACAGAGCAAACCAGTAGAGAATGCAACACAGGACCCCCGTGGCGGATGCCGCGGGGGTTTTTTATTTGTATTCTCACTGCGATTCCGGCCGATCGGCATCGGCGGAGGAGGCGGCACATGAAAATGAACGGAGCGGAAATAACCATTCGATTGCTGGAACGGCAGGGGGTTTCGATCGTCACGGGCATTCCGGGAGGCGGGAACCTTCCACTCTACCGCGCGCTCGCGTCGAGCTCCATCCGGCACGTCCTGGCGCGCCACGAACAGGGCGCGGGGTTCATCGCCCAGGGAATGGCGCGCGCCACCGGAAGGACCGCGGTATGCTTCGCGACGTCCGGCCCCGGGGTTACCAACCTGATCACCGCGCTGGCGGACGCGAAGCTCGACTCGGTGCCCGTCGTCGCGATAACCGGGCAGGTCGCCCTGGACCTCATGGGGACCGACGCGTTCCAGGAGGTCGATACCTACGGGCTCACCCTGCCGGTGACGAAGCACAATTTCCTGGCCAGGAGCGCGGAGGAGCTCCTGCGCGTCGTTCCCGGGGCCTTCGCGATCGCCGCGAGCGGCAGGCCCGGGCCGGTGGTGGTCGATATCCCCAAAAACGTGCAGACGGAAACCATCGAAGTCGCGTCGTGGCCGGAGCCCGGAAGGCGCATAACGCCAGGACCTCCGGACGCGGGGCTCATCGACGAGGCGGCCCGCATGATCGATAGGTCGAAGCGGCCGGTATTGTATGCCGGCGGGGGGATCGTCTCGTCGGGCACGGCCGCCGAGCTCGGGGCCCTGGCGCAGGGCAACTCCATCCCCGTGGCCATGACCCTCATGGGGCTGGGAAGCTTCCCGTGCGACGACCCGCTGTCGCTGGGAATGCTGGGGATGCACGGGGCGCGGCACACGAACCACGTGCTCGAGGAGGCGGACCTTCTCGTCGCGCTCGGGGCCCGGTTCGACGACAGGGCGACGGGCGTCGCGCGGGAGTTCTGCCGCCGCGCCGAAATCCTCCACGTGGACATCGACCGCGCCGAGATCGACAAGATCAGGGGATCGTCCCTCTCGATCGCCGCGGACCTGCGCGACGTCATGGGGCCGCTCGTGCGGCGCGTCATGCGAAATCCGCGGCCGGAGTGGATGGCGCGCGTCCGCGAGATCGCGGCGCGGTACCCCCGGCTCGGAACGCGCGACCGGGAGGCGGGGCATCCCGCGGGGTTCATCGACGCGGTGAGGAGGCGCGCCGGGGAGGCCGCCGTCGTCACCACCGACGTCGGGCAACACCAGATGTGGGTGGCCCAGCACTACGGATTTTCCGAGCCGCGGCAGCTCCTGACCTCGGGCGGGTTGGGCACCATGGGTTTCGGCATCCCCGCGGCCATCGGGGCCGCACTGGCCCGGCCGGACAGGACCGTCCTCTGCTTCGCCGGGGACGGGTCCTTTTACATGAACATGCAGGAGCTCGCCACGCTGCGTGAGCTCGGTCTCGACGTCAAGGTGTTCGTCATGAACAACGGCGGCCTCGGCCTGGTGCGCCAGCAGCAGGAATTGTTTTACGGGGGGATATTCATCGCGTCGGATTTCGGGTTCGCCCCCGACTTCGCCGCCATCGCTGAAACCTTCGGCATACGGGGATGCCGCATGGACGCGGGCGACCCCGACGCCTCCATCCGCGACATGCTCGCACGCCCGGGCCCGGCGCTGATGGAGGTCCCGGTGCGCGGCCGGGAGATGGTGTATCCCATGGTGCCGCCCGGGGCCGCGAACCGGGACATGCTGGGAGGTGGGTTCCATGAATGAGTATCGCGTCATCGATCTTACGGTCGACAACCATCCGGGGGTGATGTACCGTGTCACCGGGCTCTTTTCGCGCAGGGCCGTCAATATCGAGGGGATTTTCTGCCGCAGGCTCGACGGGGGCGCGGAGAGCAGGATGTTCCTGCTGGTGCGGGAGGACGGCGGGACCGGAAAGATCGTCAGGCAGCTCTGCAACCTTTACGACGTGAAGCGCGCCGACGTCCACGCGGAGGGGACGGACGTTTTCGTAGCGGTGATGGATATTCTCGCGGCGAAGGTTCCGGAAATGGGGCGGGAATATCCCCCCGATAACGGCGCGAGGGAAAATCAAGGAATCGACGATATTCAATTTTTCGGAGGAGAGCCATGAAAGAGATACGGATGGACGAATGGGACAGAAGGGAGCATTTCGAGTTTTTCTCGCACAGCGACCTGCCGTTTTACAACATCACGTTCAACGTGGACATCACGGGGCTTTCGGAACGCGCGAGGGATGCGCGCGTGCCGTTCACCACGATGATGATTTACCTTACGATGAAGGCGCTGCACCGTGTCAGGAATTTTTTATACCGGCTGGAGAACGGCAGGGTCGTCGAATACGACAGGCTGGACCCCTCGTTCACCTGCATACGCGAAGGCGAGGAGCTGTTCCGGTTCGTCACGGTCGAGTACGTTGACGACCTCGCCGCCTTTGCCGGGGCGGTTCAAACCGCAATCGGGGCAAGCTCGCACCACTTCGACCTGGGCCCGCTGATGAAAAGAAGCAATTTCGTTTTCATCTCGCCGATGCCCTGGATATCGTTCACCGCCATCGACCACACGATGAGCCTGCGGAAGGAGGACGCGATGCCGAGAATAGCCTGGGGAAGGTTTTACCGCGCGGACGGGCGCACGGTCCTTCCCTACAATATCCAGGTGAACCACCTGTTCGTCGACGGCATTCACGTGGGAAGGTTCCATGACGCGCTGAACGGGGAGATACGGGATCAGATACGGTCGCGCCGGGATGGCGGGCCGGCCTGAGCTGTCACGCGGCTGATTCGGGAGCCCGAAGCGGGTCCGTCAACGGTTCTTTCGGTCGCCGCGCTCCTGTTACGCTTTCATAAGCCTTTCCTTTCCCGTGATCGCGCCGATTTTAAGGCGCATAACGCGGGTGTCGGCCCAGGAGGCGGCGTTGGTGTTGATTTTATCCAGCATTTTGTCCGCGCTGTCACGGTAGTGGTCCAGCAGGACGCGTATTCCGTGGAGCCTTTCCTTTTCGTCCTCGACGAATTCCATGACGCCCTCGACGACGACGGACCGGTACTCGTGCTCGCACGCGTTTTTGACATACCCTTTGTCCTCGATGACGGTCAGGCAGACGCAGGGGTTCTGCGCCAGGCACTCGATTTTCCGCCCTTCGCGCGCGCAGTGAAAATACAGGCTGTCGCTGCCTGCGTCGAACCCGTAACTCAGCGTGACCGCGTACGGGCGGCCGCCGTCGCACAGCGCGAGCACGGCGTACCTGCCGTTTTTCAGAATGGAACGGAGTCTCTCGCGGTCGGTTATTTCACGGTCCGACCTTCGCACGTGGTAGCTCATACTTGCGGTCCTTTTTCAACAATGCAGCATCACCTGGACGCAGATGGCATCCCTGCTGCGTTCCAGGATTTCTTTTTGCGTCTGGCGCCAACGTTTCAACGCGTTATCGTTCGACCTCGAAGGTTCGTCGAGCATTCTCCACCCGAAATCCTGCAGGTCCGTCCAGGTCCCGTCCCTGCCTATGATCCCCGAAGTGGAATAGTCGTCCGGAAGGTTTTTCACGAACGCCGAATTTCGCAACAGCTCGTCGGGTTCTTTCGGAAACATCGATCGCACCTCGCCGTCGTCGAGGTGCGTATCGGCGGGATAATACCAGTAATCCCAGTGACGGGCCCTGATCGATGCAATGCTGTCTTCATCGAGGCGATGTGGCTTCAGCGATTCAATCAATGCCTCGAAGAGCCTGGCGGACGAGCCGTCTATCAGCACGCTGATGTGAGACTTCATTCGTCACCCGCTACCGGCGCGATGCGCGGACGCGCCCGGCGCGTCGATCCAGCCCGTACGATCATGATCGGTTATCCGTTCATTTTCCGGGAGCGTAGTCCATGGCGTCGAAGATTTCGTACCTGTCCATTTCGTCGATGGACGCCATTTCCTTGAACGGCTTGTCCAGGTATAAATATATTCTCAGGTAATTGTGCTTTTTCTCGATTTTAAAGCTCCTGTACACGAAAACATTCTTATCGCGGGTTGCCGCGCCGCCGGCACCGTGGTACAATCGTATCTCTTCCTTTCGGGGGTCGACCGTCCAGGCCTGTTTCACGTACAGGTTGCCCCTGGCAGTCACGTCCACCCTGAGCAGAACGTCGTCGTTCTTGAAGATGTACACGTTGCCCGGCGGGGACATGAAACGCCCGTACTTGATGAACATCGCCTTGAGCCCGTGCCAGTCATGGACGGGAACGCTGCGTGAATATCCGGCAGATACGGCAAGCATTGCGATTATGACCAGGAAGGTTTTGAATTTCATGAATTTCCTCGCCTCACGTAATATTGATCCGAGCATGGTGATGGATAATATCAAGCGAATTAATTACTCGATTTTATCGTTTTTGGGATATTCCGGCTTGACGAAACGACAACAATTTTATAGTTTGATATATATCGAATTGTGAAACCGGTTTCATGAAAAAGAATACAACCTCAAGGTTCGACCCGGGCAGGATGGCGAAGGTCTTCAAGGCCCTCTCCAACGAGAACAGGCTCGAGCTTTTTATCGAAATACTGAAGATGCGCGAAACGTGCTTCGAGACCGAGGAAACCGAGTGCTTCATCACCGACATCATGGAATCGATGAAGATCGGCGCTCCCACGGTGTCGCACCACATCAAGGAGCTCACCAACGCGGGGCTGGTGGTCACCGAGCGTAGGGGAAAGTTCCTCGCGGCGCGGATCAACGACGAGATTCTGCGGGAGGTCATCGATTTCCTGTCGTTGAAGAAGTAAAATTTTTTTGGCATATAATTCGAAAATTGTCAAATTTTATAAATGTAAAACAATAGGGGGACACCATGAACGTGAAGCTCGACGCGCATTCGCATTCGCATTCGATAGAAGAACTGGTCGCGAAAAGGTATTCGTGCAGGTCGTACGAAGGCAGGGCCCTGTCCGGCCCGGACATCGAAAGCCTGGAGGCGATGCTGTCGCGCGACCGCGCTGTACCCTTCGGCTCCGGGATCCGCTTCGGGCTCGTCGCGGCCTCGGCCGACGACGGTTCCGCGCTGAAGGAGCTCGGAACCTACGGGTTCATCAAGAATCCGGCCGCGTTCATCATCGGGGCCGCGCCTAGCTCGGGAATGTACCTGGAGGACTTCGGGTACGCGATGGAATTAAATCTGCTCGAGGTCGCGGCCATGGGCCTCGGCTCGTGCTGGCTCGGCGGCTCGTTCACGAAGAGCAGGTTCGCGGCGAAAATCGGGGCGGGCGCGGACGAGTCGGTGCCGGCGGTGGCCTCGATCGGATACGTCCCCGCGGACAAGGTTGCGCCCGAGAAGAAGAGAATGTCCCCGGCGCGACTTTTCTTCGACGGGAACATGAACCAGCTCGCGCCCGGCGGCGGGTATGCAAGGGCACTCGAGGCGGTCAGGCTCGCCCCGTCTGCGAACAACAAGCAGCCGTGGAGGATAGTGAAGGACGGCGACAGGGACGCGTTTCATTTTTACCTCGAACGATCCGCTCTATACAAAACCGTGAGCCGGGTGTTCAACCGCGAGGACCTGCAGAGGGTCGACATGGGCATCGCCATGTGCCACTTCGAATTGACCATCCGAGAAAATGGCCTGGACGGTTCATGGAAAACCGGTCCCGCGCCGTTGCCGCGCGTTCCGGACAACTGGCACTATACCGCGACATGGATGGAGGAATGACATGCTTTCAAGAAAAACGTTTATACTGCTGGGAATCGCGTCCGCCGCGGCACTTACCTCCGCGTACAGGGCTATGGGAAGAAAGGTGAGACCGACGAGCGCGATGAACAAGAAGAAACCGGCCAGAGCCCTCGTGGTGTGGTACAGCCAGACCGGCAACACCGAGAGAGTTGGCAGGGCCGTGGCCGCGGCGTGGAAGAAACAGGGGATCGCGGTGGACCAGGGAGATTACCGTGACATCGACAGGGATTCCCTGGACAAGTATGACATCATCGCCGCGGGCTCGCCCGTGTACTACTACGAGGTGCCCGAAAACTTCAGGCGGTGGCTCGAGGGCATGCCCCGCATCGACGGCACCCCGGTCGCGGCGTTCATCACGTTCGGGGGAAAGGGCGGCAACACGCGCAACACCGCGTGCGAGCTCGCGGGTTTGCTCGCGCAAAAGGGCGGCGTGCCCGCGGGCACGGCCGGATTCGGCTGCATGGGGGCATGGTCGGTCGCATGGCCTTTTTCGAGCAGGGAGAAGCTTTTACAATTCAGCGACAGGCCCAACGCGGACACCTTTTCCGCCGCGCAGAAGTTCGCGGGCGAGACGCTTGCCAGGGCCGCACGCGGCGAGGCGGTAGAGGTGTCTGGAGAATTCGACTCGCGGAACCTCATCAAGGGCGGCCCTTCCATCGGGGGGACCAAGCTCATGATGGCCGGACACAGGGTCAACAGGGAGAAATGCGTAAACTGCGGGAAGTGCCAGCGGGCCTGCACCGTGAACGCTATCGATCCGTCTGCGGGGACCGTGGACACGGGCAGGTGCATCGTGTGCCTGGGCTGCGTCAATAATTGCCCGACCGGGGCCGTGGAGGTAAAGTTCATGGGCAGGGACGTGTACGGCCACGCGGAGTTTCTGAAGAGATTCAAGATAGTGAGGGCCGAACCGGAGGCGTGAGGGAGGGGGGGGTAACGACCGGCGTTGTCCCCCGATCGCCCGTCGCGCGCGGTGACCCGAACGCGCGATTATATCCATCATGCGATAAAGGCCCGGGCGGCCGCGAGTTATGCGCCGCTGCATGGCGGGCGCCGCAGCGCTCACCAGACGAACGGCACCAGCCGGTACCTGACTTTTTTCATGTACTCTTCATATCCCGACAAATCCCTTTTCAGCACCTTCTCCTCGTTGAGTATTCTCATGACGAAAAGGGCGGGGACGGTCGCGAGCGCCAGGACGAACCCGCAGAGCGATCCCAGGATCGCCGGCATCGAGAGAAAGACCACCATGCCCGCCAGGTACATCGGGTGCCTGATCACGGAGTACGGGCCCGTGTCGATCACCTTCTGGCCTTCGCTGACGCCGACGGTCCTCGCGGTGAAGATGTTCCGCTTCATGACCGCGAGAATCATCGCGAACCCGGACGCCATGGCGAGCGCGCCGGCGACGACCGGCCACGCGGGAGCGTTCGACCAGCGGAACCTGTAGTCCAGGCCTGGAACGACCAGGACCGCGACCGGTATGACGGTCCACGCGAGGACGTTGAATATTTTCTGCGTTCTTTCTTTTTCTGCGGGGCTGAGCCGCTGCCGCAGCAGCGCGGGCCGCCGGACCGCCAGGTACAGGGCCAGAGTGAACTCGAGCACGAAGAACTCGCCGGCCAGCAGCCACGCGTTCCAGAACCGCGGCGTGCCCGCGGCCGAGAAGAGCGCGATGGAAGAAACCAGCACCGCCGCCGCGAGCATCAGGCTTGCGCGCAGCATCAACGCGGGTCGCGATATGTCCGGCTGTTTTCTGTCCATGGCATGCATCGTGTCGGTATAGACCTGTCCTGATGTCCGGGCCGCGCCGCGGGAAGGGCTTTCATGCTCCGCGCGGAGCCTGTCCGCTAATATTCTGAACGACTGGCGATCCAGGCGTTACTTTTTTATCGTGTATCGCCGTCTCAAGCCGAGCAGCGATCCGAACATCGCGACCGTGATGAGCGTCCCGATGCGCGAGAATGATCGATGGTATGCATGGTGCCGGTTAAAAGGCAATGAAAAAATGTGGGGGATATTTTTCGGCCGGTAAAAATGTTACGTAGTACCCGATGGATTCTGCCGGAGAGGCGCGCGTTATTTCAGCATCGAGGCCCTTTCACGGGATTGAACCACCAGGATCGTCGGTCCCCGGGACATTAAATACTCATTGACAGGTTCATCTTTCACGGTACGTTTTTCGCGGAGGTACGTTTCATGAAAAACCGTCATCTTTCAAAGCGCGCTATCGTTGTTTGTATCATATCACTCGCGATGGCGGGCGATTCCATCGTTATGACCCGCCAGGCCCTGGGCCGCGCCGGCAGCGGCGGAAGCTACCGCTCGGCGGGGTCGAGCTCCAGGTCCTCTTCCGGGTCGCGGTCCTATTCCGGCTCGACATGGCGCTCGGGCGACTCCCGCTCGTCGTCTTCCGGCCCTTCAGGATACTCCTCCACGCCCGGGGTGTCCCAGGATTATGACGATCCGCAAACCATCAATTCCTGGAACGCGGTCCTGACAATCGACCGCGGCGGCGCGGTGGACGTGATCGAAACCTACGATGTCACCACGTCCAGAAAACAGAAAGGCGTCGTCAAAGCCATACGGGACGTCTATAACACCCTCTGGATAAAAAATGTGTCCTGCGACCGGGGATACGCAAAGCATTTCTACAGCGTGTCCCAGGGCCACCATATCGCGTTCGGTTACGTCGCGCTCAACGCGCCCGGCCGACACGTGTTCACCCTGAAGTACCACGCCATGGGAATGGTGATTCCCGCCGGGACCGGATCGCGCTTCCAGTGGATATGGAAGGCCGAAAAACCCGCGAAGGTGGGGACCGTCAGGGTCGTCCTGCCCCCGGGGCTGGCCCCCCTCGGGGCCAGGGCCGCGGAGGTGGTGACCTGGGACAGGTTCGTTCGCGCCGAGAAGGAATTGCCCTGCTCGGTGGCGGGCAACTCCATCACCGTCGCCGTCAACCGCGATATTCAGGGCAGGCTGGACGTTATGGCCGACCTTCCCGCGGGGTCGGTCGACGCGGCGGCCCTGCGGACCGGCCTCATGGCGGAAACCAAAATCGCGCCCTTTTTCTACATGGACGAATGCAGTTCGAAATTCACGATCCATGACGACAGGACCGTCGACCGCGAGGATGTGTACCGTGTCGGGAAGAACAGCGTTCACTTCGGCGCCTCCATGTATTTCGACTCAAATTTTCACACGGCCCTGTGGCCCGAAGGCTCAACGTCCGATTCGCCGCGCTTCGCGGACAACAGGCAGTATCTCTACGCTTTCGAGAAAAAGCCGTGCGCCGGCAACAACAGCAATGACTATCAGAAAGGATTGGTGTGCGTACCCCTCGGGAAAACCGGCGAGGGGCCGTCTGTGATGCGCTATTCACAGTGGGGGAACTTCGGCACGGGCGATCCTTTTTTCTTCGACCTTGTCATGCCCGCGGCGAAGGGATTCTGGACCGACCGGACCCGCTTCGAGATCGCGTTCCCGCCCTTCGTGAAGAAGGAGCGGGTGCGGGCGCAGTTCTTTCTGGTCCGCGGCCTGGGACAGGAAGGTCAGATTATCAGCGTACCGGTTGAAACCAGGTGGGACGGGAACAGGCTGACGGGCGAATACAATGCGGTCATCTTCGACAACCAGGGCCTCCAGGCGCGCATTTTTCTTCCGGCGGCCGGGTTCAAGGACCCGGGCTTCGTAAGGAAAATCATGATCAGGCTATCCAGCTCCTGGTATTTCAACCGGGTCATATTCATCACGGTGCTGGTTCTGATCGGTGTGGTTCTGTCAGGGGCGCTTTTCGTGTACATGCGCGTAAGGAAGAAAAAGTTTATACCTAGTTTGTGATGGGGGATATGCCTGCGGGCGATCACCTGACGCGCCGTTCGATGGATTGCAGTATTTTCGGCATGAGGCCCGATTCGAACGCAAGCACCAGCGCCCCGTCGCAGAAGCGGTCGTTTCGTATGACTGCGGTCATGATCTTGCATAGGGTGGGGATGTCCACTCTGTCGAAGTCGAAATCGATATCGGCCGCCATGGCGCGCCCCTCGTCCCAGTTGACCCAGTCGAAATTCACGAGCAGGGCGGAATATGTCAACATAGATGTCGCTTGAATTGAATTTTATGCTGCATTACT
>CAYRGX010000060.1:0-17377 GCA_964423905.1 uncultured Leptospirales bacterium | reverse complement strand
GGCCCGTTCGAGGCTGCGGGTAGGTCGCAAGGAACGCGGCGGCGACGCCGCGGCAAGATGAATTGCCGCATAAACAGAATTCGGCTTATGGTCCCCTCGCTTAAAAAATGTTCTTGATCCGGACGAAAGGCCGTGGATAGTGTATCGTGCCGGTCACGAACGGCAATCCACGGCCCCTCGGTCCCTCCTGGAGGTACGGAATGCACAAATCGCTTATCCTGCTCGTGCTTGTATGCGCGGCCCTGTCGCTGGCGGGGGTGAAAATGGAACGCACCAAATACGATTACGACGTGTACCAGGTCTTCATATGCGATTCCAGCCTCGCGGAGGCCGAATCGAAGGCGGCGACCTGCAAGAACGCGAAATATTTGGACCACGTGAGCTATTGCTCGTGCATAGGCGTTTCAAAGGAAATGCGCGACCAGGTATTGAAAAGGACCAGGTGCCGCCAGTCCGTCGATCCGGGCCCGGACGGGCTCCCCAAATGGGAATGGAAGGAAGACACCTGCCAGGCGCCCAAGAGCATCGTGTACCAGTGCAACTGCGTGGGCAACGCGGAGAAAAAAAAATAGGGAATATACTCCTCAATGGACAGAAACAGGAAAATACTCATCGCTATACTCGCGGTTCTGACGCTCTCCGCGGTGCTGGCGATCGTCAAGATCAGCATGAACATGCAGGGGACCGCCACCGGTCCCGGCTCCATCGCCAAGCCGCAGATCGGTCCGGGGGTGGGCATAGTACACATCAACGGGATGATCCGCTTCGACGAGGACGGCGGGGGGCTTGGCATGTCGCAGGGCGGCGCAGAGGCCGTCATCAAGCGCCTGAACGAGCTCGAGCAGTCTTCGAACATCAAGGCGATCGTGGTCAGGATCAACTCACCCGGCGGCACGGTCGCCGCGACGCAGGAAATTTACCAGAAGCTCTGGAAGCTCCGCAAGAAGAATAAAATTCTGGTCGCCTCTCTGGGTGAGATGGCGGCCTCGGGCGGCTACTACGCCGCGTCCGCGTGCAACCACATCATGGCCAACCACGGGACCCTGACCGGGTCGATCGGCGTGATCGCGATGTCGCCCAACCTTAAAAAGCTCTTCGAGAAGCTCGGCATCGAGATGCGCGTCATCAAGAGCGGAAGGTACAAGGACCTTCTCTCCATGTACCGGGAGCTCTCCCCCGAGGAGCGCGCGATCATACAGGAAATCATCGACTCGTCGTACCAGAAGTTCGTGAAGGACGTGGCCGACGGCCGCGGAGTCAGCGAGGAGGACATCGAGCCCTATGCCGACGGCCGGGTCTTCGGCGGCGCGACCGCGCTCAAGTGCAAGCTCGTGGACAGCCTGGGCACGTTCGAGGACGCGATCGACAAGGCGCGCGAGATGGCCAAGCTCCCCGCGGACTGCCCGGTGTACGAGCAGGACAAGAGCACGTTCCAGCAGTTCCTCACAGGCATCGGTTCGATGTTCAGGGGCAATCCCCTCGGCGCCATCGAGCGCGAGGCGACCGAGTTCCCGTCTACCTACCGCCTCGAGTACAGGTACCGCTGATGCTCCAGACGCTGAAATCGCTTCGATGGGGGGACTACTTCATCCTCGCGCTGACAGACCCCCGCGGGCTCTACAGGCTCATCGCACGGAACGAGCCGAAGCACCTGGCCCTGGGGTTCAGCGTGCCCGCGGCAGCCGCGATAGCGGAAATCATCGCGGCATCGCTCCTCGGCGCGCAGGGCACGTTCTTCTACTACAAGATCACCTATGGATGGGTGCTGCTCTTCCTGTACACGGTGACGCGATGGATCGTTTCCGCGGCGCTCATGGACCTGGCCGCGCAGTTCTGGGGCTACAGGGGCAACATCAAGGAAATGATATCCGTGGTGAACTACTCGCTCGTGCCGATGCTCCTGATACTGCCAGTCGTCACCATTTTCACGGTGATTCCCTTCGCCACGGTGTTCTTCTGCGTGTCAGGGTGGATATGCCTCGCGGTGTGGTCAGCCGCGATCGCGGCACAGGGTATATCCGAAATGCATGAATGCTCGTTCGGGAGGGCGCTCTTCATCTATCTCTTTCCCGCGATCTTCACGGGTGCGGCGGTCTTTTTCATTCTCTTTCTCGGGCTCATCTGCCTGGGCGGTCTCATATCCTCCTGACCGCTACGGTCTCAGCGCGCGCCTGGCTCCCATCACCGCAAAGTATACCGCAGTCCCCGATACGACCATGGTCGCGCCCGTCGGCGTGTCCAGCCAGTATGACAGGAAAAGACCCCCTATCATCACCGCGAGCGCGTATGCCACGCCGATTACGAGCACGGCCCTGAAATTTTTCGAGAGCAGCAGGCCGAAACTCGCGGGAAGCACGATCAGCGCCGACATCAGGATGATCCCCACGATCTTCATGCTTACCACGATGATCGCGGCAAGGAACACCAGCATTACGGTGTCTATCGCGGCGGTTTTCACGCCGCTGACCGAGGCCACCTCCTCGTCCAGAATCATGAAGAGAATCCGGTGCAGAAAGAGCACGACGAACGGGAGCACCAGGCACAGGGCCGCGGCCGCGATCCAGTTGTCGGCGGCGGTGACGCCCAGGATGTTCCCGAAGAGGTACCCGGACATGTCGAAGGTGTAGTCCTTCTTGAGCGAGAGCATTATCGCGCCCAGCGCCATGGACACCGAGAAGAATATCCCCATGCCCGCGTCATAGGTGAACTTCCCGTGCCGCACCAGCCTGCCCATGAGCACGGCCGCGGACACGCAGAAGGCCATCGAGGTGAAGAACGGGTCGATGCCCAGGAACACGCCGAGCGCGACACCGCCGAACGCGGTGTGGGATATGCCCGCGCCCAGAAAGGACATCTTCCTGAGGACCACGAAAAACGAGAGGACGCCGAAGAGCACGCTGAGGACGACGCTCATGAAAAAGGCGTTCCGGAAAAACTGCATCGCGAAGAGTTCGCCCATCACTCGCCCCCACAGGTTTCGCAGTTCTTGTCGTGCTTGACCACGTAGATGTTGCGGCCGAACACCTCGGCGAGCGCGTCGGGGGGTACGCCGTCGCGCGGATTGCCGTGGAAGTGGATTTTTCGTTTCAGGCAGGCCACCCGGTCGACGATCGTCGCGACCGTGCCGATGTCGTGCGAGACCATTATGATGGTCAGGCCGCGCTCGTCCCTGAGCCTGACGAGGAGCTGGTAGAACGAATCCTGCGCGACCGCGTCGAGCCCCGTGGAAGGCTCGTCGAGCAGCACGATTTTCGGCTCGCCGGCCAGCGCGCGCGCGATGAGCACGCGCTGCTTCTGCCCGCCGGAGAGGCTGCCGAAGTGCTTGTCCGCCTCGGCGCGCATGCCCACGTCGTCGAGGGCCCTGTCGATCTGCGCGCGGTCGTTGTCGTCGAGCCTCTCCAGGAGCCCCTTGCGCGCATAGCGGGCCATGGCCACCACGTCGCGCGCGCCCGCGGGAAAGAGCTCGTCGTGCCTGCTCGACTGCGGGAGGTATCCCATGAGCCCGCTGCCGAAGACCCTGGCCACGGGCTGCCCGAAGATTTCGACCGAGCCGGCCGACGGCCTGAGCAACCCCATGAGGACCTTCAGGAGCGTGCTCTTGCCGCTCCCGTTCGGGCCCACGATGGAAATGATCTCGCCCTCGCGCACGTTGAGCCCGATGTCCTCGAGTACGACGACCTCGTCGTACCCGAACCACAGTCCCCTGGCGGAAACCGCCGTGGCGTCGCCGCTCATCGCGCGTCCTTCTTGAGCACGTCCGCGAGCAGGGCGGCGTTCGTTTTCATGAGTTCGATATACGTCGACTTTTTCGGGTCTCCGGGGTTGCCGAGACCGTCGAGCCGCACGATGACACCGCCGATCTCGCGCGCGAGCGCGTCGGCGGTCGTGTTGCGCGCGTTCAGGTCGAGCACGATCACCCTGACTTTCTCCGCGCGCAACTTCTCGACGAGCTTCTTGAAGTCGCCCACCGAGGGACCGGCTCCCTCGCCCTTCTCCACGGTCGCGGCCACGCGAAGCCCGTACTCGGCGGCGAAAAAATCCCACGAGGGATGCCACTGCACGAAGGCGCGGCCCGCGCACCCGTCAAGGCGCGCGCGCACTTCGCGATCGAGCGCGTCAAGGTGGGCGGTGTAGTCTTTCAGCCGCGCCGCGTACCCGGCCGCGTGTGACGGGTCAACCCCCGAGAGGAAAACTTCGAATTTTTTGGATATATCCCCCGCGCCCTTCACGCTTATCCATATGTGCGGATTGTTCACGGGATCGGACTCATCGTGATGCCCGCCCCGGTTCTGCGTGGAATCTTTCAGGTAACGGACCGCAGCGTCCTTCCGGAGCAGCTTCTCGACCCACCCGTCGAAAGGCCGCATGACCCCCACGAAGAGCGAGGCCTTCTGGAGCTCGCGAACCGTCGCCGGCCGCGGCTCGAAACCGTGAGGGTTCGCGCCCGGGGGGACCGCGAAGATCACGTCCGCGTCGGTTCCGGCGATGTTCCTGGCGATGTCGTACAGGGGATAGATGGAAACCGCCACGGTCAGCCTCTCGCCGGAGGCGGGCACGCGCGGCGAACACGAAAGCGACCCGAACGCGGCAATGGCGCACAGCGCCGCGGCGGCGAGGCAATACCGATAATTTATGCTTGTCATGTCCCGCACCCTATATATGCTGATGTCCGTGTCAAGCAAATATGCGCATGCGGGAGGACATCAATGAAGGGAAGGCGCGCCGCACCGGACGACCCGTCGATCCGCGCATTAACGGTCATCCCGGGAATCGGCAGGAGCATCGCGCGCGATCTCATCGATCTCGGCATCCGCTCGGTGGACGACCTGATCGGTAGAGACCCCGGCAAGCTTTACCGCGAGCTCTGCGCGATACGCGGCGGACCGGTCGACCGCTGCGTGCTCTACGTGTTCCGATGCGCCGCGTACTACGCCTCGACCGCGGAGCGCGACCCGGAGCTCCTCAAGTGGTGGAACTGGAAAGACCGCGACGGCGCGGAGTAATTTTCTTGACATTTGCCGCCGATCATACCACAATCATATCCATGGCAGGGTACGCCGCGGGCCGGTTCCCAGGCCCGCGCAAAAATTCATCGGAGGAGCTTCAATGAAAAAGCAATATCTGGTTATAGCCCTTGCGTTGTGCGCGCTCGTTTTTTCCGCGTGCAAGAAGGAAGGCGTGTCGCTGATCACGGTCGGACTTCGCGACCAGCCTTCCGAGCAGAAGGGCGCGTTCAAGTGGGTGAAAAGCATCAACAGGGGACAGGTCGTGAAGATCCTCGAAAAGCAGAAGGACGGTGAGTGGATGAAAGTCCAGCTGCCCGACGGCGTGACCGAGGGATGGATACAGAAGATGTTCATCTACGAGGGCAAGAAGGAAATCGTCGAATTCAGCGACAAGACCAAGATCTACGACCAGCCCGACGCCGACTCGAAGATGATCGCGGAGATACCGAAAGGAACCAAGGGGCTGATCATCGGCAAGAAGGGAGACTGGACCAACGTGAGCCTCAGCTGGCAGCAGAAGGGCTGGGTCAAGCAGGGAATGCTGAAGGCCAGCAGCGACACCAAGAGCCAGGCTGTGTACGAGGTCTACGTACAGGGAATAGGAAAATGCATGGTCGAGGCATCTTCATCGATCGACGCGGACTCGTCGAAGAGCTACCTGCCGACCAACCTCTTCGACAAGAACCCCGGCACCACATGGCAGGAGGGTGCCGACGGTCCGGGCATCGGCGAGTGGGTCGAGATCACGCTGCCCGACCCCACGAACATCACCGTGGCGATGATCAACGGCTTCGCGAAGGTCGATCCCAAGATGGCGAGCTACGGCGCGGACGGCGACCTCTATGTGCTCAACAACCGCGTCAAGAGCATAAAGGTGGAATACTGGGACGCCTCCGACAACAAGAACTCGCAGAACATCAGCTTCGAGGACGAGATTCGAGACTTCCAGGACGCCGGGCATTACAACGGGATCAAGAAAATAAGGTTCACCATCGACAGCGTGTACAAGGGCCAGAAGTGGCAGGACACCTGCCTCGCGGAGATCAAGATCGAGCGCGGCATCTGACCGTTACGCGATATTTAACGCACGAGGGACGCGGCACGCCGCGTCCCTTTTTTACGCCCGCGCGAACGGTCCCGCTCACTTTATGTCGGGCCGTCCCCCCTTCCAGCGCCCCTCGAGCACGGTGCCGTTCCTGTAATACATGGTACCGTATCCCTCGGGACGTCCCCACTTGAAATCGCCGACGTACTTATTCCCGTTTGGAAACACGTACGTGCCCTTTCCTCCGCTGCAATTACCCTGTATGCAGCCCGTTTTATCGGGGGGTCTCTTTTTCTGTCCCGTCTCGCACGCGGCAAGTGCCATGCCAAGTATAATGACACACGCAACGAAGCCCTTCATCGTCTCCTCCCCGGTATTTTCCTACCGTTGCATCGCGGGAACATTGGAGCGCATCCAACTCGTAATTGCAAGTAAAAATCGCACGGCGCCGCGATCAGAGCTTTTCGATTTCTCCCACAAGCGTTTCGATCCTCTGCGGGCCTGCCAGCCTGACCGATTCGTTGATGACGGTCAGCGGCACGCCCTTGACTTCGTATTTTTGCGCGAGGTGGGGATACAGCTGCAGGTCGATCATGTCCGCGCGTATCGACGGGCTCTCCATCGCCAGCCGGTGCGCGGCGCCGACCGCATCCGGGCAGTAGGGGCACGACAGCATGATGAATACCTGGATGTGCACGTCCTTTTTGACGGCGGCGATGCGCTTCGCCAGGTCGGGCGCGACCGGCTCGCGCCTTCCCGAGAGCTCGAGGACCGCGCCCAGGAAGGAGTTTATCTCGTACCCGCCCGGTACCCCGTAAAACGTCACGCCGGACACCGTGCCTCCGGCGTCGGAAAGCACGAGCGCGGGGAGCTTGTCCACGCCCGCGGCCCCGGCCCTGTCGCCGTCCTTCACGAAATCGTGCACTGTGAGCTTCAGCTTGTCGGAGAGCGCCGAAATCTCCTCGGCGAAGGCGCGCGCATCCGCGCAGGCGCGGCATTCGAATTCCTGGGTGAAGAAATCCACCTGAACGGGCGCGGCCGCCTGATCGAGAACGTTTTTGAGCTGCGTTGCTGTCTTCTCGTTAAAGAGCGCCATGGAGGTCCTCCTTCGCGATGGTATTGCGGAGTTGCATGCCTTATTCGCGGACGGAATCCCGCCCGTCCCTGGTGACGTACTCGCACGCGGCAAGGGCCGCCTTCGCGCCCTCCCCCGCGGCGACGATGATCTGCTTGAAGGGCACGTCGGTCACGTCGCCCGCGGCGAAAATCCCGGGAACGCTCGTCCTGCACCCGCAATCGACCGCGATCTCACCGGCGTCGTTGAGCCGGACCGCGTCCCTGAAGGGGGCGCTATTCGGCACGAGCCCTATCTCGACGAATATGCCGTCGACCGCAAGGTCGCGCTCGGCGCCCGAGGAACGCTCGCGCACGCGCACGGCGCTGACCGCCGTATCCCCCTCGATGCGCACCACCTCGTGGCCGGTGACGATTTCCACGTTCGGGTGTCGCGCGAGAGATTCGGTCAGCACCGCGTCCGCGGTGAGCCCGTCGAGGAACTGCACCACGGTCACCCCCGTCGCCACCCGCGCCAGGTCGATGGCCGCCTCGACCGCGGAATTCCCGCCACCCGCGACCGCCACCCGCCTGCCGGCGAAAAAGGGCGCGTCGCAGGTGGAACAGTACGCCACTCCCCTGCCGAGGAACTCTTCCTCGCCCGGCACGCCGAGCCTGCGCGAGGATTTGCCCGTAGCCGCGACGATCGCGCGCGCGGAATAGGCCCTCCCGTCCTCGAGGACGACGCGATGCGGCGTGCCTGCCTGCACGGACGCGACCGCAGTGCCCTCCTCGTAGGAAATGCCGAACTGCAGCACCTGGTCGCGGAACTTCTCGACGAGATCCGCGCCCTCGATGTGGCGATATCCCATGTAGTTCTCTATGCCGTAGGTTTCGGAGACCTGGCCGCCGGGCTTCATGACGATTATCCCGGTTTTCACGCCCTTTCGCATGCAGTACACCGCGGCGGTGCAGCCGGCGGGGCCGCCACCGAGTATCAGCACGTCGTAGAGGACCGAGGCGTCCAGCGGGAGGAAATTTTTTTCGGATACGAAGGACGCCGCGTTCAGGTTGAAATCCATGGGCTCACCCTTCGATGAGATCGTAGTCGGCGCTGCCGAGCCCGAGTTCGGCGCCGTATTCAATCTGGAAGCGGCTCGGGATGTTGTAGGCGGCCTCGCTGATATTTTTTCCCATGGTCTTTTCCACGAGATCGAGGGACGCCGCGTCGGCCGCGACCGGGTCCTTCGAGACGACGATGCCGATGTCGGGGCACATGGGCTCGAAGGTGGTCATGCAGTCGCAGTCCTTCGAGATGCGCGTAAGGAAGTTGATATAGATGGCCGTGTCCCGGTGGCTGACGGCGACACCCAGCGCGTGCTCCACGATTTTTTTCTGCAGTTCCTCGTAGGTGGCGCCCCAGTTGTAGGCGACCGCGTCGAACCTGCACACGGCCAGGCACTGCCCGCACCCGATGCAGAGCGCGCGGTCGATGACCGCGGACTTCTCGTTTATGGTGATCGCGCCGGCAGGGCACCACTTCTCGCAGGCCCCGCAGCGCGTGCAGGCCTTGGCCTTGATCGAGGGCTTCGCCGTGGAATGCTGCTGCATCTTTCCCTTGCGGCTCGCGCACCCCATCCCCATGTTCTTGATGGCGCACCCGAATCCTGACGCCAGGTGCCCCGTGAAGTGCGATGCCACGATGAGCGCGCTGCACTTGACCACGATGGAGGCGATCTTCACGTGCGAGTAGATCTTTCCGGGAATGGCGACCTCCATCTCCTCGTCGCCGTAGATCCCGTCGGCCATGATGATGGGCATTCCCGTGCGGTCGACGCCGAAGCCCTGGGCGTGCGCATGCAGCAGGTGGCTCACCGCCTCGGTGCGGTTCCCCTTGTACAGGGTCTGCGTCTCGGTGAGGAAGGGCAGCGCGCCCCTCGCCCGCACCAGGTCGCCCACGGCCTTGAGGCATTCGGGCCTTATGTACCCCACCTTCGGCACCTCGCCGAAGTGGGTCTTGATGGCGACCATGTCGCGCCCCTTTATGAAATCGAGGTGCCCTTCGGAGGAGAGAAACGCGCCGAGCCTCTTCGCGGCATCGGCGTCCGTTGCGGGGTCGGAAAGCCTGATGAAATAGACCGGCTGTTTCATGCGCGACCTCACTTCGCTTCCGCGGTGATAGTGTTCATGGCCTCCAGCTTCTCGATCATGATCTGGCGGACCATCTCGGCCGTGTCTTCAACCGACAGGTTCTCGAACTTCTTGTACGGGATCTCGTCAAAGACCCGGATGAGTATTTTATGAATACCCTGCAGGTTCAGCTTGTACTTGGGAAGGGCGCGGTTCGTGCCGCTGATGACGATCGGGAGGATCGGCACCTTGTTCCGGTGGGCCAGGATGAACGCCCCCAGCTTGAACTGCTTGATGTTCCCGTCGGGAGAGCGGGTTCCCTCCGGGAAGAGGAACACGGAGCTCCCCTCGGCGATACGCTCGTCGCACACCGCCATCATCTGCTCGATGCTCTTCTTGTCTCCGCGCTTCAGCTTGACGTACCGGTTGAAGCTCATGTTCCAGCCGTAGAGCGGCAGCTTGAATATCTCTATCTTGGAAACCCACTTGAAGTGGAAAAACAGCCTGAACGCGACCAGTATGTCCAGGAGCGACTGGTGGTTCGACACCACCACGTAGGTGGCGTCCTTCCGGATCTTTTCCCTGCCTTCAACCCTGATCCGCCATGGCGGCATGATCCACGTGTAGAGCGAGGCCCAGAAGCAGGTGAACATGTGGAGGGCGCGGAGCCGCCTGTCGAACGGGTAGGTCGTCAGGCGCAAGAGTAACGCGATGAGGCACAGCACCACCGATGTCGGTACCACGAACGCAAACCACAGGTATGTGCCGAAACGTCTGAACATATCCCACCTCTTTCCCGGTGGCGCCCTTCGCGGGCGCCGACCCCATGATTCGATGCATCGAGTGCTTTTATGTAGGTGGTCATCAGGTTTTTCCGGAATCAAGCACTTTTTGTCCCGGATGGGGATATTCTCCGCGACGGGCAATATCCCCCCCAAAAAATCCTGAATCCCGGAGTACAAGTACTTGCAAAAACGGGGCCCGCGGGCCTGGATGTGGCTCCGGGACTGCACCCTGGCAGCCATTCCTGAACGGAAACCGAATGCGCATCAAGCTGATATCGCCTATAATGAGCCTCAGGCCGATGGACTCGTCCCTGAAGAGGGCCATGGCGCCGCCCCTCTCCCTCATGACGCTCGCGGCGTCGACCCCGCCCGGGCACGACATCGTCATCGAGGACGAGAACGTGGCGCGCCTGCGCACCGATGACCGTCCCGGCCTGGTGGGGATCACGGTCACGTCGGACACCTCCCCGCGCGCCTACGAGATCGCCGCGGGCTACCGCGCCCGGGGTGTGCCGGTGGTGCTGGGGGGCATCCATGCGAGCGCGGTGCCGGACGAGGCCCTCTCCCGCGCCGACGCGGTGTGCATCGGAGAGGGAGAGGAGCCCTGGCCGCGGATCGTCGCGGACGCGGAGAGCGGGAAGCTCCGGGGGCGCTACGGTCCCGCGCCGCCCACGGACCCGGCCGCGATCCCGTTCCCGCGCCGCGATCTGGTGAGGCCGTCGCGCTATCTCTACTCGAACGTCGTGAGTGCGGGTAGGGGCTGCCCGCACGGGTGCGAGTTCTGCTACAACAGCGCCGCCTACGCGGCCCGCGGAAGGCGCGCCAGGCCCGCGGCCTCGATCATTGAAGAGATACGGCGCGCGGGCATGCGCCAGGTGATGTTCATCGACGACAATATCGCGGGCGACCCCCGCCGGGCAGAAGAGCTCGCGCGCGCCCTCGCGCCGCTCGGACTCACCTGGCACGCGGCGGCCTCGGCCGACGTCGTGAACCGGCCCGGCCTGCTGGACGCCATGCGGGAGAGCGGCTGCCGGAGCCTCTTCATCGGCTTCGAGTCGATCAACCAGCGGTCCGTCGGCGACGTGCGGAAGTCCCAGAACGTGGTCGACCGCTACGACAGGCTCGTGGCCATGTGCCACGAGCGCGAGATCATGGTGAACGCGAGCATGGTCTTCGGCCTGGAGCACGATACGCCGCGCGTGTTCGCCGACACCCTGGACTGGCTCGTTTCGCGCAGCATCGAGACCATGACCGCGCATATCCTCACACCCTATCCGGGCACCGCCCTGTACGCGAGGCTCGACCGCCAGGCACGGATCACCGACCGCGACCCGAGGCACTACAACACGTCGCGCGCGGTGTTCGAGCCGGCGGGCATGAGCGCCCGCGAGCTGGAAGAGGGATATCGCTGGATATACCGGGAGTTCTACTCCATGGGGAACATCCTGAAGAGGATGCCGCGGAGCGGACGGATGGTCGCGCCCTACCTGATGTTCAACCTGGGGTACCGCAAGTTCGGAAGGCTCACCGCGCTCGCCGGAAGGCTCGGCCTCATGTCGGCGATCGGGCGCGCGGGGGCACGCATATCGTACGGTGTGTGAACGGGCCCCGCTCAGGCGCCGGGGGCCGTGCGGCGGCCCGGCGACAGCGGCATGCCGGCGGGTACCTCGACGCCCGGCGCCGCGTAGGCCAGCGAGCCGTTCACGAAGGTCATCCTGACCGAGGAATAGAAATCGACCGGGTGCCCGCTCCACGCCACCAGGTCCGCGTCCATGCGGGGAGCGATAGTCCCGATGCGGCCGTCGAGCCCCAGCACGCGCGCCGGGGTCGACGTCACGGCCGCGAGCGCCCCGTCCCTGTCCATGCCCTCCTTCACGGCCATGCAGAGCACGCTCTGGAAATACCTCAGGGGCGGGGTGTTGTCCGACTGCAGGCATACCTGCACACCGGCGCGCGCGAGCACGCCCGGCGTGGCGAAGGTGATGCCGCTGAGCTCGGGTTTCTCCCTCCCGGCGAAGGAAGGCCCCACCACCGCGGGCACCTTCTTCGCGGCGATGATGTCCGCGACGAGGTGCCCCTCGGTCGCGTGGACGAGCACCAGCTTCAGGCCGAATTCCTCCGCGACGCGGATGGCGGTGAGGATATCGTCCGCGCGGTGGCAGTGCGCGTGGACGGGAATATCCCCCCTGAGCGCCGCGGCGAGAACCTCGAGCTTCATGTCATGCTCGTGATCCTCGTCCTTTTTCTTCGCGTGGCGTTTCAGCTTCGCGTCGTACTCGCGCGCCTTGAAGAACCACTCCCTGAGCAGGGCGGCGATGGCCATGCGGGTCTGCGGGGTCTTGTCGTCGGAGCCGTAGGTATACTTGGGGTTCTCGCCGAAGGCGACCTTGAGGGCCGAAGGAAACCGCACGAGCATGTCGTCGACGGTTCTTCCCGCGGTCTTGATCGCGCAGAAGAGCCCGCCCATCACGTTCGCGCTCCCCGGCCCGGTGTTGATGGCGGTCACTCCGCCGGAGGGAGCATCCCTGAGCGATGGGTCGTCGAAATTCAGCCCGTCTATGGCCCGTAGGTGGGGGGTTACCGGATCGGTCTTTTCGTTCAGGTCGCGCCCGGCCCAGCCGATCTCGCCCTGGAACATTCCCTCGTGGGTGTGCGCGTCAACGAACCCGGGCGCGAGCACACCCCCGGCAAGATCGACGCGCACCGCGTCACCGGCGGCGATGGCGCCGCGCGACACCTTTTCGATTTTCGCGCCCTTTACCAGTACGGATCCCGCGAAGGGCCGCTCCTTCATCGTGCAAATCAGTCCGTTTTCAAATAGGATCATTGCCACCTCGCGCCGGGTAAAAGGACATGAACGCACCGTGATAGCCATTGGCAAGCAGAATAAGCCTTACGCCGGAAAAAGAACCCGGAGACCGGGTCCCCGACCGATTAATGCTTGCCGAAAAACGCCAGCGTCTGTATATATTACATAATGATGAAGGGGCCGGCATGATAAAATACGTCCTGATGTGGTTTCCACTTCTCGTGACGGCGTTCGCCAACGGAGCGCTTCGACAGATGACTTATGCGAAGGTCATGTCAGAGGCTTGGGCCCGGGGGATATCGGTCTTCAGCGGCATTATCCTCACGGGCGCGGTCATGTGGCTGATGCTTTCCCGGTGGAAACCCGCAACGCGGTTCGAGGCGTTCATCGGGGGAATCATATGGCTCGTCATGACGGAAGCGTTCGAATTCACCATGACCGTCGCGTTGATGAAAAAACCGGTTGCCTTCTTCGTCAACATGCACAACATTCAGGCGGGCGAGCTCTGGCCATTGTTCCTCGTGTGGCTGCTCGTTGCCCCGCCGTCGATATACACAATCACTAGAAACCGGTAGCGTGGCGGGGGCGCCGGCAAGCCGGGGCCCGGCATGCGTGCGCCGTCAACCACACCGGCATGGAGACACATGCAATACAGCAGAGACATCAAGCCTGTCCTTTCCTCGAGAAATGCGCACGGATTCACTTTCATAAGCATAAAAGGGAAAATCTACCAGAACGATTGCCGCGAAATCGAGGATTTCGTCATCAATAAAACGGGCGACGATTCCCTCGGTACGGTCATCAACCTGGCCGAGGTGCCGTTTATCGTGAGCAGTTTTCTTTCGACCCTGTTCAAGCTCAACGAGCAGATGGCAAAAAGAAGAAAAAAAATGATAATCCTGAGCCCCAGCGACGAGGCCAAGGAGCTCTTCTCCAGGGTCGACGTGACGCATTTCTTCCAGATCATCCAGAGCGAGGCCAGCCTCGTGCAGCACATTCAGAAACACGATCTGGACGACATACTCGAAAGCGACGGCGACTAGGAAAACCTCTCGAAGAACCGGGCATGCTCCTGGTACGCGGGGGGGATATGTCCGCCCGCGCCGCCGGACAGCACCCGGTACACGAGCAGCTCCCTCTCGATGAACGGGGGCAGCCCCCCGGAACCGGCGATCCCGCGCGCGCGGGCCGCGAAGCCGCGAATCCCACCGACAAGGCCTTCCTCGTCGAACGAAACATCTCCCGCCGCGTCGAAAAATGACGCGTCATGCGACATCACGACGTTCCGATTCCCGCGCGCCATGAAAAGCTCCGCGCAAAGCCCCACCCCGTCGCAATCCAGCACCTCAAGCATCGACACGCGGTCCGCGTCGAGCCCGGCGCCCGTTGCGAGTATATCCCTCGCCCGCGCGGCGAACTCCGCGGGCACCCTTCCCGCGATGATCCTCCCTCCCGCGAGGACTGCGGGGTCCGCGCCCGCGCCGGCCCGCTCCCGCTTCTCTCGGGGATATATCCTCGCCTCGAACCTCCCTCCCCCGCTCCCGTGGAACCCGTAGCGGCCGAGGAGCATGCCGCAGAAGAAACCCGCGTCCTCGAGGAAGGGAAGGAGGCCGTCGCGCAGCGCGGCCGGCGACGGCGAAAGCGGGGAGTGCGTGCACCCGGTGACGCTCACCACGCTCCTGAAGGGCTCGGCGAAAAGGCGGGGCATGAGGAACAGGACGATCTCCATGGCGGCCGAGAACCTTCCCGCGTCGCAGGAAAGCCTCCCGTAGGAAAGCGCTGGAGGATCGAACGCCAGGGAGCCGCCCTCGCGGCGCAGCCGCCCCGCGCCGCCGGAAACAAGCATGTCGATGTCGGAAACAAGCGGCGCATAACCCGGGTTCGCGTCGAGAAAGGCGCCCGCGCCGTCAAGCGCGACGGGTCGTTCCGTCGCCAGGGCGAGCGCCAGCGTCTGCCGTATGAACGTCCAGTCGGGATCCGCGCCGGGCATGGACCCGGTAACCGGCTGTCTCGGCGCGGTCACGGCGTCATACCCTGATATAGGGCTTCAGGGCCTCGGGTATGGCGATATCGCCATCGGCCGTCTGGTAGTTTTCCATCACCGCCGCGAGGGTTCTGCCCGCGGCGAGGCCGGAGCCGTTCAGGGTGTGCACCAGCTCGGGCTTGGCGCCCTTATCGCGGCGGAACCTGATGCGGGCGCGGCGTGCCTGGTAATCGAGGAAGTTGGAGCATGACGATATTTCCACGTAGCGGTCGAGGCCCGGCATCCAGACCTCGATATCGTACGTCTTGGTCGAAGAGGCGGACGTGTCCCCGCCGCAGAGAAGCACCACGCGGTAGTGCAGGTTGAGGCGCCTTAGCACCTCCTCCGCGTTCGCGGTGAGCTTCTCGAGCTCGTCGAAGGAAGTCTCGGGCTGCACGAACTTGACCAGCTCCACCTTCTGGAACTGGTGGACGCGGATAAGCCCCCTGGTGTCCTTGCCGGCCGCGCCCGCCTCGCGCCTGAAGCACGAGGACTGCATGGTGACGTACACGGGAAGGGACTCGCCCTCGAGTATCTCGTCGCGGTACATGTTGGTGAGCGTGACTTCCGCCGTGGGGATGAGCGAAAGGCCGTCCCGGTCGCAGCGGTAGTACTCGTCGCGGAACTTCGGAAACTGGCCCGTGCCGATCATGCTGTCGTCGTTGACGATGAACGGGCCGAACACCTCGGTGTAGCCGTGTTCTCCGGTGTGGAGGTCCAGCATGAAGCTGATGATCGCGCGCTCGAGCCTCGCGGCGAGCCCCTTGTAAAGGTAGAACCGGGCTCCGGCGATCTTCACGCCGCGCTCGAAGTCCAGTATGCCCATCTTCGGGCCGAGATCGTAGTGCGGGAGCGGGGTGAACCCGAACGAGGGTTTTTCGCCCCAGGTCCTCACCACGACGTTGTCCCTGTCATCCCTGCCGGGGGGGACCGACTCATGCAGCACGTTCGGGATGGCGAGCATCGCGTCGTTGAAGCGCCCGTTCAGGGCGTCGATCTTCGCGTCGATCGTCTTGATTTCGTCGGACACGCCGTTCATTTCTTTCATCAGGTCGTCCGCGCTTTCCTTGCGTGCCTTTCGGCCGCCGATCTCCTTCGAGACGCGGTTGCGCTTTTCCTTCAGCTCGTCGCCCTTCGCGATCAGGGCGCGCCGCTCCTCGTCCATCGCGACGAGGGCGCCGAGGTCGACCGCGCCGGCCATGTTCCGTTTTTCGAGGAGGGCCGTCACGGCCCCGGGATTATCCCTGATGATTCTCGGATCTATCATCGCGCACCCCGCACTTCCGTTTTTGCGAATTCTCCGGTCCCTCCCGCTTTTGTCAAGAGGAAAGAGACTCTATTTGAACTTGTCGGTCAGCCTTCCGAACAGGGCGGGGAACCGCCCGCGGTCGGAAAAATACCCCGAGTACTTCGACTTCACGTCCTCGATGGACACAAAGGCCCGCGGCTCGAACATGTCGACAATCTCGAGCACCCGGTCCACTCCGCGGCGCGGCACGATCGTGTAGATGACAGAGACCTCGCCCCTGGCGCCGCGGCCCTTGATCACCGTGGCCCCGAACCCCTCCTCCCGGAGGACGAGCGGGAGCGACATGACCTTTTCCGTCGTCATGATCCTCACCGACTGGTACCCGATCGCGATCTTCGACTCGAGGATCATCCCCACGTAGTTGCCGGTAGCGAATCCCGCCGCGTACACGAAAAGGTTGTGGGAGAGTTCCAGGTTGCCGAGAATCTGCCTGATGGCGAGCAGCCAGACCAGAACCTCGAAAAAGCCGAACACCGGCGCCAGCGCGCGGTACCCCCTGGAAACGAGTATGATCCTGATCGTGCCGATGGAGACGTCGATAATCCTCGCGAAAAAAATGAACAGCGAGAGCGCGATCTCGGAATTGAACAGCATGTTTGGATCCATCGAATATCCCCCATGAATTAAAAAGGCGCTTCCCCCGTCCCGGAGAAAGCGCCCGATAGGCATGGCACGCGATCCGGCCGGCTATTTCGCCCGGAAATAGCCGAGGTCCTTCGTGCCGGGTTTCTCGTCCCTGCACACCTTGTAGTTGACCGCCGTGGGGCAGGACGCGGTACCTGTGACCTTGCAGCCCCTCTGCTGGCAGAGCTTCCGGTTCGCGAAGGTGTCGCTGCCGGAATAGCGGCAATAGTTCTTGCAGGCGTCGGAGCTCCCGCTTCCGCAGATGTAGCATCCGTCCGCGAAAAGGCGCGGGGCCGCGACCGTCACGAACGCGAAGGCCGTGAGAAGGATCGCCAGGTGTTTTACTCTTTTCATGGTCATCTCCTCCATTTTTTTATGAGGATATCAGAGCGCGCGCATTCTGTCAACACGAATTACCCGTCGCGCCGGTTGCGACGCGGAGGCACGGATTATTCGCGTGCAGGATATACGCGCAAATGTACGGTGTTTCTGGATAATGACAATTCTTATTGACGGGAAGCCGGAGGAAGGAAAAATGTATGTGGTCAGGGACGGAATCGAACCGCCGACACGAGGATTTTCAGTCCTCTGCT
>CAYRGX010000059.1:0-19753 GCA_964423905.1 uncultured Leptospirales bacterium | reverse complement strand
TGGGGGATCACCTGCACGGTCCGCCCCAGGTAGTCGCCCCGCCTCTCACGCTGGATCACCGAATGGTATATCTGCCCGGTGGAAATGGAGTTCCTCCTGGTCAGCGTCGCGTTGGTAAAGCGCTCGTAATAGCCCAGATCCAGGTCGGTCTCGGCCCCGTCCTCGGTCACGTACACCTCCCCGTGCTGGAACGGGCTCATCGTGCCCGGATCGATGTTGATATACGGGTCCATTTTTATAAGCGATATTTTGTAGCCATGACCCTCCAGAAGTAGTCCCAGGGAAGCCACCGAGATGCCCTTGCCGAGCGAAGAGCATACTCCCCCTGTCACAAAAATAAATTTTGCCTTGATTGAATTCATTCGACGGCCCCTTGCGGTATGAAATGGAGGAATTGCGAGTAACCAGAATCGAGAAGCTATTGCCGCCCTTCCTCGGGAAGTGTGTCTCCCCGGGCGTCCAACCTGACATAATGCCGGGATTCTGTAAATAGAAAAATATCGTCCTGAAAAAAATACGGCCGGGGGCCACCAACAAGACTTGACATAATCAAATAATGCCCTAATCTGGGGCCATATCATCTCCATGCGAGGATCCCCATGATCGAAATGAGAAAGCACCCTCGTTTCGACTGCACCATCAAGGTCGCATTCGAATACTTCACCGGCAACCCAGACGCGGCGGTGGGGGATAACGTCAAGCTTGACCGTTCCGGCAAGGGCACGGCGTTCAACATCAGCCAGGGCGGGCTCCTGATCGTGAGCGACGAACGCGTGCCGGTCAGCGTGCCGGTCAGCGTGAAATTCAAGATACGGAAGAATAGCTACAAGACGAGGGGAATCATCGTACGCGCGGGAATAATCGTCAACAACCCGACGCCGGTGGCCAAGAAACTCCAGGCATACACCTCGCACGGAGCGGCCTTTTTCGCGATCCAGTTCGATACCCCGATTGATTTTACCCCGGCCGAGCTGTGAACAAGAAGCATATCTACATCCGGATCAAGGATAAATCCGACATCGACCTAACCCGCATCTCGGTCTACGATCTCAACAACCGCTACATAGATCCGCAGGGCAACATGTACGGGCTCAAGTACAACAGGATGGATCGAAAGATCGACCTGATAAAAATCGTGCGCGCGCAGGACAAGGATGCGGTAAACATGCAGTACAGGCTCGCGCGGGACAAGGCGGCGGGCCGCACCGAGGCCACGGAAAGCGTCATCGAGCCGGGACAGGGCGAAGGCGCCCGCGATGATCACGAAGAGGCCGAGGTAAAGGAAACGCGCATAGACTCGCAGGCCATCGTTGACAAGGCAATGCAGCTCTGCCTGACGCACCGCGATAGGCTCAGGGGCGTCATCATGAACATCCGCAATTCCAACGTGATCCCCAAGGAGCACAAGCACGACGACATCGTCCTCGAGGACATCATCAGATCCATGGAAATCGACATGTTCCTGGGCATCGAAAAAATCGAAAACCACAGGCGGGAGCTCATCCAGTACCCGCGCTCCCTGACCTATTACCAGTCGAGGGCCGATACCAGGTCCCGCAAGATCATCGACTCCCTGAGCACCGACACGCAGAGGGCGATGAAGTTCATATTCTTCACCGAGATGCTCGGCGTGCTCAAGCCCTATTACAAAACGGCGAACGAGCTCATGGGCAAGCTCAAGCTGGTACTCTCCACGGTGCACGTGGACGAACAGAGGCACTCGCACCTCGAAAAACAATCGTACGCGGACGCGATGACGTCGATCTCATCCACGCTGTCGGAAGTCGACGCACAGCTTCACGATCTCGAGGAACTCGAGCTTTTCGTTTCGGACGCCGATAATTTCTGATGATCCTCTCCCCAGTCGCCGGCGCGTTCGCCGAAAGCCCCGGGTTCCGATCCCTCGCCTCCTCGATCGCCGGGGGATCGCTGCCGCAGGCCGTCGAGGGCATCGCGCCGTCGTCGTTCCCCTTCATCGTCGCCGCCCTGTTCAGCTCGTTCCCGCGCCAGATCATCGCGGTCACCGAACACTCCCAGAAGATGCGGGACCTCCACAATGACCTCTCCGCGATCATGGACGAGCGGGACATTTGCCTCCTCCCGCCGTGGGAGACGCTCCCGTACGAGTTCGTGCCGGTCCCCGAATCCATCGAGCGCGAGAGGATCAACACCCTGTACCGCCTGATCGGGGGAACCCCCCTCGTCGCGATCGCCACGGTCGAATCGATAATCCGCACGGTGCCCGGGAGCGATTTCATACGAAAGAAGGGGATGGAACTCGCCGCGGGAGAGGAATATCCCTTCGACGATATCGTCGAGCTGCTTGTTCGCTACGGCTTCTCGCGCGAGCGCCGAGTCGAGGGATTCGGGCACTTCGCGGTCAAGGGGGGCATCATCGACGTGTACCTGCCCTCCCGCGAACGTCCCGTGCGGCTGGATTTCTTCGGCGACACGCTCGAGTCCATCCGCGAGTTCGATATCGACTCGCAGATTTCCAGGGAGCCCGTGGACCGCGTGACGCTCTTCCCCCGCCGGGAGCTGGTGCTTTTCGATTCCGAGGAGCGCGAGCTCCGGTCGCACGTCGCCGCGGCCCTGGCCGGCGGGATGGAGTTTCCCGACTCGGTGGCCGAGGCCGTGGACTCGGGCACCCTGGGCGACATGCGCGGCCTCGAGGACCTCTTTCCCCTCATCGTGGGGGAGGACACGGTGCTCTCGTACTGCGCCGCGCCCCCGCTCGTCGTCATGATGAACACCCCGGAGCTCGAATCGCGGCGCGCGCTGCTCGGGCGCACCTTCGACGAGCTCCACGAGAGGAAACGCGGCTCCGCGCTCTGCCTCCCCCCGGAACGGCTCCTCCGGCCCGCGGCCTACGACGACGCGCTGTCGCGCGCGGTGCGGCTGGAGACCTTCACCGCCACGCCCGGCTCGCACCGCTGGTCCATCAAGAGCATCCCGAGCTACCGCGGCCGCATCAAGCAGGTGCGCGAGGACATCGCCGCGCGCACCGCCGCGGGATGGCGCGTGCTGGTGACCACCCCGTTCGAGGGGCAGGCGCGCCGCCTGGCCGACCTCCTCTCCGAGTTTTCGCCGCCGTCCGATTTTCTGTCCGCCGGCGACGCGCCCGTGGGCGTGGTCATATCCCCCCTGCGAGAGGGGGCCGAGTTCAACGACCTGAACACGCTCGTGGTGACCGACCACGAAATCTTCGGCAAGAGCTACCGCCAGCGGCGCCAGTTCAAGTCGAGCACGTCGCGCCCCATCGACTCGTTCCTGGACCTCAAGCCCGGCGACCACGTGGTGCACGTAAACCACGGCATAGGGATGTTCAGGTCCGTGGAGCGGATGTCGGCGGGCGGGGTGGAACGCGACTTCCTGCTGATCGAGTACGCCGAGAGCGACAGGCTCTACGTGCCGCTCGACCAGATCACCCTGGTGCAAAAATACATCGGCGCGGGCGAGCGCACTCCGCGGCTGGATTTTCTCGGAAAGAAATCGGCGTGGAACCGCATCAAGGAAAAGGTGCGCCAGTCCGTGGAGGAGCTCGCCTCGGAGCTGATCAAGATATACTCCGCGCGGAAGGCGCTGAAGGGCTTTCAGTTTCCGCCCGACACCCTCTGGCAGGAGGAATTCGAGGCTCTGTTCGAATACGAGGAGACGCCCGACCAGATCACGGCCATCGAGGACGTGAAGGACGACATGGAGGGCGCCCGTCCCATGGACCGGCTGGTCTGCGGCGACGTGGGGTTCGGCAAGACCGAGGTGGCCATCCGCGCCGCGTTCAAGGCGGTCATGGCGGGGCGCCAGGTCGCGGTGCTGGTCCCCACCACGGTCCTGGCCATGCAGCATTTCAACACCTTCAGGAAGCGCTTCGCGCCCTATCCCATATCGGTCGAGATGATTTCGCGCTTCAGGTCGGCCGCCGAGATCAAGAAGGTCAAGACGGCGATGGCGGAGGGGGGGGTGGATATCATCATCGGCACGCACGCGATCCTTTCGAAGGACATATCCATCAAGAACCTGGGCCTGTTGATCATCGACGAGGAGCAGCGCTTCGGGGTGAAGCACAAGGAGCGCCTGAAAAAAATGCGAACCATGGTGGACGTGCTCACGCTCTCGGCCACGCCCATCCCGCGCACGCTCCACATGGCCATGACCGGCATCCGCGACCTGTCCACCATCATGACCCCGCCGGAGAACCGGCAGTCCATCGAGACCTACGTCCTCGAGGAGAACCCGGACATTTTGCGCGCGGCGATCATGTCCGAGAGGGAGCGCGGCGGCCAGGTGTTCTACGTGCACAACAGGGTGCAGACGATCGAGGCGCAGGCGCGCATGCTCGCCGCGCTGGTGCCGGAGGCGGGCTTCCGCACCGCGCACGGGCAGATGCCCGAGCACGAGCTCGAGGAGGTCATGATCGATTTCCTTCAGGGCGGGTTCGAGGTGCTGGTGAGCACGTCGATCATCGAGTCCGGGCTGGACATGCCAAACGTGAACACCATCATAATCAACCGCGCGGACACCTTCGGGCTTTCGCAGCTCTACCAGCTCAGGGGGCGCGTGGGGCGGTCCGAGAAAAAGGCGTACGCCTACCTCTTCTACCCGCGCCACAGCTCGTTGACCGAGGACGCCCAGAAGCGCCTGCAGGTGATCTCGGAATACTCCGACCTGGGGAGCGGCTTCAAGATCGCGATGAAGGACCTCGAAATCAGGGGCGCGGGGAACATACTGGGGAGCGCGCAATCGGGCAACATCATGGAGGTCGGTTTCGAGCTCTACCTGCAGATGCTCGACGACGCGGTCAGGCACCTCAGGGGAGAGCCGCCCACGCTCCACTTCCGCACACCGGTGTTCCTGAACACGGACGTGTATATCCCCGAAACCTACATCGCGGACGACAAGCAGAAGATCGAATTCTACAAGCGCTTCGAGGCCTGCACCGCCCCCGAAGAAATCGACGCCCTGGCCGCGGAGATGACCGACCGTTTCGGGCCCTACCCGGACAGGGTGAGGATACTCGTGGACCTGGAGCACATCAGGGCGCTGGCGTCGTCGATGCGCATCGACGAGATTCTCGAGGACTCTCGCTCGATCAGGATAAAGATCACGGGCGCATCCACGGTCGATCCGGTGCGGATCATGAAGCTCGCCTCGAAGGACCGGAGGTTTTCCATAGACCCCGATTTCCCCGAGGTGCTGCTTTTCGATCCGGGAAAGATATCCCCCGAAAAAAAGCTTGAAGAGCTGAAAAAATGGTTGCAACAAATTTCCACCCCGCAATAAGTACCACAATCGCGTTTCCCGCGTACGTTTTGATACCCACATTAAGGAACAGCGCCATGAAAAAAACCGCTACACTCATTGTTTCCGCATTTATACTGTCCATGTTCGTGCTCGGCACATCATGCAAAAAAGAAGGAAGCCAGGTCGCTATCGACATCGAAGGCGACAAGATCACGGTGGACGAGTTCAACCGCTACTACTACCTCCAGAACAGGCTCCTTACAAACATGAGCAAAAAGGAGATCGACAAGCTCGCCGACGATCCCAGCCTGGAAGGGCACCCCACGCTGAACAAGAAACGCTTCTCGGAAAACCTGATCAGCCAGAGGCTCCTTCTCAAGAAAGCGAAGGAAGACGACAAGATCAACAAGGACGAGCTTGAGGCGGTCCTCGAGATCGGCAAGCTCCAGGCGGCGGCGAACTACTATATAATGGAAAAATTCAAGAACGAGATCAAGGTCACGGATGCCGAGGTCGAGCAGTTTTACAAGGAAAATCCCCAGATATTCAAGGGCGTTCCCATCAACGACGAGGTCATATCCAAAATAAAGCAGCAGATTTTCATGCAGAAAATGCAGGTGCAGTCGAACCAGATGATACTCGACATCATGGGCGAGACCAAGATCAAGAAAGAGGGCCTCAGGAAGTATATACTGAACAAAAAATCGGCCAAAACAGCCGACAAGGAAGACGAAAAGGAGTCACCGAAAAAAGACAAATAGCGCCCGACAAGCCCACGAAATATATTCATAAAATGGCCGGATGTGCGAACACCGGCCTTTTTTTTTATTGACATGTACGAAAATGCCAAATAGTACTACTGCAAAGGCCTGAATAATCGAGGAGATCATTATGATAAAGGGATCAATCGCCATTCGCACCCTCCCGGCCATAATCGCCGCGTTACTCATCATACCGTCCTGCGCCTCCAGGAAAAACCTGAGGCACCTGGTTACCCCGATTCCCGAGCGGGCCGGCATCGGCATCATCGTCGACGCTCCAAACAGCATCAAGAACGCCGTACTGGCGCGTTTCATGGCCCGGGGTTTCGCAGTGAAGGCCGTCAACGCCTCGGATTTCTACATGCTGAAAGACGTGTACGATATACGCGATTTCAGAAAGGTATCCTATTCCGCCAGGGGCGAGAACCTGCTCTCCCTTGAAAAGGCCATCAATAACCTCTACAAGCTCCATATCTACAGCTTCGAGGTGAGCAAGGCTGAAAGCCTGGCAGAGATGAAGAACAAGTGGAACGTCCAGTATCTCATCCTTCTCGACCTCAAAGACTGGGAGGACGTGAGTTGGGGGCGGGCCATCGACCTCAGGAACAACGAAGTCGTCTGGATAGACAACTATCCCACAACATACTCGGATACCCTTGAATCCGTCATAGACCACTTCATCCAGAGCATGACGAAACGATGATGCGAACCCTCTTCCGCGCCGCGCTCCTGTGCCTGCTTATGCTGGCCGCGGTCGTGGCGCCGCGGGCCGCCACCGCCGCGACCATGGCATTCGGCTACCTCGAGAACACGGGCCGCGACGCGAACTACGATTACCTGGAAAAAATCTTTCCCAATTCGTTCGCGAGCTCAATCAGGGACATCTTCGTGGTGGACGTGATGAAACCCGACCAGATCGAGGCAAAGCTCAAGAAACGCGGCCTCACGCTCAAGAAACAGTTCAAACAGAGGGAACTGCCGAAGTACACGAAGGCCATGGGGGCCGATTTTTTCATTTACGGGAGCTTCCGCATACTGCCCGGCAACGCGATCGCGATCAAGCTGAACCTTTACCAGAAAAAACGGAACAAGCTATTCACCTTCATCAACGAAGGAAAAATGGAAACGGAGATTTTCCGCCTGGTCGACAGGGTCACGAGAATCATGGTCCAGATGCTGGCGAAGAGCAACAGTTACCGCAACAAGCCGGTGGCGCCCAGGTCGAAAATCGCGGTCCTGACGAACCTGGACGACGAGCAGCTCAACAGATTATATTTCATGCTGTTTCAGAAGGGATATACCGTATCGGCGGTCCAGGCCAACGGCGGCCTGAGGCCCCTCGACAAGAAACTTCTGTCCATCTTCAAGAACGTTACGTCCCGGGACAATTCGTTCGACATCGCGACGTCGCCGAAGGGGCCCGTGCTGTTGACCGGCACCTGGGCCGGCGAGCGGCACGCGAAGCGAATCAAGGAACTGTCGCGCTTCATGAACGAATACGACGACGACTATATCGCCACCAAGTTCAAAATACTCGACAGGCTTTCCGCGAGGGGGGTGGATTACCTGATGGTGATCTGCTTCGAAAGGAACGGAGCCTGGATAAGGTGCATCGACCTGAAGAAAAAGGACATCATCTGGATTCAGGCGAACATCAGGGGTTCGACTGAAAAAATCTGCCGGACCATAACGGAGAACATGGGGACCATGCCCGCCGTTGAAAAGCAATAAAAAACGCGGCCGGATCGAAAACGGCCGCGTTTTTTTTCCCGCTCCCTTTCAGGCGTAATTCTCAGTAATCGCTCTTGATATTCCTGCTGTGGCCCAGGGTGAACCTGATGCCGAACAAAATGCTGAGCCCGTGAATCTCGTAGGTTTTCAGGGAGTTTGAATAGAACGACTTGTGGAACCCGATATCGAAGAAGGGGGCCAGCCATTGCTTGGCTTGCCACTGCAAGCCGGTCCAGAATGCGAGGGAAAATCCGTTGTCTTTCAGCGATGTCTTTTTCAGGCCCATCATCGTCAGGAGCATGGGGCGCATGGTCGGGTCAACGTTCAAGATCATCATTCGGTTGTCGCTCACGGAAATGGACGACGTATCGAGCTGGGTGGAGGAATACCCAACCTGGACGGAGCTCCTCCAGCCAAGGCGGGCCACGTCGATGGGGAATATGTACTCAACCCCCGCAAGCTGCATCATGTGATTGTAGCCTTTCTTCATCACGAAGTAGCCCATATTGCTGTTCTTCTCGGCCGTGGAGTACATGCCGCGGTATATTACATTAATGTTATTGGCGACCGATACGCTGATCGCGCCGCCGCCCCCGAACTGGTACTTCGCGTTCCCGGCCCCGAGGTATGTTCCGTAACCGTCTATATTGACCGAGGTCGCCATGGCGTTCACCGCCATGAACATGATTGCAAGCACCGGAAGTATCCTTTTCAGCATAGTCCTGTTTCCCCGTTGGTTATTCATATGTACGGATATCGTATGGCATATCCCGCTGATTTCGTCAAGAATAAAAGAAGGGATTTGCCCCGGGGCGGCAAAAATGAATTGACACAAACCGTGGCGCGGACCTTTTGAATTCTTGACACATTTTCTGCAACATCCGCCCCGGTTTTCAGCCTAATAGAATCGATGTTCGGCCGGTCGGCATGAATAACGGCGCCAGTTGCATGAAGATCGGACAGCCCGGACAATCTCGAACCAGGACACGAACCGACACATGAAAAGAACACTTGTAACGGCCCTGCTGGCGGCCTGCGCGGCGCTCTCATTCTCCTGCACGGACGAGGGCAGCAGCACCAATTTCTGGTGGGGATACATAGATCCGGGGGACTACACCACCAAGACAATTCCCAGTAAGAGCTTTACCATAACAGCATACGGTTCACGGTCCGGAGATAACGTTAACGCAATCTATTCAAAATACATCTACCCCAGCACATCGATCCTTCTCGTGTACGAGGTGGTGGGGGTCAACAGCAAGGGTTTTAGTCCCGCAGGTTTCAAGCTCAAGATGTACCGCCTGCTCGGCATACCCGGAGGGGCGTGGACCCTGCACATCATCACTGCCACCGGCGTGGGCTACTCTTACACGGTGCCCGACTCGGACGTAACCATCGCGAAGGACTCGCCCTCCGCGGGCCTGTGCACCATCACGTTCAACACGACCTTACAAACGGGTGTCGTAGAAGCCACGAACAACATCGTAGCACAGATCTATACCTACTGAAATTCTACTTTTCCTTTTCCATGTTTTTCAGCATCGAGTCCACGTCGATCTTGAAGTTGTCGAATATGACGTTCCGCGCCAGGTCTCGCCTGAGCAGGGTGATGTTGTAGGTGATCAAGCTCTGCAGTTCGGCCAGCCGCGCCTGCGCGAAGCCGTCCAGGGCGAGCTTGAGCTGAAGCGAACTCATCCTTCCCTGACCGAACTTCGCCAGCACCTGGTTGTAGTAACCTTGCGTGTACTCGCGCGACTTTTTGGTCTGGGTGTACACGGTGTAATCAACCTCGCACTGCCTCACGATCGACGATAACTCGTCGCGAATCTGGCGCTCAAGCTGCTCCGTGTTGAGTTTCTCCTTCTTGAGCCCCAGGCGCGCGTCACGCATGCGGATTTTCGCGGCGGTGTTCTCCAGCGGGTATGTCATCTCCAGGCCCACGGAAAACTGCTTCTTCAGGCTGTTCCAGGTGTCGGGATACGACTTCTTGCTGTAATCGACGTTCCCCGCGCCCACCTTGAGCTTGAGCGTCGGGTCGAGGTCGTTCTGGGCCATCGAGTATTCGAGCTCGGCGTTCTTCAGCATCGACTTCTGGATGTTCCAATCAGCACGCTTGATGAACGCGTCCGTGATGGCCTGCTCGCGCGTCACCGAGGGCGGGGTCGTGACGAATTGGGCCTCGATTTCGACGTCGTCGGGGCCGAGATCGGCATTGATCATCCGGAGAAGATTAAGCCGCGCGTCGTACACCATCTTCTTCGCGTTCTCCTCACCGTTCTTGCTCATCAGGAACTTCCCGTTCCAGTCAAGGCTGTCCTCGCGCTCGGCGAGGCCGTAGCCGAGCTTTCTCTCGATCAGGTTGCGGATATCGCCGGTGCTCTTGACGATCATTTGCGTTGTTTTGAGCACCTCGTCCGAGATCGCGATGTTCCAGTATGCCACGACCGCCTCCATCACGACGCCCGAGAGCTTCATACGCAGCGCGGTCCGGGACATGCCGGTATAATTCTTCAGCTTGAGCTCGAGGTTGCGGTCCTGTATGCCAAAGGCGTTTTTCAGGAGATCCTGGGTGAGTTCCACGTTGATACCGGTCCGGTAGAGCTTACCGCCCATGCTCTTGAACATGTAATAAAACGTAGGGTCAGTGGTGGTGATTCCCGCCCCCATGGCGTTCTGGTACATCCCCGTGACCGAGGCCGACAGCGTGGTTCCGGTGGAAAATCCCTTCTGCACCCCTACCGCGGCAACCATGCGGTCGGTCCTGTCGCCAGAAAAGACCTTCTCCGAGGGATTGTTGCTCTCGGCATGCGAGTAATTCGCCGTTCCGAACAGGTACGTGTTGTATTTGCTCTCCAGGAGCATGAGGTTCGAATCTGTGCCCTTGTAATCGATGAGGACCCTCTTAACGCCGTGCCCGCTCTTGAAAAGCTGGTCGATGATCACCGGAATTGTGAGTTTCATCTTCACGACGCGCTTTTTCCCCGCGGCAGCATCCCCGCCCGCGGGATCAGCGGCGGCCGCGACAACGGCCCTGCCCTTTTTCGCTTCTTCGCGGGCATGGCCCCCGAAACTCATCACTGCCACGAGTATAAAAAACATCACGGCGATCGCTACATGTCGGCGAATCATACTGTCCCCCTGCAAATCTCGCGTCTACGGGAAAGGTCTGCCGGACCATGCCGGCGTTCGGCAGGAACCATGTCGTGACGCTTTTTCAGCGCCTCGAGGCATATCCCCCGAAATCTTGTACAAGTGTACAAATGGGAAGGAAAAATCAGGCACCTGTAATTGTCAATCCAATTAATCCACCGGTTAAATCAATCGTTAAAACCGAGGATAAGCTCTATTATGCCCTTGATGTTCAGCACCTTCTGGGCCGCGTCGAGCTTGATGGCCTCGTTGGGCATCCCGAACACGACGGACGAGGCCTCGTCCTGCGCCACGGTCATGGCCCCGGTGTCTTTCATCTCGAGGAGGCCCGCGGCGCCGTCGTTGCCCATCCCGGTACAGAGGATGCCCATGGCCGATTTCCCGGCGGCCTGGCTGACCGACCTGAAGAGGACGTCCACCGACGGCTTGTGCCGGTTCACGGGAGGACCGTCGTTTATCTCGATCCGGTAACCGCCCGCGTCGGCGTGAAGGAGCATGTGCTTTCCGCCAGGGGCCACGAAGGCCATTCCCTTGTAGAGCCGGTCCCCGTTCGCCGCCTCCTTGACGGCGATTTCCGCCTTTTCGTTCACCCTGTTTGCGAACGCCTCGGTGAATTTCTCCGGCATGTGCTGGGTGATGACGATTCCGGGAAGGGTCGGTGGGAGGGCCGAGAGAATCGCGTCGATGACCTCGGTGCCGCCGGTCGACGCCCCGATGGCGATGACCTTCTCGCTGTGGGCGCGGATGGCCTGCGGGTCCTTTTTTGAAAGGATCACGTCGGCGGAGTATTTCTTTTCTATGTGTATCGTCTGCAGGGGGCCCTGCGCCGGCGGCCCGGGCCTGGGGGGCTTCTTCTCTTCCGCGACCGGCTTTCTTCTTACATGGGCCGACGAGGCCGCGAATATTTTCTCCGTCAGGGATTCCACGAACTGGGACATGCCTTCCCTGTCGTCCATCGAGGGCTTGGTGATGAAATCCATCGCTCCGAGCTCGAGGGCCCTTATGGTCGCGCGGGCCCCCCGTTCGGTGAACGAGCTCACCATTATGACGGGCATGGGCCCCGCGATCATGAGCTTCGAGAGGAAAGTAAGTCCGTCCATCCTGGGCATCTCGATGTCCAGCGTGAGCACGTCCGGCCTGAGCTTGTTGATCTTGTCCGCGGCGATATACGGGTCGAGGGCGGTGCCCACGACCTCGATGCGCGGCGATTTCGAGAGCTCGTCCGAAAGAAATTTTCTCATCACCGCCGAGTCGTCGACGACGAGGACCCTGATCCTATCCATTCGGCATGCCCCTCCGCAGGTACTCCAACTCTCTCCGGCTGATCTCCTGGAACACCTCGGCGCGCGTGGTTTTCTTCAGATAGACCTTGCCGGATTTCACGTCGAGCATCAGCTTCCTCGTGTAGTTGCCGCCCACGTCGCTGTGCTCGATGTGGATATCGTCCACCTCCAGCATGACCCGGGCCACGCGCACGTTGTCGAAGGGGATGGTATGGGTGTCGGAGACGCTCTCGAGCACATGTCCGCCACCGTACACCTTGGCGATAAGCCCCGTGCGCGAGGCACCCTCCTTGTCCATCGCCGCGAGCAGGCTGTTGATGGCGGTGATCCCGTAGCGCGCCTGCCTGTCGGCCAGCAGGTCCTTCTCGGTGATCTTTCCCGGCAGCATGAAATGGTTCATTCCCGCGATCCCCCGCTGCAGGTCGAAAAGGCACACGGCCACGCACGAGCCGAGGAGCGTCCCGATGAGCTCGTCGCGCGACGTGGCATACAGCTCTCCCGGGTGTATGATGATCAGCTCCTTGCCGTATTTCGGATTGTGACGAACGTACATATCACACCCCGCTCGCCGCCGCAGGGACGTTCTTCCGGTACATGGTATGCCCGATAAGCGAAAACCTGTCCGTCAGCGCGGTGATGTTCTCGGAGTGGCCGATGAACAGGTATCCGTGGTCCTCGAGGTAATGCCAGATATGTTCGAAGAGCGTCTTCTGCGAGGACTTGTCAAAATATATGATCACGTTTCTGCAGAAAATGATATCGAACTTGCCCTTCATGGGGAAACTCTCATCGAGGAGATTGAGCCTCCTGAAAAATACGTTCTCACGGACCGCCTCCTTCACCTTGAACAGGCCCTCGTTTTCACCGCTCCCGCGGTAAAAGTATTTCTTAAGCGTCGCGACGTCGATCTCGGAAATCCTGTCCGCGGGATACACACCGCCCGCGGCGGTGTCGAGAACGTTCGTGTCAATATCGGTCGCGAGAATCTTGTACTCGATGGTCCGGTTCTTTTCGTTGTAATCCTTCATGGTCATGGATATGGAATAGGCTTCTTCGCCCGTCGAGCATCCCGCGCTCCAGATTTTTATCCTGCGCTTCCCCGTGTTTTCGAACTCGGGGAGGCATACCTCACGCATGTACTCGAAGTGCCTGTTCTCCCTGAAAAAATCGGTTTTGTTCGTGGTGATGGCGTTGATGAAGTGAATTTTCTCATTTTCGTAGTTATGGGTCAGGAACGTGTAATATTCCGCGTACGTCCCTATCCCAAGGTGCCTGAGCCTGCGCGCCAGACGCGCCTGCACCAGCGCCTTCTTCAGGTCCGAAAGCTTTATCCCCGCTTCCGCGTAGATGAGATCCTTGAATTTGTTGAATAACGCATCATCAAGCTCGAAAGGAAACATACGCCTCCGTTCGTTTTCGCTAATCGAACAGGAGCACCCTGCCGCTTCGCTTCTTGTTCCTGAATTCAGAATCGATGTACTCCTTCTCGAGCTTGATAAACTCGGAAGAGTCCTCGTTGTTTTTCAGTATCTGCCTGTATACGATCCCGTCCGAGGCCGAGAAGTATATCTTTCTCCGGAAATCGCCGCCGAGATCGATCCTCTCGACATGGATCTTCTCAATGGTGAAATATTCGTGGATGAAGCGGATATTGCTTTCGGAAAGGTTGTTCGCCATGTTCTCCGAGTACATGTATCCCGCGCCGAAAATCTTTGCTTTGAGCGAGCGCCTGTCCCCCCCGAGCTTGACGACCTCGCCCATGAGAAGCTCCATGCTGTTGATTCCCTTCTGCGCGATAAGGTCTGTCACGATCCCCTCGGTCCCTATGGCGCCCGGGACGATGAAGTGGGCCATCCCCGCGATCTTGCGCATGGTGTCGTACACGCACACCGCCACGCAGGAACCGGTGACGGTCCCGAGCACGCTGTCCTCCCGCGTCGCCATGTAATCGCCGGGATACAGTATATAGAGGGATTTCTTGAAGGTGTTGCTTTCGCTTCTGATCATAGGCGCCCCGGTCAGGCCGTCGAACCGTCTGAAGGAGTATCGTTATCGATCCTGTTCAGCTCCTCGGTCGTGAGGATTCGTTCGGCGTTGAGTATTATCACCAGGTCGCTTCCGCACTGCCCTATCCCGTCGATGAAATCCCGCTGGACCTTCGAGCTGAGCTGCGGCATTTCGCGCATGTCTTTCACGGGAATGTTCAGCACGTCCGATACCGAATCGACCACCATGCCCACAAGGCGATCCCCCACCTCGACGATGATGATGACCGTGAACGAGGAGTACTCGGTTTCGGGCATCCCGAACTTGTTCCGCATGTCGATCACGGGAACGACTTCCCCCCTGAGATCGATGACGCCCTTCATGTACGGAAGCGAGTTCGGCACGGAAGTGATTTTCGTCATGCCGATGATCTCCTGGACCTGGAGAACGGGAATGCCGTACAGCTCGTCATTGATATAGAACGTGACGAACTGGTTGTCCGCGGTTTCTATATCGAGGTCCCTCTGTTCTCTGACTTCACCATGTCCCATGAGGGCCTCCTATTTGATAAATCTCTTCACCACGGAGACGAGTTCGGCCGGCTGGAAAGGCTTGACGATCCACCCGGATACGCCGGCTTCCTTTCCCTGCTGTATCTTGCTCTCCCCGGACTCCGTCGTGAGGACGATTATCGGTGTGAACTTGTCGATTTTCTTGAATTCGCGGACGAACGTGATGCCGTCCATCTGCGGCATGTTGATATCGCAGATGCAAAGCCCGGTCTCTTCTCCGGCCTGCCTCTTTTTTTCGATTTTCTGGAGTGCGTCGACTCCGTTGTCCGCCTCCTCGAACGGGATACCGAGGGGCTTGAGCGCCATCTGGACGCTTATCCTGATGGTGGGAGAATCGTCGATTATCATGATGTATTTACCCATTATAAGTCCTCCGTCGTGTATAGACTATACCTTGATGCCGCACAGGCTCAACTGGCTCCTGACATGCTCCGATAGGGATCTGATCCGTACCGCCTTGCCGCGGGCCCTGGCCTCCCTCCCGGCCACGATGATGACCTGCGCCACGGAAAGATCGATACGTGGGATCATCCCGAAGTCGATGACGATCTCGTCCTCGACTTCGAATTCCCTTTCAAGGGCGCTGTACAGCCCCTTGATTTTCTTCACGCTCATGTCTTCTTCTATCGTGATCATCGCGTCCTCCGGTCACACCTGGTTGAAATCGCCCACGAGGCCGTGTATGTCGAGGATGAGCGCAACCTTGCCGTCTCCCAGGATCGCGGCCCCGGAAATGGCCCTGCTGCGCGTAATGTAGCTGTCCAGGCTCTTGATGACGATCTGCTGCTGGCTCATGAGATCATCCACCATGAGGCCCACCCTGGTCGATCCCGATTCGACCACGATCACGAGCGCCTCCCACGGGTCCTTGCACAGGGCATCGATGCCGAGGAAGCTGTAAAGCCGGATCAGCGGCACGTACTCGCCGCGGAAATGTATCATCTCACCCTTGCCCTCGATGGTCTTCACATTTTCCTTCGAGGGCTTCATCGATTCCACGATCGAGAGAAGCGGGATTATATACGTATGCCGGCCGATGCCGACAAGCATTCCGTCGATGATCGCGAGGGTGAGTGGCAGCTTGATCCTGATGGTGGTGCCCCGGCCCTCGTCGGAACGGAATTCGACCGATCCGCGGAGCTCCTCGATGTTCGTTTTCACCACGTCCATGCCGACGCCGCGGCCGGAAAGCTCGCCGACCTTTTCCGCCGTTGAGAAACCCGGATGGAAGAGGAGCATCATGAGCTTCTCTTTCGGCACGTCGTCGCCTTCCTTGACGAGCCCCATCTCCTCGGCCTTCTGGCGAACGCGCGCGATATTCACGCCCCTTCCGTCGTCGATGATCTCGATAAAGACGTTTCCCTCCTGGTGGTAGGCCTTCAGCAGTATGAGGCCAGCCCTGGGCTTGCCGGCGGCCTCGCGTTCCTCCGGGGTTTCCAGCGCGTGATCGATGGCGTTCCGGATCATGTGCTTCAGGGGATCGCCGATCTTCTCTATGACGATCTTGTCGAGCTCGGTGTCGCCCCCCTCTATGCGGAACTGGATCTCCTTCCCGTTCGCGCGGGCGCTGTCGCGCACGAAACGCCTGAACTGCTCGAAGGTCGGTCCGATGGGGATCATCCGGATCGACATGATCTGCTCCTGGAACTCCCTCGTGGTGCGGTCCAGACCGTAGAGGGCGTTTTTTAGCTGGAACCCGCTCTCGTTGTCGTCCTCGATCTCCGCGGCGATCCGCTGCAGCGACGACTGCCCGATGACGATTTCACCGAGCAGGTTTAAAAGATTGTCGAGCCTGGTGGTGTCGACCCTGACCGTGCTCACCTCTATCTTCTTCTTGATGCGCTCCTGCTCGTCGAGGGCCTCGTTGACCTCGTTCGTCGACGCGTAGCCGCGCTTGACCAGAATATCCCCGAGTCGCGTGTTCTCCTTTTCCTGGAGCATCATCGCCTCGTCAAGCGCCTCCTCGGTGAGAAGCCCCTTGTCGACGAGGATTTCACCCACTTTCTTTTCCTTGATGAAGCCGGCCCCCCTGGTGTTATACACCTCGGTGACGTCCTCGACGGTGATATCGTTATCGCCCATCACGAAGATGAAAACGTCGTTGATCCTATCGATGGGTTCCTTGGACTTGAGGACGATATCCCACCCTATATAGCATTTCTCGGGATCGAGATCCTTGAATTCGGGCAGCGTGCCTCGTTTGACGTTTTTGAAGAGGATAGTGCCGTTGGAGACCAGATCTTCCATGATCATGAGGGGATCGATGCCGGCTTCGAAGATATTCTCCCTGAACGTGGCCCTGACCTGGTAGTATCGGGTGTCGTCCCAGCCGGAGGAGGACGGGCTGACCTTCACGCGCGGCGCCGATCCGTCCTCTGGCACGTTCTCGTCGATATTGAACCCGGCCACTTTTTCAAGGAGAAACGCCCTGCGGTCCACGGACTCGGTCCCGCCGCGTTCCTCGGAGAAAATCTCGTCGCGAATCCAGTCTATGCTGCCGAGTATGATGTCGATTACTTCGTTGTCTATTGCAATATTGCCAGCGCGAACGCCGTCGAGAAGGCTTTCCATCTTGTGGCTGAATTCGTACACGGACGTGAGTCCCGCTATGCCCGAACTCCCCTTCAGTGTATGAAAATAGCGGAAGATTCTGTTGATGATTTCGCTGTCGGTGTGGTTATCCTCGAGGTTTACGACATCCGATTCTAGATTCGTAAGGATCTCCCTTGCCTCGCCCATGAAGACCTCTAAAATTGCGGATTCACTCATGGCATCCCCCGACTGTGATGGTGTCAGACACTAAGGTTCAATCTATATAGTATTCATTAATACGTGCGTTCGTCAATTGGCATACATCCGAATATAGTGTAGGAATAATTCTTATGGATTTGTAGGATAACCTGCAATAAAAGGGTGCCAGACACCTTTATGAGGTGTCTGGCACCCTTTTATTATCACTATACTTTTTCAACCAGTAAAACCAATAAGAAGCCCAAAATATTACCGATTTTATACTTACAAGCAACATGACGGTATATCCTAGCACCAATATGGCGTTTGACACAAGCATTGGGAACCTCATCCAAATAATACTTCCCCGAACGGCATCGCCGAGCGATTGCCCGACGCCCATCAATCTGTTATACTTTACAAGATAATGTATGGAATTATCCACCTAAAGCCCGATGGTAAGGGCTGCGATCGTAACAGTTGAGATATCCAAATCGATTCCGACATATCCCATCAACCCAAGTGTTATAAAAATTGGCAGGATAATAACCAGGAACATCGAAAACGAGCAAAAATACAATCCAGTTACGGCAAAAATGAGGACGAACGCGAGCACAAAGCTTCTGATCTGACTGTCGGTGATATACTCGAGAAGTTTGATATGAAGGGGGATATATCCCCCGTAAACCGCTTTTACCTCCTTACCGAAGGTATCGGCTATTTGGATGTTCAGCGAATCCATGACCTTATTCATGGACTGACTGCTCACCATAGGTATACGGACCGTGAGCCGGGTTTCTAAATAATCATTGTCGACGAAATAGGCGGGATCATTTTTTTCATCCATTTCGTAAAGAAGCAACTCCTGATCCACGGAATCCCGCTTCTCGGGGATCGAGTAACTCTTCGCAAGGACCTTGTTCAGCTGTTTCACAACATCCGCCACTGATGTCGGGCGCTGAACCAGGCCCCCGCGCTCGAGTTTATCCTGCAGGGAGGCGAGTTTTTTGAGAAAGGCGGGATCTTTTACGTCTCCGATTGCCGGGACAAACCGCACTTCGAGTGGGACATAGTATCCGTAATCTTTTTCGAAGAAGACCGATTCCTTTTTAACCTGATTACTATCAAGGAGGAAACCGATGCTGTAGGTTTCAATCTTGATAAAAAATGGTGCCAGACACCCCTGCAATGAGTAAAATCAAGCAGGCTACAACTATTGCCACCCTTCGTTTTTCGACAAAATTGGCATGAATGCACAAAAATCCATTCGACATATTCGACTGGATCAGCGGTGATTCGATCACGGTTCCTCGCGCCACAGCCCGTTTTCCATCATACCAAGGACTAACATTGAAACGATTATCGCGATGATGTATTCTATCATAATTCCAATAGCAGCAAAAAGGCCGAATTCCTTCGACACTGCCATCGGACTCGTACTGAATGAAAAAAACCCATCGCAGTCGTGAATGAGGGAAGAAAGCATGGCACAGCGGAATAAGCGATATTGCCGGCAAGAGTCCGTCCAGCCGGCGGCATAGAGTAGTAGTTGGAAAAGATGAATATGACGTCCTCCAGGCAAAGTATTACTATCAGGGACGGTAAGATAGCGGAAATAATGTTGATCTTCTGACCGAACAAGCTGTAGAGCCCCAGAAACATTAAACTCGATAGGATCATGGTAATCATTAAAGATAGCAGTACACTCGTTTTCTGAAATAGAACAACTATCGCAACGATCAGGATAACAAACGTAAACCCGGTAAACAGGGATGAATCCCAGAGACTCAAACGGTTGAGTTCCTGATATACGATTCCGTTTCCTGCAAGCTTGTAATCAAGCCCCTTGAAGCTCTCATTGACGAATGCGATTATTTCGGGGTGTCTTTCATCCATATTACCGTAAAGTTTCTTAAATTCATCATAAAGTAGGAGGACCGGATCATTCTTGAGGAACCATACTTCCAGGGAATTATCAATCTTCAAGTTTTGCGAAAAGAATGCTAAACCAAGTGCCAGACACATAAAGAGAATAAATAGTTCATTTCAATTTTATTAATATTATTGATTCAATTGCATAAATCATACCTTCACTCATAAATTCCCTCGATACTATTCTTCTGAATTGGTTAATAATTAGATACTTTACCACTGAGTAATTTAATTACAAATCAAGCACTAATTAACATGAAAAAGATGGTTGGCACCATTATAATTTTTAGAGATTTTTGGTGTCAGACACTCAATTTTTTTTACAAAACGATAATCCCATACGTTTCTACTGTAAGACCAGCGCACA
>CAYRGX010000058.1:0-19797 GCA_964423905.1 uncultured Leptospirales bacterium | reverse complement strand
CCGAGCTTCACCGAGAAGGAGGTGCTGTTCACCGCCGGGAACAGGAAGGTGCTCGTCATCAATCCCGAGAACGGCGACGTGGTGCATACCTTCGAGCTCGGAGAGAATTCCAGCCCGTATTTCGTGACCATCCGCGACCAGCTCTACGTGGCGACGACCTTCAAGAAGGAGGTCGGCGGCAAGATGCTGTCGTACGCGTCGCTGAAGGCGCTCCGCTTCGACAGGGGCGGCGCGCTCTGGGAATTCGTCCCGCCCTTCCCGGGCGGCGGGTTCCAGCCGGCCGCTTCCAACGGCATCATGTTCCAGCCCGCGGGGAACTATCTCTACGCGGTGGGCACCGACTACTACCCGCGCATCGTTGACGGCGGGGACTCCAGGTTCAAGCAGGACAAAAAGGGGGACGGCCCGGGGCCGGACGGAGACCGCGACAGGAACGCGCTCGACGATTCGAAGGACAGGAAGAAAGACGACGGGAATAAAAAGGGGAAGGACGGCGACCGCGATAAAAAGCTGGACGACTCGAAGGATACAATTGCCGACGACAGGAAGCTCGACGACGGAAAGAAGACCGTCCCCGACAGGATCAGGGACGAGGATCTGCGCAAGCTCTCCATAAAGGTGATCGACGACGAGGGGAAGTCCATACCCTCCACGATCGACATACGCAAGTGGGACAAGGGCAAGCTCGTGTACGACAAGCGCGTCGCGATAAAGGGCGACGCCGTCATCGACGTCCCGCCCGGGGACAACGTCGAGCTGACCGCGTCGTCCGACGGGCACGTCCCGAACAAGGCCATGATACGGGACCGTGACAAGAACGCGGAGATCACGCTCGAAAGGATCGAGAAGGGCAAGTCGATCGTCGTGGACAACATCCTTTTCGAGGTTGGCGAGGCATACCTCACCAAGGACTCGCTGAACGTGCTCGACAGGCTGGCCGATTCCCTCAAGAAAAACAAAAAGGTGAAGATGGAGGTGCGCGGCCACACCGATTCGACCGGCCCGCGCGGGGTGAACATGATACTCTCGCGGCGGAGGGCGGACAGCGTCAGGGACTACCTGGTGAAAAACGGGATCAGCCCGGAGCGCCTCTCGTCGGCCGGGTTCGGGCCGGACAAGCCCCTCGCTGACAACAGGACCGACGACGGCAGGAGGAAGAACCGGCGCACTGAATTCTTCATCCTGGACAAGTAAGGCGCACGGCAGGCGGTGCAATCGATGGAGGGTTCCCTCCGGCTTGTTTTCAACCTGGCGACGACCGCATTCCTGGCGGCCTGGGGCGCGTATGAAAGGATATCGGCCGTGCGCACGGCCAGGAAGCATGCGGGTTCCGCGGACAGGGACAGGCGAAGCCTGATCGTTTTATATGTCGCCATCTGGCTGGGCTACGGGATCGGCATACCCGCGGCTTTCACCGGGTACGGAAAGCTCGTTGAGGCGTTCCCGTACCTTCCCGTGGCGGGTCTCCCGGTGGTCCTGGCCGGTCTCGCCATCAGGCTGGCCGCGAAGCGGGCGCTGGCGGAGCAGTTCACGTACACGGTCAGGATAATCGACGATCACAGGCTGATCACTTCTGGAATATACTCCCGCATCCGCCACCCGTCGTACCTCGGGCAATCGATGATATTCCTCGGGTGTGGCATGGCGTTCTCGAACTGGGTGTCCGTGCTGATACTCTTCCTGCCGAGTTTCGTCGCCACGCTGTACCGGATATCGGTCGAGGAGTCCGTGCTCCTCGAGCAGTTCCCGGAGCGCTACGGCGATTACATGCGAAAGACGAAACTGCTGATACCCTGGATGTATTAATCAATGGATTTCCTTCACGCGCCCGACCGCCCCGCCCTCCAGGCGCACCTTTATTCCGTGCGGGTGGGTCGGGGAATTCGTGAGTATATCCTTCACGATTCCCTCGGTGAGCGCGCCGGTCCGCTGGTCTTTCTTCAACACTATCGAGACCCGCATCCCCGGCCTGATGCGGGACCGGACGGTTCCATCCATGTCGTTTCCTGCCGATTAACGATCGGTCATATCTTCCTCGTGACCGCTTCGAGGAGCCAGTCGCTGTTCACCTTCTGGAGCGGCGCTCCGCAGTAGCCGCAGTTGAGCGCGTCGCTTTCGGGCAGGGGACCGCCGCAGGAGTCGCAGCTGTGATCGGCGAAGCCGTACGGGTTTTTTGTGTCCAGGGGCAGTGCCAGCGTGAACAGGTGCTCCCGGTGCTCGGGGACCTTGCCCGGCGCGAACGACGCGCTCCAGAGCACCAGGACCTTCGCGGTCGCGGTCCCGTCCGCGTTTGTGATTTCCTTCAGGTCCACGGCGCCGACCGCGGTCTCCGCGAAATAGGCCGCCATCGGCTTGAACGAGGCGAGAAACGCCCCGGTGGCGTCGCGTGCGAGCGGCTGCGGGCTTCCCGCGGCCTGTCCCGCCACCCACTGCCAGAACAGGTACGAGGCGCGGTCTTCGATCACGCTTCGGTTGATCGAGAGGTTTTGTGTCTCGAGGTCCGCGAGCCCGGGCACTTCCCCGGACGACGTTCCCTTCCATTCCTCTTCCTGCGTGATCTCGGAGAGGACCCAGTCGAACTCGCCGGAGTTGTAGATGGTGCCGCAGCTCTTGCACCTGTTCGAGTCGCCGGGGTTGTCGGGGATAGTGCCGCACGACGGGCACTGCCCGGCCAGCATGTTCTTCGACGGGTCGGTCGTCGCGCCGCGCCTGCGGGTGAACGAGTAGATCTCGGTGAACTGCGTCCTCTGCGCCTTCATGAGCGCGCGCTTTCTCTCGTTCTCGGGCATGGTCACGGGGACCGTCACGTCGAAGGCGCTGGCGCCGATTTCCACGTGGAGCGTCTGGTAGGAATGGGACATTGACGAGGCTTTTATGCCCAGAACGTGCACCCCGAAGCCGCCGACGAGGTTCACGACCTTTTCCTGCTCGCGCATGAGCCTGAGCTGGAGCCTGAACCTGTTGTACACGCCCTGCGAAACGTAGTTGCGCACCGGGGTCATGTCGCCGGCCGACCATGCCTCCTGGATTTTTCCGGCGATGGTCCACGCGCGCTTCAGGAAGTCCTCCGGTGAAAACGCGGGGTCCTCGGCGCGTACGGCCTCGACCGATTTCTGGTCGATGTCGAGATGTGACGGATAGGGTATCGGCGCGCGTTCAGCGGCGGCCTTCCTCCTGTTGTTGACGAATATGAACGCCGCAAGGGCGATGAGGCCCAGCACGATAACGATGACCGCTATGAACACCACCCGGTTGAAGTACCACTTCTGGGAGAGGTATATCCCCATGCGCGAGAAAATGCCCGGTTTGGTAAAACCGGCAGCCGGAACGTGAATGCGCGCGAGGAGGTACTGGTCTTGTATAAGCGTGCCGCGGTACCCGCCGACCAGCCTGTTACCCTCCCACCTGGTTTCGCAATCGACTTCGTCGATCATGATGGTGCTGGAACCGCTGCCCCTGATGATATAGAATGCGGGGCGCACGTCGGCCTTTTTCACGAAGGAGGGGAATGTAATTTCGAAAGATATACGGTCGGCTCTTTTTACTGTCCCGGACGGCATCTTGAAGTCGAAAAAATGCGGTTCGCCGTGGTTGAAATTCCCCCACATGGAGTACGCGAACTCGGTTTTCGCGCCGCCGGATTTCTTCGCCGGAATGCATATGGCATACCGTGAATAATTGTGCCCCGCGCAGTCATCCTTCCTGAACTTATAGAGATAGAGCCTCTTGCTCACGTACACCGGCGTGTCGGTCGCTTGCTTCTCGTTGATCGCCGTCGTGTAGAAGCTGCGATCGTACGGCATCGACATCTCCTCGGTTTTGCCGTCCTGCCCGAAGCGGTATGTTTCGCGCCGGTTCACGGTGCGGTCCCCGTTGATGATTATGTGATCGCGATACTCGGTGATCGAAGGCTGGGGAAAGTTGTCGGTGAGGGTCCTGACCGCGTGCTGCAGTTGCGGGCTGCCGACCGCGCCCGCGGGCAGCTCGATGGCGATGTCCACGCTGTTCGCGATGCTGCGGTTGACGGGAATGGTCACCTGGTTGCCCGCAATACCGCACTGGATGGGCTCCGTACGGTGCAGCATGCCGATGTTGGCCGAAGCCACGACCGCCCTGGCCTTGACGGGCGTCGTTCCCGCCGGGAGGACCACGCGGATGGTGTCCATGGTTATGGCCGTATCGGGTATGGCCCTCCACTGCAGCCGCGCGCCGTCACCGAAGGGGACCAGCATGCCGATAATGCGGGAATTCAGCGTAAAGGTGTTCTTCCCTTTAACCTTTTTATTACTGTACCCGAACGCGTATTGCGTGCCTTTATATGAAGAAAACTGCGGTAAAACATATCCCTGCGGCGAGGAAACCTTGACGATGCTCAGGAGATTATAGTGCCTGCCGTCATTGGTGCCGCGCGTGATTCCGTACAGCTCGCGGTAGAGGTCCACGTTGAACGTCTCGGACACGTCGACAGAGCCGTCCCCGTTCACGGTGAGGACGGCCGAATAGTTACCGCCGCTGAAGCTCGTATCGTAAAATACGGGCGCCGCGACCGATGACGAGGAAGACGAACCCGACGATGAAGACGAACCGGAGGAGTATGATTTCGACGACGACGAAGACGAGGAGGAGGACGAACTCCTGTAACTCGAAGACGACGAGCGGTAGGATGAACTGGAACTGGAGCTCGACGAGCGGTAGGACGAGCTTGAACTTGAACTGGATCTGTAGCTCCCTCCGCGTCCCGCGCGGGCGTGTGCGTCACGAACGGTGAAGGTCGTATCCATTATGATTGCGAAGAAAAAGATCGTAGCGGCGATCATGCAGATCGATGGATTGCTTTTTTTCATGGACGGTACCTCCAATGCAAGAATATGGTTCACGTTGTTCCGGGATGTCAAATAATATTTTTTGGATATATGCTACGCCGTCTGATCTTCGTGTGGGGCATGGAACGTCGGTCCGAGCGCGTAAAAGTTTATGAAAAATAACGGAATATCCGGGATAGAGCCGGAGAGGAACGAGGTTATTGCCAGAAGAGCACCTTCACGATCTTTTTCTGCCGGGTGTCGTAATGGATGTCCCTGCACCTGCCGCCGGGATTGCCCGGGATCCCCCGCTGTTTTTTTCTGAACGCGGATACATGCCACAGGTTGAGAACGACAATGGTGCCTGCGGGCGGCTTTTCGGGAAACTGCACATAAAAGTCGCCCGGCTTTTCTCCCGAATTCGATAGCTCCAGGATGACCGCGTCCACCGCGTCTTTGTACAATGCCGGTGCTTCAGTGACGTTCAGTTTGCAGACTGCCCTCTGGCCCGTAGCGTCAGCGAGGGCCGCGGCGAGCAAGAACAGAAGGACGAGACTAATTGTTTGCTTAATTCTTAGATGCTTCATGTTCGCATACATTGAAACATGGCGGCATTTATTATTGACGCGCCATTAAGCTGATTGTACGTTTTGTCAATATAAGTAAATTTCCCGTAAATGTAAACAGTTTTACGTCGCGCGGGAGCTTTCTTTCTGTCATCCTTAACCGGCTGTAGATCGATCATTTAGGGGACATATGCATGCGGACTGCATATTTCATCAGCGGGATGGGCGCGGACGAAAGGGCGTTCCAGCTTCTCGATATCGGGAATGTAAACAGGAAGTATATCGGGTGGCTGGTTCCTGAAAACCGGGAGCCCTTCGGGCATTACATCCGCCGCCTCTCGGAACAGATCGATGATCCGCGGGACGGAATCCTCGTGGGGCTTTCGTTCGGGGGCATTATCGCGGTGGAGCTCTCGGAACTCCTTCGCTTCCACAGGACCGTGATCATTTCGAGCGTCAAGTCCCGCGAAGAGATGCCCCTGTATCTGCGATTGCTCAGGTACTCGAGGATATACCGGGCGGTGCCGGAGCGCTTTCTTAACAGGTACAATCCAGCGATCCGGTACGCGTTCGGCGTATCCTCCAGGTTCGAGAACGATATACTGAAGGAAGTCATAGAGACGACCGATCCGAAACTGGTCCGTTGGGCGATCGACGCGATCGTGAACTGGGACCGAACCTCCGCTCCGGAAGGCATTATTCATATTCACGGGACAGGGGACCGGCTGTTTCCTTACAGGAACATCAGGGGCGCGATCCCGGTCGAAGGCGGATCGCACTTCATGATAGTCAACAAATCGGACAGGATCGGCGCCATAATCAATGGCATGATCACCGAAGGATAGCCATATCCTGTGACCGTACTATCCCTCCCGCCATGTGTGATAGTGTAATGAACATTAATAGAAAAATGTCAAAATTCGTGCAAGATATATCCATATATATTGAGGTGTCTGGCACGCCTCGACAGGCTCGGCACAGCTTAACCAGAAAAGGTGTCTGATACCTGGATGAATTTCCCAAAATAATAAAACGATAACGATTTAATTGATATTTTCAGCTTATTCTTCAAAAAAATATCAGTATATTTGGTCAATTCCAGCTAAAACGGAATTTGATGAGACATATCCCCTAAAAATACTGTAAATTCGCTTCATACCGTCTGGACGGTAAGTTTCCGGGTTCGGTAGTTATACAAATATACGGAGGAGATCATGAAGAGAATAGTTTTTTCAGTTTTACTTTGCACGATTCTTGCGGTTCCGGCGATGGTATTCGCGGGCGGATCGTCGTCGTCGAAATGCGCGACAAAATATCCAATCGTACTCGCCCACGGCATGGGAGCGTCGGCAGAGATTCTCGGTATTGTGGATTACTGGTGGGGAATCGAGGACGCACTCGAGTCCGAAGGCGCCAGGGTCTATATCACCTCGGTGAACGGCATGGATGCAACGAGCGCCAAGGCCCTCTCCTGGAAAAACCAGGTAATGCAGATTCTCGCCGCGAGCGGTGCCTCGAAGGTGAATGTAATCGGCCATTCCCACGGTTGCCTGTATACAAGATACGCGATCACCAACCTGGGTCTCGGCTCAAAAGTCGCGAGCCATACGAGCCTTGCCGGCCCGCACCGCGGAAGCGCGATTGCCGATCTTATCATGAACGGAATTCCCGACAGCCTGAAGCCCGCCATTGGCGGCATGCTGGATTTCCTCTATGCCTTCGTGTTCGGCGACAAGAACCCGAACTCGATCCAGAACGGTTACGACCTGGTCCGGTCGAACATGATCAACAATTTCAACCCCAACACGCCGAATGTGTCCGGCATCTACTATCAGAGCTGGGCGGCGAAGGCCAAGTGGTCATGCCCGAGCGTCATACTCGAGCCCACCTGGATCATCCTGAAAGGATATGAAGGAGACAATGACGGTCTTGTCAGCGTCACCAGCGCCCAGTGGGGCACGTTCAGGGGCATCCAGGAAGCTTCATGGTGGAGCGCCGGATGCGACCACCTCAACATGGTCGGCCAGCTCTTTGGCATCACCCCCGGATACAGCGCACCTGATTTCATGAAAAGCGTTGTCAGCGACCTCAAAAACAAGGGCTATTGATTATCGTCAAGGATATATCGAAGGTTGAACGGGACGCCCATCGGCGTCCCGTTTTCCATTTTTTGCATAATAACTTCCTAACTCATTGACACGAAAATTCCACATATGGATAGTGACCGGGTAGGTCGCATCGCACTATCAGGAGGAGCCAGGATTATGGACAAGAAGAAGATCGCCATCGGCGTCGGCATCGTCGTCGTGGTCGGGATCATCATCAATCTCGCGATCAGGCAGTCGACCAAGAAGAAAGACTTTCTGTTCGACAAGAACTCCGACATCACGCTCAACGACGTGAAGTCGAGTTTCAAGCGTATCCAGTTTACCGACGATAACGTGAAGGAATATTTCTCGAACAAGATCATCAACCCCTATACCATCAAATTCTTCCAGTCGATCGAGCTCAAGTTCAAGGATTCGAAGAACTGGGACGAGCATTACGAGCAGGTGAGGGAATACCTGAATTCCGTCCTTTCTCCCGAGGATGCGAAGGAGATGTTCGCGCTCTACAAGAAATACATGGATTACCAGCAGAAGCTGGTGGAAGACATGAAGTCATGGTCGCAGCCCAAGAGCCCAATGGACGCGATTGGCTACCTTCACAAGCTCCAGGACTACCGGAGGAACTTCTTCGGCAAGGAGAACGCCGATGTCATGTGGGGTGCCGAGATGAAGGCCAAGGAATATCCCATACGGAGGGGGATCATCATCAGCGACGGTAAGATGTACGGCGCCGAGAAGGAGAAGAAGATCAAGCAGCTTAACGCCGATATGTGGGGCGCGGACGCCGACGATGTGGAGAATTACGCGAAGCCCTATGTCCGCTATCAGGAAAAGCTTTCCATCTACCAGAAGGACCTGGGCGAGCTCAAGAGCGACGAGGAACGGCAGCAGAAAATCCGCGAGTTCCGCAAGGAAATATTCACGCCCGAGGTCGTGGAACGCCTGGACGGCGTGGACAAGATCATAGCCGACGAAAAGAAGCGTGAGGAGGACTATTTCGCGAAAGAAAAGGATATCCTCAGCAATCCCAATTACAAGAAGGAAGAGAAAGAGGAGAAGATAAGGGAACTCCAGAACGGTCTTTTCGGCGACGAGGCCGATGCCTTCAGGCGCCGGCTGAATTACGAGAGAACCCTCGAGGAAATGAAGAACAAGCGGTGATGCCGCTCGCTCGATGAGAGCCGACCGGGGAGGGTGCGGGCAGCCTGCCCGCGCCCCTGTCCCGTTTTATCGCGCCGGGAACGGAAATGGCTTGATTTTTTTCCGGATACCCCGAATATTTCCCTTCGCCCGTCATGGACTTCGTCGGAATAACACTCAACGGAAAATACAGGATAATCGAATCTGCCGCTGAAGGATCGTTCAGCAGCCTTTACCGCGGCACGGACATGGAAAGCGGCGACGGCATATCGATCGAACTGTTGAAGACGTCGCTCACCTCCCGTCGAATGCAGGATATCATCCGCTTCCAATCGGAAATCGACCGGATGATGACACTGGCCCATCACAATATCGTGCGTGTGCTTGACCGCGGCGAATTATTCGAGCGCATCTATGTGGTCACGGAATCCGTGACGGGAAGCACCCTCGCCGATATACTTGCCGGCCGAAGGCTCGAAATCGCCGAGGCGCTCGATATCGTTCGCCAGATCGCCGCGGCGCTGGAATTTCTCCACGCGCATTCCGTGCTGCACAGGGACATCCGGCCGGAGAATATCATCATCGACGACAGGGGCGCGGCGCGCATCACCGAGGTCGGGCTGGCGCATATCAAGGATTTTTCAGAGATGTTCGGAGGCGCGGACATAACCGGGACGCTGGGTTATCTCTCTCCTGAACAGTGCGGGTTGCTGAACAGGGAAGTGGACGAGCGGAGCGACCTCTTTTCCCTCGGGGTGATCATGTACCAGGCCCTCACCGGCAGGATGCCCTTTGCCGGCGAGGACATCTTCTCGCTCGTGCACAGGCAGATGGCGCTCGCGCCGGTCCCACCGGGCCAGCTCAACGGCTCGATCCCGCCGGAGGCCGACCGCGTGGTGCTCAAGCTCCTCGACAAGGACCCCGCGGAACGGTACCAGAGCGCGCGCGGCCTGATCGCCGACGTCGGGAGGCTCGCAGAGGGGCAGACTGATTTCATCCCGGGAATCAACGACCGTTCAATCAGGCTGGTCTACCACACGAGGATGATCGGCCGCGAAACGGAGTTCGGCGCCCTCCGGGAGGGCCTGCTGGCGGCACTGGACGGCGAGGGATCGGTGTGCCTCATACGCGGCGCCGCCGGTACCGGCAAGACGCGCCTGGCCGACGAGCTCAAGGATTTCGTGCTCGGGAAGGGATCGCTCGTCATAGAGGGGCGCTGCGTTATGAGCGAGAACAAGATACCCTTCGGCCCGTTCAAAGAGGCCCTGACCTCGTACATGAACCGTTTCAACAGTTACCGCCGTTCCCGCAAGGAGGAAATCCGCGGGAAGGTCGCGGCGGAGTTCGCCACCCTCGCCAGGATCATAACCGGGCTCAGCCCGGAAACCGAGTCGCTCTTCGACGAGATACCGCCGCTGAAAAACCTCGACGCGGAGAAGGAAAACCAGCGCTTCCTCATGATGGCGGCGCATTTTTTCGAGTTCCTGAGCGGGCTGGAAAACGGCCTGGTGCTCGTTGTCGACGACGTGCAGTGGGCGGACGAGGGGAGCCTGGCGCTATTGAAACAGATGGCGTCGCGAGTCTCGAAGCACGCGATGCTGCTCGTGGCAATATCCAGGGACGAAGCCTCCGGCGAACAGGACACCCTCCCCGCGCTGCCGGCGTTCCTGTCCTGCGACTCGGTGCGGGTCAGGGAAATAACGTGCCGGGAGTTCGACAGGGGTATGATATCGCGCCTCGCCGCGGGCATTCTTTCCGACTCCGAGGAAAACCTCGCCCACGTCGCCGCGTTCATACACGAGAAGAGCAGGGGCAATCCCTTCTTTGCCATCGAGATGCTCAAGCAGCTCGTCGAGGGGAAGAGCCTCGCGTACAGGGACGGGCGCTGGCAGGTTGACGCCGATCTCGAGAAGATGGAATTCCCTCCGTCGCTCGTCGATATCATCTTCGGCAGGATCAGCCGGCTCGACACCCGCGAGAAGGAGCTCATCACGCTCGCCTCGGTCATCGGTAATGAGTTCGATCCCGGCATACTCTACAGGATTTCGGGGCTTGAACCCGCGAAGGCGGTGGAGGTGACGGACAGGGCCATATCCCTGCAGATTTTCCGCGAAGGCCCGCATTCGCGCGGGACCGTCGCGTTCGCGCATGACCGCATCCGGGAAGCCTTTTACCGGAGCATCGATCCCGGGACCAAGAAGGTGCTCCACCTCCAGGTCGCGAAGGCGCTCGAGGAGGAGAATATCCCCCTGAACGACAGCAGGATATTCTCGCTTGCGTACCATTACATCGAGGCCGGCGACAGGGACAAGTCCGTGGAGTTCGCCTTTCCCGCGGGCATCATGGCGAAGGAAAGCTTCGCCCACGAAGAGGCCGCGCGTTATTTCTGGAAAACGCTGGAACTGCTCGAGGTGTCTGGCACCAGGGAGGGCCGGCTGTGGATCGACTGCAGCATGGAGCTCGGCAGCATCTACGTGACGACCGGGAAATACGAGGAGGCCATATCCATCTTCGGCGGACTCCTCCCCCTCGTGAAGGGCACGACCATCGAGACGGTCGTGTACCGGCACATATGCGACGCGTACTACCGCCGCGGTGAATGGCAGAAGTGCGAGGAATACGGGGCGAGGGGACTCGCGCTGGTCGGCGAATCGCTGCCCAGGTCGGTATTCGTGGTCTTGCTCGGCGCTGCAAAGGAGCTCGCGACCCATTTCCTGCACGACCTGTTCCCGGGTTTCCTGACGCGTTCGGAACCCGGGCCGCGCGCGGCGCATTACCGGCTCATGATGAGCTTTTACGATTCCCTCGGCATGATGTATATCCTGACAAACCCCTTGAAGCTCGTGTACACGCTGCTGAAAGCGCTGAACATCGCCGAGCGTCATATTGGCCACTCGCCGGAACTCGCCATGGGCCTGTACGCCTACGCGAGTCTGTACATGTCGCTCGGGTTTTTTCCCATTGCGCACAGGTACTTCAAACGCTCGATGGACCTCCTCGATAAAATCGACTACGAATGGGGAAAGACGAAATCCATCGAGCTGTTCGCGTACTGCCAGGAGTGGCAGGCACAGCTGGACGCGGCCGCGGAGCGCTTTCAGAAATGCGCCGTGGCATTCGAGAGGATCGGCGACATCAAGGAATACGCCATGTCCCTGAACGGCCTGGAGCATTGCCTCTATTACCTGGGCGATTATTCCGGGGCGTTCCAGGTGAACGACCGCTATTACGGGATATGCACCACCATACAGGACTACTACGGCATCGGCGCGGCCGATATCTATTATTCCCAGCTCTACCGGGAGCGAGGCGACCTCGACAACGCGATCATGCACGCGAACAGGGCGCGGGACCTCAGCCGCGACAGGGGGATATGGTTCAATTACTGCTCGTCCCTCAACGAGATCGCCTGCCATGCCCTGGAATCGAGGGACCCGGTAAGGGCGATCGTGCTCCTCGAGGAAGCGCGGGCGCTCCACGAGAAGAACTATTTCCTCAAGCAGTATATCCAGCCGATATACGTGAACCTGGCATGCGCCCGCATCGAGGATTACGTCGCGCGCGAGGGCGCGATGACGCCCGGAGAGCGCAGGCGCTACCGCGCCAGGATGCTCGACGCGGCGAAGCAGGCCCTGTCCAGGACGAAAAAATGGCAGACCCATTACGGCGGCGCCCTACGCATGATGGCTCGGTGCCAGGCACTGCTGAACAAACACGACCGGGCCGAGGAGTACTTCAAAAAGGGCATCGAGCAGTGCGTGAAAACCGGGCGCAGGTACGAGGAGGCTCTGGGCTATTTTCATTACGGGATGTTCCTCTCACAGAAGGGCGACGGGCCCGCGTCAAGGGACAACCTGGCCCGGGCGTACCAGCTGTTTTCCGATATGAACGCGCGTGGTTACGCCGAGAAGACGGGTTCGTTCCTGGGCGTGCGCCCCGAGGAAGGGGACCATTCCCCCATCCGCAAGCTCATACGGAGGGAGCGGACGCAGTCGATCGCGCGGTTCTCCCAGCGGATCAAGGTCATAACTGATTTCGAACAACTCCTGGTGGAGATCCTGGGCAGGGCCCTGGAGCTGGCCGGCGCGCGGCGCGGCTACCTGTTCCTCGCCGCGGATGAAAACTCGCGCCTGGACATCGCCGCGTCGCAGAACCTGCTGGACTCGAAGCAGATCGGATTCTCGCGCCAGCTGGCGGAGTCGGTGTTCCTGACCGGGGAGTACGCCATCACGATGGAGCGGTCCACCGTGACGGGGCAGGCGGCCGACAATCCCGTGCTCTGCATTCCGATCAAGTCGGGGTACCGCACCATAGGCGTGTGTTACATCGATTATCCCTATACGGGGCGCGTCTTCACCGGAGAGGACGGCGAGATGCTTTCCGATTTTCTCTCGCAGGTCGGCATCGCCGTCGAAAACGTTATGCTGCACCATTATCTCAAGGACCAGAAGGCCGATGACAGGGACTATATCACCGCCACCACCGAGAACAAGGTCAAGAAGGCCATAGCCTACATCGAGGACAACTACGTGTCGGATATATCCCGCGAGGGACTGGCCGCGCACCTCGGGATCAATCCGGACCACCTGGGAAAGGCGTTCAAGATTTACACGGGCGAAAAAATCAACGAGTATATCAACAATCTTCGCATCAGGGACGCGGCGCAGAAGTTGCGTGAAACTGACGACAAGATCATCGACATCGCATTTTCGGTAGGTTTCGAGAGCCTGAGCACCTTTAATAGAGCTTTTCTAAAAGAGATGAACGTTACGCCGAAAGACTACCGCAGGGAATTCCGAAGATAATCCGTCGACACTTCTCTACATCAAATTAATCGGATTTTATTATGCATGATTTGCATTTTCGGATGTTTTACATTCGGAATGAGTTGACATACCGGCCGGACGGTTTTATGAATGATAAAAAATGTTATGCCATTTTAACAAAAAGATGTGATTAAAAAGTATCGTTCATTTGCATGTTTTATGTATATTTCATAGTACAGGGATGGTTGTATGGCGGAAGGAGGACGCGGACGAGGAGATGCAAATTTGCACGATAGAATGCACGGGCCGGAGAAAGTGTTCCAGAAGATACTCTCAAGCAAGCCCGAATCCATCAATGTCGCCCCCATAATAGATTCAATCAACAGGATCAACAACGCGCGTACGGGTAAGGACATGCTCGACGCCATGGCAAGGGGATTCACCGAGCTCGGCGCGTGCATGGTATGTTATGCGATACCCGATGAGTCGAGGATGATGATATCGGGAATATATCCCGAAGAGATGCTCAGGGACCTTAACGGTATTTTCGGGATTTCGATCGATACGATCGCGTTCCTTCCGGAACGGTTTCCCGACAACCCTCTTCTGCTCGCCAACCGCGAGGGGCGCCCCATACTCTATGACGGCCCGGAAAGGATGCGAGAATTCTTTAGCATCTGTTTCCCGGGATCCTCGGATGATATCCTGGAGAGAGCGGTATGCAGGTTTGACGGGCATGCCATGCTGGTCCTTCCACTGCTGTCCGAAGGGGGGCACACCATCGGATCGGTCGCAATCGCGTCGCAGATCATGTTGATCGAGGCCAGGTACGACAGCTTTTTTCTCCTCGCGTGCGTGACCGCTGATTTTCTGATGCGTTCGCAGGAAAACGGCGAATTCCAGCGCGCCCTGGACAAGTACAGGCGGCTGGTGGAAAGCTCGCGGGACATGATCTTCCTCTGCGGGTTCGACGGCACGATACGTTATTCCAACCATTCCCCGGCCGGGCGGGGTATCGACGCCGCGGGGTCAACCATTTTCGACTATTTCACCGGTATCAACGGGGCCCTCCTGCGCAAGGCCTTTGGCGAAGTCATCCAGGGCGGGGAGGCGTCGACGCCTCTCGAAATATCGCTCCCCGGCCCGCAGGGTTCCGTGCTGTGGTGTGAGCTGACGGTGAAGCGGTTCCACGACATAGAATCGAGCCTCGAGGTCATCGCGAGGGACATCACCGAGAGAAAGACGATCGAGAACCGCATGGCCAGCATGCAGGCAATCCAGAACGAGATTTTCCATAACGAGTATCTCGGTATCGTGACGATGGACATATCCGGCAATATTACCTCGTGGAACAACGGCGCGGAAAAGATCCTGGGTTTCACCGTGAAGGATGTCATCGGCATTAAGATATTCGACATCCTGGCGGAGGAGGACGCGGAGCGGTTCAGGGCCTCGCTTCGCGGCGCGACCGGCTCATCAAGGCAGATCAGCAGGAGCGTCCATCTCTACGGGCGCGAGGGCAATCTGATCCCGGTAATGTACATCCTCTCGGACCTGAACGGGAAGACCCTGACCGATTCTTTCATGGTCGTCTTTTTCGACATATCGGAGCGCATCCGTCTCGAGGAGCGCTCGAAGGAGCTGATGAGCCAGCTCAACGAGGCGCAGCTCATGACCATCCTCACCCTGACGAAGCTCACCGAGTACAGGGACATCGAGACCGGGATGCACCTTGAGCGCATCATGAAGTACACGGAACTCATCGGCAGGGAGCTGTCCTCGTTCAGGCGGTTCAGGGGATATATCTCCGACAACTACATCGAGGACCTGATTACGTCCTCTCCCCTGCACGACATCGGGAAAGTGGGGATACCCGACTCGATTTTACACAAGCCGGGCAAGTTCACTCCCGAAGAATTCGATATCATGAAGCGCCACACCACAATCGGCGGCAATTCCATTACCGAGGCCGAGAAGCGCGTCAAGGGTCGGTCCTTCCTGAACCTGGGCAAGGAGGTCGCATTCTATCACCACGAGCGATGGGACGGTTCGGGCTATCCCAGGGGTCTGAAACGCGATGAAATACCCCTTTCCGCGCGCATAGTGGCACTTGCAGACGTCTACGACGCGCTGACCACGAAAAGGCCCTACAAGGAGGCTTTTTCGCACGATGATGCGGTCAGGATGATCATGGACTGCGCGGGGTCCCACTTCGACGCGTCGGTCGTGGAGGCGTTCGACAACAAGAAGGACAAGTTCAATTACTGGCGGGAGTTTTACCTCGATACGTAGGCTATTCCCGGATCATCAGGACGAGTCTGCAAAGCAGCACGATCGCGGCCGCGAAAAGAATCCAGTCACCCAGTCGGTTATACATTGTTTTTCCGGACATCTGGCAGAAGGTGCCAGACACCTTTACCCTTTTGAACAGGGACGAGCGAGCCAGCACCTCCCCTGTGGGGGATATTATAGCCGATATGCCGCTGTTGGAGGCCCTGAGCATGTAACGCCTGTTTTCCAGGGCCCGGAACGCGGCAGATCGAAGCTGTAGCTCGGGCTCCGCGAAGGGGCCGAACCAGGCCTCGTTCGATATGTTTACCAGCACCTGCGCTCCCTCCGCGACCGCGCTGCGCGAGTGCCAGGGGTAGAGCGTTTCAAAGCAGATCGATATGCCCGCGCGAATGTCGCCGGCCTTTACCGACGGGCCGGTGCGTCCCTTCATAAACTCGGCCGGCGCGGAGTAGTATTCCCCGAGAAGGATGCCGAACGGGGCCGTTTCCGCATAGGGGAGGAGGATATTCTTGTCGTAATAGGCGAATCCCTCCTTGCCCGTGATCATGTAGGCGGTGTTGTATACCCCCCGCTCGTCGCGTATGTCCTGTCTGACACCTCCCGCGACGAGCGTCGACCGCTCGCCGATCTGCGTTGCGACATACCTGAAGAGCTGTCGGGTGATATATCCCGCGGAGTTGAGCACCGTTTCCGGCCACACGACAAGCCGCGGGCGCGAGCCGTCGTCCGTGCCGGTCAGCCCGAGATAGGTCTGGAGCTGTTCGTGGAACCGGGATCCGCTCCAGCGGTCCCTGTTCGGATAGTTCCCCTGGATGATGAGCGCGTCGACCGCGCCTCCCGTATTTCGCAGCCCGACGATGCGCGCATTGACCATTGAGGAGCGCACCATGCCGTACCCGCAGGGGAGCGCGACGAGCGCGGCGATGACCGCCACCAGGACCCGTTTGTCGAACAGGAATTCCTTCAGCGCGTCCGCGCCGGCCTTTCTGAACGCGACACGGGGGGATATATCCCCGAGCAGGAAATGGATCCCGCCGTTGATCGACATCACCAGGAAGGATACGCCGTAGATGCCGGCGATATCCCCGATCTGCACGAATGGTCCGAATGGGAGCGCGGCATATCCCACCAGCCCCCAGGGAGTCATGAAGGGGATCGCCTCGCGCGCGTATTCGAAGAGCACCCACAATGAAGGGACAGCGAGCATGTAGAACACCGGGTGTTTCGTGCGCAGCAGCGAGTAAATCGAGCCGAACGCGCCGAAAATCACGCCGTGGGTCGCGATGACGCCGAGCAGCATGATGGGGAGCGCGAACCAGACCGCCACCTCGTATTCGACGACCATCGCGTACAGGAGCCAGTATCCCATGCCGGCCGCCCACACGCAACCGAAAGCGAAGGCGACGACGAACGCGGACAGAAACGACCGGGCGCGGTCCAGGCCGCGAAAGAGGGGCACGGCGAAGACGAATGCGAGCGGCCAGATGCCCTGCGCCACGATCCACGACGGGACCAGCGTATCGGGGAAGGATACGATATAGAGAATGGCCGCGACAAGGGCCGAGCCGATTGCCGGCATGATGGGGGACCCGGCGCTACCAGACGAAGTAGATGGGATTGATCTGGAAGCCGTGGCGCATGACCACGAAGTGCAGGTGCGGCCCCGTGGTGCGGCCGGTGGAGCCGACCAGCGAGATGACCTTGTCCTTTTCGACCCATTCTCCGACCTTCGTCTTGATGACCGAGCAATGGCCGTATATGGTCAGGTAGCCGTCTTCGTGCTGGACGATGACGGTCAGGCCATATCCATCGCGCCACCCGGTGTAGATGACGAGGCCTTCGCGGGTCGGTCTTATGGGCGTCCCCGTCCTCGCCTGGATGTCGATCCCGTTGTGGAACTCGATGAACGACTGCTCGAAGGGGTCGGCTCGCTCGCCGTACAGCGATACGACCTTGCCCTTGACGGGGGTCTGGTATATGTTCCGCAGGCGGTAGAGCTTTTCGAGAGAGTTGTTGACGATCAGCGGCCGCGTGTCTTTCAGGAACACGAGGCGTATGTCGTCGGTAGAGAATATCCTGAAAATGCCGGGAAGGTATTCTCCCCGCACCTTGCCCTTGAACCTGAGGAGCTTTTTCATCCTGCGAACGTCGAAGACGTCGTCGATGGCCAGGAGAAGACCGTCCTCGCGTGGAACGACGATCACCGTGTCTTTCTTGGCCTTCAGCGAATCGATCGTGGGGTTCGCGCCGATGATGGTGTCGACCGTAATGTTGTAGGCGGCGGCCACGTCCCAATACGATTCGCCTTCGCGCATCGTGTGAAGGCGAATTTTTACACCGGGGTCGTGGGGATAGTTCCGGACCATGCGCACATACGCGTTCTGGTCGCTCACCAGAGGGAACCCCTCCTTGAGGACATATCTGTCTTTCGGGAATTTCACGTTGTCGCGCACCAGGGCGGTGATGGCATTGCCCAGGATGAGTATCGCGAGTAGGGACGCGCCGATTATGGATCCGTAGAATTTAATCTGTCGCATCTGGTACCGATCGGGCGGAAACCAGTCAAACATCATTTTGCTCCAAGCTTTTCAGATTTTTTCGCCGCCGTCTCTACGGCATCCATTACGATTCCGCTGAACCCGCTTCGCTCGAGGACGTGGACCGCGTCAATCGTGGTCCCCCCCGGCGATGTCACCCTGCCCCGCAGCGTGATGGGATCAATGCCGCTTTCTATGCAGTAGAGCGCCGATCCGTACACGGTCTGGGCCGCGAGAAGGAGGGCGCTATCCCTCGGTATTCCACATTTGACCCCGGCGTCCGCGAGACCCTGGATAAAGGTGAATACGTATGCCGGTCCGCTTCCCGAAAGACCCGTCACCGCATCCATCAATTTTTCGGGAAGGACGATGGTTTTCCCCAGCATGGAGAAAATATCGGTCACGGAACTCAGGATACTGTCTTTGCAGAACGCGTTATGGGATATTGCCGACATTCCCGCCCCGATGAGTGCCGGGGTGTTCGGCATTACGCGGGCGATGGGATGCTCGCCGCCCGCGGCGTTCTGGAGAGTCGCGAGAGTGACCCCTGCCGCGATTGATATTATCAGGGCATCGGGGATCAATTTCGCACGTATGCTATCGAGTACGGATACGATAACATCCGGTTTAACCGCCAGGATGAGAATTTCCGAGGCCTGAGCCAGTTCTTCTATTGTACTGGCCACTTCTGCGCCGCAGGTGTCCCGCAACCGGGTGGTCTTTTCTGCGTCGACATCGAACAGTGTTAGCCGCGATGATCCGCCTGCGCCGGCTATTCTTGACGCAATAACACCGCCCATGGTCCCGGCTCCAATACAGCCGATCCTTTTTTCGCGGAAATCCGTCATCGGTATTGTCTGTCTCCAAAAATGGCGGTTCCAATACGCAACATGGTCGCGCCTTCCTCGATTGCGATCAGGTAATCGGAAGACATTCCCATGGACAGCTCTTTCAAGTTAAGATTCATTTTGGCATTTATTTCATCAAGCACTTTTTTTGTTGAACGGAACGTCTGACGGATTATGTCGTTATTATCGGTATACGGGGCGATTGTCATAAGGCCTATTAGCTCTATATTGGGGAGTTTGAGGACGTCATCAACGAGAAAAAGCGCATCCTGTGGGAGGACACCACTTTTTTGAGCTTCCCCGGCAGCATTAATTTGGATCAAAATTTTCTGGATTTTTCCGATTTTTGCGGCTTCATTGTTAACGGCTGCTGCGGTGCCAGACTTGTCAATTGATTGAATAACATCAAATAGCGCAACCGCGTCACGTGCTTTATTGGATTGAAGATGACCAATCATATGAAACGAGAAGTTGCCGTGCAACAGGGGGATCTTTGATTTGGCTTCCTGGACTTTATTCTCCCCAAAGAGTACGATCCCATTATCAATAGCTTGTTGAATTATGGTGTCTGGCACCGTTTTAGAAACTGAAATGATGCAAATTTTATCGAAAGATCGATTTAATGACAATAACAGGTGTCTGGCACTATTTTGGATGAAATAAAAATTATCTAATATGTTCATATGTTTAGTGATAGTATTCGCCTGACACATTCCTCTGAAAGACTTGATTCTCAGG
>CAYRGX010000057.1:0-20500 GCA_964423905.1 uncultured Leptospirales bacterium | reverse complement strand
CACGGCCACGCGGTGTGCTGGATCACTCTGTGGGGCGTTCGGTTCCCCGTTGGGGAAGAACGGTCCATTACTTGGGAGAAAACAATCACAGGGAGAAAATGTCTTGTCTGTATTGAATGACTTTGCGACAACTACAACCGATTTCCCTTCCCCGTTATCCGGTACCAACTCAGCCATTCAGCGGCAGACCGTGCATTGAACTCATTGCGAATCCCCTTTTCCAGTCTCCGTTGAGCCCTAATTATGCTCTTGCTTATCATTGCATTTTCTACAAAATCATTCTCACCCAGGCCAAGGCTTCGCATCACATTCTCCATGTTTCCACCGAAGATGCAGAAAAGTACATCTTCAAGAGAATTCATGAAAGCGATACTCGCGGGGTTACAACCCGAAATCAGCTTCGTTTCTTTCGTATACAATGGATAGTGTTCAAGAAAAACGACCTTCCGGTTCCGGATCTCATTCTGGGTGATGGAATCCGCAATCCTGATATCCATGTTCATTCGATGTTCTTCATTGAGATAGCGTGTGAATGCCTGGTAGGTCTCCTCGAACCATGCCACACACAGGTCCGTCATAGTACTGTCGAGGTAAGCAAGGGTCCCCTTGAGCTTTACGGCCGGAGTAAGCCACAGGAGATCGACTCGGGCGACATATGCATTTTTGTTGAAAAGACCGAAAAATCCCATTGTCAGAATCCTCCCTTCAGACCTTTCCGGCAGCCTCGAGAATGCGCGCCCGCAGCCATGAAAGGGCATCAACCGTGAGGCCCTCACCTGCTGAGAGTTTCATCCTGTCTCCTTTAATGAGCAAGCACTTGTAACGCCTTGCCGGAGGACGGTCAATATCCACGCTTTCGATCGCGTCCATGGAAATATCCTTTCCCTTTGTGTTGCCGAAAGGCCATCGGTAAAGTATGGTAATTTTCCCGTTGCCCGCCACGATTACCTGGCGCGCAAGCATCAAGCTTAAAAGCCCAAACAGGCAGTATAGTCCTGAAAACGCTCCGAATGTCGCCAGGATGACGCCCGAAACGTCATTCATGCCGATGCCCACCCGGATCATGACGCCTGATACTGTGAGCACCAGAAACACCGGTAGCGAGTCCTTCAGGTTGCGTGTGATCACGTAGGATGCTGTGCCAATATCATGCTCGACCCTGATCCGCGCGGGCGGACGAAGCGGACCGCTTTCAGCGGATGGTTGAACCGTGGTCGCCGTCCGCGTCGTCCCGGTTGCGGCGTCTTCGGCCGCGGATACGGGCCGATCCAGGGTTGACGGATCGCGCACGATCTCGCCCTCCGTGGTGCTCTCGATCGCAGGGAGGTTCAACGTCCTGGCGTATCCCTCCCATCGTGCGCGCACCGCCCCGTACGGAACCAGCGTGTCCATGTATTCCGCGAGCAGCACGGTCCTGTCCTGGTCGCCGTGCATAAGCTCGATGATATGGAGCCAACGCCTGTTTATATACTGTCTTCTGAGGACAACGCCCCGGTATTCTGAGAGTACCGCGGTGAAACTCCACGGACCCCGGAATCTCCGCTCCGTCACGGATACCTCAGAGTACGATATGCGTATCTCTCTTCGCCACCGAAAGCGGGCGAGCCCGTACACGAACACGCCCAGGCCCCCGCCTCCGAAAACGACCGCGGTGATTATTCCCTCGAGCGGAAGAACCTCTCCCTTCATAGCGAGCATCCCGAGGAGCGCAGCCGGAAACCCGGCAAAAACGACACCGAACCCCATCAGGAACAGGGCTGTGCCCATGGGATGCCTTCGCTGCGCGTGCACGGGCAGCACCGAGAGATCGAGTTCGTAGCAGGTACCGAGTGTTTTTCGGATATCCATAATGTCCGGCTCCGCGGCGAGTCTCCGGGACCGCGGACATATCCCCCTCCCCCCAAAAAAAATCTTGATTATTTATTATATGGGGATAGTGTCCCGGTCAATAATAATATGCGGAAGGGGATAGTCATGAGCTGTATCGCGGAACTCACCATTTTTCCGCTCGACAGGGGGATACACATGAGCCCGTTCGTCGCCCGTGCGATCAGGGTCATATCGGACAGCGGTCTCCCCTTCGAGCTCGGGCCGATGGGAACCTGCATCGAGGGCGACGCCGCCGAGGTGATGGAGTGCGCCGGCCGATGTCTGACCGCGCTCACAGAGATGAGCGACAGGGTCTACATGGTGGTAAAGCTCGACTGGCGCGCGGGAACGGACGACCGCATGAAGGCCAAGGTCCGTGCCGTGGAGGAGCTCATCGGGTGAGCCCGCGCACGAATTCGTGCCAGCCTTCCCAGCGTTCCACGATCCCGGCGATCATGTCGTAACCCTCGTCCGAGGGATGGAACCCGTCTGATGCTATGGCGCGCATCCAGCGGGAATCGGACGAGAGCGCGCCGAAGAGATCCAGACAGGGCACGCCCAGTCCCGCGCAGAGCGGCCCGAGCCTGCGGTTGAGGGAGTCGATGCGCGCGTTCTGCTCCGCGTCCCCCACCGCCGCGGGGCCTACGAACAGGACCGGGAAGAGCGTCTCCGCGCCCGAGAGGATCGACCGCGCGTTCCGGATGGTCTCGTCCTCCTCCACCCTGCGCGTCCCTTCCACGATGCGCGTGTCGTTCACCCCGAACGAGAACACCGCGCCGCGGGGGTACTCCGCGGGCATACGCCGCACGGTCTCGGCCGCCCAGCGTGCGAGGATATCCCTTGAGCTGTCCCCCCGAATCCCGAGGTTGTAGCAGGTGATATCCAGCCCCTTCGACGCGAGCGCGCGGCAGAGCCTGCCGGGCCACCCGGTGAACGCGCCGTCGCGGTATCCCGCGGTGAGCGAATCCCCCACGAAGCAGATGCGCGCCGATCCGCTCATTCCGCCTCCACGACGGCCCTTGCGGATCGAATCTCGCCGCCGAAAAAGACCGAGCCTTTCGCATCGAAGAAATCGGGAGAGTCAGTTGTGAAAAACCGCACCGAACCGCCGATGGAGCACCTCGCCTCCATCTCCGGGTGTCTTCGCAGGTAATCGGCAAGGCTCGCCGCCACGATCGGATCCTGCGCGACGACCTTCACGCCGGGGGGCACAAACCTGCGCAGCGCGTTCATGAGGAGCGAATAGTGCGTGCAGCCGAGAATGATGGTATCGATGGCCGGGTCCCCGGCGAGAAGCCGGTCCACGTGTGTTTTCACGAAGTATTCGGCGCCCGGATTGTCCGTCTCGCCGTTCTCGATGAGCGGGACCCACATCGGGCAGGCCTCCTGCGACACGGCGATCCCGGGAAAGAGCTTGTTGATCTCGATCACGTATGATCCGGACGCCACGGTCCCCGCGGTCCCCAGTATTCCCACGTGCTTGGTCTGCGACAGCGCATCGACGAGCTCGACCGTGGGACGGATCACGCCGAGCACTCGTCGCGCCGGGTCGATGCGGGGGAGGTCCTTCTGCTGGATGGTGCGGAGTGCCTTCGCGGACGATGTATTGCACGCAAGTACTATCAGGTTGCACCCTTGCGCGAACAGCCAGCGCACCGCCTGGAATGTATACGCGTACACTGCCTCGAACGAGCGGTTCCCGTACGGCGTGCGGGCGTTGTCGCCAAGGTAGAGATAATCGTACCGCGGGAGCGCCGCGACGATCTCCCTGAGCACGGTGAGTCCGCCGTAGCCGGAATCGAAAACGCCGATGGGGCCCATGTGGGGTGTGCCGTTCGTACTCATGACAGGATTATGTTCGATATGCGGGCCGATGACGGAACGCCGGCACGCGATGCGGATACTCTGACCGCCGTTCCCGCGCTGTCAAGAACTTCCGTGGAAAACGGCCTCGGGAGGTTCGCCGCCCCGGGCGGGGCATATCCCCCCGCCCCTCTTACTTGCCCCCGAGCTGCGTGTAAACCATTTTCGCGAGTCCCAGGTTGGAATTCCTCGAGAGTTCCTTGGAATACTCGTCGTACAGCATGTCCTGGAATATCTCCTCAGCGAACCCGCCGTCGAGCCACCCTGTCTTGCCCAGGTTCTTCCGCATCTCCTTGAACATCCTGGCCACGAAGATGGATTCGAGCTCGACGCAGGCGTCCATGAGCTTCCGGTCCTTGGCGCCGTCGTTCGGGGCGACGCGGGGCGCGTACACCGCACGTTCCGCCGGCATGGCCTGCTGCGCGCCGGTGTTCCCGCCCCCGGCGACGCCGTCCTTGAGCACAGTATTGAGTATCTCGTTGAAGGTCTCGTCCTCCTCGCGAGGCGAGAAACCCCTGTCGTGGACCGCGGGATCCGCCTCCATTCGCGAACGGACTATCTGGTTGAGCACGTTGACGGTTGACATGTGTTACCTCACTATGAGCTCCGCGTGGAGCGCCCCCGCGGCCTTAAGCGCCTTCAGTATGGCGATGATGTCGGCGGTGGTGGCCCCGATCGCGTTCATCGCGTCGACGAGCTCCTTCACGGTTCCCGTATCGGCCAGGTGCATCGCGGAGGCCTTTCGCGACTTTTCCTTCACTTCGACCGTAAGCCCCTCGCGGCTCACCATGCATTCCGATATCTTCACCTCTCCGCCGCTCACGATGGTCCCGTCGCGTTCGCTTACGACCACGCGCGCGCCGAACACCGGGGTGATCTCAATGGACTCGATCCCCGCGATGAACTCGGAAAGAGGGGCGTCTTTCGGTATGGTGATCCTGATCTTTCCTCCCTTCGACGACTCGGGCCTGGAATCGGGATATTTCTGCGCCAGCGACTTCATGATCTCGGTCGCCATGGTGTAGTCCCAGTTCTTGAGAACCAGGTAGATGGCGCCCTCGCTGACGATTTCCGGGATGACTTCCTTCTCGACGATCCCGCCGCCGGGCATGACCGCCGAGGTCCTCACGAACTTGCGGTCGGTGCCTCCCTTTTGCCTCCCGAAGGAAAGCGGTCCCTGGGCGGCCACGTAGATCGCCCCGTCCGCGCCCCTGAGCGGTGACTGGATGAGCATGCCCCCCTCGAGGGATTTCGCGTCGCCGATGGACGACACGGTCACGTCGATCCTGTCGCCGACCCTTGCGAACGGTGGGAGCTGCGCCGTGACGAGCACCGCGGCGCTGTTCTGCGACAGGAGCTCGTCGCTCTCCATGCCCAGGCCGCGAAGCACGTTCTTCAGCGACGAGAGCGCGAGCGGCGATTTCTTCGTATCTCCGGTTCCCTGAAGCCCCACCACAAGCCCGTAGCCGAATAACTGGTTCTCCTTGAGCCCGTCAATGTAGGATATGTCCCGCACCTTGACCGTGACTTCCGCCCAGGCCGCGCCGGACAGAAGCAAGATCGCTGCGAGTATCATGGCGGCCTTTTTCATGTCAGCGCATCAGCTCCCCGAGTATTCTCTGCAGGTAGTTCAGTATCATCTGCTGCTTCTCTTCCTCCGTCAGGTCCGCGCTCGCCTTGTCGTCCTCCTTGAGGGGATCGCGCTTGAGCGCGATACCGGGCTTGAGGCCCCTGATCTCCAGCGCGAAATCGACCACGTTGCGCGCGTCGATCGTCCGCCCGCGGATCATGGAGCCGTCCACCATCCCCGACACCGTCATCACGCTCCGCTCCCCGTTGAAGGTGTAGGTCTTGGTCCCCGCCACGGAGAGCATCCCGCCCTGCACCCGGTTGACCACGCGAGCCGCGATCGAAAACTTCATGTTACCTTTGCCGTTGAACTCGAGACGGTCCTCCCCGGATGATTTCCTTGAAGCGTTCGCCTTCGGCAGGAACATGGTGATGTTCGTGTCAGGGGTTGAAGATACATCGCTCGTCGACTTGCCCGAGGTGCTTACCCTGAAGCGCATGTCGCTGATGTCGTTCACGTTGATGACGATGACGTTGCCCGGCCCGAGGTTGGCATCGGGGGAATAGATGTTCCGGTCGCGCCAGAGGCTCGCCGCGGAGAGCGCGGCGGCTCCGATGACGACAGCAATTACGGCGTGCACCAGTGCCTTCACAGGCGCGTCTCCACGCTCCCGTCGGCACGGACCACCCCGCGGAGCGTTTTTCCCTTCCTAAGCTTCACGCCGATGGTGTCCCCCTCGGCGCCATCCATCGCGGCGGTGCCGGGTACCGTGATCCTGACCGCGCCGGTTATCACGACGAACTTGACGGCTCCGCCTTTCGGCACGATCACTTCCTTCGCAGGAATTTCCGCGGCGGCCGCGGTCACGCGCACGCCCGCGCCGCGCACGATCACGTCCGGCGCGCCCGCGGAGCGCAGCAGGGCTGCGACCTCGTCCCGGTCGACGAACCCGTCCGCGAATGCCTTCTCGTCGAAGCGCGCCTCGCCGAGCGATGCGGCGCTTTCCGCGTCCGCGTCGATCGCGCCCACGTCCGCGAGGCGGAGTCCGCCCGCGCCGGCGGAAGCGCGCGAATAAAGGTACACGCTCCTGTCACGGGCCGCGAGGGGCGCCAGCATCAGGATCAGAACCGCGAGCGATAAAAGGCGCGCCATGGTTACCGCTTGAGGCCTATGGCCGTTCCCAGCATCGAGTCGGAAGTCTGTATCGCCTTGGAGTTCACCTCGTAGGCCCGTTGTGCCACGATCATGTTCACAAGCTCCTCCACGACCTTCACGTTCGACATTTCCAGGAAGCCCTGGTGGGTCTTGGCCATGCCGTCCAGGCCGGGCTGTCCGGCAATTTCGTCGCCCGAGGCGGGCGTCATCTTGAAGAGGTTGCCGCCGATGCTCGACAGGCCCGCGGGGTTCACGAACCGGTATATCTCTAGCTGGCCGACCTCGACCGGGTCTTCCTCTCCCACTATCTTGACGTGTATCCTCCCGTCCTGGCTGATGGAAAGCGAGTCCATAATGAAGTTCTCTGGAAGGATCAGCGGCGGCTCCAGCAGATACCCGTTGGAAGTCACGACCTGACGGTTCGAGTCGATCTTGAACGAGCCGTCCCTGGTGTATGCCATGGTCCCGTCATAGAGCTGTATCTTGAAAAAACCGTCGCCTTCAAGCGCTATGTCCAGCTTGTTCTCGGTCGACTGCAGGCTACCCTGCGAAAACATTTTCTGCGTGGCTGAAACCTTCACGCCGTGCCCAACCTGGATACCGGTGGGCACTTCGGTGACCTCGGTCGCGGGCGTGCCCGCCATGAGGAGGGTCTGGTACAGAAGGTCCTCGAATTCGGCCCTCTGTTTCTTGAACCCATAGGTGTTCACGTTCGCCAGGTTGTTGGATATGGTGTCGATATTGAACTGCTGGCCGACCATCCCGGAGGCCGCGGTCCACAGTGATCTCATCATAGGATATCACCTCTTGCCTTTTGGGTGGAAAAAAACATTTGACGGGCAGGTCCCTGCCGGACTCTTGTATTTTTGCCACCTTTTTATCATTTTCGGCCGATAATTGCATTAAGAACAGCTTTTTTCGAATATACGAGGGGGATATGGCCGCCGGAGGTATGATCCCCCACATAATGAAAGGAGAACATATCATGCGTAAGTTACTGTACATATTAATACTATTCCCGGCCTTTGCGGCGCTCCTGTCATGCGCCACGACCGGGGACAAGCAGGTAAGGAAACTTACGGTATTCGAGCTGGCAGCCGGGCTCACCCTGCCGCCGGACACCCCTGACGGCCCCTGCGAGGCGAAAAAGACCGACGGGAGCCTTATCGGCAGGGGCGCCGCCCGTCATGGCCTGCCCGAGGGGCCCTGGAAGCTCCTTTCCAGAGCGGGCGCCATCCTGGCAGAGGGCAGGTATGCCCGGGGACGGCAGGAGGGCGAATGGAAATATTACTATCCGTCCGGCAAGCTCCTGGGTACCGCCTGGTACAAAAACGGACTCCTGCACGGGAACCGCGTCATGTATTACGAATCCGGGCTGGGAAAGTCCGACGAAACCTACGAGAACGGCCTGAAGATCAGGAAGTCGATGGAATACTACGAGGACGGCACCACAAAGGAAATCACCAACTACAAGAAAGGCCAGCGCAACGGCGTATCCAACATCTTCTACCCGAACGGGAGCAGGAAGGAAACCGGGGAATACCAGGACGATATCAAGCACGGGAGCTGGGAGTACTACCGCCAGGACGGCCGCATGGAATCGAAGGGATCGTACTTCCAGGGGAAGAGAAAGGGTCCGTGGAAATTCTACGACGACCAGGGACGCGCGGCGCAGGAAAAAATATTCGACTGAGCCCTACAGCTTGTAACGCTCGAGCATCTCGTTCAGGGAGACCGCCATCTCCCTGAGGTGCCGCGACGATTCTGCCAGCCTCTCCGACTGGTCCACGAACACACCCGCATCGGAGCTCACGGTGCTGATGGTGTCCGCCACCGAGACCGCGTCCGTCTTCTGCGCGCCGGTCGAGTCGGACAGGTTTTTTGAAAACTCGCTTATGGATATCAGGTCGCCGCGGCTCTTCACCAGGTCGTCGGCCCTTGTCCTGATGAGGCCTACGAAACCGTCGACGATTTTCGCGCCGTTGGCGATGTTCTCGACGATCACGCCGAACGCGTTCTTCATGTTCAGCACGTTTTCCTTGTCGCGCCCGATCTCGATGTTCCCTTCCTTTATGAGCTGGGTGATTTCCTTCACGCTCGATCCGGCGCGGTCGGCGAGCTTCGAAACCTCCTCTGCGACCACGGCGAAGCCCCTCCCCGACTCCCCGGCGCGCGCCGCCTCGATCGAGGCGTTGAGCGACAGCAGGTTGACCTGTTCCGCGATGTCGGATATGAGCTGGATGACGTTCAGTATGCCCGCGTAGAATTTCTCGATGTCGAGCATCCCCTGGTAGGTGATCTCGACGAGCCTTCCCCCGGAGGAGGCGCTCTCCTCGACCCGCGCGATGGCCTGGATGACCTCCCCCGCCATGTCGTTAATGTGGTTCATGGAATCGTTGAGCGCCGCGTAGGCGCCGTAGAAGTTTTCGACCCGGCGGTTCTGGATCTGCGACACGTCGGCGATCTCGGAAAACGAGTTGGATATTCCCCTCATGATGTCGTTCGAGCTCCTGAGCATTTCCGCGTGCGTCGTGGAAGATGTCCGTATGTACGATCCCGCCTGCTCGACGGACGCGGAAAGTTCCATGAGACTCGTCGAGAGCTCCCGTGAACGCGTCACGAACAGCTTGATCCCCTCGACGAACTGCATGAAATACCTCGTGAAGTCCTCCAGGATGTCCCTGGATTTCACGAGCTTGATCGCTTTCGTGAAATCGCCCCTGGCCGCGGCGGTGATGGCGGGCATGACGGAATCGATGGAGCGCGAGATTTTTCCCAGCCTTTTTCCGAGCACGAGCCACATGGCGATGTTCAGGAAGAACATGGCGAGCGTGGTCAGGAACAGGGACAGGTAGAAGTGCCAGTAAAGCGTGAGATCCTTGAAGACGAACACCGCGGTCACGTCGGAATTCTTGAGCCTGTGAGTGAAGAACACCGCCGAATCGCCTTCGAAAACGCCATCGAAGCGGGATTCGCGGCGTTTCCTGCTTTCCCGGAGACCGTCCAGCGTGTCGCGATACAGGTAGTCGGCCTGATTCCCGCGCTCGATCGCCGCCGCGATTTCCCTGCCTGTAAGGCCCGGCTTTCCCGAATACAGGACCCTGCCGCCCGTATCGATATACATCGTGGTGCCGCCGGTACGCTTGACGACGTCGGGAATCGCCGCGGACGCGTAATCCTCGCCGGGCGCCGCATATACGGCGAAATAGCGCACCGCGTCAGCGATGCGCAGGTCCGTCTCATGCCGGATGAAACGGTCGTTGACCGCGTACAGGCTCACGGAGAGGATGACCAGGCTGAGCAGCAGCACGGGGATGATCTGCGCCTCGATCTTGCTCCTCAGCTGCTGCACGTGGATCGGCGCCCCGTACCGCCCCAGCGGGTAGGACCTTGTGAACCAGACGGTCATGCCGTTGTAGCCCAGGAACAGGAAGAGGAAGGTGTTGATAAAGAACACGAAGAAATGGTAATACAGGTTTGTATACCCGAGAAAGATCGCCGCCGTTATGAGAAACGGTACGTAGATGGAATACAGGAAAAGCATGTTGAACCAGAAGACGACGCTCGTCATCTTCCTGAATTCCTTGTGCCACCCGGCCTCGCTCTCACGGTCCGTCCTGTCAGCGAAAGAAAGCAGACGCTTTGTCCTGAAGATGTAGAACGAATAAATCGCGGTCACTTCAAGAAAAGTGAGCACCACGAGGAGGATCAGGAGGCGGTGGTCCCGCAGCGCGGGATACGCGATCAGGAATACGACGAGGCTCAGCAGGGAGTTCAGGACAATGACGATTCCGCCGTATTTTTTAAAATTCCCCAGGCCGCTTTTTACGCGTTGTAAATTATCCGGAGCAATCATTAATGTCCCCCCAATTTGCACGGGAAGTCCGAATCCTAAACAGGAGGTATTTTTTACCATCCAGACGGGTTTTTCAATCGTTTTATCATTCTATAAGGATAAAATACCGGAAATTATCATATCAATAATGCCAATCCGGTCGCAAGCAGTTAATTGAATTGTTATCGTTTTTTGGGCAATTTTTATTTGAATACATCACCATAAGAAGGAATGATGGTGACGTATAATGATAATCCCAGCCCCATGGAACCGGAGAAATAAAAGAAGGGACCAGGCAGGTCCCTCTTTCGACGTCAGAATCCATGAGCCAGCACCCGGAATCGAACCGGGGACAGGTCGATTACGAATCGACTCCTCTACCAACTGAGGTATGCTGGCCTTCCTGACAGGAATATAGAATTTTTACGCTGGCCCCCGATTGTCAAGTGTTTCCGGAATTTTTTTTCAAGAAAAGGGGGATATGCCATGGTGAGGGATGCGCTGCGCTACCTCCCCCGCTTCGCGAGGATCGCCTCGATGAGCCCTCGCGAGTCGAAGTACACCTCGTTCCTGGTGATCCTGCCTCCTTCACACTCGACGATATCCATCCCGTACTCGACGATGCGCTCGTCCTTCACCGGGATGACCGCCTTCCATTTGAGGATAAACCCCTTTTCCGCGGGGAACAGCTCCTCGGCCGTCCACACCCATTCCGGGTTGCTGCGGAGAAGTTTCGTGAAATATTGGAGGAGCTCGTTCCTGCCATTCAGGCCGTCCCTGACAGTGGGGTCCCGGTAAAAGGCATTGTCAGCATAAAAGTCCACCAGCTCCTGCGGCCGGTTGCCGGTCCATACGGGGAGCCAGCGATTGCATAATTCTTCCGCTTCACGACGATCCATAAGGGTCACCTCCGGTATATAGTATCTGCGATCCAGGCAGTCATGGGTATATCCCGCCATATCCTGTCCGCGGGAGCAACGATTTTTCGCGGCGCGGACTGCCTGACACTGCCCGCGGGCATATCCCCCTCCCTCCCCCCTTTGCCGATTGCAAAAAATCTTATTGCAAAAATACCGGCGCGATGCTACAAAAGTGTGCTGCCACACAGGGGGTATTATGCGCGCCAGGATCTTTCGATGACGATAGAAAAAATACTTCTGTCATTGTTTCCCATACCGCTTTTTTATCTCATCTACCTCAGGTACTTCAGGCTCAAGTCGGATTTAATCGAACACATCCAATCATTCCTGTCCGGGACGATACTGGCCCTCATCCTGATCCTCGCCGCGCCGGTGCTCTCGCAGCTGTTCCTCGTCATCGGGCTGGGCTATTCGCCGCTCGTCGAGGGATTCATCAAGGCCGCGGTCGTCGAAAAACTCGGCGCCTTCGCGATTATCCTCGTCCTGCTCAGGAGGCACCCCGATTTCACCGTCATCCAGGCCGCCCTGTCGGCGATGACCTTCGGCATCGGTTTCGCCCTCGTGGAAAACGTTTTCTACGCCATGACCTACGGCTACGGGATCATCCTGATCCGCGTGATCTACACCGTCCCCCTTCACCTGACCACCTGCGGCATCATGGGATACTACATGGGGATGCGCAAGTTCTGCGACACCGGCGGCTACCGCGTATTTTACGCTGCCAAGGCGCTGTTTTATCCGGTCGTGCTGCACGGCGCCTTCGACGCCCTGCTCATCAGCGGCGGCAGGGCGTCCTACCTATCGGCGCCTCTCCTGATCCTCATGGTCGTGGTGCTCGAATACCTCCTGGCAAAGGCCCAGGGATTCATCCCGCACGCCATGCTCCAGGCACTGAGGATCCGCTTCGAGGAATGGCTCGCCATCTACCGCCAGCCCAGGTTCGACCGGTGGATCCTCCAGTCGATGGGGATGCCGGAGATCTCCCCTGTCCACCTGTTCCTGTGGAGGCCGGGGTTCGTGCGATTTTTCTTCGTGGTGCTGTTCATGTTCGTCGCGCTCGCGGGGCTCTCATACCGCGACGAGATCATCGGAGCGCTCGAAGTCGTCATCAAAAAGGAGGAGGAAATAATGATACTGGGGGTCTTCCCCTCGTCCATCAGCCTTATCCTGATAATGGTCGGCGCGATCAATCCGCGTTTTTTCAAGGAAAGCGAGGTGAAGATACCCATCATCTCTGACGTCGAGGTCTCTCGATCCGGCAGCGTCGACGAGACCATGGTGACCTACGACATCAGCGCGGTGAACTGCTTTCTCAAGACCTCGGAACCGATGGGGCTCGGGACGGAAATTTCGGCGCGGTTTGTCTTCACCGGTTTTTCCTCGCCAGAGGTCACCTGCAGGGTGGTGTGGGAAAATCACGAGGACCGGCAGGAGCCGCTCGGATCGGTGGTCATCGTCGAGAAGCGCAACTGGCGATTCAGGCTCTTTTATCTGAAGTACCTGCTCTACCGCTACCGCAAGGGCCTGGTCTTCAACCTCAAGCTCCCCGGCTTCGAGACGACCCGCAGGCTTTTCATGCGTCCCATCACGACCATGCAGACCGAGAGGATATACCAGAGGGCCGACAAGATATTCAACGAGGGGGAGCGCGGCGACGAGTTTTACCTCATCAAGAAGGGACGCGTCCTTTTTTACAAGACCACGAGCAACGAGGGCGAGATCATCACCATGGAGAGCATCGGCCCGGGACAGATATTCGGCGAAATGTCGATTGTACACGAGGCGGGCCGGGCGACCACTGCCATCTGCCTGACCGATTGCATCGTCGCGGTGGCCAAAAAGAACAACATGGATGCCCTCATCAGGCACAATCCCGACTTCGCCCTGACGCTGATCCGCACCCTTACCGAGCGGCTCCAGATGTCGGAGAAGATCATGCTGGGCAATATAAAGGGCCTCCAGGGGGAGGCCATGGAAAGAAGGGAGGTATTCCGCGTCGCCGCCATTCTCGCCATGCTCGGAAGGGATGGATCGATCCACGCGACGGCCGATGTCGAGGTGGACCGGGTGATCGAGTTCGTGCGCGGGCTGACCCGCGCCGAAGAGGACGGGACGCTGATCGACAAGCTCCTCGTCTCGAACAACGACGGAACGCCCGTGACCGGGGCGGAGCTCACCGCCGCGCTCCTGTCCCTGAGGGACCGTTACCTCCAGAACGCGGAGGGCCCGCCCCGTCATGAACCGGCCGCCGACCGTTCATGACGCCTCATTGCGGATTACCGGCCGGCGGCCCCCCGCCGCCTGTCAGCCGGCGACGGCGCGTTTTGCCTTCACGCTGGCGCGTATCGCCTGGACCGCGCGGACCGCTCCGTAGATGGCGGCCGTCAACAGGACGAAGTATATCCTCGAGGGGAGGTTGAAGCTGTCGAGCTTCACCACGAGCCCTATCCCCGCTTTGATCCAGCCCACCGGATAGAGGTATACATAGACCAAGACCGATGCAACGATATCCGGCATGTGCATGATGAACACCGAGACATTAAAAAGCGCGAGGTTCACGCAGATTATGATCATCACCTTACGGACCTCGTTCCATTTCCCACCGTCGCAGAACCGCAGCAGGAGGAACGCAAGTCCCGCGCAAACGACGAGGTTCACGACGACCGACACGATGGGGAGGTATGGAGACGACGTCTCGTAGCGGAACTTTCCCCGGACCTCCTTAACATCGGTGAGGTCGAACACGGGCGCGGGGAACCCCATTGAAAATGTTATGGTTGGCAACAGCTTCGCCGTCTCCGGATGCACCGGCGGCGCCCCCTTGACCGTCTCGGTCACTCGCTTCTGCGGTTCGGGTCTCTGCTTCTGGCAGCCTTCGCATTGCTTGAAAAAAAACGTGAACGCCAGCAAAAAAAGCGGTAGTATCACTGTGAGTTTTTTCTTCATGGGATATATCCTCCCGGGATAGCGGTGCATTCAATCCTTCGGCGGCATCGGAACGAAGAAAGAAACCCTTCTTTTGTATTCCTCGTACTCCTCGCCGAAGTCGGCCTTCAGGCGCCTTTCCTCCGACCGGTGCAGGTACGGCACAATAATAAACAGCATGAGGGCCAGGAACAGGAGGGCCGCGGCCGAACCGAGCCAGACCGCGAACGACACATAGCAGGTATAGGTTCCGAAGGCCATGGGGTTGCGGGTGTACCGGTAGGGCCCAACCATGACCAGGTGCCTGGTCCTGGGGCTCACCGCCACGCCAAAGCCATCGGTGGGACCGCCCTTGCCGATGCGGGCCAGCGCGATGTTCGACCACGCGGCAAAATAGGCGCCGACGGAAAAAAGAGCCGCAGAAATCACGGCGCCGATTACAGGGCCGCCGGGAAGGATGACGTCGCACGGGGCGGCCGCACGCGACACGAAAAAAATCGCGAGGGGCACGAGCACGAAAAAGATCGCGATGCCAACCGCGTATCCGAGGACGAAACGAAAAAGCTCCTTCCCGCTCATGGCCGGCCGACTATCGCTATTTTTTCCCCTCGCCTTCAGCGCGCGGACTTACGGTGTCCACATCGAGAAAGACCTTCCCGCCTTCGAGGTAGATGCTGTCGCGGAGGATGTCCGAAATGCGCACCGAGCATTCGCGTCCCGGCCCGAGTGCGAGGTCGGCCGACAGAGGAATGGGCTTTCCGTCCGCGTACACGCTGTACGCCTTCAGCTTGATCGCGGCGGGGAGGTCGTTTTTCACCGCCAGCGTAATCTTGATGTCCTCGATTTTTATGGTCTGGTAATACTTTTCATTGATTACGGTGTTCAGGCCCGCGAGCCCCTTCGGGTCGATGCAAAGTCCCAGGGCGAAGCCGTTCGCGGCGGGCGAAACCGTGAAGTAAAGTATCACCTTTTTCCCTTCGGGGACGGCGGCACCCGCGGGAACGAGAAACACCTTCGCATCGCACATGAAGTAGCTGGACAGTTCCTCCTTGTGGAAGCGGACGTTCCTGATCCCGTCGAAATACCCGCCCATTACCGCGGCGTACTCGTCCTTTTTCTGCTTGAAGTCGTCCTCGCTGCCGATCTCGAATTTCAATACCGCGTCGACTGCCGCGGCGCCCTTCGCGCCCGGGCGCACGAGATCCGCGGCCTGCCGAAGGCCCAGGGAAGCGGCGACATCGAACCTGCACCCTGAAAGAAGCGACAGTGCGGCGATCAATGCAACGAACGTGCTCGCGGAAATTTTTTTCATGGTATTCTCCGCCGTACTAAATATGCCCGCGGCGCAGTGCCCGGGAGGGGCGTATCCCCCTGTTCTCGCGCGGCCCCTATGATGCCGCGTTCGGCTGAAAAACGCAATCGTTTTTTAGCGGGATATGCCCTCCCTCACCCCGGCGGCCGTTAATGCTGTGTGAGGGCGGTCCAAGGTTCATCCCACCATCGGGTTCGGGAGCACGATGCCCGTGAGGCCCCGCGCGGCGATGAAATCATCGTCCAGCCCGAACATGGCGCGCGTGAAGGCGTCGACGAGCACCACGGTGCCGCTGGCGGCGAGCCCCTCGCGCGCGGCGGCGAGCGCGTCCCTGAGGGCCGAGCCGCTCCTGGCGATGACCGTGTCCCAGAAGCGGTCTTTCGTGTCGCGCCTGAGGTACGACTCAGTGGCGGCGTCGATGAACGACACGGTGGAGGGGCCGATTCCCGCGGCCCATCGGAGGAAGAGCGCGGCCTCGTGCAGGTTCAGCGGCGTGACCAGGAACTTGAGGTGCACGGTCGTGTTACCGCGCCGCGATAGCTCCTCGGCGAACCGGCGCGTCCTCTGGAGCGGCAGGCCGGTGACCGCCCGGTAGGTGGCGTCCTGGAAGCCGTATATCGATATGAGCACGTTGAAAAAAAGCTCCCCGACCTCCGCGGCCATCTCCGCGGCCACGTTCCCGTTGGTGATGAGCGCCATGGGCATTTCCGGCCTGGCGACTTTCGCGCGCGCGAGCCACCGCATGGTGTCCTTCTGAACGAGGACCTCGCCTCCCTGCGCCACCAAATGGCTTATGGAGGGGAGCGTTTCCATGAGCCTGTCGATCCCGTCGTAATGCGCGTACGGCCCGCGGCGGTGCGGCGCGTCCACGCAGCACATGGCGCATGCCGCGTTGCAGTCGAGCGAGAACTCGACGTTCAGCTTGTAATCGGCGGGAACGCCGGGAAGGGTCGTATCCATCACGAACGACGAGCAGGCGCACCTCGCGTCGAACGCGGCCAGCCTTTCCATGATATCGGGATCGTCCACGTGCGCGATGCGCATGCCCGGATCGTTCCAGCTGATGCAGCAGGGATAGATATCCCCGCCGCTGTTCACGAACAGCTCGTGGTAGTGGCACCTCCTGCGGAAGGGAAACGAGTCCCCTCGCAGGACGGATTTGTTTGAATAAGATGTCCCGGTGGTCATGTCCGATATACTCGCCGCCGGTGCGGCGGCGCGTCAAGCCAAATACCCCGCTGCGCGCCGCGCCTCAGCCCGATATTTTACGCACGAGCCATTCCGCGCCGAACCGGTACCCGGCCCCGCGCCAGAGGCGGGCGAACAGGGCCGCGGCCGCGAGCGCCCCGGCGGTCGCGAGGCCGGTGGCGCGCGCGCCGAGCGACTGGTAGATCCCGAGCGGGCCGGTCAGCCAGCAGAGCGCGGCGATGTGGGCCAGGAGGAGCGTGAACGACGACCTGCCCAGACACACGAACACGTTCGTGTCGGCGGGACCGAACGCCCTGTCCGCGGCGAGGGCCGCGAGAAAGAGACCGGAGGACACGGCCGCGAGCGCGAGCGTTATCGGCGGCATCGCGGGATAGAACACGGGCGAGGGATAAAAGGCCCTCCCAAATGGCAGCAACACGCCCGCCGCTTCGGCGATGATGCCGGCGGCCGCCAGGGACGCGCCACCCGCGAGGCAGGCCAGGGCATACGCGGCGATTGGCTTCCCGCGGCCCGCGAGGGCCCACCGGCCGCAGGCCATTCCGGAGATGAACAGGAACATCCAGGGGAACACCGGGAAATGCCCCTCGACCAGTGCCAGCCGCGCGGGGCCCCAGGGAAGCGAATCGTTCGTCATCACATCGTCGCCGATCAAGAGGGGCGTGCCGAGCGCCTGCTGCAGCGCGGGCGCGGCGAAAAGCACCGCGAACGCCAGCGCGACGAGCCGGACGGTGCCGATGCGGGCGAGCGCGGGCGACACGACGAGCCCGAGCCCGATGAGGTGCAGCACGTACCACGATCCCGCGGTAAGCCAGCCCCGCGCGGCGAGGTTCAGGCAGAAGCCGAAAATCATGACCAGGACGCCGCGCGTTATGATCGTGCGCGGGAGGCCGCCGCGCCCGGACAGGAAGAAGTCCGCGCCCGCGCCCGCGAGCATGATGAAAAGCGGCGCGGCCAGGCCCCCGAGCGCGTTGAAGCCGACCAGGAACGGGTGGTCGTAGAAAAGGTCCGCGATGAAGGCGCCGCTCCCGTCCATGTCCCAGAGCCAGAACCCGGCGTGCTGTCCTATCATCAGTAAAACGGCCGCACCCCTCAACGCGTCGAGCCCGGGAATCCTTTCGAACGCATTTTCATCTTTCATCCATACCCACCGCTTGATTCCGATCCGAATGATGGCCGCCGAACGCGCACGTCCCTTGCAGTTGATGCAATACCTGACGCTACCATCGCGATCGGTAATGTCCATCATTCTTTAATGCACGCTCGCGATGTGATAAAAAAATTATGTCATTTCCGTTTTTTCGCTCATTTTTGTTGCTGAATTTCCCGGCATTTTGTATATTATGAATGAGAGGATTCGGTCCGTAACAGTGAGATGAGCGATGAAAGAAGGCTTTAGATTCTTTCATCCCACCTTAAGCTTCATAAAAGCAATGTACTGAGGGGACCGGATCACATTTCAGCGTACAGGTACATACATGATCAACGCGGAGTAGGAAGCCACCTGAGAGGGTGGCTTCCGGTTTTAATGACCCCGGGTAATTCCCCTGGAGGGATATATCCACCTCATCCCAGATCAGCTCCATTTCAGATTCGGTAATGTGCTTGCAATCATGCCCCCGCCTATTGATGATGTGTTAAAATAAACATATTGCGGAAAGCCTACACTGGCTCGATCCAGCGCGTCGATCCATCCACCGGCGACATATCCGCCATTTCCACCGAAACCTATGCCGACCTTTATCACGGAGGCAGGGGCCTGGCGACAAAGATTTACTTGGACGAGGTCGATCCCCATGTCGGCGCGCTCGACCCTGAAAACCGCCTGCTTCGGATACGGTGATCGACATCACGGGATTCGAGAAGATGCGCGACGAATATTACGAGTTGAGGGGATGGAACCCGGCCACCGGCCTGCAGAGGGGCGGCGCACTGCGAGCCCTCGGACTTCACGACGTGGCCGACGACCTGGCCGCGCGGGACTTGCTGGCCTGAGTATCAGCCCTTCTTCCCGGGAAACCAGGGGACCAGCGCCGATACGCGTTTCTGCCGCTCCGCGTACTGCGGCCTCCTCGAGAGCATGCGCTTTTCCATGAGGGGGATGCTCACCGCGACGAACATGATCGTCATGGCCACGGGGCCTGCCACGGTCCACCAGTTCGCGGCGCCCGCGGCGACCGAAAAGAGGAAAAGACCCCACCAGAACGATATCTCGCCGAAATAATTGGGGTGGCGCGAGCAGGCCCAGAGTCCCGTCGACAGGATCGCCTCGCGCGGCGGATTCGACTTCACGAAGGCGTGGAGCTGCCGGTCGGCAACGGCCTCGACGACGATCGCGCCTGCCGCGACCGCGAGCCCGGCCGCGTCGAGCATGCCGAGCGGAGCGCCGGGCGACGACATCACCGCGTAAACGGAAAGGCAACCGGTAAAGACCATTACCGTGGGGAAAAAATGGATGCCGAGAAAGCTCACCGGCCAGTAGAACTTCCCGGTCTTCGTCCTGAAATCCATGTACCGCCAGTCCTCGTGACCGAGCCCCTTCCACTGCCGGTACCAGTTGTAGGTCAGGCGCCCGCCCCAGGCGAGGATGAGCACGAGCACCGCGACCTGGCGGGCCGTGATTTCCGCCGGGGCGCTCCGGTACAGCCAGTAAAGCGCGAGAGGCAGCGGGGCGACGCTCCAGTAGGGATCGTACATGCTGGAATTGTTCAGCGCGCCGCTGAACACGAACACCACCACCGTGGCGGCGAAATCGGCCGCGAACGCGGCCGGAAGGGGATGGACCCGGTCGAGAATGATCACCACCGCGGTCGCGAACGCCAATCCCGCAAGGTACGCGATCAGGCAGATGAACACCGACATCGCCTTTGAAAATCGCACGCCCGTGTCACGCCTGTTCATCGCCACCTTCCCAATTTATCAATGTTCGCAAGGGAACATCCCTCGCTTGAGTCAACGATTGAACACGACTGAAACGCGACTGTCAAGAAAAAATGGACCGTAACACTGCAGATTGCGGGGGGATTCATTCCGTTTTTCTAATGTCCGCCATGAGGGGGGATATATCCTCACATGATTCCAGTCTCCCTTCCTTGAACGCAAGCTCCCGGACCTCCTCGAAATCCCATGGCGCGTGCACGCCCAGGCGCCCTCCTCTTCCGTGGATATATTCCCGGGCGACGGTGAGCTTCCCGGTAAAGGCAACGTGGAGCGACAGATCATAATACGCGAGCGAAAAGGGCATGCCATCCCTTACCGGCACCGGCCCCACGCCGTTTACGAGCGTCCCGCGATCTTTTTCCGGAAGAGCGCCGAGGTACAGCGTTTCGAGCGAGAGCGCGACCCCCGAAAGCCCGTAGCAGCAGAGATATCCCTTCCAGCACGCGGTACACGCAGGCACGGGGTAAAGGCCGTAATCCGACGGGAGGAAAAGTCCTTCCCCGTCGGCAGCCGCTATCACGAACTCGACCCCCTTGCATTCCAGGATATCGTTCATCTGTACGGTCATGCAACGATGATGCGGGCGATCCCGGTAATCGCAAGCCATTTTGGCCGCGCCATGGCGAAATCAATTATTTTCAGGTATCGTACTTTATTTTACGCCTGTTATGTCCGATAATAATCCATGAACATAACTCTGCTTACACTCCATAAAAGAGTTCAATGGGGCCGGATCATGAAACCAATGAATGCACTCATTTCCATACTCGCGCTCTTCGTTATCGCGGCATCCCCGGTTTTCGGAGCCGAAAAGAAGGCAGCGGGCGCCGTCAAGGATACGGTCAGCGAGGACCGTGACAGCGATGCCGACGAAGACCGCGCCGGGGACGGGCGCGGCAAGAAGG
>CAYRGX010000056.1:3390-20505 GCA_964423905.1 uncultured Leptospirales bacterium | reverse complement strand
CTCGACGGACAAGATGGCCCTGCAGCGCCTCAAGGAGGCGGCGGAAAAGGCCAAGATAGAGCTTTCGAGCAAGCTCCAGACCGAGATCAATATCCCGTTCCTGACTGCGGACCAGGGAGGCCCCAAGCACCTGGTATTGAATCTCTCCCGCTCGAAGCTCGAGCAGCTTATCGAGGACCTGATCGATTTGACCAAAGAACCGTGCCAGCGCGCCCTCGAGGACGCGGGCATGACCCCCGGCGACATCGACGAGGTCATCCTGGTCGGCGGCTCCACCCGGATGCCGGCGGTTCAGGAGCTCGTGAAGCGCATTTTCGGTAAAGAGCCTCACAAGGGTGTGAATCCGGATGAGGTCGTGGCGGTCGGCGCGGCCATCCAGGGCGGCGTTCTCGCCGGCGACGTACACGACGTGCTCCTGCTGGACGTTACGCCCCTCTCGCTGGGGATCGAGACCCTCGGCGGCGTCATGACGCGCCTGATCGAGAGGAACACCACGATCCCGACGAGGAAGAGCCAGATATTCTCCACGGCCACCGACAGCCAGCCGGCCGTATCCATTCACGTCCTGCAGGGCGAGCGGGAGCTCGCCTCCCAGAACAGGACGCTGGGGCGCTTTGACCTGGTCGGCATACCTCCCGCGCCGCGCGGCGTGCCCCAGATCGAGGTGACCTTCGATATCGACGCGAACGGTATCGTCCACGTCTCAGCGAAGGACCTGGGTACGGGCAAAGAGCAGAAGATACGCATCGAGTCCTCGAGCGGCCTGAGCGAGGATGAGATCAAAAACATGGTGCGCGACGCCGAGTCGCACGCCACGGAAGACAAAAAGGCTCGCGAGCTCATCGAGGCGCGCAACGAGGCCGATACGCTCGTTTACTCGATAGAGAAGCTCATCCGCGAGAACGGGGACAAGCTCTCTGACAGCGAAAAGAGCGAGATCGAGGGCGAGATCACCAGCCTCCGCAAAGCTATGGAATCGGACAACCTGGCCGCGATCAAGGACGCCCGCGCGAGGCTGGAACAGGCTTCCCACAAGTTCGCGGAGAGAATGTACGGGGAACACGCGCAGGCGGGCCAGCAGCAGGAACAGGGACCGCGGCCTGATGCTTCCTCCGGATCGCAGGGACGGGAAAAACCCGGCCAGGGCCCGGGCGGCGAAAAAGTCTACGACGCTGACTACGAAGTGGTCGACGATGATAAAAAGAAGTAAGTTCGCGTGACGGGGGGACGGGTAACGATCCCCCCGTCAGGTATCGTGAGCTGATATAAATGAGGCGGAAAAGGTAGCACACGTGGCAAAACGGGATTATTACGAAGTTCTCGGGGTGTCGAAAAACTCGTCCGAGCAGGATATCAAACAGGCATACAGGAAGCTCGCGCTCAAGTACCATCCCGACAAGAACAAGGGCGACAAGGATGCGGAGGAAAAATTCAAGGAGGCGACCGAGGCCTACGAGGTGCTTCGCGATCCCAAGAAGAGGGCTTCGTACGACAAGTTCGGCCACGAAGGCGTGCAGGGATTCGAGGGCTTCGGCCGGGGCGCGTATTCGGATTTTTCCGACATATTCGGGGATTTCGATTTCAGCGATATATTCGAGGGTTTCTTCGGCTCGCCCTTCGGCTCGCGCGGCAGGTCCGGCAGACCCCGCCGCGGCGGAGACATCCAGTACGACCTGTCCATAACGCTCGAGGAAGCCGCGACGGGCAAGGAGGTACAGATCGAGGTTCCCCGCCACGAGACATGCGATACCTGCCAGGGGACCGGCGCCAAGGCCGGCACCAAGCCCGCGGTGTGCAACGTCTGCAACGGTACGGGGCAGATAAGGCAGACACAGGGTTTTTTCTCGATCACCCAGGCGTGCTACAAATGCCACGGCGCCGGCAAGATCATCAGCTCCCCGTGCAAGAGCTGCGACGGGACCGGCCTCAAAATGCGAAAGCGAACCATCACTGTAAAAATTCCCGCGGGAGTCGAATCGGGCTCCAGGCTGAAAATAACGGGCGAGGGCGAGCAGGGCCCGAGCGGGGGCACCCGCGGCGACCTGTATGTCGTCATCCATGTGCAGAAGCACCAGTTCTTCGAGCGTCACGGTAACGATATCATATCCATCATCGATGTATCGTTCCCGCTCGTTTGTCTTGGCGGCGAGATAGAGGTTCCCACCATTACGGGGGGGACGGCCAAGATGAAGATCCCGGCGGGCACCGAGAACGGGCAGGTCTTCCGTCTCAAGGGGAACGGGATCCCGTACCTCGGATCGTATGGGCGGGGGGACCAGCTCGTGAAGATAAACGTCAGGGTCCCGAAAAAACTCACACCGCGCCAGAAGGAGCTCCTGAAGGAGTTTTCTCAGATTGAGGGGGAAAACGTGGGGACCTCGAAAAGGGAATTCTACTGACACCGTAGTCGCGCCCGCGCCAGCGGGCGTATGTGCGGCTATTTCTTCACGTCACCGATCTTGAAGTGGTCGAGCTGGGTCCTGATATTGCCCGATATCCGGTCGATCTCCTGCGACGCCTTGAGAATGGTATCCGCGTAAGACACCAGCTCCTGCGACGCGCTGTTCACTTTTTCCACTGCCGAGGACATTTCCTTGTTTGAGAGCATCTGCTCCCTGGTCGATGTCGATATTTCGTTGGAATAATTCTTGATGAGGTCCGTGCGCCCGCGCGCCTCGGAAGACGTGTCGGAAAGGAGCTTCAGGGTGCCGGAGAACTTGGTAACGTGCGACGCGACCTCGTCGATGGATTCGATGATGCGGTGGAACGTCTGTGCGGTTCTGGTGACGATCTCCGTGCCCGAATCGACGCGCGCGTTTCCCTCCTTGACGAGGTTGGTGATGTTCTTCGCGCTGTCGGCGGTCTCTTCGGCGAGCTTGGAGATCTCATCCGCGACGACCGCGAATCCCTTCCCGTGCTCGCCGGCGCGCGCCGCCTCGATGGCCGCGTTCAGTGAGAGCAGGTTCACCTGCTCCGAGATGTCCTGTATGATCTTGATAATCTCTGCGATCTGGGATGTGCTGTCCTTGATGTTCTGTATCTCGTTGACCATCCGGTTGAGGTCGTCCTGGCTGTTTCTCGCGTATTCCGCGGTCGATGTCATGAGGCTCGTCACGGCGACCGCGTCGTTGTACGATTCGAGCGCCTCGGCCGCCATCTTGCCCATTCGCTCGGCGTTTTTATCCACGTTCTGGTACTGGGTCTGCGCGCGGTCGTTGATATGCTCCATCGAGGCCAGGGCCTCTTCAAGCGCGGCGGATGTCTCTTCCATGGATGATGCCTGGTCCTGGGACATCTTGGACATCCGGTTGCTGACGCCAGCCATGTTCGACGACGTTTCCATCAGGGTGCCCACCAGCGCGTTCATGTTGGTCAGGATTCCCTTCTGCACACTCATGATTTCACCGAGCGAACCGAGCATGGAACCCACCTCGTCGTCCCTGTGGTGGCCGATCTCAATGTAAAGGTTGCCGTCGCGGATGAGACGGGCGATTTTTTTCGCGTACGCCAGCGGCCTGACCACGAGCCTTATCAGCATGTAGTAGGTGACCATGAAGAGAAGTACCGCAAGGACCACGATTGACACGATGGTGGTTACGGCAACCTCCCTGAAGGGCTTGCCGATGAAATCGTTGTAGTAGGCGCCAGCCACGATGGTCCACCCGAGCGGTTCGTAGCGCCTGAATGATACGAGCTTGCGTTTTCCCTCCCAGGAGTATTCCATGATCCCGTTTTTTTTCTTTATGATGTCCTTGACGAAAGGCTCTTTCCCTATATTGCCGCCCTCCTTCGAGGGATGGATCATGAGGATGCCGTCGGCGTTGATGATATAGACATACCCCGAATCGCCTATCTTGATGTTCCGAACTTTTTTCGCGAAATCCTGGAATCGCTCGTCGTACAGGGCCGCCGTGGGTTCGTCCCCGACGCGCTCGCGGAATTTTTCACGGTAGTCGCGGTCGCTGAAGTGGTTGTCCACGAGCGTATAGAGGAGATCCGAGAACAGGCGCAGATCCTGATTGACGAGGTTCGTGATATTGGCCCTTACGATCAGGAAGTTGATGATATACACGATGAGGGTGGCGGAACCGGCGGCAATCATGAACGAGAAGATGATGCGTGTTATGATGCTCCGCCGGAGTACATTGATGAGCTTGCCAAAATCCATGGGGCCTCTGAAAAAAGCAATATAGGGATATATTCACCGGGGAAAAAACCATTGTAAAGTAAAAATTTATTGCCCGTTGTATTTTGTCCGCTGCCTGCGAGCGGTGCGTATGAAAAATACCGATAACTATCGGTCGAATGGCTCCGCACTGGAGTGGAAGCACCCTTTGGTGTACGGCATTATAATGGATTCATGGCACGATCGTGCCATGAAATGTGGCATTGAGCGGCATACAGGCGCATACCAGGAAGAGCGTTGCTGGCGACGCGAGCGCCTAACCGGGGGGCCGTGGTCGTTTGACCGATAGTTATCGGTACCGGCGGCGATCCCGTCACTCCTTGACCGGGAGAAAGAGCCAATCCATCCAGACGGTGTGGGCCGGTCGCGGAACGCCGTCCCCGTCATACAGGCCCGTGTCGCGCCATAGGACGAGCATGCCATCGGTCCAGCCCAGATCCTCGCAGAGACGGTCGTAGTCGCGCACGAGATAGTTGACAACGAAGCGCAGGTTGTGCTCGCGCGCCTTCGACAGGAGATCGCCCATGAATTGCCGCTGCTTCTCCGGGGTCCCGTTGCACGAGTACGGCCTCGGCGCCGTTATGGATAAGCGTTCCGCGGGAAAGGATGTCTCGCAGATGCACGCGGGCTTGTCGCTGAGCGAGAATATATCGTCGAACATGGAGAGGGGTAGGTTGAGATCCGGCGCGTAGAGTGTGAGGTGCGGGTGCAGCGATATCCCGAAATAATCCGAATACTCCATGAGCTGCGTGAACGCGGCGGTCTGGGCCGCGTGATCGGAGCCGGTATATCCCTCGACGAGATCGATGCCCGTCATCGACACCATGATGACCAGCTCCGGGTGGTCGGTCTTCAACGCGGTATAGACGTGCCTGTGCAGTTCCATGAACGCGTCCCATTTCGCGGGGGAGTTTTCCGCGAGCAGGTTCGCCTCGATCGCGATATTCAGGTAGTCGGGCTGCAGGATGTTGATGATGCGGCGGCAGTACTCCAGGTACGCGGCCTTCACGTTCGGATGGTTGAACGCGTATCCACTCCACGGGGAGGGCAGCGGCTGATTGTCGCCCGCGGCGTTCCAGAGCGGCGCCAGGGCGGCCCGGTTGGTATCGAGCGGGGTCACGGCGACATAGTTCCCGTGGCCCGCCGGGGTGCGCTCCTTTCTGTGGTTCAGGGCGTCGATGATGTTCTGCGGCAACGGGGCGCCGCTCAGACAGACGTCCCACGGGATGCCGTTGTCCATATGGTGCGCGACGAGGTCTGCCTCTCCCTCGATGCGATCGAAGTTCCACTCTATCGATTCGGCGCTATAGGCCCACGGGAACGCGGACATGCCCATGTAAAAGGGTCGTGTCCCGGACTGAGTGACGGGCAGAATGGATTTTCCCCCGCCGGCGCAGCCGCCAGGGACCGCGATGCACGCGGCCATCGCGATGACCGCGACGGTGCGAAAGGAAATGGCATAACCGGATTTCGCTTTTGTTTTCATGTACCCATATACTGTGGACGTGCGGAGAAAATGACAAATTTTTTAGGAAAAAAATCCCGTGCCGGTATTATTTATAGTCATCCGGGGATAATTGTCCAGGTTCCGGGCCCTTTCAATGGCCCGGTCACTATTGGTATTTAGGGGGATATACCTGCAGGCGTTACCAGGACTCGTAGCCGTAGCGCGGATAACGTCCCACCACGACGATTTCCACGATACCGTAGCCTTTTTTCCCGTCGCAATCGAATTCACAGAGGACGTCCTCTATGAACGAGAGCTCCTTCACCTGCGCGGGATCGGTAAGATCCAGGGTAAGCCCGTCCACGAACTCGGGGCCCTTCCAGAGGCCGTGCACGAAGTCCCTGTAGCCGAAGTATCCGCCCGCGCGCAGGTAGAGGGGCGAGAGCGCCCTGCAGGTCATCGATTTCGACGTGCCGTCCGCGCACCCGAGTGCGATGCGTCCGCCGGTCACCTGTCGTATGTCCTTTCTGAATCTGTACTCGTGGCTTATTGAAGTTATGTGGCGCTCATTTTCGTCCGCGAACATCAGGGCGCCGCTCTCGACCAGGCGCCTCCCGTCGTGGTCCTCCCTGAGGTGGAAGGTCGCTCCCCACCCGTCGAATTGCACCGCGACGAAGTTGTGAAGGTATCCCACCGGTATCTCGCCGGGCTGGACCCCGGTCTCGGGCACGCCGCCCCCGCGGCGAATGCCCCACGAATGGTCGCGCTCGCACAGGTACCTCTCCGGGGAGAGATCGAACATTCGGTTTCCCGCGAGAATAAAGCCGGAGGCGTGTCCCGTCTGCACGTAGCGCTTGATGTTCTCGAGCACCCTGCCGTTTTCCTTCGAGAACTGGGTGTCCTCCTCGTGGGCGGGCATGGTGCCGGTGAAAACGATATCGCACTCCATCCCCTCGGGGTTCTTCCCGACCGAGAAGCGGACGCTCTTCAGCGGGTCGACGATTTCGTACGCGATCGGGCCCACGGATGTCCTGTCGATGTGGGGTCTGAGCGCGCGCGAGGCGCGGACGCAGTGCTGGGTCCTGTTCTCGACCACGCAGCAGGCGAAGGCGTCCATGACGTTCCTGTTGGCGTACACCCCGAAGCCACCGATGAGAAAGCATTCGCCCGTGGTGTCGTGCGTGGTGAACCACACGCGCTCGGTCCATTCCCTCGCGCTGGTCTGCACACTGTCGAAGGTGTCCGGCACCTGGTGGCACAGGAATTCGTCGTAACGGGTGAGCATGGTATTACCTCCGGCGCGACCGGCGCCCGACGGCGCAGTCGGCATGTCGTGCAATTTTTTTCGGGATATTTTCTTACGGGCCGGTCCTGCCGGCGCGTTCCCTCGCGAACCTGGTCCGTTGTCGGCGGGGGATATATCCCCCCCGTTCCCGATCATCGAGGGAAAAGTCGCGGGAGGATATGTCAAGCAGTATTCGGCCGCGCCCGCCCGGGGATTTATCCCCCCAGGCGAAATCGGGAAGCCGCGCGCGCCGATAGTTATCGGCATGGGAAAAAAGTGCTTCCATAAATCGCGGATATTCCTGATATTTTGCCGATGCCCCGATCACCGCACATCGCATTCGCCGCGGCCGCGCTCGTCGCTCTGGCGGCGCTCCCGCACGCGTCAGCGCGGCCCCGGGACGGGTTTCTCCCCTGGGTCATGTCCGAAAAGTACGACCAGTCGATCCGCTGGCGGTCCATCAGGACGCCGCATTTCTGGATTCACTTTCCGCGGGGCATGGAGCGGACCGCGGAGCGGCTTGCCGCGATCGCCGAGGAGGAGCACGGGCGCCTGGCGCCCGCGATCGGGTGGAAGCCGCGCTTCAGGACCGACGTGGTGCTCGTGAACTCGACCGACGAGGCGAATGGCATGACCACGTTGATGCCGTGGAACCGGATCGTGATCTATGCGGCGCGTCCTGAGAGCAATTCCTCGATGGATCGGGCCGACGACTGGCTGCGGATCGTGTTCGTGCACGAGTACGCACACGTGCTCGACACCGACATGGTCAGGGGCCTTCCGCTGGCGAGCCGTTTCATCATGGGGAGGCTGATCTTCCCGAACATGTTTCTTCCCGCGTGGAGCGTGGAGGGGAGCGCCGTGCTCCGCGAATCGTCGCGCGGCGCGGGGCGCGCGAACAGCGCCTATACCGACATGGTGTTGCGCGCGGACGCGGCCGCGGGGCGGTTCCGCGGCATCGCGGACGCGTCGCATTTTCCGCGAGACTGGCCGCAGGGCGAGGTCCCGTACCTCTACGGCGGAATGTTCCTGAAATACCTGGAGGAGCGCTTCGGAGAGGGGAGCCTGGCGAGGTTCCTCCGCTTCAACGCGGACAACATCATACCGTTCTCGGACAACATCTATCCCATACCCTACTTCTTCAACAGGGACGCGAAAAAAGTGTACGGGAAATCGTTCGCCGCGCTCTGGAAGGAATGGAGGGCCGCGCTCGATAAGCGTTATGCGGCGCAGATTGACGCGGTGCGCGCCGCGGGAGAGACGGAGTACCGCGCGCTTTCGCGAGGGGAGACGTCGGCATACTACCCGCGCTTCTCGGCCGACGGAAAGCGCGTGTATTACGTGCGATATACGCCGCGCGGCCCATGGTCCCTTGTGAGAAGGGACCTCGGCGGGGGGGAGGAGGTCCTCTGCCGTCTGAATTATCCCAACTCCCTGTCGGTCGCGCCCGACGGCTCCGCGGTGCTCTCGGACCTGGAGCTGGTCCGCTCCTTCAACCGGGTGCGCGAGGCCTTCCGCTACGACGGGCGCTACCGGCGCCTGACCCGCGCGCTTCACGGAAGCGGCATCGCGCTCTCGCGCGACGGAACGCGGGCCGCGTTCGTGAGCTTCGACGGGGAGCGCTATTCGCTCGAGACGGCCGGGCCGGACCTTTCCGGGAGGAAGGCGGTCATCGCCGGGTCCGCGCTGCACCTCTCGCACCCGGCGTTCTCCCCCGGCGGGGACCGCCTCGTGTTCACCGCCAGGGACTCGGCGGGGCGCGTGGATCTCTTCATGGTCGATCTCTCCGACGGGAAGAGCAGCCGCCTCACGAACGACGACGCGGTCGACGGCGAGGCGGTGTGGCACCCCGACGGAAAAAGGATCGTCTTCTCGTCCGACCGCGGTGGGATCTACAACCTCTTCGAGCTCGACACCGCGAACGGCGCGCTCCGCCGCATCACGAACATGACGGGCGGGGCCTTCAGTCCCGACGTGACCCGCGACGGGAAGCTCATCGTGTTCTCGTCGTATACGGGCGCGGGGATGGTGGCCGCGTACATGGACTACCCGGCGCGCGCCTTCTCCGGGGAATCGGTCTCCATCCAGGGGGTCGGGACCGAGTTCTTTTCGCCGAAGGAGACCGAAAAAACCGGGGGGGCCGGTGAGGGCGCGCGGCGCTACAACCCGTTCCGGTCCGCGCTCCCGTCGTACTGGGTGCCCGCCTTTCACACCGACGAGCTTCCCGGGGGAGGCTACGATTGCACCTTCGGCGCCGTGATCGACGGGAACGACACGCTCAACCGTCACTTCTGGGAGATCGCCGCGGATTTCGCCGCGGTGCAGCGGCGCATGACCCTGGACGTATCCTACTGCTATTCCGGGCTCTACCCGGACTTGCTGCTCGGCTATTACGATGAAGCCCTGTACCCGGGAGGGGATACCTTCCCCTGGGGCGCGACCGGGTACCGCATCATCAGGGAGTCGGTGCGATACGGCTACGCGGGCATATCCGTGCCGTGGAACCGCTTCAACCTGGGTCAGTCGATATCCCTCTACTATCTCTACGAGCAGCAGTTCCTCGACACCTACAATCCCCTCTTCAGGGGATACGACAGGTACATCGGGTATTATCCCTCGCCCGGGAAGACGCGCCGCCGGCACCTGTTCGGGCGCGTCCAGGCGAGTTACCGGCTCGGTTTCGCGCGCGCCTATCCCTATTCCATCAGCAGGGAAGACGGCGGCGAGCTTACGCTGCGCGCGTCGGTGTTCCAGCGCTGGCTCGGGTCAGAGGGCAATTTTTACCGGCTGAGCGGCGAATACGCGCATTACCTGCCGGGGTTCGTGCAGAACCACGTGCTCATGGCGAGGGTGCGCGGCGGCATAACCCGGGGCGACCGCAACGGCTATCTCGGGCCTTACTACCTTGGAAGATACGAGACCGGGTCCACGTTCTCGCCGCCGACGGGTGAGGACGCGTGGGGCCTCCGCGGATATCGCTCGAGCGGCATCTACGGTGAGAATATCGCCGCGGCCACGGCCGAGTACCGTTTTCCAATCGTGCAGAAGGACGCGGGGGTGATGACGGTCCCCGTCTATTTTCGCGACCTCTGGATGGCGGTCTTTTTCGACTGCGGCAATGTCTGGTACGGCACCTCGTGGATGAGGGGGATTCGCTGCTCCGCGGGCGCGGAGCTCCACCTGGGGATAACCGCGGGCTACGAGTACGATATCGACGGATTCCTGGGATACGCACGCGGATTCGACCCGGGCGGCGAGAACCAGGTCTACTTCGGAGTGTCGGGCCTTCTCGAAGGGAGGATTCTCAACCGCCATTCGGCCCTCAACCGCGGTAAAAAAATTTGACGGGATATACGTAATGTATATATTAAAGCTGTGCGCCGGATCGCGTCGTATGCGACCGGACGCGCGAGTCACAACATGACCCGTTCGGGAAAAGGTCGATGAAACGAACCTGGATACTGACATTCGCCGTCGTTATCGTCTTTCGGGCCGTGATCCTGTTCGCGGAGCCCCCCGAAAACGTCGATTTCGCCGCGATCGAAAAACGCTTCGGCATAAAGATCGAGCTGAACGTGAACAGCATGATTCCGCCGGAGTGGCGGGGCGCGCCCGTGCTCGGGAGGGCGACTCCTCTGCGGAGGGACATGTACGGCAAGGCCGCGGTGTGCATCTGGAAATCGCTCGAACGCTATCCGGAGGGATTCATTTACCGCTACCTGACGAGCGTGGCGCTTTGCGACACGCTGTCCTTTTACAGCGTGGCATACGGCGCCACCGCGGGCTACAGCACGAGGAGCCTGATCATCACGGTGCGGCCCTGGTACGCGGACGAATGGGTCACGGGGACCTTCGACCATGAACTGAGCCATCTCCTGGTCTACTACAACGGTTTCCCGCGCGACGAGTGGCGGGAGACGAACAAGCCGGGCTTCGCGTATTCCCGCGGCGGGTTGGACGCGATCCGAAGCGGCCGCGCGGGCGTCAGCCGCACCGAGAACGCCTTTTCCGCGGGCTTCGCCTGCGAGTACGGGATGAGCGAGCTCGAGGAGGACATCGCCACGATGGTGGAGTACACCATGGGGGACCGGAAGGATTTCCACGCGAGGGCGTGGAAATACGCCATCGTAAAGAAGAAGTTCAAGATTCTGAAAAAGTATTACGCGGGTCTCGATCCGGGGTTCGACGAGAATTTCTGGATGCGAGGTTTCACCGTACCCAGGGACGGACCCGCCGAAGGCGGCGGGCACGATCCCAGCGACGCGCCGGCCGATATCCCCCCGGAGCGCTAGGCGCCGCGATCATCGTAGAATGACGTTTCAATCGCGGGCGTCGCTGATGGGGAAAATCACTCTTGCCGTCGTTCCCTTGCCGCCGTGTATCTCGAAACTGCCATGAATCTGTTTCGCGAGCAGGTCCACGATCTGCAGCCCCATGCCGACATAGTCTTCGCCCTTTTTCACGTTCTGCATCCCCAGCCCATCGTCGGCAACGATGAGTTCCATGAATTCACCTTTCCGTGCTAGCTCGATCCGGAGTGTCCCCTCGAAGCCCGTGGGGAAGGCGTATTTCATGGCATTGGTAAGCAGCTCGTTCAGGATGAGTCCCAGCGGCACCGCGCGCTTCAGGTCCAGCGACAGTTCTTCAACTGACAGCTCGAGGTGAACCCGCCCGGGATCGATGGCGTAGGTCTCGTAGATGAGTAACGACAGTTTCGACATATACCTGTCGAGATCCACACGGTCGAGGTTTGACGACTGGTAGAGCTGCTCGTAGATCGACGACATGGACTGGATGCGCGATATCGAGTCGCGGAACACGGCCCTTGAATGGTCATCAGACAGGTTGGTCATTTCAAGGGAAAGCAGGCTGGAGATGACGCCGAGATTGTTCTTCACCCTGTGCTGGAGCTCGCTCAGGATGACGTCCTTTTCCCTGTTCGAGGACGCGAGCGCCTCCTGTGTCCTCTTGAGTTCCGTGATGTCGGTAAGCACGACCACGATGTGGAGCACGTCCCTGATGGTGATGGTGTCCACGGAAACCAGCGTGTGGCATATTTCGCCGGATTTTTTCCTGACGTCGGCCTCGAAATTCCGGAGCGTGCCCTTTTCGAGGAGCTGTGTCAGCAGCGCCTGCCGTTGTTCGGGATCGGGGTACAGGTTGAGTTCCACCGATGATTTCCCGATGACCTCGGCCGCGCGGTACCCGAAGAATCGCTCGAAGCTTTCGTTGACTTGGACGAAGCGGCCGTCACGAACGGTGCTGATGGTGATAATGAATGGATTGGCGTTGAACAGGGTCTTGAACATGGCTTCGCTCTCGATGAGGGACTCCTCGAGGCGCTTCCGGTCGGTGATGTCCACGATCATGTTCATCGTGGCGGGCGCGCCCTCCCATGTTATGAGTGCGACCCGTATTTCCACCCAGCGAGTTTCGCCGTCCCTGCGCACGACCCGGAAGGTATACTGGTCGGGGATGGATTCCCCGGCCATTCTCTTTAAGTAGTTTTCGGCGATCATTTGCCTGTCATCGGGATGGACAAAATCGATAAAGGGACGGGTAAGGTGGTTTTCGACCCTGAACCCGGTCATGTCTTCGGCTATGGGATTGGCGAATACAAGGTAGCCATCGCGCGCCACTACAATTGCATCCCTTGCATTCTCAATCAACGCCCGGTACTTTCCCTCGCTCTCGCGCAGGGCGTCCTCGATGCGCTTGTGCTCGGTTATGTTTTCCAGAATCCCGATGCCGTTGACGAAGGAACCGCTGTCGTCCGTGATCCCCGCGAGCCATCCGTGGAGGTATGTCACCTTTCCTGCCGTGATGGAACGGTACTCGCCGTCATACTGCACCGTTTTTCCTGAGAGGGCCTCCCTGAGGGCGGTTTGTGCAGTTTCGTTCACGAGGCTTTTCTGCAAATTGAACCCGATGAGCTGCTCGCGCGACGATCCGATGATGCGGATCAGCTCGTCGTTGCAATCGATGATCGTGCTTTCGCGGTCGAAGACGAGAATACCGACCGGGGAGTATGAAAAGATCATGCGATAGAGTTGTTCGCTTTAACGCAGAAGGTCTTCGAGGCGCTTTCGGTCGGAGATATCGGTGCGAGTCCCCCATATTCTCTTGAGAAAACCGTTCTCGATAAAACCGATAGCGTTGTCGTTGAAATATAGAGTCGTCCCTTCGGGACGCGTCTCCGATGTTTGAAGGTCCGAAAGCCGGTAGCCGGCATTGATGAAGGAACGGAAGTCGTTTCGGCTGGTTTCGCTGTTTTTGATATACGGATTTTCGCTAAAACGGCGGCCTATGATCTGCGAGGGGGAGGATGCCTCGTAGATCGCCATGAATGCGTCGTTGCATTCTGCGATGCGCATGTGTTCGAGGATTAAGTCGATTTGCGTCTCGACGGGCAACCGTACGTCAACGGGTTTTTCAAGCTCCAGGCAATAGATGCCCTCGTTGCTCTGGCGCACGAAGGAGTGGTAACGCTCCTCGCTGATTTGCAGCTGCCTGCGCGCCTCGTGAAGCCTGAAAGCCATTTTCAGGGACGCTATCAGTATCGCGGTGCCGGAGTGCTTGAATACGAAGCCGTAGGATGTGATGTTTTCGGTCCGTTCGACCATCTCTTTCTGCGTGTGCGACGACAGAAATACGATGGGGATATCGCGAAGCTTCAGAATCTCGACGGCCGCGTCGGTCCCGTCGATGCCATGGCCGAGGTTGATGTCCATAAGGATGAGGTTTATGCCGGGGTTGCCTGCGACAATCTCGATGGCGCCTTCCCCGGTGGAGGCTACGAGGACGCTGTATCCTTCCTTGCGAAGATTTGCCGCGGTATCGAGGGCGATTATCGCTTCGTCTTCGACTATGAGAATTGTCTTGTCAATGGGATTCTGCATTCTGTCGTCCGGAACATCCCCGCTTCGATGCCGGGACATCGAACGATGATGGCCGGGCAGTCATGTTACAGATAATGTACACTATTTTTAATATATAGATATACCGGCATTGACGTCAAGAGCAAATGACTCTATAATGGGATAAGTTGAAAGAACCGGGTTTTTTTTCGTGTTACGGGGGATAGACTGAAAGAAAAGAGGGCGTCCAGCGACGCCCTCTTTTACGGCTTGTGATATGTGCATTTCGCAGAAGATCAGTAGCCGCGATTCTTCAAATCGCCGACGATTTCCTTGTAGAAGGTCGGCGCGTCGAAACCGGGCGTGATACCGAAGAAATGGTTGATCATGCCGGCATGGTCAACGCCAGGGCTCCACCACGAGCCGGATTTGACGCCGCGGTAGTTGCCCCATTTCGCGCTCGTGACCGACACGAGGCCGTCGTTGTCGCCCTCGATGCCTTTCAGTATGAGCCATGTGGGCTCGAGCACCACGCTGGGGCATCCCCAGTTCGCCTTCGCCGCCCAGCTCTGGTAGTAAATGCCGGAACGGTCGGGAGTGTTGGGGTTGAACGTGCCGGTCATGAACGATCGGGTCAGGTCCCATCCATTCTGGATGCTGTTGGGATTGTCATCGCCGAATACGAAGACATAGAGCGAGTCGATCACCGCGCCGATGGTGCCCTTCATGCTGTCGGGGATGCCGTACATGAGAAGATCGGCGATCGCGCTGCCGCGATGCGGGCCGCACAGGCTCGTGTAGCTTACGACGTTCGAGGCCAGCCCGAGGTTTGATATTGCATAACGTGAATAAAGGGTCCCGTGTGAGTGGCCGATGACGTTGACCTTGGATTTGCCCGTCACGGCAAGAATCTGGAGCACCTGGTTCCTCCATGACGCGGCCTTGGCCGATGTGCCGTCCATGCCGTTGACGGAAGTGATATACACGTTGGCGCCCTGGTCCTCGAGGGCCGATTCGATTCCCCACCAGTAATCAACGACGCCGCAGACCTGCGCGGAGAAGCCCATGCCGTGGGCAAGGACGATGGGATATTTTGTGGCGCACGTATTGTTGTTGCTCCCGCCGGCGAAAAGCGCCGCGGGCAGTGCAAGTGCCATTGCGAGCACGATAATGACTATTCGTTTACGCATTATGAATCCTCCGATTTCGAATTCCGGCCGAATTATCCGGCTATGTATCTTTTACCGTCCAGACGGTATGATATATAGATACTATATTTTATGGTGTATTGTCTGTTCAAAACCAGAGAATTCTGGAAATGACGAGGTGTTTTGTGCTATTGTAACGATGATCCGTACCAGGAGCATAGTGGAAATATATCCATTCTATAATAAATGTTTATTTTTGGTCAGGAGGGGGGGGGATATATATGTGGATTTTTAGGCGGCGAGAAGTGTCAGAGACTTTTATTTTCCGGTGCCAGACACCTTCCTGAGAAAAGCATATCATATCTTCGCTGACGACGATTAGAAAACCCAGTAGATCGCCATCTGGAAAAGAATGAGCGCCGTGGCCCAGATACGGAGGTCGCGCCAGCGTGCTCGATCGGGTGCGCCGTGGAAGACGAACTCCTTCGGGAGCGTCCACGTGAACGCGAGGATGCCACCGAACAGGCAGAGCGCGCCGAGCTTGGCGGTCCAGAGCGGGAGCGCGTGTATCCATTCGAACATCAGTCTTTCCTCACCGTGGCGCTGTAGGTGAGATTCTCGAGTTCCGCCTCGGGCTTCGGCGCGGTCACGGCGCTGACCGCGAGGAGCACCACCGCGCTGAACACGAAGCTCCAGAAAGCGATGTAGAGCATGTTGAGGCCACAGACCCCGAGCCCCGCCGCGAAACAGAGGCCGCCGACGAGAGCCCAGAGCCCTGCCGCGGGCGTGATCCTCCTGTTCATGATTCCGAGCAGGATGAGCGCGAACACCGGTCCCTGGAAAAACGAGAGGAGCTGCTGCACGTACACGTATATCCCCCTGAATTTCGCGGTGAGGGGCGCGCAGAGCAAGCCAACCGCGAGCGCGGCCACGGTGATGGCCTTGCCGAGCCGGAGTTCGGTCGAGTCGGACAGAGGGGTGCCCCGCACCGTGCCGATGATGTCTCGCGTGATCATCACCGAGGCGGAGTTGAGCGTCGACGATATCGAGGACTGCAGCGCCGCGATGAACGCCACGAAGAGCAGGCCGGATATTCCCGGCGGCAGCAGGTGCTTCACCACCCAGGGAAGCGCCTGGTCCGCGTTGCCGAGCTTTCCCTTCACCATGACGAGCGCGAAAAAGCCGGGAAGCACGATCAGGAACGGCACGAGCGTTTTCGCCATAGCCGCGAAGACCATGGACGCCTTGCCGTCCCACTCGGACTTCGCGCCCAGGCAGCGCTGGAGAATGGCCTGGTTCGCACACCAGTACGCGGGGGAGAGCACCATGCCGAGTCCCAGGAGCACGCCGGGCCACGGGAATTCTTCGTGCGTTGATGGAAGGAATGCCTTGAAATGGTCGGGGAAGCGCGTCTGCACTTCCGCGACGAAACGGTCCATGCCGCCGACGCGGTCGAACCCTACGAACGCGACGCCGATCGCCCCGATGAACATGATGACGAGCTGTACCGCGTCGGTGTAGGTGACCGCGGCGAGCCCACCCGTCACGGTGTAGAGACCCACCACGCCGGCCGTGATGAAGATGCTGAAGAAGACCGGCCAGCCGAGGTAGGTTTCGAGCATGAGGGCAGTGGACCAGAGAAACACGCCCACGATGAGCACCGAGAAGAGGCTGAGGACCGCGGCGGATATGACCCTGACCGCGGCGCTGTACCTGCGGCCCAGGTATTCCGGTATCGAGTACACGCCCGCGCGCCAGTAAAAGGGGATGAACACGATGGCGGCAAGGATCATCGCGGGGATGGCCCCGATCCACTCGAAGTTGGCCTGGGCGATGCCGATGCGATAGGCGCCGCCGGCCCCGCCCACGTAGTCGTTCGAGCCTATGTTGGTTCCGATGATCGAAAGGCCGATGACCCACCAGGGAAGGGTTTTCCCCGCGAGAAAGTAATCGCGGGAGGTCCTGATACGGTTGTGAAAATAATATCCGAATACCGTAATCCCGGTGAGATACGCGACGATGAGGGATATGTCCAGCCAGTGAACATCGGACTGTTTGAAAGAAAAAAACATATCTAAGGGAACTCCCTATAAGGATCAAGTCCGCCCCGTGCTGGGTGCCAGACACCTTCAGGCCCGGTGCCAGACACCTTCAGGCCCGGTGCCAGACACCTTCAGGCCCGGTGCCAGACA
>CAYRGX010000056.1:0-3290 GCA_964423905.1 uncultured Leptospirales bacterium | reverse complement strand
CCTTCAGGTGGATTGACCATTTAAAAAAAGCAACCATAATATAAAGGTGCATGGTATCAAGAATACATTTTACGATAACGTACATGCTTTTTGTTTGCTTTTTCCCGGGGCGGGTGCTACATTGAACCATAACAAGCGGCAAGGATGTACGCATGAGCAAGGAAAACCGAGAAGCGATGCGGATTCCAGTACACTCGAGGGTCCTTGTGAGGGCCGGCGACACTGTGATCGACGGCGAGGCGGACAACATCAGCACGAGCGGAATGCTCGTTCGTGCCAGGGGCGCCATTCCCCGCGGCCAGAAGGTGGATATATCCCTCAACTTTTATGGGACCACTTCCCACCTGTCGCTGTTGCTGAAGGGAGAGGTCGTGCGGAGCGATGAAAACTGCCTGGCGCTGACGTTCGATGACGTGGAGCCAGATTCGTTCATCCATCTCAGGAACATGGTGGCCTCGAGGAAATTCGACGAGAACCGTATCGTCGAGAGTTTCGACAACGCCCCGATAGACCTCTCGGTCCACGATTGAAAAATCAAGATTGATATGACCAGTCCCACTCCTGGGCCCGGACCGCTCCGGGAATACCTTTCCGGCATCATGGACGAAAGCATGGAACACCTTCGCGCCATGATGGGTATCAACTCGTTCACCGAGAACTCCGCGGGAGTGGAGCGCCTGGGAAAATACACCGCGCGTGCGTTCGCGCGCCTCGGCTTTACGCATGAACGCGTCACCTCGTCCAACCCACGCTTCGGCCGCCACCTGGTACTCAACCGGCCGGGGAAGGGAGGGTCGAAACTCCTCCTCCTGTCGCATCTCGACACGGTCTTCACCGAGGAAGAAGAGCGCGCGAACGGCTTTGCGTGGCGCATCGAGGGCGATCGCGTATACGGGCCCGGCGCGAACGACATCAAGGGCGGGACCGTCGTCATGTACATGACCCTTTCGGCGCTGGCGCATTTCGCGCCCGATGAGTTCGACCGCGCGCGTTGGACGATCATCCTGAACGCCTCGGAGGAGGTCGATTCGGACGATTTCGCCGGGCTCTGCCTTTCGCGCGCCGGGGACGCGGACGCGTGCCTGGTATTCGAGTCCGGCACCGACGAGAATACCGATAACTATCTGGTGGTCTCGCGAAAGGGGCGGGCCGTGTTCCGCGTCGACACTGCAGGTCGCGGTGCGCATTCCGGCGCCGCGCACGAACGGGGGGCCAGCGCCGTGACGCAGCTCGCGTCCGTTGTGCTCGCGCTCGAGGCCCTGACGGATCACGGGCGCGAGCTCACCGTGAACACGGGCGTTGTGTCCGGCGGGACCGTGGTGAACCGGGTGCCGCATGCGGCCACGGCCCTCGTCGAAATGCGCGCCTTTGACCCCGGAGTGTTCCGCACGGCGAAGGGGGATATACTCGCGCTCGAACGGATGCCGGCCGTGGCGAGCGCCGACGGCCGTTTTCGCTGTTCCACAAGGGTGAGCCTCGAGCGCGAGGTGCCGCCCTGGCCCGAGAACGCGGGATCGCGCGCTCTTTTCGGGCACTGGGAGAATGCCGCAAACGCGATGGGCATCCGCGCGCTTGTGGAGCGCCGCGGCGGGCTTTCCGACGGGAATTATCTCTGGGACGCCATGCCGGTCATCGACGGGCTTGGGCCGTCGGGCGACAACTGCCACTGCTCCGTGCGATCCGGCGACGGAACGCTCGACCAGGAATACGCGAATATCCCGTCATTCGTGACACGGTCGGCGTTGAACACGCTTGCGATCCTCTCGATCCTCCGGAAAGGGGTTGGTGGGCGATGACTCGCGAACGGAAGAGAGGCGAGGTGCCCTTTGACCGGCATTTCTTCAGGAAGAGGGAGTCATGCGGGTTGCGATACGGAAGGAGAGAGATCTTCACCTACATCTACGAGAACAATCACTGGTCGGGCAGCTCGTCCGTGTCAGGCAACGGATCGGGCAGCGGCCAGACCGCGACCGTCGGTCCCGCCATCGCGCGACTGGTGAGGGACCTCGGCGTGAATATCCTCCTCGACATTCCCTGCGGGGATTTCGGCTGGATGAGCTCTCTCGATCTGCCGATCGAGCGCTACATCGGCGGGGATATTGTGCCCGAGCTCGTCATAAGGAACAGGACAAAATTCGGGAAGCCGGGAAGGGAATTCATTGAAATCGATATCGTAAGCGGAGAGCTTCCACGGGCTGACCTGTTGTTATGCCGGGACTGTCTCGTCCATCTTTCCAATGACGATGTCATGAAGGCGCTCGAGAATATCGCGTGCGCCGATATTGGCTATATCCTCGCGACGACATTCACCGGATGCGATCATAATGAGGATATTACGACCGGCGACTGGAGGATCGTAAACCTGGAGAAGCGGCCATTTTCACTCGGCGTGCCCGTTGCGATCATCAACGAGGATTGCACCGAGGGAAACGGGACCTATTCCGACAAGAGCCTCGGCCTCTGGCGCGTATCGGACATGCGTCGCGGCTCCGGCCGAAACAGGTCGTGAGCATATCAAGGTGTATCGCATAAATGAAACAGGACTGCCACCTTCGATGGGATTGACAGCAATTGCCTGGAATCAATGACGCAGATGTTGCGGTAGGTCGAGAATATATCCCCCTACCACATATATTTCATCACCCTGTGACCGGAAAGCTCGCTTTTCAGGAGTTGATCGGTATCGGCGATGCGCCGGACGAGGGTTTTCACCATTCTCACGGCCAGCCTGGGATTGAGCAGCAGAAATCGTTCGAGATCGTCAATGTTATCCATGTAGGTGAGCCGCACGTCGGTTATCGCATGGACATTGGCGGTGCGCTCGATATCCTCGAAAAGACTCACCTCCCCGAAGAAGTCCCCTTTTGCCAGGCGGGCAAGGAATACACGCTCAGCATTCACTTCAAATGAAATCTCAACTTCACCCTCGAGAATGACATACATTCTCTTTTCATATTTACCACTCTTGATTATTTGCTTTCCTCTTGAGAAAGTTAGTACCTTTTTCGCCATAGAACCACCATGCCCATATAGTGTCATTTCATTATCGGAGCATAAGGTTCAGAAATATAGCGTGTTTGGGGAAAAGAGTTGATGAGGTAAACAAATTTTTCTCGCCGTATGGGGAACCGAACGCCCCACAGAGTGATCCAGCACACCGTATGGCCGTGGCTCCGCACGGCGACCGCGTGATTTCGACACCGATAACTATCGGAGATTATCTTCTGGAGAAGGGCCTTCACCAGAAGGGGGAGATAGACACGGACAGCGTCGGTTACGATCTTCGAGAC
>CAYRGX010000055.1:0-21043 GCA_964423905.1 uncultured Leptospirales bacterium | reverse complement strand
AAAACACCAAACCAAGTATTCTCAGAAGAGTGGTGCAATTCAGATTGAATCTGGGTCGATGATATAGATCGTGGTCTTCCGGGTAACTTGATAATTTTCATACTGGACAATCGAATAATAGTAATCCGAGTATTTTGCATTGCCGTACTGCACCTGGAACGATACCACCGGACCGAGCCACAGGCGTATGTATTTGCTGGCATGCACCGCGAAGCCGAACGTATTGGTGAATACGGCCCTGTGCATGTTGAATTTATCGAAGAGACGCCCGCCGCTGTCCATCACGGTATCATAGCCGAGATACAGCCGGTAGTTGAAGTGCTTGTTCTTCGCGACTGCGGTATCGAGCACCAGGCCCGCCCCGAGGATGTAATCCACGCCGCCGCCCTTGTTCGGGTTGAAGTTCATCGTGGAAATGGAGCCGCTTCCCCTTGTGTACAGGCCGACGCCAAGGGCAAAGGACCGCGAACCGGTGACGCAATGCATCACGAGCAGAATGCCGAGTGAGGTCAAAAACGCCTTTTTCATTTAATTGCCTTCAAGTGAAGTTATCATTTCATAGCTTTTCTTGGCTTTATCGGGTTTCCCGGTATCGGCATACCTGTCCCTGACGCGGAACATGAACCCCACCTTGGCGAAGAAATCGATATTGCCGCCGCCGGAATCATAACTTGAATCTTTATTAATCGGTAGCGCCACGTTATAGAGGTACGTGAAACCTTTTTCCTTTCTCTCGTAGTTCCCTATGCTCATACCGCCTCGTAAACCTGTCTCAAAGAGTATCGTGAATGCGCTTCCCATGTTGAAGTTGATGCCGAGAACCGCGCCTATGTTCGCGATACCGATACGTTCCGATTCGACCCTGGATCTATAAGCGTTGGAGCCAAAGATACTGGCGGGATAAAAGTATCTGTCGCTGCGTGAATAGAACTTATATCCGAGCACAAGTTCTGGACCCATCCACAGGCGCATGAATTTCGACGTCCACAGGGCGAACCCGAAGGTATTGATCATCATCACCGTATTTCTGGAATACGAATCGAAAAAACGGTTTCCCCAGGATATCATGTTGTTGTATTCCAGGGAGAGGCGATAATTGAATCTTTCGTTTTTTGCCACCGCCGAGTCGAGTACCAGCCCGAAGCCGAGCGAATAATCGGCTTTCAAGTTCCCTCCTCCGCCGCTGCTGCCGGAGGAAATCCCGTGAAATGAAGTTATATCCGGCGAAATTGTTCCATACGCGCCGAAGCCGTAGGCGAACAGCGAATGCGGGAGAATGCAGAGGAATGCCAGAGACGCAAGAATTATCTTTCCCTTCATGCCCGTTACCGTTTTCGAAAATGTGTGTGAGAGTGACGTGTATATTTTTATGTGCTCTCATTATCGGACAGATGTTTTCTGTCCAGTAAATTTCGCATAACTATATTATTAATTGCGTTTTCATGTTGTTGAAATATATTATCCCGTCCGTGCGGTTTTTTGAAATTCCATCGTCAATCACTGAGAAGATCAGCATAACGCGATTTTGTAAATAGGGGGTTTTTATTATCGATGTGTAAAGATTTTGCATAAATTGCATTAAAGAATTTACTGAATACCCGGTCAGTAATAAACGAATCATGCTGGCGGGGAATGTAACAACGGCCCTGGTTCCGGGATGGCCGCGCACACCCCCGCCGCGATCATCCGCCAGGTTTTTCGCATAACGGGATATATCCCCATAAATACGCGGGATTAAATTCTACGAGAAAGAGGGTCTTCGGGAAGGGCGATGTCCCCCGTGCCGGGCAGAAACACTCTCATCAGGAGCATGCCGCGGCCGGCCGCCGCCGCCAGGTTGTACGAATGACGGTTTTCATCCGGCGCGGGTATATCCCCCAAATGATATTTTTGTCATTCGATTGCCGCATTTTAATTGCAATATTTATTCGAGTGTGCCTACCATGGCCGCATCCTATAAATATACAGTCAGGTATTCCATGAAAAAAGTACTCATCACCGGCGCCTCCGGGTTCATCGGCGGCCATCTCGTGGACAGGAACCTCGCGAAGAAGAACAAGGTCCGCGCGTTCGTTCTGAAGGGCGACCCGGGGGAGGAGGCGCTCAGGGCGAAGGGCGTCGAGATCGTGTACGGCGACATCTGCGATTACGAGTCGGTGAAGAAAGCCGTGAGCGGGTGCGACATCGTGTTCCACTGCGCCGCGGTCGTCACCGACTGGGCGCCCTGGAAGCTCTTCCAGGACGTGACCATCGGGGGGACCGAGAACATCTGCCGCGCGGCGCATGAGGCCGGGGTCGGCCGCTTCGTGGACATGAGCACGAACGACGTGTTCGGCCGCCGTGAGGACGTGGTGCTGGACGAGTCATATCCCCTGGAGAAATGGGGGGAGCCCTATCCCGATTCCAAGATTGAGGCAGAGGAAATCTCGTGGAAGTACCACAAGCTGGGGCTCCCCGTCACCATGGTCTACCCCTGCTGGGTGTACGGCGTGGGCGACAAGACCTTCGTTCCGCTTTTGGCCGACGCCATCGTGAAAAAGGACCTCATCTTCTGGCGCAAGGACGTGATCGTGTGGCCCACGTACGTCGAGAACCTCGTGGACCTGCTCATGCTCATCTCCGAGGACAAGCGGGCGGTGGGCAACGGCTATCTTGTGCACGACGGCGAGTCGGTCACCCTGCAGGACTTCTGCGTGGAGATCGCGCGCACCATGGGCGTGCCCCCGATCAAGACGCACATCCCGTATTTCCTGGCCTACGTCGCGTCCCTGGGCATGGAGCTCGTGTGGAAGATCGGCCGGATCAAGTCGAGGCCGCTTCTCACCACCTACACGGTGAAGAACCTCGGGTCCAGGCTGAAATTCTCCATCGCAAAGGCCGAGCGGGAACTCGGGTGGAAGCCGCGCGTATCGTATCCGGAAGGGATGAAGCGCTCAATGGAGTGGCTGAAGACGCTCGACCTCGACGAGCTTAAACAAAAATAGAAGGTATTTCATGAAAGATTACGCGAAAAAAACGGTCTATATCACGGGCGGCTCGAGCGGCATCGGCCTGTCGGCCGCGAAGATGTTCGCGGCGCGCGGGGCGAGCGTCATCGTGTTCGCGCGCACGCGCAAGAAGCTCGAGGCCGCGTGCGCGGAGATAAAGAAGCAGGCGCGCGGCGGCACGCAGCGCGTCGAATGGATGGAGCTCGACGTGTCGCGGCACGACGCGGTGACGAAGGTCATGGGCAAGGCGCTTAAGGAATTCGGGCCTCCGGACATACTGATCAACTGCGCGGGAAGGGCGTATCCCCGGCGATTTGAGGATATATCCTTCGAGCAGTTCGACGACACGATGAAGACGAACCTCTACGGCATCTGGAGCACGGTGTCCGCGCTGGTCCCGAGCATGAAAAACCCCGACTCGGTCATCGTCAACGTTTCGTCCATGGCGGGGTTCGTGGGCGTGTTCGGGTACACCGATTACGCCGCGTCCAAGTTCGCCATCGTGGGCTTCAGCGAGGCGCTGAAGAGCGAGCTGAAATGGAAGGGCGTCAGGGTGCAGGTGCTCTGCCCGCCGGACACGGACACCCCGGGCTTCGAGACCGAGAACAGGACCAAGCCGGAGGAAACGAAGGCCATATCGGCGAGCGCGAAGCTGATGAGCCCGGACCTGGTCGCGCGGGCGCTCATGAAGGGCATCGAGAAGAAGACGTTCATGATCGTCCCGGGTTTCGACGGCAAGACCACCTATGTGGCCAAGCGTCTTTTTCCGGCATTCGTGGACTTCGTCATGGATCTCTCGATAAAAAAAGTACTGAAAAAGAAATGACGTGGATACACCGGCGGGGTGTCGCCGTAACGGAAATCATGACGGGCGCGGGTCCCGTCCTGTTCCGGGTCGGATTCTTCGCCGCGGGAAAATCTTGCCGGGAAAAATGTGCTTGACCTGACTCCATAGAAGGAATCTCTTCTGTATCCTGTTTCAACGATTGTATCCCGATAAGGGATAACGGTCAATTCGGGACACAGGAGAAAGGCATGAAGAGCTTCAAGGCGGTCCTCGCCGCGTTCGCGATCATCGTCATCGGCGCGGCCGTGATGCCGCAGAAGGGCGACGCCAGGAAGTGGGCCGCTGGCATGAAGGTCGCGGCTCCCTGGACTGACGGCAATTACTATCTCGCGGTCATTAGGTCGCTGAACGGGGACATGGCGGATGTGGACTATGCCGACGGGACGAGCGGGACCGTCGAGTCATCGACGCTCCGGGAAATCCCCGCGCGGCCGAAGCTGTCAGCGGGCTACCCGGTGCTGGCCGTGTGGTCCACCGGCGCGAGATTCTACGGCGGCGTCGTGCTGCAGGTGAAGCCCAAAGGCGCCGTCATCCAGTGGGATGACGGCAGCGAACCCTCCCTTGTCGTATTCGGCAAGATTATTGTGACCGGCCGCGCGGGAAAGTAGACCGCGAACGGTCAACGCGCGGGGGCCTGACCCGCACCTCAATTCATGAACGATCAATGAAAGCCGGGAGGGATTTACGAGATGCCCGCCAGGAATGTGCTTGACACACCGCCCGCCGGTCGTCCAATGAAAATACATGGCATGATCCAGTCGCAAGCCCAGTCGTATCCATGGAACGTTCCAACCCTGCAGGCGGCCGCCCCGCCACAAGACATACAAAGCATGCCGGGACTTGCCCGGTTCAACCGTTCCGTGTCGTAACGGGCGATATCCATCGCGTCCCGCATGCCTTGGGGACGCACCGGGTTCGCGACGTATATCCCCATCATGCCCGGTACACGAACGGCATGACGCGTTCATATCGAATCATGAGACGCGTTTCCGTGATCGACGTCCGATGAATACCGTCAGGGGGCAGGGCACGTGAAAAAGATATTCCATTGCGCGGACATCCACCTGGGGGCCCAGTCAAGGTTCATCCCCGACCTGCTGGAGAGCCAGTTCCGGGTCCTGGACGGCATTTCCAATGACGCGATGAAGGAAGGGGCGTGCTCCGTCGTCATCGCCGGCGACCTCTTCGACAGCCCGCACGTGCCGTCCGCGGTCATCGAGAGGCTGTCGGCCCTGGTGGGCAAATATCCCTCGCTTCCCTATGTCGTCGTCTCGGGGACCCACGGCCACGACAGCTTCGACAACGAGAAATCCATTTACCGGAGGAGCTCGTTCAGGTCTTTTCCCGGGAATTTCCACCACCTCGACCTGGACAGGGGGTACGCGGTCATCGACGGCGTCGCCTACTACTCGGCCTCGTGCGGGCTGTCGGCGCTGCCCGCGGCGGACCACCACGTGCTGCTGTTCCACGGGACGTACGAGGACGCGGTGTCGGCCGTGTCGTCCTCGGCGCTGAAGCGCTGCGACTACATCGCCATGGGGCATTTCCATTGCCACCGCGAGTACGCCGTGAACAGGTCCCGCGCGTCCCACAGCGGGACCCTGCTCGCGTTCGAGTGGCCGAAGGGCAACAGCGGGGCCAACGAGAGCACCTATTCTGAGGCGGTGTTCGACGCCGGGAGCGTCACGGTCTCGAAGAGATATTCATCCGACGTGAAATTCATGCGCGCGTTCGTCCCGGGCGCCGAGCAGCTGCGCCAGATCGAGTCCTCGATCACCGGGAATACCTGGCTCGCGCTCTACGGCAGGCCCCAGTTCAGGGAGGAGGCGGAACGCATGTTCAGGGACAGGGTGAACCAATTCTCGTACCGCGAATTGCAGATAAAGGACATGCCCGAGCTGCTGGTCAGGTCCGTCGAGGAAATAATCGCCGGGCAGGACGACGAGAGCATACCCTGGAATGACGTGAAGGAGGCCGCCCTCAGGCTCCTGTCGGGCGAGGAGGGCAAGGATTTTCTCAATCCCCTCAAGTACCTTGGCACGCTGTAGGCGGAGGACAGGTCATGCGCATCGCTCGGATAACGCTCAAAAACATTCGGAAGTTCGCGGAACACACCCAGGAGTTCGGCCCGGGATGGAACGAGTGCGTCCGTGAAAACGAGTGGGGCAAGACGACCCTCGCGGACTCAATACGTTATGCGCTCTGCGACGAGAAGATCAGACCCGGGGACGTGACCTCGGGCTCGCCCAACGAGCCGTCGGTCGTCCTCGAGATGGAGGGCGCCGCCGGGACGGTCGCGTTCGAGGCCCGCGGGACGGGGTTCAAGCCGAAGCAGGCGCGGGAGAGGATCGCGCGCCACCTGGGATCCGATTACAACTACCTGGTCAACAGCCTCCTGGTGGTGAAGCACAGGGAAATCGAGGAGTTCAGGGTCGAGAAGAACTACATCGAATCGATGATGAAGCTCGAGAACATCGCGGACTACACGAAGCGGCTGCAAGACCTGTTCGTCAGGAGCGGCGATTTCAGCAAATCGGCGCTGGGGCCGCACGCCGCACTGACCGGTTCCATCGTCGCGCTGGAAAAGGACATCCTGGACATGGAAGACAGCCTGGCCAGGGGCAAAGACGCGGAGGCCGGGCTCGAAAGGCTCAGGAAGGAGTACAGGGAGCTCGAAGCCAGGTCGGCGGGTCTCAAATCCGAGGAGGATGCGCTCGCGCTGTTCCTGGCCAGGGCCGAGCGTGACGAGCTCGACGCGAAAAGATCGCAGCTCGGCGACAGGATAAGGAACGCCGAAAACGCGATCGCGGAAGCCAAGGGGGAGATCGTGAAAATCGACGGGGCGCTCGCGTCCCTGCGCGCGAGCATCGAAAGCGGGGCGCGCGGGGACCTGAACGATCTTTACAAGAAACGCGCCTCCATCGAGCGGCAGATCAAGGAAGACGAATCGCTGCTGCGCGACGTCTCGTCGCTGAACGCGGACAGGGCCGCGCTGGCCGGAAAGGCGAAGGGGCCCGGGCCGGCGCGCCTGAAAAAAGACCGCGCCGACTGGGACAGGGCCCGGAGCAGGGTCGAATCGGGCGGCAGGATCGGCCTGCGCGCGGACGCCAGGAACAGCGCCGCGGTCACGGTCAACGGCGCCGCGGTGCCGTCCGGCGTCGACATGGAATACACGGACCGGCTCTCGATCGGCGCGGGCCCTGACGTGTCGCTTGAGATCTGGGCCGGGGGCAAGTCCATTGCGAAGGACATTGACCTCATGAAAAAGATGTCGGGCGCCTATGGCTCCATGGAAGGGCTCGACGACCTGATCGAGGCGCACGGGAAGCTCGCGGACATCGACCGCAGGCTCGCCGGGCTTTTAAAGGGGACCGCGGAGAAAGACGTCGGCGTTCGGCGCGACGCCGCGGCCGCGGAACTGAAATCGCTGGAGCAATCGATCGCCGCGGCGGAGAAGGCATCCGGCCTGCAGAAGAAACACAACGACGAGTTGATCGCGCACGAAGCGAGGAAGGCCGAACTGAAAGGGCGAATCTCCGGGGAAGAAAAAATCATCGGGGAACTGCGCGCCGACCTGGCGGGGATCGCCGCGCCCGATGAAAACGCGGCGCGGGATTTCGCGGAGAGGCTGAACGGCCTACCCTTCGGCGTCGTCGAGAAATACAGGGGCATGGACTCCAGGGGACTTCGTTCCGACCTGGACACGGTCCGCGGGGACAAGGAGGCGGCGCTGACCTCGATGCTTCGCATCAAGGACGCGGCGCAGGACCTGAAAAAGGCGTCGTCCGACGTGTCCGGAGACGAGATCGAGAAAAAGAGGGAGCAGCTCCGCGCCCTCGTCGAAAGAAAAAAATCGATGGACGCGTACCTCGGCGTCATTCGCGGGCTCAACGCGGTCTTTCCCGCGCTCCAGAAAAGCCTGCACGGGCATGTCGTCGGCGAAATCCAGGCGAAGGCCCTGGAGTACTTCAGGAAAATCACCGGCGGTTCGTTTTCCGATTTCGTCATGGGCGCGGATAAAAAAGGCGACCCGCGCTACACCCTGAAAGACATCGACGGCCGGGAGCTCGCCGGCACGGAATCATTGAGCGACGGGACGCGGGACCAGCTTTTTTTCGCGCTTCGCTTCGCGATGATCAGCCAGTTCTCCGGCGGCGAGCCGAAATTCATGGTGCTCGACGAGCCGTTCGCCCATACTGACCCGGCGAGGGAGAAGAGGATGAGGGATATACTCGACGTGTTCGTGAACGAAGGGTGGCAGATCATCGTGTTCGCCTGCAGGTCATAGGAGGATCATGCTCGATCTTCATTTCTCGTCCTCGCTCGACCGCCTGGTCCCAGTGTTCGCGGAAGCGATCCGTGCCGCGTGGAAGGACCCGTTCGATCCTCCCGCGCTCGTCGTGCCCAATCCCGCGGTCGGCAAGTGGCTGAAAATGCGGCTGGCGGACCTCCCCGCGGGAGAGGGCGCGTCGTCCGGCTGCGTCGCGAACCTGGATTCCCTCGCGCTCGAACGATACCTGTGGCGGTCCCTCGCACCCGGCGACGACATGGAGCTTCTCGACGCGGCGCGCATGCAGCAGGTGCTGTGCGCCCTCCTCGACGAGGAGAGGATGTCCCGCCCCGCGTACGGGCCGCTCAAGGACTACCTGTGCGGGGAGGGCGGCGGGATCGATCCGCTGAAACGCGTGCAGCTTTCCGCGCGCATCGCCCGGCAGTTCCTCGAGTACGAATACAACAGGCCGAGCGTATGGGACGCTGCCGGCGGAACATGGAGAAAGGGCGCGGACCAGTCATGGCTCGACGGCGGGGGCGGGGACTACTTCGGCGGGACCAGCCCCCACGAGGCCTGGCAGAAGGACCTGTACCGGCTGGCGGTGGAATGCCTGGAGCGTCAAAAAAACCCGGGGTATATCACCCTGCCCCGCCTCTACCGCCTGCGGCGCGAAAACGCGAAGAAGGCCTGGCGCACGGGGCCGGGCGAGGTGTTCCTTTTCGGGATCACCAAGATCAGCCATTTTCACCGCAACACGCTCGTCGAGATCTCGCAGATGCCGGGCGTGGACATGCGGGTGTTCCTGACCAACCCCTGCGCCGAGTTCTGGGAGGACGTGAACACCGACCGCGGGCGCAGGCTCCGCCGGAGGTGGAACAGCCGGTCGGACCGGACCGAGGCGGGCATCACCCCGCGCAGGCCCGACGATTACGGAAGGGAGGAGCTCCACCAGTTCGCGGGCCTGCCGCGCGACCACGCGCTCCTCAGGCTCTGGGGGGACGCGGGCAAGGAGAACATATTCCTCTGGTGCGCGCTCGCGGACTGGAGCTTCGAATACCACGACCCCGGCCTGCAGGACGGCGGGGCGCCCGATACGCTGCTCGGCGCGGTCCAGTCCGGGCTGCTCTCGCGCGACGAGGCCGCCGGGGACTTCGACGGGGCCCTTCACCGCGACGGCACGCTCGAGATCCTGTCGTGCCCCGATCCCGGGCGCGAGGTCGAGGAGCTCAGGGAGCGGATACTCGACCTCGCACATGAAAAAAAGATCCGCCGGCTGAACGAGGTCGCGGTCTACCTTCCCGACCCCGCGGCGTACCTGCCGTATATCCATCGCGTGTTCGGGGCGTATCCCCCGGGACACCCGCTGCACATACCCTTCACCGTGATCGGCGCCCCGGGCGGGGACAGCGTGTTCGCCCGCGGCATACAGGTCTTCCTCGAGATCGCGGCCGGCGCCTTCGACAGGTCGCGCTTCTTCTCGCTGGTCCGCAACCCGATCGTGCAATCCAGCCGCGGGATCGATCCCGCGCGCGTCGCGGTGTGGGAGCGCTGGGCCGACGACGCGGGCCTGTACAGGGGCTACGACCGCGGCCACCGCGAGGAGTTGGGCGACCGCGGGCTCGCCGTGACGGACGCCCACACCTTCTCGTTCGTCATGGCGCGCATGCTCATCGGGAACCTCGCGTCGGGCCCGGTCGATCTCGGCTTTTCGCTCCCGGGTGTGGCGCCGGGCAGGGGCGGGCTCCCGCTGCCGCCGTACCGGGATTTCGATTCGGGCGACGCGGACCTCCTCGAGTCGTTCTGCGCCGTCGTCGAGGAACTCCACTGCGACGTCGAGTCGCTGCGCGCCTCCCTCGGGGAGGACCTGGTCCGGGGCATCGACGTCCTCGCCGGCCTCGTCGGCAGGTGGTTCGGGACCATCGACGATGAAGCGGGGGTCAACGCCGTCGAAGAGGCCCGCGTGCGCAGGGAATTCCTCGCCGGCATCAGGCTTATCAAGCTCCAGAAAACGCTCGCGAAGAGGGACCGGGTCCCGCTGAAGGAACTCATCGTGCTGGTGCGGGAGTGCCTGCCCGCGGAGCTCCCGTCGTTCTCGAACGCCTGGACCGGGGGGATCACCTTCGCCCCGCTCCGCCCCTCCATGGTCGTGCCGCACCGCGTGCTGTTCGTGCTCGGCCTGGACGCCGCGGCCTTTCCCGGGACGAGCGAAAGACCCGCGTGGGACCTGGTTTCCCGCAAGCGCATCATCGGGGACTCGGACGCGGTGCGCGACAACCGGTTCGCCTTCCTCGAGACGCTGCACGCGGCCCGGGAGCGGCTCTTCCTGTCGTTCCGCGGGCGGGACATGCAGAAGGAGGAGGAGCTCCAGCCGTCGAGCGTGGTGCTGGAGCTCGAGGCCTACCTCGCCGCAAGGGGCCTGCGGCGGGACGGCGCCCCCGGCGGGTGCGCCGCGAGACGCGAGCTTCCGTGGATAGTGCACGAATCCATTGACGTTATGCGGCGTAATGGCCGCCCCCACGGGAGCTGGGACCGCGGGGAGCTGGATATCGCGCGCCTGGCGGGCTCTTCGCGCCTGGAACACCGGCATGATCTCGCAGCGACGGGCGGTCCCGCGGGGCCGGCCCCGGTTTCCGGGGGCACGCTCCGGACGAGCGTGTATCATCTGCGAAAATTCTTCGCGAACCCGCTCGAATACCACCTGTCGAGGACGCTCGGGATCGAACTCGACGACGAGCCGGAAACCTCCGGCGTCTCGGACGAGCCCCTCGATTCGGGGAACCTGGCGCTCGCGGCCATGCAGAAGAAAATATGGGCGGGGATACTCCATCTTCTGTTCCCGGAACGCGCCGAGGACGCGGTCCCCGATCGGGCCGCGCTGGTCGGGGGCGCGAGGGACATCGCGAACAGGCTCTACGACGGGCACGTCGCGGCAGGGCAGTCGCCCGAGGCCCAGTTCTGCCGAATGGAACGCAATTATATGGTACAATGGGCCGAGCGCTGCGCCGACGGGGCCATGCCGCTCGGGGAGTTCTTCCCCGACCACCGCCTGGTCGAGAACACGGACCTTTCCCTCGGCAGGGAAGGGGCCGCTTCGGAGCTTGTCATCCCGCTCGGCGGGGACCTGTCGTGCGTCGTCGAATGCAGGCACGAGGCTGCGCTCGTGCCCCGTCGATGGGAGGGTGAAGGCGACCGCGTGGGCATCGCGGCCGTCGCGAGAGGCGGCAAGAACGAACCCGGCAGTGCCGGCTGCAATCCCGACCTGTGGCTCGCGGGGCTGGCGCAGTGGTTCGCCGGGCAAAACGCCGGCGGCGGGGGACGCGCGGAGATCGTCCTGGTCCAGCTGAACCGGGACCTGGAAGAAGGGCCCGCGTTCACGCGCGCGCGGATGAACGCCGGCGCCGGCGAAAGGGACATCGGCGCGTGGCTGTCCGGCCGGCTCCGGGAAATGCTCGTCGGGCGCTGTTCCGACCACCTGCCCTTCGTATCGGTGCGGAAAATATACAATGGCAAGAAGGATTCGGCCCGCACCTGGGACAATCTCACCGCCGGGTCCCTCGCCGACGAGCTGCAAAGCGAGCGCGGCGCATACCGCTGTTACCTCGAGGCCTTCGCGATCGCCGACGCACGGCCTCCGGCGGTGGATGACGCGCAAAAGTTGAGGGATATGGCCCGCGAGCGCTTCGCGCCGATCCTGGAGTGGTGGATGCATGAAGAACTGTAAGGTCCTCAAAGACGTCACGCAGATCGACCTGCTCCGCGACGGGGTGATCGAGGCGCACGCGGGCACGGGCAAGACCTATACCATCGTGCAGCTCGTCCTGCGCATTCTGCAGGAAGCGCCGGACGGCGGCCCGGCCGTGCATATCCGCGACATACTCCTCGTGACCTTCACCGAGAAGGCGGCGGGGGAGCTCAAGAAGCGCATCCGCGAGGGGCTGCAGGAACGCCTGTCCGCGCTGCGGGGCGACCCGGCCGCGAATCCGGACCATGTGGAGCACCTCGAGAGCTGCCTCAACAACCTGCACGAGGCGCTCATCGGCACCATCCACTCGGTGTGCCTGCGGCTGCTCCGCACCTGGCCCTTCGAGACCGGGGTCCACTTCGAGACGGAGATCGTCGACGACGACGAGGAACTCGGGCACGCCCTGCGCGAATCGATCAGGACCGACTGGCAGGACGAGGCGACGAACATCCCGTGGGCGCTCGACGCGCTGGAGCGCCGGGGCGTCCGCCTCGAGGCGAAGCATTTCGACCTGGTGCGGAAGACCGCAAGGGAGCTCCTCGACGAGGAATACGCGGTGCTTGACAGGACCGCGGTCGGCGGCTGTTCCCTCAAGGAATTGGCAACTATTCTGGAAGGCGATGCCCGTGCCTGCCGTGACATTCCCTGCGCCGCCGATTTCAGGAATAATGTCGAAGGATGCATCGATGTCATGAGACGGATCATCGACGATCCTGGAACACATTTCGCGAGCGACGATATTCTGAACGAATTCCGAAGAAGGATCGGCCTGTGGGAAAAGCAGCTTGAAACCGGGATCGATGCCGAATCGTTTACGAGGTTGAAAACATACGCGGGCAATAAGCGCATCAAAACCAGCAGAACGAAGGAGCATCCCCTGTTCGCCGAATTGGAGCGTTTTTACGATACCATGCCATCGCACAATTATCTTTCATCGCTGCGGGGCGATACCGTACCACTCGCGCTCGTGTGCGACGCCGCCGGGATCCTCGCGAAGCGTTGGAACCGCGACAAGCGCGAACGGGGCCTCGTGTCGTACGACGACATGCTCCGCCTGATGCACGCGGCGGTGCGCGGCAACGGCGAGTTTTTACGCTCTTTCCGCGGCCGTCTCCGTTTCGGAATCATCGACGAGTTCCAGGACACGAGCGCGGTGCAGTGGAAGATATTCGAGAAGGTGTTCCTCGACGCCGGGGACGGGGGCGAAAGGCCGAGGCTCTTCATCGTGGGCGATCCTAAGCAGTCCATATACGCGTTCCAGGGCGCGGACGTGCGGAGCTATCTCGACGCGCGGGACGCCATAGTGTCCCGGGGCGGGATTATATATTACCTCGACAGGAACTACCGCTCCACCGGGGAGATACTATCCGGCTACAACGAGATTCTCCGCCCCGACGGCGAGAGGGGGGACTGGTTCTCGTTCGGCGCCGAAGAGGGCGGGGGCATATCCTACCCGTCGCCCGGCGAGGCCGGGGAACTCGCCAGGCCGCCCGATCGCGCCGGGAAGCCCGCGAACGCGTTGAAGCTGCCCTCGGTGCAGGCCGTCGTGCTGGAGGGAAGCGCTTCGGCGCGGCGGGACCGCATGGCCGCGCTGGCCGCGGAGATCATCGGCGCGCTGAAAGGGACGCGGGTTTCCATCCCCGACGGCCGCGAATGGAGGGACATCAGCCTGGATTACGGTGATTTCGCGGTGGTCGTCGAAACCCACGCCATGGCGCAACCCTTCCTCGATCGAATGCACCGCGCGGGCATCCCCGCGACGAAATACAAGTTGGAGGGGGTGTTCCAGTCGCCGATGGCGCGCGATATCCACGCGCTCCTCCGCGCGATACTGAACCGGGAAGGCGATCCCGCCCCGCGCCTGGCCGCGCTTCTCACGCACTTTTTCAACCGCCGCCCGCGGGACATCGACCCCGAGAAGGACCTCGAGGAATGCGCCGCGGGCGACGACTGCGCCGGTGACGGCGCCTGCATGGCCCATTGCATTCGGGAGTGGGCGTACCTCGCGGACCGCCTGCAGTGGGCGCGGCTCTTCAGGAGCATACAGGAGCGCACCGGCGTTCGCGAAAGGCTCATCAGGCTTCTCGGCGGCGAGCGCCACCTGGCCGACCTGCGCCAGGTCACGGACCACTGCATTGAAAAGCTCTACCGCGAAAACCTGGACCTGGGGCAGCTGGTCGAGCACCTGGGCAGGCTCGTACGGGGGGAGGAGAGCGTCGGGCGCGACAGGAACCTGTATACCCTCGCCACGGAAAAATCGAGCGTGAAGGTGCTCACCATCCACGCGGCAAAGGGGCTGGAGTTCCCGGTGGTGTTCGTCATGACGGGGATTTCCAAGGGGGGGCCGAAAGGCCCCGGCGTGATTCGCGTGACGGGGATCGGGGTGGACGGCGAAAACAAGCGACACGTGAAAAGCGTCGTGCCCTTTCTCGAGGCGAAGGACCTGGATATGCCGGTTCCCGGAGAGGAAGGCATAAAGAAACACCTGGAGCGCCGCCAGGTGCAGGAGCGAAGGCGGCTTCTCTACGTCGCCATGACCCGGCCGCAGGCGCTTCTCTTCGTGCCGGTGCATCTGGAACGGGCCGTGCGCGGCGGGGACGGCGCCATCGATTACGGGGAGAGCAAACCGCGCGATCAATACGAGGAAAAGGATCTCTCCCCGAGGCTCTGCGGGCTTCTCAAACGCGGGCTGCTCACCTGGTTCGACGCGGCGGAGCTGAAAGCGCCTGCGCGCGCGGCGCCGGGCGAAACCGCAAAGATCACGGCGGAGGGCGTTCCCGCCGCCGTTCCCGACATCGACATGGGCCCGTTCCTGTGCCGGCAGACCAGCTACACCCAGCTGAGCCACAGCCGGGAGAGCGCGCGCGACGAGGACCGCAGCGAGGAGCCGGGCGAATTCGCGGAAGAGGCCGCCCCGGCATCGGCGCGCGCCCGGCAAGACCTGCCGGGCGGCAGGAAAACCGGGGACGCCCTGCACCGCGCACTCGAGGACCTGCTGCGGAAGGAACGCGTCGGGGACGTCCTCGGCGACGGGGACGGCCTCGGGGCGCTCGTGCAAAAGTACCTCGACCAGAACGGCGTGCTCGGCGGCCTCGTGGAACCGGACGCCCGCGCGCGGGCGGTGTCGCAGGCAGCGGCGTTCATCCGGGCGGCGCTGACCGCCCCGCTGACGCTTCCCGGCGACTCCGTCGTCGTACTCGCGGGCCTCGGCGCCGGCTGCCGCGTGCCCGAGATGGAGTTCCTCCTGAGCGCGGGACCCCACTGGATCCACGGGTACATGGACCTCGTGTTTCGCGTGGAAAACCCCGGCGCGGCGCACCCGTGGCGTTATTTCGTCCTCGACTGGAAGAGCGACGCCCTCGCCGCGTACGACCGGACCGCGGTCGACGCCTGCATCATCGAGCGCCATTACGACCTCCAGGCGAGAATCTACTGCCACGCCCTGCACCGCCATCTCGCGGGATTGCTCGGTACGGGCTACGATCCGCGCGAGAACCTGGGGGGCGCGGTGTACGTGTTTTTAAGGGGATATGACCCCGCTTCCGGGGGCGGTGCGCGGCAGTGGGTGCGGCAGGCGGACCCGGAGGGCGACGCGGATTTCGTGCGCGCCATCCTTCGGGACTGATACGGTGGAACGGAATGGAACTCGTAAACGCGATTGAAGAATACCTGGTTGAGACCGGCCAGATCCATCCCCTGGCGAAGCGCCAGGCGCGCGTGCTGGGCGCCTCGGTCGCGGACGGCGCCCTGCGTGACGACGCCCGCATGCTCCTCCTGGCCGCGCTGCTCGCCCTGGGAAGGGGGGCCCCCCGGGCATCGGGTGAATTCCTCCTGGGACCGTTCGCCCGGGACGTCGTAAACCGGTACGCCGACGTCTCCGCCGGGGAGGACCTGCCGGGCGGACATGCCTGGCGCGAAGCGGTCGCCGACGGGGGGGCGCTGGACCGGCTTGCCGCGCTCGTCGATAACGTTATGAGAAATCCAAATCTGCTCGCGCCCCTGACGGGCCCCGGGCCGCGCCCGGGCGACGGCGTCGGCCCGCTCCTGGTGGTCGAGAACGGGCGCATGGGTTTTTCGCGGTACTGGCATTCGGCGTCGGCTCTCGAAACGGCGATCGGCGAGAGGTTGCGGCGGCGCCACGAGCCGGTGCCTGCGGAGGCCGCCGCGTCCATCATGCGGTCCATCTTCGACGGGGGGTCCATCCTGCCCGGGGGACGGTCGTTCCACTACCGCCAGGCCGCCGCCGCGGCGCTCGCGCTCCGCGCCCCCTTCATGGTGATTTCCGGCGGGCCCGGAACGGGCAAGACCAGCGTGGTCATCCAGGTGCTGCGGGCGCTCCTGCGCGCCTTCCCGGCGATAGAGCCGGACCGCATCGTGCTCTGCGCGCCCACGGGACGCGCCAAGGCCCGCCTCGGCGAGTCCGTCGACGACGGCGTGAGGAAACTCGCGGAGCGGGCGGCGCGCGACGGCGGGGGGGACGGCGCGCGCGACATCGGCCTCGGCGGCCTGCAGAGGAAAACCCTGCACGGCCTGCTTTCCCTGCGGCCGGACGGGAGCACGAGGTACCGCAGGGACAATCCCCTCCCGTGGCAGGTCATCGTGGTCGACGAGGCGAGCATGGTGGACCTCTGCCTCTTCGCGGGGCTCCTCGACGCCGCCTCGCCCTCGTGCAGGATAATCCTCGTCGGGGACATGCACCAGCTGCCCCCGGTCGAGGCGGGCGCGGTGCTGGGCGACCTCACCGAGCGTTTCAACGGCTTCGACGAATATCCCACCCTCGCCGGCGAAACCGGTGCGTGGGTCCGCGCGGCGCTCGGGGGCGTGCGGTGCGACGGCGGCGCGGACGACTCGATCGTCATGGCCCCCGGCCAGGCGGAGCGGGCCGGCGCGCTCCGGGACCGCGTCGTCATCCTGACCCGTTCCTACCGCTCGTCGAACGAGATACTGCAGCTCGGCCGCCACGTGAACCGGGGCGATCACGCGGCCGCGCTGGAACTGGTGCGGAGCCATGGAGGCGGCGCGATCGGGCTCGACGGCACCGCTGGCGTCGCGCCCGTGCTCGGGTGGATAGGCGAGCATTACGAGAGAGGGGACAGGGCGGGGATATTGCTCGCGCTGCGGGAGGCCGTCCTCCGGGGGACGCCCGGGACGCGCGACCGCGCGCTCCTCGACGCCGCGTTCGGCGTGCTCGGCGAGTCGCGCATACTGACGCTGGCGCACGGCGGCGCCCGCGGGCGGATCTCGATAAACGCCCTCGCGGAACGCCGCCTGCGCGCGGTGCTGGACCGGACCGGCGCGGGGAGGTTCTTCCACGGACAGCCGATCATCCTCAACAGCAACATGCACGACCTGGACCTGTACAACGGCGATACCGGCCTGGTGGTGCGCCCGAAGGACGGCGGGCTGAAGGCGGTGTTCCGGAAGGGAGGCGAATATTCAATCCACTCCCTCGACAGGCTCAGGGACATCGAGCCCGCGTACGCGGTCACCGTCCACAAGGCCCAGGGTTCGGAGTTCGACAGGGTGCTCCTCGTGCTGCCCGAGCACGACAGCCCCATGCTGACGCGGCAGGTCATCTATACCGGCATCACGCGCGCCAGGAGCAGGGTGATGATACTCGGGACGGAGGGGATGCTGGAATCGGCCGTCCGCAACAGGGAGGAGCGGTCCGGGGGGATGGAGATATAGGAGTTATGCGCCGTTCACATAGAACCACGCGGCGGCGTCCTGTATCTCCTTCATGTTCCAGCCGACCACGGCGTCGGCGGCGTTCCTCACCTGGCGGGGTATATCCAGCAGCCATCTCGATTTGAGCGCCATGATCGGCTTGTTCATGCCGAGGGCGATGTCGATTTCCTTCTGGATCCATCTGCTGTTCTCGCGGTACATGTCGGAGATGACGACGAGGCAGTGCGACGAGGCGATCTGCTCCCTTACGATGGAAAATATCCGTTCGGACGAGATGTCTTCGTCGATGTCGAGCGAATCGAGGCGGTAGTTCGCGTGGTTGCGCCAGGTGCAACCGCGTATCGTGTAGAGCAGCTCCACCAGCATCAGGTAATCGGGATGGTAGTCCCAGTTGTGGCAGATGAAAATGTCATACGTCGCCCGTTTTCGCAGCAGCCAGGAAACGATGCCGATGGAGTGCCGCAGGGTTTTCATTTCAGCGCGTGCAGTTCCCATAATACACAACAATATATTCCGTCCCGGAAAAATGAAAATAAGCGGATCGACTATCGCACGCTAAAGGATATTGAAAAAAAACGTTAAAGCGTTTCATTAATGGACCGCGGCCCTAATGCGTCCTGGACCATTCGATGGCGTACTTGACGATGTCCGACACTGACTCGAGGTTGAACTTTTCCTTTATGTGGAACCGGTGCGAGTCCACGGTCTTTATGCTTATCTGCATTTTTTTGGCGATGTCCGCGGACTTGTATCCCTTTCCCATAAGCACGAAGACCTCGAACTCCCTGTCGCTCAACTGGTCGACCGGGTTGGACTTCGCCGAATTGTTGTGCAGCACGTCTATCAGCATTTTCGACATCATGTTGTCGCTGAGGTGGATCTTGCCCGCCATGACGGTCCGTATCGCGCCGACGAGCGTTTTCGTCGCTTCCGACTTGGTGATGTAGCCGTGGGCGCCTGCGCGTATCGCGCGTTCCGCGTATATCTCCTCGCTGTTCTGCGAGAGCACCAGTATCTTCAGCTGCGGGAATTTTTCGTGCAGCTCCTTCGTCATCTCGATGCCGTTCTTGCCTTTCTGCAGGCTGATGTCGACTATGACGATGTCGGGCTTCGCCCTGGCGATGTCCTGCAGCGCGGTTTCCCCGTCTTCGGCGACGCCGCACACCGCCATGTCGCTCTCCCGGCCGAGAAGCGCTTCGAGACCGTCGAGAACGATCCTGTGATCGTCGATGAGAAACACCCTGGTTTTGCCTTTCAGACCACTCATAACGTATCCCCTTTAATCGCAAAACGTTTCATTCGTGCAGAATGCATCGGATTTCGGCGCCCCCGCCGACGCCGTTCGATATTTTTATCGAGGCCCCGATCATCCTCGCGCGATATCTCATGATCCTGAACCCTATCCCCTTCGTCATCTGCGGGGTTTCGGGGATGCCCGATCCGTCGTCGGTTATCGAAAGCTGGATATCCCCGTTGACATGCTCGAGCGCGATGCGTATCGTTTTCGCCCCGGCATGCTTGATCGAATTGACGATCGCCTCCTGTATGATGTAATACAGCTGCGTACAGTGCATGGGGTCCCTGATGGCGACGGATTCCCCGGCGTCGATGACGATGGAAAGCGGGTACCTGCTTTCCATCACCCGCTTGATCTCATGGAGCACGGCGATGAACCCCCCTTCATCGAGATCGAAGTGCGTCAGGCTTTTCGCGATGTCCCTGGTGTACTGGATGGCGTCGTTGATCAGGGCCTCGATCTCGAACGCCTCGTCGCGCTGGCGCCCGTCGTTCCCGGAAATGTCGTTCGCCAGGAAGTTCGTTTTCAGGGATATTCCGAACAGCTTCTGCGCGAGATTGTCGTGGAGCTCCATGCCGATGACGTTTCTTTCGTTCTCGGAGATGGTGACCATTTCCTGTTGCAGCTGCATCAGCTCGGTGATGTCCTTCGAGTAGAACACGATTCCGCCCTGCCTTCCCCCGAGATCGATGTACGGATAGAGGGTCGTTATCATGTACCTTCTGCCCATGCGCGGGAAGCGGTACCACTTCTCGAACATCACCGTCCTGCCGGTCATGCACGCATCGAAATGCTCCATCAGCGAATTTCTGTATTCCCTGGCGCCGAACACCCTGTCGATGGAGTTGTGTATCACCTCGGTGCGGTCCTTCCGGTACGCCTTGAGAAAGGCGTTGTTGACCTCCAGAAACCTTCCCTTCCCGTTTATGAAGGCCATGTGCTCCCGCGATACGGACACGATGTCCTTGTAGATGTTCAGGCTCTCTATGGCCTGCGATTTTTCCTCCAGGAGACCGGTGAGGTTGACGTTAGACCGCTCGAGCTCGCCGTGCACCTGCGCGAACCGGGAACCGAGCACCGACGTAAAGACCAGGATCATGACGAAGAAGCCCTCGATGAGATAGGGGGGCGTCGGCATGATGTCCAGGAAACTCAGCGAGCTCAGGAAAAACGAAAGCGAGAAGATCGAGACCCCCAGCAGTATGCGCCTGGAAAACGGTTTTTCGTTCCTGATGGCCGAAAAGCAGAGGTACATGCCGTACACGGCCGTGGTTATCGCGAGGCCCATGAACATGTTGTAGATGTACTTCTGGTAAAAGTTTATTTTGCCGGTAACCAGCAATTCGCCGAGGAGAAAGAGCAGTATCAGGCCGTAGAGCGCCTGAAGCATCCTCTTTGCTGCGCTGTTGTCGCTCTCGAGAAAGGAGATCAGGAACTTGAGGCAGAACAGCGGCGTGAGGATCGAGCAGAAATAGGTCGTGACGAGATACAGGATCTGCGAGTCGTAAATGTACATCACGTAACCCTTGTATCCCAGCGTCCACAGTCCCAGGGACAGGGACAGGAGCGAGAAATAAAGATAGTACTTTTCACGCGTCCGGTTTATGAAGATCAGCATGAAATAGAGGAAAATGAAGATGTTTATGGATGAGAGAAAGCAGTACTTGATTATAGCGATGATCCAGGTCCGTCTCAACTGCGGGTAATATCCGAACGTCATCGGTTCCAGAATTCCGCCGATGTTGTTCAGGCTGCCCGTGCGTAGCGCGAGGACGTTCTCGCCGCCGCGAAGCAGCGCCTTGGGTATGCATACAAAGTCGGGCTTGCCGATTATTTCCGGAGTACCGCCGCGGGTGTCGAAGTTGCGTGTTTCTGTTATCAGGTTCCCGTTGAAGTAGACCTGGGTGCCCCTGCTTTGCGGGGGCAGAATCAAAGCGTAATCCCGATTCGTGTCTTCGATGGTGATATGGAGCCTGTACCATGAATTGCCGGTGTAGTTTTTGTATGTATCGATGGCGGTCCATGTCTCATGGGGAGGGATGCGCGACCAGCCGGATATGTCGATATCGGTGTTCCCGTAATCGGGTAGATCCGCGTTTTTAAAGAACCATTTTTCCAGCAGGACGACGCTCCCGCGGCCGGGATCGAAGCGAACCCGGAATATGTCAACATAGATGTCGCTTGAATTGAATTTTATGCTGCATTACTG
>CAYRGX010000054.1:0-22584 GCA_964423905.1 uncultured Leptospirales bacterium | reverse complement strand
TCCTCACCTGCATGCACGAGGTGGAGGAGGAACTGTACCTGCTGGGAGTCCCGGCCAAGACCCGTCACAACGAGGTGGCGCCCAGCCAGTTCGAGATCGCCCCGCTCTTCGAGGAGGCGAACCTGGCCACGGACCACAACGCCCTGGTGATGGAGATACTCCGCAAGATCGCCGCGCGCAACGGGCTCGCGGCGCTCCTGCACGAGAAGCCCTTCGCCGGCATCAACGGATCGGGCAAGCACCTGAACTGGTCGTTGGCCACATCGGAAGGCGTGAACCTTTTGAATCCGGGAAAGACGCCGCACGACAACATACAGTTCCTGGTGTTTCTCACCGCCACCATGAAGGCCGTGTACCGCCACGCCGACATCCTGCGCGCGGCGGTCGCGACCGCGTCGAACGACCACAGGCTCGGCGCGAACGAGGCTCCCCCCGCGATCATTTCGATCTTCCTTGGCGACCAGCTCACGCGCATCCTGGAGGATCTCGAGAAGGGGACGGCGACCATCGGCAGCGACAACGACATCATCGACCTGGGCATATCGTCGCTCCCGCTGGTCAACAAGGACAACACGGACCGGAACCGCACGTCCCCCTTCGCGTTCACCGGGAACAAGTTCGAGTTTCGGGCGGTGGGATCATCGCACAACATATCCTTCCCCGCGACCGTCATCAACACCATCGTGGCGCAGAGCCTCGACGAGCTTGCCGACAGGATCGAAGCGAAGGGAGGCGACAATATCCGGCTGACGATTCTCGAGATCATCCGCGAGGAACTCAAGACCGTGAAGAAAGTCCTTTTCACCGGTGACAACTATTCCGGCGATTGGCACGCCGAGGCCGAGCGCCGGGGCCTGCCCCACCTGAGGACCACGCCCGAGGCGACCAAGGCGCTCATCGAGAAGAAGGCCTTCGAATTGTTCGGAAAATACAACGTCCTCTCGGAAGTTGAGCTCAAGTCGCGTTACCTGGTCAGGCTGAAGAAATACTCGACGGACATCGAGATCGAGGCGAAAACCCTCTACTCGGTGGCGTCAAGCCAGATACTCCCCGCGGCGGTGCGCTACCAGAAGGATCTGGCCGACGCGGTGAACGCGGTGAACGCGGCGATTGGAGGGGCGGACCTCGGGGCGGAAAAGGACATCCTCAAGGAAATGACCTCTCTCATTTCGAAGCTGGCGCTAACGATCAAGGACCTGAAGGCCTTTTACGAGAAAGGAGGCTCCATCGGGGACGAGCAGGAACAGGCGGACCACTTCTGCGCGAAGGTCAAGCCCCGCATGGACACCATCCGCGCCTGCACCGACTCGCTCGAGGCGATCGTCGCCGACGAACTCTGGCCAATGCCCAAGTTCTGGGAAATGCTCTTCATAAACTAGGACTCCCCCGGAACCACAATCTACGGGAAGGGGCGGGATCGAACGATTCCGCTCCTTCCTTTTTATGACGGTCCCCTCTTCCTGGAGATTATCCTCACCGATGTCGATTTGAAAAAAGCGTGGATATCCTGGCCCTCGGCAAGGCCCATGTGTTCCATCGAACGGCCGGTAATCGCGGCGTTCAGCGGAAAGCCGAGGTCGGCAACAATGCGGCAGTCATTATCCCCCGTAACGACGCTCACGATTTTCCCCCTGAATGAATTCCTCGCGCTCGTGTCAGCGGTAGGGGCCCGTGACAGGACGACGTTCCGCGGCGACACGCCGAAGGTGATCCGCTCCCCGGATATCGCGCTGCCCGCTATCTCGATTGTCGCCCCCCCCGCGTTCACGGCGAAGCTCCCGTCGAAGACCCCGGTGACCTCGCCCCTGAGAACGGTCTCGTCGCCCATGAAGCTCCGGACGAACCCGTCGGCGGGGTACGCGGAAAGCTCGGCGGGCGTACCGCACTGCACCACCGAGCCGGCGCGCATGACGGCGATCCTGTCGGACAGCGCGAGCGCGTCGGCGCGGTCATGCGTCGCCATGACCGCCGCGGTGCCCGTTTCGGCGAGTACCGAAGCGAGATCGTCGGTGAGCCTCTCGCGGGTCGGCGCGTCCAGCGACGAGAACGGCTCGTCCATCAGGAGCACGCGCGGGCCGACCGCGAACGCCCTGGCAAGGGAGACCCTCTGGGCCTCCCCGCCCGACAGGGTACGCGCCTCGCGTGCCGCGAGGTGCTCCACGCCGAAAAGGCGCAGGAACCGCGCGACGCGTTCCGCGGTCTCGGCGCGTCCCGCCCCCTGTATCGACAGGCCCATGGCGGCGTTGCGCCGGACCGTGCCCCTGAAAAGAAGGGGCTCCTGGAACACCATGGCGAATCGCCTGCGGAACTTCACCGTGCCGCCGTGCCCGGCGGCGTCCCGGCCGTCGAGCCTGACGGTCCCCGCCTCGAGCCGCACCAGACCCATGAACGCGAGAAGAAGCGTCGTCTTCCCCGCGCCGTTCGGGCCGACCAGCGACAAGACCTCGCCCCCGGCGAGCGAGAGCCGGTCCACGGAGAGCACGCGGGCGCCGCCCCTCCGCGCCCTGAGACCCTCTACTTCCAGCACGCAGCCGCCCGTCATCGGCGCTTCTCCCCCTGCTGGGCCGCGGTGATGATATAGTTAATGACGAACGAGAGGACGAGAAGTATGGTCCCGAGCGCGATTGCCACGTCGAAATTTCCCTTGCCGGTCTCCATGACGGTGGCAGTGGTGAGGACGCGGGTATATCCCTTGATATTTCCCCCCACCATGATCGAGGCCCCCACTTCGGATATCACGCCGCCGAAACCAGCCATGAGGCCCGCGAGAAGGGGCAGCTTGGCCTCGCGCATGAGCAGGAAAAGCATCTGCACGCGCGTCGCGCCGAGCGCGAGCGCCTGCAGGCGCATCTTCTCGGGGATGTTCTGCATGGCCGCCATGGTGATGCCGGTGATGATGGGGGTCGCGATGAGGGTCTGCGCGATGACGATGGCCGAGGGCGTGTAGAGGAGCCCGAGCGCGCCCATGGGGCCGCTCCGCCAGAGGAAGATCGTCACCACAAGCCCCACGACCACGGGCGGGACTCCCATGCCGGTGTTGACCGCCGCCGCGACGATTTTTTTTCCTGGGAAGCGCGCGAGCGCGATGATCGTGCCGCCCGTCACGCCCGCGACCATGCTGAGGGCCGTGGCCGCGCCCGATATCTGGAGGGATAGGATCGTGATGCCCTTCACCTCGGAGTCGCCGGAGGCGATGAGCTCGAAGGCCTTGATTATCCCCCCGAATATGAGGTCCATGGGCGGCCGGCGTTACCTGGCCGGGACCGCGTCGGGGACGAAGAGCGGCTTGCCGAACTTCTTCACGCCGAACTCGCCCATCATCCGCTGGCATTCGGGGGAGAGGAGGAACTCGGCGAACGCCCGACCGCCCTCCGCGTTGATCGCGGGATGCTTTTTCGCGTTCAGCTCTATCACGTAATACTCGTTTTTCAGGCCGGCGCCGCCCTCGAGTACCGGCGCGAGCGCCAGCGACTTCCTCAGCGAGAGAAATGTCGCCGCGTCGGTGATGGTGTAGGCGCCTTTTTCCGAGGCGACCCTGAGTGTCTGTCCCATGCCGAGCCCCGTCTGCTGGTACCAGCGGTTCGATTCGGGGGATATGCCCGCTTCCTTCCAGAGCTTGAGCTCGCGGGCGTGCGTTCCCGAATTGTCGGCGCGGCTGATGAAAAGCGAGCCGGATGAGGCAATCTTCCTGAACGCCGCGGCCGCGGATTTCGCCGATTTCGCCTTCGCCGGGTCTGCCCCCGGCCCCACGATGAGAAAGTAATTGTGCATCACGAGGCGCCGCCTGGAGCCGAAGCCCCTGTCCATGAAGCGTTTTTCCGCCTCGGGCGAATGGGCGAGGATTACGTCGGCCTCCCCGCGCTCGCCGAGCGCCATGGCCTGGCCCGAGCCGACGGCGATCGCCTTCACGAAATACCCGGTCTTCTTCCGGAACACGGGCAATATCGCGTCGAGCAGCCCCGTGTCCTGGACGCTCGTCGTGGTCGCGAAGATGACCTCTTTCACGCGGGATTTCTGCCCGGCCGGCGAAACGGCGTCGCGGTACCCTCCCGCCAGCAGCACCGCGGCGAGTACGGCAGGGATCATTGCATCCCTGATGTTACGATAAGATATCATGCCCTAACTCCTGAGTATGGGTGTCTGCGGGACTGGCTTACGTCACGGATGGATTATCCTCCCGGACTCGCTGAAATCGTAGGGTCCCATCACCGATACCATCCTCCTGAAATCATCGGAGGCGAGCGACTTGATGAAGCCCTGGACCGTCTTCGAGAAGAAGGTCTCCTGGTCGAGCACCATGTCGAAGCTCTCGCGCGTCAGCGGTATGAACGGCAGGTTGAGGAGCGTCGCCACCGCGCCGCTCGCGATGCCCGCATGGGCGCTCCCGGAAAGGATGGACAGTCCCACCTCCAGGTGCGTGATCGCCTCCATGTCGTATCCGGCGATTTCCGAGGGGGATATGCCCTCGGTTTCGAGCAGGCGGTCGAAAAATATTCGCGTTCCTGAGCCGGCCTGCCTGTTGACGAACTTCATTCCCGGCGCCTTCAGGCTCGCGATGCCTTTTACCGGCACCGGCGCCGACGACGAATACAGGATGCCGACCTCCCGGTAGAACAGATGGACCACCGCGGTCTTGCGGTCGCCGAGAAAGCGCTCAAGAAAGGGAACGGTATGCTCGCCGGTGTCGGGATCGGAAAGATGGCACCATGCGATTGAGGTCAGGCCCCTGCCCAGCATGCTCAGGCCCTCGGTGCTTCCCACGCTGCTCGAGAAAATGCTGATGCCGGCGCTTTTGCGCTGGATCGCGTTAAGGAGAAGATCGAGCACGGGATCATTGCTTCCGGCCGCCAGCAGTATCGGGCCTTCCCTGTCCGTGGGTTTTCTTCCCTGCCTGGAGCTGCTTTCAACTATCCAGCGGTCGATGAGATCTTTTTTAAACAACCACTTGCCCGTAACCCGCGTGCAGGGTATATCCCCCTCCTTGATAAGGGCGTATACCTGCTTCTCGTGAATGCCAAGGTACTCGGCGACCTGTTTGGTATTAAAATAATCGGATTCCATTTATGCATTGCATTCGCAATCAATGCCCTTTGCAAGTGTTTTTTGAAGGATTTATGCAAATGAATTTCTTTCCACGCATGAAACATCAGAACCATACCATGGCTAAAATGGTGAATGGCTGATTTTACCAATTCGGCGTGATTCATACTTAAATGTAAAATCGAACCAATAGCAGCTTTTATGAAAATTTTCACAATTTCTTCCTTATATACTAATGCTACTTTTTTTTACTCATTTTTTCAATTTATTACAATTGACAAAAATAGCCTTATTATTGTGTTATTTAAAACATATAAAAAACAGTGAGTGGAGGAAAACAATGCGGTTTTCAAGAATGCTATTACTGACTGTCCTTGCTCTGCTGATCGGGTTTGCCCCATTCGGCGCGTTCGCCCAGCAGAAGATCGGGGACGATAAAGACGAATCAAAGGATAAAATCGTCTCCGAGGACAAGGAAAAGGAAAAAGAGAAAAAGAAAGAAAAAGATATATCGAAGGATAAAGAAGGCGCCGCGACCGACAAGAAGGCCAGGAAAAAAATCACCGATTTCACCGCCGGCGAGATCGTCGTCAGGGACCTCGCGATCGCCAATATTGAAAAGGCGACGACCAGCACCAGGCTCCGCGCGGAAGACATGGAGGCCCGCGGGGACCGCGATTTCGGCGAGGCCATGAAAATGGTGCCCGGCATCAACGTGTTCCAGCACGCCAAGGGAAGCATCCGTTTCGACATGCGCGGTTTCGACCTGGACCGCGTCGCGCTCCTTATCGACGGCATACCCGTGAAGGACGTGTACTCGGCCACGGTGGACGTGAGCCAGTTTCCCGTGTTCAACGTTTCGAACATCATCATCAACAGGGGGGTTTCGTCCGCCCTGTACGGTTCGAGCGGCATGGTGGGATCGGTAAACCTGATCACCCAGAAGCCGACGGAACTCTACGCGTGGGGCATGGGCGAGTGGGGCCAGTACAACAACTGGATGGCCGCCGCTTCGCACGGCGCCAAGTTCGGCAAGTTCTATTACTGGCTCACCGCGTCCGTGAACGGGTCGCAGGGCTACCACGTATCTGAAAAGCTCACCTCAAAGGAACGGACAAAGTGGTTCTACAAGCTGATGAACACGGGCGCGTACGGGAAATGGCTCGGCGACTTCACCAACGTATCGACCTACGAATACCTGTCCGACAGGGGCAAGTGGGACCACAACTCGTACACCAAGTACAACGTCTCGCTCAAGGCCGGCTACCAGGTGACGTCCGAGCTCGAGGTGGGAATCATGGGCTGGTATTTCCACAAGAACCAGAAATCGAGCACCTACAGCACCAACTATTCGAGCCAGTATTCGATTTACAACACGGGAGGCGCCTTCGCGCCGAGCTGGAGCGACCCCCCCTCCGCGGGCAACAGGAACGCGTACGCCAACGACGGCAACGCGGGCGGCTTCCAGAACCGCGTGTTTGTATGGCCTGAATACCACAACTTCAACGTGGGCCCGTATCTCGAGTACAGGGGATCGAAGTTCTCGGTCAAGGCCAATGTGTTCATGAGCCTGCAGAACGAGGTCCTTAACTCGTACAAGTACCAGAACCACACCGCGGTCTTTTTCGGGCCGAGCATACAGACGCAGAACCAGTTCACCACATGGGTCGGGCTCCCCTCGAACTACGGCATCAGCAACCAGCCGGTGCATTCAATCTGGACGACCACCACCTACGGGTTCAACGTGTTCCCATCGGTCAAGCTCGCGAGCTGGAACAGGCTGAACGCGGCCCTGCTCTACCGCTACGACGAGCACCTCGAGGAGGAACAGGCCATGAACACGGCATTCGCGCCGTCGGTCGTGCTCCTGTACGGCAGGGGCCGCTACGAGACCCTGAGGATGGGCGCCTCGACCTTCACGTTCGCGCTCGAGGACGAAATGAAGCCCCTCGACCACCTGGAGATAACGATCGGGTGCTCGTACGATTCGCAGTTTTTCAGCAAATACCGCTATCGTGAAAAGGGAACGGCCAACAGCCCGCTCAACGCACTCGTCAACGGTTCGAGGATCATGGACCAGTCATCGATCATGGGGACCATGGACGGCTTCAGCCCGGTGTTCGCGACCACCTACCGCCCCATCGAGATGCTGATGCTTCGCGCGGCCTACTCGTACAAGTACAAGTTCCCCAACCTGGAGGCGTATAAGAACTACTACAAGGCCACGAGCGGGTACATCCATCCCGAGCGCTCCCACAACGCCAACGCCGGTTTCGAGATCGCGATACTGAAGGAAAAACTCATATTCAACGCCGATTACTTCATTACTTTCTTCAGGGACAAGCTTGAAAGCGTGAGCAATCCCTATCCGATCATCAACAATTACCAGAGCAAACTCTATCTCAACATAAGCGAGGCCAAGTCGCAGGGCATGGAGGCGGGCGTCACGAGCAGGGTCGAGACCAAGCACGTCACCATCACCACGATGGCCAACTACGTGCTCATGTACGCGGAAAACTACGACACGAGCATGATCTCAAGCTTCAACAGGGGCACGCGCGTGGATGAAACACCGGTACACCAGATACTGGGAGACGTGAGACTCGATTTCAAGTCCAAGACCACGTTCTCGACGAACATATCGACGAACTTCAACCAGATCAGGTACGTGCCGTCGAACATCGCGGCCCTGTTCAACACCACGAACAGCGCATATCCGCTCTACACGACCCTGCCGTTCAAGGCACAGCGGCTCCACACGCCTGTCATGATCAATGTCAGGATCTCGCAGAAGATCTGGGACCACTTCGAGGTGTGGGCGATGTGCAAGAACCTCCTGGACGATTACGGTGCGGATCCGTTCAACCCGGGCCCCGGGCGAATCTTCTACTTCGGCGCGAAAGCCGAGTTATAGGAGGAATCCCGGGATGAGATACGACACGCCCCGCTCCCGCTCCTATAAGAACGATAAGAACGTCCGCGCGCGCACCGCGCGGACGTTACTGGCCGCGGCGGCCATCCTCGCGCTGGTCTGCGGATGCAGGTCCGACATGAGGGAAATCATGGCCGTCACCGGCGCGACCCCCTGGGCCTACAACGTGGATTCCCCCGCGGGCTTTACCCTGACCGTCGACGGCATGGTGAAAAAGAAATACCTATTCGAGGGGAAGTCGCTCAACGCCCTGCCCTCCCGATGGGTGAGAACGCGCGAGATTTCACCGACCGGCGAATTCACGGGAACCTATGCCTACACGGGCGTGTCCCTGATCGCGATCCTCGACGGCGTCGCGCCACAGAAGCCGAAGAACGCCGCCTTCGACCGCCCCCTCGACATGCTGGTGACCTTCACCAGTTCGGACGGCAAAAAGGCCCGGTTCAGCTATGGCGAGCTCACCATGGTGGAAGATTCCCTGCCGGTCATGCTCGCCTTCGACCGGAGGCAGGTGCTTCCCACGAACGAAAAGACGAAAAAAACCTACGATAAAAACAGGCACACGGAAAAACTGAAGGGACTCCGGCTGGTATGCCCCGCCGATCCTGACACCTCCCGTTACCTGGACAACGTAGTGAAAATGACGCTCGGCGAACCCCGGATCAGCGCCGAAGGTCTTCCCGCGATGAAGAAGGGAACGAAATGCTCTTCAACCGGGATAACCGGCCACTGGAAGGACAAATCCTCGCCCTTCGTCCTCGCCGGCCTACCCCGCGGGGAAACGCGGGAATGGGTCCGCGTGGGGCACGGCCAGGGTTTCAAGGGGATATCGTCCGCTGGCGGGGTGGAGCTCCGCGAAGCGCTGAAAAAGAACTTTCCCGGGTGCGGCGAATCCAACTACTTCCTCTTCGTCGCGTGCGACGGCTACCGCGTCCTCTTTTCGGGGAGGGAGATATTCCTGCACGAGTCAGGCCGATCCATGATGATACTCGACACGCTCGACGACAAGCCGACGCCGAACGGCCCCATGCTCGGCCCACTAAAAGACTACTTCGTCGACAGGGACATCTGGGGGCTTTCCCATATCGTGGTGATCGACGGCATCGACTAACCGGAGAAAGTGATGAACATGTCTATGCACTACCTGCTTTACGCGGCCCTCGCCCTCTACTGCGCCGGGGCCGCGGCACGCCTGTTCAGGCTCGTCAGACCGGCGGCGGCGCTCATCGGTGCCGGCTTCGTCATTCACACCGCCTACCAGGCGTGGCGGGGCTGGATGACCGGGGTTTTCATCGTCAACAACTTGTTCGACCCGGTCCCGTTCCTGCCATGGTGCCTGGCGCTCCTGATCGTGGCGAACTCGTTCAAGCCTGAGCGCCGCGACGAATGGCTCTCGCTCGCGGCGCTGCTCGCGGCGTTTTCCCTGTTCGCGATGTTCTATCCGAAAGGCATAATACCGCCGACGCCGAAAAAAATCACCGTGTGGGCCGCGCTTTTTTTCCTCTTCGAGGTTATGTCGCACGCGCTCTTCTACGCGGGCGCGTGGTTCGCGTGGCGTCAGCGCAATGCATCCGGCAGGGACGCGACGTACCATACCCTGCTGATATGGGGCTTCCTCCTCTACAGTGCGGTCCAGGTCGCGGGCGCCGCCTGGTCGTGGCTCGGATGGGGCACCACGTTCCGCTGGGGCTCGCGGCATATCTTTTCCGCGGCCCTGTGGTGTTATTACGCCCTGTACATCCACCTCCGTTACATGCAGGAATGGAGCGTGAGAGGGAGGGCGCTCTACGCCTCGTTCGGGGGGATCGTGGTACTGCTGCTGAGTTTCGCGTCTTACGTTCACGAGATGCTTTTTCCCAGGATAGGGGGATGACATGCGCGCACTGTGGAACTTCATTGCCGGCCTTAAGCTGACATCCTGGCTTCTCGCAGGAATCTTTATGACACTGGTCGCGGGCGGGTGCGCCTGCCTGTACGATTACGCCTTCTTCAACACGATGAACGGGACGCCGGTCCAGGAATGGTTCCTCGCGAAGGGGGTGACCAGGCCCCTCCTCACGTGGTGGATACCCCTTCTCTTCGCGCTCTTCACCGCGCTCGGCGGAAACATCGTCGCGTGCGCCGCGGACAGGGCCATGCAGATTCTGAAGAACAGGAAGGGAGTCTCCCCGTCCGCGCTCTTCGTGCAGGTCATTCCCACGCTGGTGCACGTGCTCTTCGTGGTGGTCCTGTTCGGGCACTTCGTCACGTTCACGACGGGGCGGCAGGACCGCATACCGATAACTATCGGTGCCACGGCCGACCTGCCAGGCGGGGGCACCATCGAATTCATCGATATAAAAAACGTTTTCTACCCCGACAATACCATGCTCCGGGGCAGGAAAAGCCAGACATACCTCACCGCGCGCATCGGCAGCGGCCCGAAATTCACCCTCGCGTTTGCCGATTTCGTGATGATCGACGGCCGCGCGTTTCACCTCGACATGGACATGCGCATGGGAAGAAAGGCGCGCATCGAAACCGCGCCCCCGGTAAAGGAGACCTGCAATCAGTCGGACGCCTTCAAGAAAATCCGGGGAGAGCCGCTCAAGCTCCAGGTGACGCGCGATCCCGGACTGTGGGTCACGCTCGGCGGCCTCACCGCGATCATCCTTCTCATGTCATGGTTCTTTATACAGGTGTATGCGAGAAAAAAAACGGCACGCTAGCTGGCCGGTCTTCGATGGTCTTCGACCACTGGTGGTCTTCGATGGTCTTCGGCCACTGGGCTACTGGTGGTCTTCGATGGTCTTCGACCACTGGTGGTCTTCGATGGTCTTCGACCACTAGGCCACCAGGCCACTGGGCTACTGGGCCACTGTGCCACTGGGCAACTCAGCCACTAAACCACCGGGCGCCAGACAACCAGTTCACTGGAACACCAGGCTACCAGACCACCCGTCTACACGATGCAAAAATAATTATGCCCGCAGGTATTTCTTATCCACCCTGTTGACGAGCTGCACGGTCCTGTACTTGCGCGACTTCTTCGCCATGTCGTATTCCTCGAGGCCCCGTGCCCTGCAGCGGTCGCACGCGCCCACCGGTATCTCGATACCGATGGAAAGCTCGTTCACGGTCGAGGCCGATTCGAGGACGAGCAGGCCCGGGCAGGCGTCGCATATCATGAACTGCTCGTTCTGCGATTCCTGGATGCCGTCCGTGTCGTAATAGACGCGCTTGCGGCGCTGGACGAAATTTCCCGGCGCGGGCAGGTCTTTCACCTTTTCGGGCCTGAAATACACCCCCAGCACCTCGTCGGAGAGCCTCTTGATGTACTCGGTGACGCGCCTGTCCTGCCGGTAGGCGTCCGCATCGAAATCGGGCTCGCGCACGTGCGAGTAGTCCATCCCGGCCATCGCGAGGATGATCCCGAGGTTCACGTAAGGCAGCGCCCCCTGGATCGAGTACCCTCCCTCGAGCACCGCGATGTGCGGGTTCAGCCGGTCGTTCAGGACGGCGTACCCGTGCGCGGAGAAATTCATATTCGTGATCGGGTCGCTGTAGTGGTTGTCCTGCCCCGCGGAATTCACGATGATCTCGGGCTTGAAGTCCTTCAGTATGGGGAGCACCATTTCGTCGATGGCGTAGAGGAAACCGTCGTCGGATGTCTCGGGGGGCAGGGGGATATTCACCGTCCTGCCTTTGGCCATGGGCCCCCCGTTTTCGTTCAGGTGCCCGGACCCCGGATAGAGGGTGCGGCCGTCCTGGTGTATCGAGATGAAGAGCACGTTGGGATCGTGCCAGTAGATGTCCTGCGAGCCGTCCCCGTGGTGGCAGTCGGTGTCCACGATCGCGATTTTTTTCGTCCCGTAACGATCGCGGATATACTCGATCATGATGGCCTCGTTGTTGATGTTGCAGAAGCCCCTGTTGCCATGAACCGATTTCATCGCGTGGTGCCCCGGGGGCCTGACGAGCGCGAAGGCCCGCTCGGCCTCCCCGTCCATGACGAGACGCGCGGCCCTGATGGCGCCTCCCGCCGAAATCATGTGCGACTCGGTGACCACGCTCCTGACATCGGGGAAGCAGAAGTGGGCGCGCATTACGTCCTCTTCGGTGGCCAGGTCGGGCCGGTACTCAACGATGCCGGGAACGTCGAATATCCCCTCCTCCCTCAATTGGTCCTGGGTGTAGAGGAGGCGCTCCTCCCTCTCCGGGTGCGTGGGATCGATGGCCCAGTCAAAGGCCGGGAAGAATATGAGGCCCGTTTTTCTAGACGCTTTAAGCATTCTTTTCCCTCACGTTCATGATGACGCCCGGTTTTATCTGGCACTTCACGCGGATGTCGCGTCCCGAGCTGTAATATCCCTGCACCATCTTGAAACACGATGATTCGGTGATTTCCATGTCCTTTTCGCCGCCGGCCGCGCCGATTTCCTTCATGTGGGCCGCGAGGTACTTTTTCGCGTCCTCCTCCGCCTGCTCCAGCCGGTAATCCTTCGGCGCCTCGCGCTTCACGTTTATCGACGGCACTACCAGCACGCCGCGGGAGGTGTCCGCGAAGAGCTCGATCTCCATGGTGGGCCTGGCAACCGCCGCGCCGATGGCGTTCGCGATCGCGTAATGTCCGGGCACGGTCACGGGGAGCCCGAAGCGCTTCTCGAGCAGCTTCCCGAATCCCGCGGCGGGCCCCCCCATGAGGTAGATCGCGCGCGGGACGATCTCCCGGCCCTCGAGCATCTCATGGATGGTGTACACGGGCATGCCGACGATTTCGGCGAGCATCGCGCTCACTGTTGCGTGGATCGAATCGACCGCGGCCGACACCGCGGCGTCCGCGAACTCCCCGAGCTTCATGCCCGCTTTCCCCGCGAGCGCGGCGATGCCTTTGCCGGACGCGTCGGCATCGCCGTAGGCCGCGGCCCCCGCCACGTTCATCGCGTCGATCAGCGTCGCCGCGCTTCCGCCGTCGGCCATCGAAGGTCCGCGGCGCTCGGGCCCGACCTCGACGCGCCCGTTCTTGACGGCAAGGAACGAATCCCCGCCCACGCCGATTGAACGCGCCTTCAGGGAGCGAACCAGCGTCGGGCGCCCCCTGAGCGCGATCCCCTCGCGCTCCACGAGCGGCGCGCCGCCGGCGAACACGGCCAGGTCTGTCGTGGTCCCCCCTATGTCGAGTATGATGGAATCCTCGGTTATGCGGCACAACGAGATGATCCCCATGATGCTCGCGGCCGGCCCCGAGAGGATCGACTCCACCGGGAGCTCACGCGAGAGGGCCATCGGCATGGTGCCGCCGTCCGCCTTCAGGATGTTGATACTCCCCTTCACGCCGAGCGAGGTGAGGGCCTTTTCGATGGAATCGACGAAGGAGCTGTTGATACGCCAGACCGCGGAATTGAAATACGCCGTGTTCACCCTGCGCGGGAAGCTGAGCTGCCCGGACACGCGGTGCCCGAGCGTGACGAAATCGGATTTGCCTGCCAGGGCGGCTGCCACGCGGTTTTCCTGGTCAGGATTGCGAGTCGAGAATTTAGTGACCGCGGCGAATACCCTGAGTTTCTTCTTTTCCGCAGATTTCACCGCCGACGCGAGCTGGGCATCGTCGAGCTTCTTGATGACGGTACCACGGTGGTCGATGGACCCGTCGATCGTGAAATACGACCCCGTGGCGTTGTCCGCGGGGTCGATGCCCGGCCCTGCGGAAACGATGACGCCCACGTCCTCCAGCGTGTTTTCAACGATTGCGTTCGTCGAGAGGGTCGTGCTGAGGTTGATCCTCTCTATGCGTTCCCTTTGCACCCCGGAGGTGACCTCTTCGAGGGCCTTCATGACCGACCTGAATAGATTGTCGTGATCGGTAACGGTTTTGTACGAGGAGATTATTCCTTTTGAATCGAGCAGCACGGCATCGGTGTGCGTGCCGCCAACGTCGAGGCCTAAAAACATGGGAGAAACCTCCCGCAGGTGTTCTCGCGGGGCGTGTCCGCGGTTCATAAACCATCGGTCCTGTGCCGGCGCGTGTCAAGTGTAATTTGGCGGGGCTGCAGGTCGCACGGTTCCCCGCCCAGGCGACAGCGCCGCGATACCGACGGTACTATCCCCCGCCTCCCCTTGCCCGTGCTTTGGCTTGACAAGGGCCATGCGATATGCCATGCTCTGCAGAATTCTCGAGGTGATACACATGGCATATGCGGACGATGAACGGAAGCGCGCGGGAGACCGGCGTCTGAACCTGCTCCGTTTCAGCTACGATAGCGAGTTCGAGAAGACCTTCTCGATCGCGATACTGAAAAGCGAGAGAAAGCGCAGTTACATCATTATATCAATCACGGCGCTGCTCGCCGCGTGGTTCATCATCATACGATTCTTCCTTTCCGGGTTTTTCCCCCGGACCGCGACCCTCGAATGGCATGGACTCGACTTCTACACGTGGCTTTCCCTCCTGTTCGCCGCCATCGCGCTCTACGAGGCGTTTTTCGCCGGGGTGCTGACGGGATTCATCAGGAAGGAGCGGAACTTCCCTCCCCCGCCGCGCTACGTCAACGCCCTCATCGAGGTGAGCATGCCCACCCTGTTGCTGTGGTTCGCCTCGAAAGTAATCGAACCGGAGGCAGCACTGGCGCTCCCGATCGTATTGTTCTATTTCGTGTTCATCGCGCTCTCGGCGATGAGGATGAACATTTCCATCAGCCTCTTCACCGGGATCGCGGCCTCCCTGGAGCTGCTGGTCCTTTCGTTTTACCTGCTTTCGATCGCGGGAGACGCGGCCGCCGGGGACCCGTACCTTTCGCCAGGTTTCATCGTCGCGCGCTCCGGGGTCGTGCTGCTTACGGGTGCCGTCACCGGGCTCGTCGCGGCCCAGACCAGGCGGCGCCTCATCGGCTCGTTCAGGGCGGCCGAGGAGCGCAACCGCATCGTGGGCATCTTCGGCCAGCACGTTTCCCCCGAGGTCGTAGACGCGCTTATCGCCAAGGGCCATGAAACGGAGGGGGACATCCGAAGGGTATGCGTGATGTTCCTCGACATCCGCGGCTTCACCGCCCTCTCGGAGGGCATGTCGCCCGCCGGGGTAATCGGCTACCTCAATGCCCTCTTCCCCTTCATGATACAGTGCGTCAACCGGAACGGCGGCATCATCAACAAGTTCCTCGGAGACGGCTTCATGGCGGTCTTCGGCGCGCCGATCGCATCTCCCCGCGACGAGGAGAACGCCGTTCGCGCCTCGATGGAAATCATCGCGGGACTTTCCGGGCTTGTTGCAGCCGCCGGGCTGCCGCCCACGCGCATCGGCATCGGCCTGCACTCGGGCGATGCCATGACCGGCACCGTGGGTTCCGAGGAGCGGAGGGAATACACCGTCATCGGCGACACGGTGAACGTGGCCTCGCGAATCGAGCAGCTCAACAAGCAGCACGGATCGACGCTGCTCGCATCCGAAAGCGTCATTCAGCGCATGCAGCCGCCCCCGACAGGCGCCGCCGACCTGGGGCCGGTCGAGATCAGGGGCCTTACACGGCCGCTGCGCGTTTACCGGCTTGCCTGAAAAAAGAGAAGCCAGATTTTCATCTGGCCTTAGTAAATAAAGTTATCGCCCGTAGTGGATGGTGCCCCGAAGGGCCTTTACCCCGGGGGGAGGGGCCGGGCGGTAGCTGGCTGTTAAACTGCCGCGCTTTGCCTCGAATCCTCGCTATCGCTCTCGATCTCGTTCGAGGAAAGTATGCGGTCCACGTCAAGAATGATGATCAACTGGCCGTCGTTTCTCCCTATGCTCTTGATGAAATCCTCGTTGATGTTCGCCCTGTAATGGGGGCTCTCGTGGATGCTCTTGACCGCTATGTCGATCACATCCGACACCTGGTCCACGATCATCCCGATCAAACGCCCCCGGATTTCGACGACTATGATCACCGTGTTGCCGGTATACTCCACTTCCGGCATCCGGAACTTCAGCCTGAGATCGACAACGGGAACGATGTTGCCGCGCAGGTTAATCACCCCTTTCAGGAAAAACGAACTTTGAGGGACCGGGGTAATATCGGTCATCCCGATAATGTCCCTGACTTTCAGAATATCAACCCCGAAAACTTCCTGGCCGATCATGAACGTACAGAATTCCTCGTGCTCCTCCTCGAGCAACCTGGATTCGTCGTTTATGGCGGTTCGTTTTCTTCTCGATTTCATGTATTCTCTGTCAGCCTGTTCGTCGCCGCGTTTTATCCATTACTATTGCGGTCCCGAACCATAACATTACATTCATCGTAACGAGTAAAATGTACTATTTGAGCGTAAAAAGGTAAATCCTACTTTTTCTTTTTTTTTTATAATCAAATCAGGAAAAGTTTTGTAGGATATATTCTTACAAAATAATCATAACTCCAATATAATGTAAAGAACTTTTTTATATGCTCCAAATAATGACAAATTATAGATAAAAAGAGGGGAATTGTTCGTTTTAATAAGGGGATATATCCATAACCATCTCCCCGGCCCCGGGCCAGGGTAACCGGCCACGAGGCGGGGGGAAAAAAAGCGTCAACTTCGCTTGTTGATCATCAATACGAGGGCCACGCCCACCACGAGCGCAACAAGCGCACCCAGCGCGCCGAGCAGCCTGAGCGTCCAGTGCGTGGCGCCATGCCCTCCGGACGATCCTCCGCCCGCGAGCAATTTCTTCTGGTCCGGGTGGGGACCCATCCATTCGATGCTGCCGTCGTCGAAGCGATAAAACGCGCCGATCACCTTGAGCTTTCCAGAGGAGGCGCGTTCCCTGACAATGGAGCTCGCGGCAAAGAGGTCCTCGATCGCCCGGAAGGTGTTCTGCCTGACCGCGTCGTTGACGGTGGCGCCCTCCTTTTTGTCGCCTCGAGCCCTGTCGACCGCGGGTTTGATCCTGTCCTGCAGCGGGGCGAGCGCGCCCTTCAACGAATCGCCGCGGAATACCGAGGTGACCGCCCCGCACGTGCCATGACCGAGGACGACCACCAGCGGCACCCCGAGGTGCTCGACCGCGTACTCGATCGACGCCGCCTCGGAGGCGCCGCACACCGCGCCGGCGACGCGCACGACGAAGATATCGCCGATGCCCTGGTCGAAGACATGCTCGACCGGCACGCGCGAATCCGAGCACGAGAGGATCGCGGCGAACGGTTTCTGCGACGAGGATGTCTCCTCGCGGCGCTCCGGGCCCTGGCGCGGATAATCGCGGTTTCCGCTTTCGAATCGCTCGTGTCCATTCTTCAGCATGGAGAGGGCTTCGTCGGGAGTCACGGACGATTCGTGTTCCTTCCCGATGCCGGCAGCTACCGCCGTGGCGGCGAACAGTATCGCGATAATAATCCTTGAAAATGCAGGATGATAACCTTTCATTCGATTTCTCCTATCTAGTTTTCCGCTTCAACATTTCGCGAAGTTTCATAAACTTGCCCATGATCCTGTCAACGAGGGCCGAGTATTCACGGAAGGACTGTGTCGCGTAATTCTTGAACCCGATCTTTATCCTGTTCGGCTCTTTCCGTTTCCCGCGCTCACGGTATTCCGGGGCTTTTCGCGCGGCCGTCTTCCCGGAAGGAGAGGACGCTCCCGGAGCGAGTTCATTCAGGGGCAGTGCCCTGTACCTCGAATCATCTTCGGACTTTTTTCCCGTTGTTCGCTTCACGCCGGCAGAATCAATATCGCGCCACCGGGGCGGCACCACGAGTTCGCCATCCTTCGTGACGGCCGCCTTCGAACCGGTCCTGTCAGCGGTGGGGCCTTCTCTGCCGAGTTTTGTTCCGGCGAGCTCCTTGTCGCGCCGAATCCGTTCCGATTCCCCTGACCTGTCGGAGACCGCCGTCTTCCTCTTCGATACCGTGTCGTCCTTCTTCCTGTCGGCCTTTTTCGTCGTTTCTTTCTTTGGCTTATCCTTTTTCTGCGGATCGCCCTTTACCGTCCTCGGTTCGTCGGCTTTTTTTTTCAGGCCTGTTTTTTTGCCGTCATCCCCCGATCGTTGTTTTCCTTCGCTCTTTTTTTCCGGTGCTCCGTCGACCGTGCCTTTTTTTTTTTCATCCCTGCCCTTGTCGCCCGCAGGGCCTGTATTGGCCGCGATAGTATTCTTGCCGCCCTGCGCGGTCGAGACCACGCCGCCAAGGCCCCTGTGGAGCTTGTTCCGGGAGATGAGCCCCAGGAGCGATTTCGCGTTGCTCTTCGCCATCATGTACCGCGGGAGCTCAAGCGGGTTATACCTGCCCTTGATCGGGAACTCGATCCCTCCCTGGTGTATGGTGAAGGCAAAACGATAACCGGCGTCGCGCAGGGTCTTCACGGTGATCGGCGATTTCACGCCGAAGGGATATATGAAAATATCCACCTTTTTACCCGTCTTTTCCTCGAGGGTCTGCTTTGAACCGTATATCTCGTTCAGGAAGTCCTTCCTGCGCTTATCGTAAAGCTTCTGGTTTACATACTCGTGGTAATACCCGTGCGCCGCGATGGTGCATCCGGCATCGGAGAGGCGTTTCACCTGGTCCCAGGTGAGCGCGTACGGTTTCCTGCCGATGATATTTGGGAATATGGCAAGAACCGGGCGGATTCCATTGGGGCGGAAGACCTGCTCCCAGGCGGCGTAGACGCTTTTATTTCCGTCGTCGATCGTCACGAGCACGTTGTTCTGTCCCTGGAACCTCCCGGCGGCAAAGTCCTCGGCGCCGATGAACCTGAACCCGCGGTCCTTGAGCCACTTGATGTGCGACTTCAGCTCGTCTATCGAAAAATAGAGATCGACGTTCTTCTTGTCGACGAATCCATGGTAGCAGAGCACGTGAACAGAGGGCTTGTCGGCGGCCGAAACCGCGGTCGCGGCGGCGACGACCAGGGCCGCGAGGGAGAGCCTAAGAGTTGTAATCATATTGCCAGAGATCATCGAATTCTTTTTTATATTGTTCCTCGCGAATTTCATTGTCCATTTCCTCTTTCCTCAAATCCAGAGCGTCCCTGTATCCCTTGTCGCGCTTGATGACTTCTTTTTCAACAAGATCGGTATAATGCGCGAGGGGAGGAAGGAGATATTTCTCGATGAAGGTATAATATTTCCACTGTCCGGTCCGCTCGTACCTGCTCATGCGAAGCCCGTACTTGAACCTGAGACGATAGAGCTTTTCATAGTACGGCAGCAGGTCTTCCGTCGGTATGGACTTGACGGCCTTCTGGAAGTCCTTTTCGTCCGCCTTGAACTTGTCGAAGCCCTCGTATTCGGGATGAACGTAATCCAACTCGGTATCCATGTCGAACCCGTAATCGAAATCGATCGCTTTCAATACGTTCTCATGGAGCACGATCTGTTCGGGGGTGTAGAAGTCCTGCTTGACTCCGAACAGATTGTAGTAGGTGTTGCAGCCGAATGAACAGGCCGCGAGGGCCACGATGACCGCGACCCGCAACGATGGTAAAAACTTATGCAAGTTGCTCCTCCCGGATAAGCATTCCCCCGGGGATATCCACCGCCGCGGTCCTGCCGATGATGTCGGCCGCCCGGTACGGCGGCATTCCCGTGCCCGGCCTGAGAGCCACGAGATCGTCCGCGGTGATCGCGGAACCGGCCGTGATTGTCCTCGCCGCGAAGAGGCTCCTTCGCGCCGCGCGCGCGGTCACCTGCTCGGGCCCGGAGCATGACAGTTCCCCCGTGCCGGCCATGCGAATCGCGCGTTCGATCGTCACAATCATCACGCTAAAATCGTCCGGCGGAAGGGACACCTCCTTATCGGGACATTCGTAAAATCTGTCAATCGTAAAATGCTTCTCGAAGACGCGCGCGCCGAACGCCGCGGCGAGCGCGGGAGCGAGGATGTCGGCGGTGTGGTCCGAAAAGCCGGTATGGCACCCGAAACGATCCGACAGCGACCGTATTCTGAGAATGTTGACATCGTCGGGGAGAAGGGGATACAGCGAAACGCAATGGAGAAGCACGAGCTCGGCGCCGCTCACGGAGCGGAAGGCGTTTACCGCCATCTCGATCTCATCCCCGGACGACATGCCGGTCGACATGATAAGGGGCCTGCCGGTGCGGGCCACGGCCTCCACGAGGGCCAGGTTCGTCACCTCGGAGGAGGCGAGCTTGTACAGGCCCACATCGAGCGACTTCATGAGTTCGAGCGAGGGCATATCGAACACGGACGAAAAAAAGGTCATCCCGCACGACTCGGCCAGCGCCTTGAGCTCGCCGTACGCTTCGGGGGGCAGAACGAGCTTCTTGAAGAAGTCGATGATAGCGCGGTCGCCCTTCCCCTCCCTGCCGGGCCCGAGAAGGTCAGTAGTGTAGGGGGAATTCATGAGTTCGGGCATGAAGGTCTGGAACTTGACCGCGTCGGCCCCGGCCCGGGCCGCGGCCTGGATCATACGGCGGGCGACATCCGCACTGCCATTGTGGTTGAGTCCTATCTCGGCGATGTAAAAACCGCCGCGCTTCCCCTTAAAAATACCGTCAAGCATGCAGTCACGCTACCACCACGGCCCCGGTTCACGCAAGGAAAAAATAAGGCGAGGAACCTGCTCACCGAGTGGCTGCCGGCATCTCGATACACCCCTCCGGGGCACTCGATGTCCGGCAGATGTACCGAGGTGAGCGGAGTCGAGGGGCTACTCCCCGTATAGCACGAACGGGCTCCAGAAGTAGGGGTCGCCGTACTTCCTCGATTTGATGAACTCGCGCTTGGTCTCCACGTAGGCCGCGCCGAAGGGCTTCTTCTCCCTCACCACCTTCTTGTAGACCGCGACCATAAAGTCTTTCGTGGCCTCGTCGTCCACCTGCCAGAGCGTCACGCCGACCCGGTTGGCGCCGGCCACGTTGAACGCGCGCGTGAGCCCCACCACCCCGTCGCCCGACACGATCCTGCCAAGCCCGGTCTCGCATGCGGACAGGTTCACGATGTCAGCCTTCAGGTTCAGGAGCGCCGCTTCTTCAATCGAAAGATACCCGTCCTCGCGGCTCTGCCCGGCGAGCCTGCCCGAGACCTCGGAGAAGACAACCGACGAAAACGAGGGAGAGTCCTTGTCGTAGTAGCCGTGGCAGGCCATGTGCAGGGACTTGTAGCGCGCGAGCTCTCCCTTTTTCGAGTACTCCTTCACGGTCTTCTCTGACACGTCTTTGCCGGTGAGCACCTTCGAGCCCCTGCCCGCGTACACGCCCGAATGAATGGCGGCTACCTCGTCCACGGTGCCGGGCAGATCGTCCCATTTGAGGTCAAGGCTCTCGTAGTAATCGAGCTTTTTGTCCGTGGTGCTTCGCGATGAGTAGTAGTCCCGGGTTTTGTCGGACATACCCTTTATCTTCACACCCGCGCGTGCGCCGCGCTTCTGGCTCCCGCCTGTGGTCGAATAGAGCCCTCCGCCGAAGGCCAGGAACTCCTCTCGTTGCGATGAAAAGCTTCTTCCTTTTATCATGAGAAGCACCGACACCGAGGGCTCCATGGTGATGGCATACTTTTCGCAGAGGTATTTGCCCTGTCTGCCGTCGAGCCCTGAGCGGAGTCGAAGGGAATCGAAAGGCAGAAAGGCCAGCGCCCCGTCGGGCACAATGATGAGTTCTTTCACGCCGCCGATGTGCTTTTCGACAGGGGCGACGAGCTTTTCAAAGAGAAGCGCACCGAGAGCGTCCGCATCGTCGCGCTTCGGTGCGTCGACGTTCACGCCCCTTGACTCGCCCCGGCGAAGCAAGGCCTCGCGGTATTTCATGACCGTGCCGGTGTAGTCGAAGTCCCTGTCGAGATTGACCACAACAACGCTCTTCCCCGTGATGACAATGCAGTAGGATTGCTTGTGCTTGAATTCCCTGCTTTTCGAATCATGCACTTCCCAGATCACGTATTCCAGAATGGCCCGCTCATTGGCAAGCTTCTGCGCCTGGTCGAGCGTGGCGGTCTTTGGCTTTCGCAACGCGCGGTATTTCTCGTTTTTCATGAGCTTCCCGTCCAGGGCCTCGAACTCATTCAGTTTTTTCTGAAGCTCATCAGAAATGATGAGGAGCTTTTTGTCGTCCTGGTTCGCCTGTGGCTTGTTGATCTCGGCGTTGCGCTTTGCGGTGAGCGACTCGATTTCGTCGTTCAGGGCGAGCATCCGCGAGGCGTCCTCGTTTTGTATACCTTCGACCACGAGAGCGGCCGAAAGCGACAGGCGCTCCAGAAACCCCCGCGCGCGCATGCGCTCGGCCGCGTCGAACGCGCCCGTGTTGTCGTTCATGAGTGCGCTCGCCTTGAGCGAATAGTAATAGCAGTTGATGTTCCGCGAGGTGAACTCCGCCTTGCCAGAGGAGAACCGCGCGCGTGCGGTGTCGATAATTTTAAGGGCATCATTGAAGGTCTTTTGCGCCTCGGCATAGATGCTGCGATCAATGTAGAGAAGGCCAAGGTTCACCGCCGTATCGACTGCTTGTTGATATGCTCCTGATTTTAGCACAATCGCCAGCGCCTCCCTGTAGTACTCGATGGCCCGGTCATACTCTCCCTTGCTCTCGTACGCTGATCCGAGGTTGTTGTACCATACTGCAACATCTGGATGTTCCGCTCCCAGCTTCCTTAATCCAATCGCCAGCGCCTTCTTGTAATACTCGATGGCCCGGTCATACTCTCCCTTGCTCTCGTACGCTGATCCGAGGTTGT
>CAYRGX010000053.1:0-23077 GCA_964423905.1 uncultured Leptospirales bacterium | reverse complement strand
GCGCCATGGTGAATGCGTTCATGAACTGCGCCATGATCTCGTCCTCGCCCTCTCCCTCGATCTTCTTGGCGAGCAGGCGGAATTTCTTCTCGAGCTTTTCCCTCGCTTCGTTCATGTTCTTGTCGGAGGAGAGATAATTGAGGAGCTGGAGCTTGACGTTTTTTCTCCAGCGCTCGCGCATGTCTTCCTTTGTCCTCGCGTAGTCGACCTTCTCGCGGTCGACTACGATCTCCTCGTCCTTCTTGAAATCGTGCTTCTGCTTGATCAGGCCGGAAACGATCCCCATGTTTTCCTTGAAGCGTTTCTTGTAGACTCCCCAGATATCGTCCACGAAAGCAAAGTTGCCGCTCGTGATCATGTCGTCGATGCTGTGGCGATATTTCATGAAGCGGTCGATATCTTCCTTGTAGAAATAATATTTCCCGTAATCGAGCATGTATATGAAATTGTTGAGCGCCCTTTCGGAGATCTCGTCGTTCAGGGTCCGGTACTCGACGTGGGAGGAAAGGAATTGGTTGACGAGCGAGGGTACTTCCCTCTTCTTCAGGCCCTCGGAACTCTTGAAGCATGAAAAAAGGAAAAAAAGTACCAGTAATGGGGTCGTGACTTTCCTGGTCATCGGTACGCTCCGGTGGTAAAAGTTTCACTACATTGGAGGGGATCGACCATTTTAGTCAATAAGATTTTACCGCCCGGAAGGCGCTATTTTTTTATTGACACGACACGCCGACGGAATCTGATCTCAATTCGAGGAACATGATGATAATCGACAGGAACCTAAACGAGCTTTCACGGCTTCTCGAATCGCGGGAGGCCTCGTCGGTCGACGTAACCCGCGCCTTTCTCGAAAGAATCGGCGCGCTGAACCCCGAGATCAACGCGTTTATCACCGTGGACGAAAAACGCGCCCTGTCGGAAGCCTCCGACGCGGACCGACGCAGGGCCGACGGCGCGGCGCTCTCGCCCTTCGACGGCATTCCCGTCGCGGTCAAGGACAACATCTGCACACGCGGGCTGAAGACAACGTGCGCATCGAAAATACTATCGGGTTTCGTCCCGCCCTACGACGCGACCGCGTACGAAAAGCTCAGGACGGCCGGGTTCGTGACCCTCGGCAAGACGAACCTCGACGAGTTCGCCATGGGGTCCACGACCGAGACGTCGTTTTTCGGGCCCGTGAAAAACCCGTGGGCGAAAGACCGTGTCCCGGGCGGGAGCTCGGGAGGCTCCGCCGCCGCGGTGGCGGCGTCCATGACGCCCGCGGCGCTCGGCTCCGATACCGGCGGCTCCATCCGCCAGCCCGCGGCGTTCTGCGGCGTCGTGGGGATCAAGCCCACCTACGGGAGGGTCTCGCGCTACGGCCTGGTGGCGTACGCATCGTCGCTCGACCAGATCGGGACCTTCGGCTTCACCGTCGACGATGCCGCGTCGCTGCTTGCCGTCATATCCGGGCACGACCGCCGTGACTCGACGTCGGTCGACCGCCCGGTGGATTTTTCGCCGGATTCGCTCGCCGGCGGCGTGAAAGGGCTTGTCGTGGGAGTGCCGCAGGAATACTTCAACGGCGTGTCCGACGGCGTCGTGAAGAAAATCCGCGAGAGGCTTGCGGCGCTCGAATCGGCCGGCGCGAAATGCGTGGACATATCCCTTCGCTACACCGAGTACGCGATCCCGGTCTACTACCTGATCGCGACCGCCGAGGCTTCCTCGAACCTCGCCCGTTTCGACGGGGTGAGGTACGGCCACAGGAGCGAGGACGCTTCGAACCTCGCGGAGCTCTACCTCAAGTCGAGGAGCGAGGGATTCGGCAACGAGGTCAAGCGCCGCATCATACTCGGCACGTTCGCGCTCAGCTCGGGGTACTACGACGCCTTCTATCTGCGCGCGCTCAAGGGGCGCAGGCTCATCATGGACGACTTCCGCGCGGCCTTTTCCCGCGTCGACGCCATCGTCGCGCCCGTGGCGCCGAACACCGCGTTTCCCGCCGGATCCATGCTCGCCGACCCGCTCCAGATGTACGTGTCCGACGTACTTTCGGTTTCGGCCAACCTCGCGGGAATACCCGCGGTGTCGCTGCCCGCCGGACTCGACGGGAACGGGCTCCCGGTCGGGCTCCAGATAATGGGCGATCACTTCAGCGAAAGAAAAATCCTCACGGTCGCGCGCGCCATCGAGATCGCGACGCAGAAGCCGGCCCTCTGAACAGGCCCGGCGGAGACGAACCGATGCTAACCGACACGTTCAGCCGACGTCACACCTATCTCCGGTTGTCCGTCACGGACAGGTGCAACCTGCGGTGCTCCTATTGCATGCCGCCCGAGGGCGTGGAGCTCATCTCCCACGACGCGGTGCTTCGCAACGAGGAGTTCGTGCGTGTCGCCGGCATATTCGTCGGGATGGGCATATCCAAGGTCCGGTTTACCGGCGGCGAGCCGTTCGCCAGGAGGGGATTCGCCGGCATTTACGGGGAGCTCGGCCTGCGTTACCCGAAACTCGACATGTGCGTCACGACGAACGGCACGCTCCTCCGGGGCCGCGCCGGATCCCTCCGCGCCGCGGGCGTGCGAAGGATCAACGTGAGCCTTGACTCGCTCACGCCCGCGGTCTACCGCGTGATCACAGGCGTCGACTGCATGGACGCGGTCGTGTCCGGCATCGAGTACCTGCTGCGGGAACGGTATTTCATAATCAAGATCAACGCGGTCCTCATGGAGAATACGCTCGAGGAGCTCCCGGCGATGCTCGAGTTCGCGGGGAGCAGGGGGATAGCCCTCCGCTTCATCGAGCGGATGCCATACGAACGCGCAAGGCCCGAGGGCAGGTTCGTGCCGTCATCGATGCTGGTGGAGCGGCTCGGCGACCTGGGCGCGCTGCGACGGGACGAAAGGTCCGATACCGAGGTCGCCATGATGTACGGCCTCGATTTTCGCGGGGTGCCGGTCAATGTCGGCGTGATCCCGCCGGTCTCGCACAAGTTCTGCGCCTCGTGCAACCGGCTGCGCGTGTCCTCGGACGGCAGGCTCAGGACCTGCCTCCGCGGCGAGCCCGCGCTTGACATCAAGTCTGCGCTCCGCAGGGGAGCCGGCGATGATGAAATCGCGGAACTGATATCGCGCGCGGTCAAGACAAAGGGCCCGGGCCACAGCATCGGGTGCGATTCCGACGACGGGGGGTGCGCCTCCGCGGGGGACATGGTAAGGATAGGGGGATAGGAAAAATGCCTTCCCGCCGAGCTTAATGCTTGACAATAACATCCCGCCGGAGTCTATTGAACGGTTTTTTTGACGGAAAGAATTATCAATCATGCATTCTAATTCATTAATAATCGCGTTTCTCAGCGGACAGTTGATTCAACCCTTGCTGTTCACCTCGCTGCTGTTCCTGGGGATATTCGCCGTGGCGGTGGTCCTCAACTATTATGTTTCGTCCCGCTATCGATGGCTCTATCTCCTTGTGTTGAGTTATCTCTATTATATGAGCTGGACGCCGGTTTACGTTCTGCTCCTCCTGGGCACCACCGTCGTCGTGTATTTCACCGCGATCATGATGCACGGCAAATCGACGAGGGAGAAAAAGCTCTGGTGCGTCGCGAGCCTGATGCTGAACCTGGGCATGCTCGTCGTGTTCAAGTACTCCGGTTTCCTGGCCAGGAGCATGGTATCGGGCTTCGACATGGCGGGCGTGAAGCTGGCCGTCGAAATGCCGAAGCTTATCATGCCGCTGGGCATATCCTTCTACACATTCCAGGCGCTCGGGTACACCATCGACGTGTACCGTGGCACGCGCGAGCCCGAACGGCATTTCGGGATTTTCGCGCTTTTCGTGAGCTTTTTTCCGCTCATTCTTTCGGGACCCATCGAGCGCTCGACCACGCTCATGCCTCAATTCAGGCAGGCCCCGCGATTCGATTACAAGGCCGTCACCGACGGTATGAAGCTCATGGCGTGGGGTTTCTTCCAGAAGATGGTCATCGCCGACCGCCTTACCGTCTACGTGAACCAGGTCTTCGCCAACCCGAGGGGCGTCGACGGCCTGCCCCTTCTCGTGGCCATGTATTTTTTCATCATCCAGATTTACTGCGATTTTTCGGGATATTCCGACATCGCCATCGGAGCCTCGAAGATGCTCGGTTACGACGTGATGCCGAACTTCAGGCGTCCGTTCTTCGCCCCGACCCTCAACGAGTTCTGGCGAAGGTGGCACATGTCCCTCATCTCGTGGTTCAGGGACTACCTCTACATTCCGCTCGGCGGGAACCGCGTCGCGCCCTGGAGGCTCAACCTCAACCTGATGATCATTTTCGTGCTGAGCGGCATCTGGCACGGTGCGAACTGGACCTTCGTGGTGTGGGGCGCGCTCAACGGGCTCATCGTCGCGCTCAGCCGCAAGACCCTGAATCTCAGGGAGCGCGTACACGCCGCGGTCATCGGCGCGCTCAGGTCGCTGCCCCGCCGCGAGGTGCTTGCGGTCGCGGTCATCATCGCGGCATGCGGCGGGGCGTTCCTGCTGCTGATCGGGGGAGGGGGAGGCCCCGGCGCGGTGCTCGCGTCGCTCCCGGGAGCCATCGCCGCGATCCTTCCGGTTCCGGCCATGGCCTGGCTCGTGCTGCGGGACGGGCGAGGGCAGGGCGTTCTCGAGAAGGCCGCGCACCGGTGGAGGGTGTTCGTCACGTTCCACCTGTTCGTGTTCTCCGGGGTGTTTTTCAGGGTCCAGACCGTCGGCGACGGCATATACTTTCTGACCCATTTCCCGGGGATGAATTTCTCGGCGATCCCGATCGGGGTGAACCCCGTCAAGCTCGCGCTCATGTTCGCCGCGGTGCTGACCCTCTTCGCGGTACACGCGGTTCAGGAGCGCGGGAGCATAACCGAGTCGCTCAGGAACAGGCCCGCGGCGCTCCGCTGGGCGCTGTACGTCTTGCTGTGCGCGACGATCCTCATGCTGGGATACCGGGGCACCTCCCAGTTCATCTATTTCCAGTTCTAGGGGGCAGGCCGTGAAAAAGCTCATCCTGAAATCGGCCCTGATCGCGATCGTCTCGGCCGCACCTCTTGTGGCATATAACGTCATCGCGGATCCCTTCGGGGTCGTCAGGAGCGATTACTCGCACCTTTATGTATGCCCCAACGAACGCTATGCCAAGATGAAGATAATCTCCGAATCAGGGGGGGCAATCGATTCGCTGGTTTTCGGATCCTCGGTGGTGAGCCAGGTTCCGGTGGCGACGCTCAACCGCCTCACCGGAAACCGGTACTACAACATGTCGTACATCGCCGGCATGCCCGCCGACCACCTGGCCGTGCTCAGGTACCTTCTTGAAAAGAAGGTGCGCCTGAAGAACGTACTCGTCGGCCTGGACCTCTACTCCTTCAGGCACGTCCCCGAGGGACTGATGGACAGCCGATCCAGGCTGTACCCCGAATGGGCTCCGGCGCGACTGAAATTCTTTTTCGACTACCTGGTGGAGGAGCCCGACTCTTCCATATTCTATGAAATTCATTTCGACGGAGTGGAGGCTCGCTACGACTTCTACACGACGGGACAGTATCACTATATGCGCAAGGAAATGCAGCTGAAGACGGAGCCTGCCAAGCACGCATTGCGTTTCCTGAGGCCGCCGTTGCTCGCCCAGGAGGAAAGGATCTCGAAAACCGTGAAGGAACTCGGCGAGATAAGGGACCTCTGCCGCCGGAACGGAATATCCCTCTCCTTTTACCTGAACCCCGTGACCGCGCGCTGGTACCTCTGCGACGACATGCGGTTTGTAAAAAAAGCGCGGCGCGCCCTGCTCGGGTTCGGTCCCTACTGGGACTTCACCGGCGTGAACACTGTCTCGAGCGACATATTCAACTTCTACGACATGGTCCATTACCGGCCCGAAGTGGGAGAGTACATCGCCGAGTGCATCTTAGGCACGGGAAAGGGCGTTCCCGCCGGTTTCGGGCGTCTCGTGACAGAGAAGACGATTGATGACGACGAGCGCTGGTTCGAGAAAAACTTCACCGAGGGAAAGTCGAAGCAGGATTTCACCTGCTACAACGCCGCGAAATGACCCTGCGTCTTTAATTTCAGCTCAACCGCCGCGGATTACCCGCGCCCCTTCGCTTCATGATGGCGTCCCTCGCGTTGAGCGCGACCGTCATGGCCAGGCAGAAAAGGAATACCACGAGCGTCGCGTGGTCCACCAGTGCCTGATCCATGTCGATGCCGGTGATCTCCAGTATCAGGAAGTGGATATACGAATAGGAAGATATGGGCCTTCCCATCTTCTCGCGAACCTGCCAGTGCCAGTCCGTGCAAAAGCAGTATCCCCACCCGTACCATATACCGAGTACGAACCACGAGGCCGCAGTGAGCGAGATTGTCGCGAGGTGGGCCTTCCTGGTGCGGCGCCATATCCATCCCGTCATGTTGAAGAGCGTGAAGCAGGCGTGAAAAACAAGGAAGAAGGCGTCGAGGAACGCGAGCATGTCCGTTATCCTCCTCCGCCCTGAAGGAGCTCGATGACGGCGATGGTGACATCGTCGTTCTGTTCCCGACCGCGCGAGAAGCCGGCAAGCGAGTCCGTGATGGCGCGCATGATGTCGGCGGCCGTCCTCCTCCCCGCGCGGTCCATGAGCTCGCTGAAGCGGTCCCAGCCGTATTCTTCGCCCGCCTCGTTGAACTGCTCGTACATGCCGTCGGTGAGGAGCACGATCGAGTCGCCCGGGGCGCAGGGGAGCGAGGCGGGCCCGCCGCCGAGCGATTCGCTTATGCCGATTCCCCGGCAGGTGTGCGTGATGGCGGCAGTCCCACGCTTCCCGATCGCGTACTGCGGAGGGTGGCCCGCCGATGCGTACCTGATTTCGCCGCCCCGGACGTCGATGTCGAGGACGATGCCGGTCAGCGATATCCTGAACGCGCTGTAATGATTGTAGAAGACGTCGTTCAGGGCGGAGAGCACTTCGTACGGGCCGAGGTCCCGCCCCTTGAGCTTTTCGTACTCGCTCTTGATGTACATGGTGACCAGGGCGGCGCTCACGCCGTGGCCCAGCGCGTCCGCGAGGAACACTCGGACGCAGCCGCCCGGGCCGCGGTGAATGTCGTACATGTCGCCACCGATGTCCATGAGGGGCCGGTACACTATCTCGATGCGGCATTCGGCGATTTCGTCGATGTTGCGCGGCAGGATGTTTCGCTGGATGTTCTTCGCCAGGGTGAGCTCGTGCTTCATCTGCGAGTACACCTCGTCGAGTCGGTGGAACATGGACTCCGTCTCTTTCCTGGAAGAGATGGCCTCGTCGGTTTGGCGCTTCAGCGCCTCGGTGGTTGACGCAACTTCCTCCTGCAGGTGGGCGGAAAGATGCTCCACGGTGCGGAGCGATCTTGACGCGCGCAGTGAGATGACAACGGACTGGATGACCATGAGGAAGCAAAGTCCGAATTGAGATACGAAGCCGGTTTCGATGACGCTGAAATTGTTGAGGACGTCGTTGACCACGGTGACGAGGAGAACCAGGAGGCTCGCGAACAGAAGCGGGGAGTCCTCGCGGCGCCGTAGCGTCGCGAGGAACACGCATGGAATCAGTATGAGCGCAACTGCGCCGAGCTGGATGACGAAGAGAATAATGATCCTGCTGAACAACCATGCCGGTGACGCGAGGGTAATGACGATGGTGACGATGGCCGCCGCGATAATAGCCCGGACGACGGCCGACGGTACGTCGCGGGGGAACAGCCGCGACACGTAGACCGTGGCGAACAGCCACGAGAACGGCAGCGCCACGTATTCAAGGGTGAAGCGGATCGAGTAGACATCCAGCAGCGGGAAGGTCCTTTCTATGTAGTCCTCCCTGGCCGCCGTGTGGATGAATATGGCCAGGCACATGAGCGCGAAGTAAAGATTGGTCGTCTCCTCCTTCCGTGTGAACCACTGGATGAGGTGGAAGATGAGCATCAGGAGTATGAAACCGAGGGCCATCGTATCGAAAAGATTGTCTCTCCAGAGCGTGCTTTCAATATCATCGAATGTCCCGATGACCGGGCTCTTGTTCATCCCGCCGCCCCTGTGATGATAATTCGAGACTCTCACGTTGATGACGAGTTCCCCGTTCGGACCGGCGGACGGGAGCCGTTGCATGACCGGCTTTAAAAGCGGCCTTGTCCTTGCCGCGGTCGCGCCCGCGACGCCGCTGTGCATGAGTTTCCTGCCGTTGACGTAGCAGGTGTGGGCCGTATTCGCCCCCCTGATATAGAGGGCGAGGTCCCTCGTGCGATCGGCCTCGCTCACCCTCACGCAGAGCCGGTACCAGGCGCTGCCCGACCCGGAGCCGGTGAGCCCGTTCCAGTATGAGGGCACGCGCATTGATTTCCATCCGGTGCGGGCAGGGTCCGGGACCATGGCGTCATCCGCCATCCAGGCAAAGTCCCACTCGCCGTTAAGGATGACCGGGCCGTGTCGCGCCAGGTCGATGTCTCGGAGGTCGGCCAGGCCGTTATGCGCGGAAGATATACGCGGGGTCAGCTGGATCTTTTTACAGGATATGCATGCAGTGGCGGCGAGCAAGATCGCAATGAGAAAAGCAAAGAATTTTGTATAACGAGGGCGTATCGTCATCGGAGTTGGCTTTTCCCGGGATGGTATGTACAATGGCGTGATTGTCAAGGTAAAAATGGCGATTGTTGACTCGTAGAAGGAATATCACCGTCGCCATACCAGCGCGTTTCGACACGCGTGAACATGCAGGCACCGATCACTTCCATGCCTCGTCGATGAGGCCGCCTGAAATAGTGATTGCGCAATGCGGTAGGAACCGGTATGATGAAACCATGAAAAAGATGCATTTTACGTACAGGGGCGTGCCGGTCGCCTATGCCAGGGAGGGCGGGGGGGATATGCCCCTTCTGTTCATTCACGGCGCCGGCGGCGAATCGGATCTTTTCCAGGCGCAGCTGTCCGAGCTCGGGCCGCGGTTCGGCGCGCTCGCGATAGACCTGCCCGGCCACGGCGAATCCGGGCTTCCGGCCGGATGCGGTTTCGACGATTACCACGCCGCGGCCGGGGCGCTTCTCGACCACCTGGGCATACGCAGCTGCGTGGCCGCGGGACATTCCATGGGTGGAGGGGTCGTGTTCGGGCTCTGCGGGGCGAGGCCGGAAGCGGTCGCCGGCGCGATATTCATGGCCGCGGGCGCGACCATGCCCGTGAACCCGGCGATTCTCGACCTCATCAGAAACGATTACTTCGCCTTCTGCGGCAGCGCCCCCCCCATGTGTTTCAGCGAGGGGGATATATCCCCGATGTCAGTGGTCTTCCGCGAATCGCTTGCGCGGTGCGGCGCGGACACGGCCTGGAACGATTTCTCGTACTGCGCCGCGTTCGATTACGACACGCAGGCCCGGGCGATGAAGATCCCCGCACTCGTGATATCCACCGGGAAGGACAGGATGGTTTCTATGAAAAGGATCGCCTCACTGGCGGAGGCGATCCCCGGGGCGAAACTGGTGCAGATCCCGGGTCAGGGGCATATGCCGTTCTGCGATTATCCCGACGCGGTGAACCGCGCGATCGCGGAATTCATGACGATCGTTTCGGACGCGCCGAGATAACGGCTTCGAAAAAATCCAGTGTCCGGACACGCTGCAATTACGCCGGATAGCAAGGTCGTACAAGCGGATACTTCTTCGCTCGAACAACACGACCCGGTTGAGCGTCCGGGACGTGTTATCCTGTTGTCTCGAGGCGCTATTTCGGGATGATGGAATATGGTTTACAATATAGCGGACACCCAAGGTTGCGGCAAAGAATGGCACTATAATAATAACTTCAATTCGGATTTCGTCCCATCGGATACAATCTCCCACGTGATGCTCGTCGTGTTTTTTATGAAAACACGGTCATGACTTACAATGATCAAAGCTCCGTCGAAGAGCTGCAATGCCTTTTCAATGCATTGAATCGACGGCATATCCATGTGATTGGTCGGCTCATCCATAATAATAACTGAGGGACTCTTCAATAACCCGAGTGCCAGCATCATCTTTCTTTTTTCGCCGGGGCTCGGCATTTCGGAACGGATAACGCGCTCGGGCTCCGAGCCGAGGCGATGAACGGCGGTCATAAGAAGCCCGAGGCCCCCTCCGTCAAGGCCCCTCATCGCATCCTGAGTTCTTTTCCATAAATGAGCGTCTATTTCCTGGGGTATATACACGACCTGTTCCGGCAGGAGCGAAAGTTGCCGGACGATAATGCCTACGAGAGTGCTCTTTCCCGTGCCGTTTCCTCCGGTTATCGCGATCCTGTCCCCGGGAGACACATTGATGTCGGGAACCTGAAGTTTTTTTACCGGGCCCATGGAAATTCCTTGTTTTTCGATTTTCACGAGTGAATCGCGCCTCGATCGCTCCCCCCTGAACAGGATACCGTCGGTTTTGCGCTGACGGAAATACAGCGATGACGCCTCGTTTCCCAGCCTGTCAGCCCTCGCTTCGAGCACCTTGACCTTACGGGCGCCAATTTTATCCTTCCCGGTGAGCCGCGCGGCATCGATCCTGCCTTTGGCATCGTGGTCATGCTTCGCGATATTTCGCTTCGAGAGCTTTCCTGTTTTCCCGTCTTCGCGCCGCCTCAGGGACGCGGCCCTTTTTTTTAGATTGCGGTGTTTGTCCAGCGCAAGCCGGTAGTTTCTCTCGCGAACGGAGTCCTCAAGCCGCTGGCAGGCATATCCCTCGCTGAAATTGCCGCGACGAAGAACCGCGTATCCGGGACGCATGAACAGGCAGGAATGGCATAATGAATCGAGCAGTTCCCTTTCGTGTGATACAAGGATCCCGATGCCTTCATATGTCTCAAGGGATGCGAGAAGCAACCGCTTGGTCGCGCTATCGACGTGATTGAAAGGCTCGTCGAGCGCCAGGATGTCCGGCTGGCTCCAGAGCGCCAATGCGATCTGCATGCGCTTGCGCTCGCCGTGACTCAGCGTGTGCCATCTGCACGCCCAGTCGTTTTCGATCGCGAGCATCGACGATAACTTGCCCGAAAGGGAATCCGACTTGACGATGAAATCATCGATGCCTGCCGGCGGATCGGCGGTATCCTGCTCGCAGTACAGGGCCCTGAGTTCGTTTTCCGCAACGACCGAGCCGAGCGTCGGCGTAAGAATCCCGGCGGCGAGCTTCGCGACAGTTGACTTGCCTGCGCCGTTGGGGCCGACAACGCCGGTCCAGCCCTTTGAAAAATGGATGGTAAGCGACGAAACAATCGGTTGATGCAGCGTATGGTATGAAAACGAGACACCGACAAACTTGAGATTAATTGCTGACATTGCCCTCTCCCTGAATGGCGTGATCATGGCCTGGAGGCCGGAGGTCTATACCGAAAGAGAGGATCGATTCTCACTCTTTCGTTCAGTCAGCGTTCTTCATGTGTCAAGCGGCTCCTTTTAAAGTGAAGTTGAAGCATGCTTATAGCTCCCCTGTCGCGTGTCAATACCTTTTATCGATTCACCGATATACATCCGGCAATATAATCATCAAGATGCATTACAGCGCCTGGGCTGGGGGCGGATATATCCCCCTAGTAATTAAGAAAAATCTAAAAAAATAAAATAATACCTTGAAACTTTCCCCCGCATGATGTATATTGTTATAATTTCCATCATTGAGGAGGAATGATGTGGATATACTTGAGACTCTTAAAACAAGGCGCTCGATAAACTTTTTCGAACCGGGTAAAACAATCCCGAGGGAAACGCTCGATGAAATACTCGAGACGGCAAACCTGTCGCCTTCGTCGTACAACCTGCAACCCTGGGAAGTGATCGTGGTTACCGATCCCGAGAGGAAAAAGGCGCTGAGGGCACTCGCGTACAACCAGCCCAAGGTCACGGAATCGGCCGCCATGCTGATAATGATCGCCAATCCCGGCGCGGTCGAGGACATCCTGGACAGGGTGCTTGACAGGAACGTGGAGCTGGGCTACCTGAAGGCCGAGGACAGGGAAAAGACCGCGGCGGGGCCGCGAAAACTGTACGGTGACAGGGAGAGCCTTACAAGGAAGCTCTTCGCGGTGAAGAACACGGCGTTTTTTGCCATGAGCGTCATGACCGCGGCCAGGGCGTACGGCCTCGAGACGCACCCGATGGACGGTATCGATACCGAGGGGATCAAAAAGGAATTCGGCATACCCGGGGACAGGCTGGTACCGCTTTTAATCGCGATCGGGTACCCGAAAGAGGGACTGAAGCTCCTCCCGAGGGCCCTCCGGCGTCCGCTGGCCGAGTTCGTCAAGAGGGATAATTATCGGTAAAGGTGTCTGGCACCGTTCTGCACGAAAAGAAAACTCTAAAATAGAGGTGTCTGGCACCTTGTTTTTACCGGTTCGCTTAACAATTAGGGATATATCCCCAAAAACCGGCATTATCGTACTAATTTTTTTCCCCGGCTCCCGGGGATCGATTTTTTTATTGAAGTCTGGTATTATCTGGCGTCAAATTGTTTCTCAATCTGCAAGCCCGGGGATCTGACAGCAATGCACGATAACAACGAGAACATCATCACTCTTCCGCGGGGAGGCTACCTCTTGGAGACCCCGGCCGGGCTCATCCAGTTCGGCTCGCCGCCGGAAACCATCAAGGACACCATGGTCATGCCGGGCGGAGTGCCGCAGATATTCGTGCTGACCTCCGAGCTGTTCAACTGGATCAAGGGGATAAGTATCGCCGAGATCGAGTTCCCCATCTATTACAACTATTTCATCCAGAAAAAAAAGACCCTCATCATCTGCCAGCAGCAGCAATTCGTCCAGATGAAGGCGATCCTCAAGGAATCGCTCTTCGGGCCGGATTCGTTCGACATCTCGGAGGACTACAATCCGGCGATCGACCCGTCGCGCATCCCCGACATCAGCCGAGAAATGGAATTCTTCCGGCAGGGACGGAAGCTTTCGGACCTGCTTTCTTTCGGCATCTTCAATGCGGAGAACACCTTCAGCTTCAAGGGCGTGACCATCCGCATGGAGAAGGACCACAGCTTCACGGTGCTGTACAACGGCGCGGTGTTCGGGCACGTGCCCGCGCGCGTGGAGTACCGCGCAACGTACCGTATCGGCGAGCGCCTCTCGGAGCCGTACGTCCCCCCGCTGTTCGGCGTCACGTGCCTGGGGCCGAGCCACGGTTTCGACCCGGGCGAAAACACGTCGGGCTTCATCGTCTGGCTGAACCACTTCGGGATCATGGTCGACCCGCCCGTGAACTCCACCGAGTGGCTCCTCGATTCGAACGTCAGCCCCAAGCTGATCGACAGTATCATACTCACGCACTGCCACGCCGACCACGACGCCGGCACCTTTCAGAAAATCCTCGAGGAGCAAAAGGTCACCATCTACACGACAAGGACCGTGATGATGAGCTTCCTCCAGAAATATTCGGCGCTTTCCAACATGCCGGTAGAGTCCCTCATGCGGCTTTTCAGCTTCCACCCGCTGCGCGTGGGGTCGCCTTCGTTCATACACGGGGGGAGGTTCGACATTTTCTACACGCTCCACTCCATCCCGACCGTGGGATTCAAGATGGAATTCCAGGACCAGACCTTCGTGTATTCCTCGGACCACAACAACGATCCGGACACGCATCGCGAGATATTCGAGAAGGGCATGCTGAGCCGCGAACGCATGATGGAGCTCGCGGCGTTCCCGTGGGATTCGAGGGTGATATACCACGAGTCGGGCATCGCGCCCCTCCACACGCCGGTCGCGTACCTCGATTCACTGCCGGAGGAGGTCAAGAAGAGGATAGTGGTATATCATATCGCGAAGAAGGACTTCCCCGATAAGACCGACCTCACCCTGGCGCGCTTCGGCATGGAACACACGCTCTATTTTCCCACGAGGCCGCCGCAGTTCGAATCGGCCTACCAGATTCTCGGAATGCTGAAAAACCTCGATTTTTTCGACGACCTTCCCATAACCAAGGCGCAGGAATTCCTGGACATCGTCCGCGAGGAAAACTACAAGAAGGGAGACGTGATCATCAGGAAGGGCACCCTGGGCGACAAGTTCTACATCATCTATTCGGGAAACATCTCGGTGGACTCCGGGAACCTAAAGGAAAAAAAGATATACGGCACCTACGAGTACTTCGGCGAGGTGGCGCTCATCACGGACCAGGCGCGCGCGGCCGACGTGGTCGCCGAGACCGACCTCACCGTGTTCACCATCGACAGGGACCGCTTTCTTAACTTTATCGTCGGCACCGAGTTCGAAAAAACGCTCCTCCGCCTCGCGAGGATTCGAAACAGCGAGACGTGGAACCTGCTGTCGACGAGCCCGCTCTTCTCGTACTGCACGTCGTCCCAGAAAACCTGGCTCGAGTCGATATTCTCGCCGCTCTCCATTCCCGGCGCCGGGCAGATACTCCGCGAGGGCGAGCAGATACGATTCATCTACATCATACAGGACGGCCATGTGGAAATGCAGGCGAACGGCAAGAGGATCGATCTCCTCGGCCGCGGCGATTACATCGGATCGGTCGAGGACCTGATGGCGGGAAGGCCTTCCGGCTTCACCTATTCCCACCGGGGGCCGGTCTCGCTCTACGCGATGAAGAGCGTGGACATGATACGCTTCTTCGACAACAATCCCGGTCTGCTCATGAAGCTCATTTCCGAGAGCGGAAGGGGATGATTCCGCATCGTCTTTTTTCACTTGACGCGTCACGCATGCCGGATTCTACTGCTCGACCTGAATCTGTGCGCTGGGGGGGAGGCCCGTACCGCGGGGGCCCGGTATAGAAAATGCTTTTCAATTCTTCGGTATATCTCTTTTTCTTTCTTCCTCTCGTTCTCACGCTCTATCTCCCGCTGAGGGACCGCGTGAGCGCGAGGAACGCGTTCCTGCTGGCGGCAAGCCTCCTGTTCTATTTCCAGGGAGAGAAGCAGTACACGCTCATCCTTGTCGCGATGATCGCGGTCAACTACCTGCTCGGCCTGATGATAGACCGCGCGGGAGCCCATAAAAAGAAGGCCCTCGTCGTCGCGGTCATCGTTAACCTGCTGCCGCTCGTCTATATCAAGTATTCCGGTTTCCTCATCGAAAACGTCAACGTCATCGCCGGGTTGTTCGGCTCCGCCGGCTTCGCCATCGGCGAGCGCCACCTGCCCATAGGCATATCCTACTTCACCTTCATGACGCTGTCGTACGTGATCGACGTCTCGCGGGGCAGGGGACCGGTTCTCAAGAACCCGGTTGATCTCGGGCTGTACGTCTCGTTTTTCCCGAAGCTGACCATGGGCCCGCTCGCGAGCTACGCTTCCATGTCGGGCGAGCTTTTCACTCGCCGCATGAACCTCGACGATTTTGCCTGGGGCGTCAGGCGCTTCATCATCGGTTTCGGCAAGAAGGCCATCATCGCCAACGCCCTCTCCCCCCAGGTCAACAAGCTCTTCTCCGCCAATCCCGCCGAGTTCACGTGGGTGGTCGCCTGGATGGCGCCGATTTTTTACATACTCCAGCTCTATTTCGATTTCAGCGGGTATTCCGACATGGCGATCGGCGTCGCGCGCATGTTCGGGTTCAGGCTTCCCGAGAACTTCAACTATCCCTACGCGGCCCGTTCCGTCAAGGTCTTCTGGCAGAGATGGCACATAACGCTCCTGTCGTGGATGCGCGATTACGTGTATATCCCCCTCGGCGGCAGCCGCGTCTCGAAGGCCAGGAGCTACTTCAACCTGGTGTTCGTGTTTCTGCTGACCGGGCTCTGGCACGGAGCCAACTGGACCTTCGTCCTCTGGGGGCTCTGGAACGGCATCATCCTCATCATCGAACGCCTCCTGCCGAAAGACTTTTTCGAGCGCCTCTGGCGGCCGATCGGCAACGCCTACACGATGATCTGCTTTTTCATGAGCGCCGCGCTGTTCAGGCCGGACACCATATCCCAGTCCTTCATCCTGATAAAGGCCATGTTCGGCTTTTCGAATCCGACCGGAAGATATCCGGTATCGTTCTTTTTCAACAACGAGGTGATCGTGGCCTTCATCCTGGCCTGCGTGGGCTCGTACCCGATCGTGCCGTTCCTCAAGGGGATCATCGAACAGCGCATCGGGGCCATGTCCGGGAGGACCGCGTCCGCGGCCGCCTGGTGCTACGGCTTCGCCACGATCACGGTCCTGGCGGGCATCACGGTGCTCAGCCTCATGTCGATCGCCAGCGACACGTTCACCCCGTTCGTATACAACAGGTTTTGAGGCGCGACCATGGGAAGCGAACGATACAGAAAGACCATTGCCATGCTGACCGTCGTTCTTTTCGCGGTCATACTCTGGCTGCCGAACGTCGAGAGCGTCGTCAACGTCATGCCGCCGGTGCCGGGCGAGAAGAAACGAAGCGTCACCGAACTTCCCGCGCCATGGCCGCATTTCTCCGACGTGAAAAAGTTTCAGGGGAGGTTCGTCCGCTACTTCATCGATAATTTCGGGTTCCGCAAGCATCTCATCCGCTGGAACAGCCTTTTCAAGCTGAAGGTGCTCCACACCGACCAGTTCCCCAAGGTGCTCATCGGCAAGAAAGGCTGGCTCTACCTGATAAAGGATGACGACGATTTTAACGTGTTCGACTATTACCGCTCGCCCACCCGTTATACCGGGGACGAGATGAAAAAATGGGTGGAGCCGCTCAGGCGGATCCAGGGCGTCCTGAAAGAAAGGGGGATACGCACCCTCCTGGTCCTGGTGCCCATGAAAACGACGATCTACCCCGAGTTCATACCGTCCTATCTGCACCCGCGGACGGACTATTCGCCCCGCGAGGAGCTGAAGAAATACCTGAGGGAAAATACCGACATCGATTACGTGGACCTCACCGACGCGGTGTACGATGCGCGCCTCACGGGAAGGATGTTCTTCAAACACGACGTGCACTGGAGCGGGGAGGGCGCGTTCGCCGGCTACGGCGCCCTCGTCGAGAAGCTTTCAGCGTACTATCCCGGCATGGTCCCGTGGGCCAGGGACCGCTACATCGCCAGCATCGTCAAATCGCAGAAGGGCGATCTCTCGTCGATGCTGGGACTCGCCGACCGCTTCAGCGAATATGTGGTCCACTTCGTCCCGAAGGATACCGGGGGGACCGTCAAGCTGCCCTCACCTTACGAGGTGAAGGCGAGCAGACTCTCCGATTTTTACGAGAACCCCACGTCAAGGGGGCCTCGCGCCGTCGTGTTCCACGATTCGTTCTTCAATTTTCTGAAGGTGTTCATGCCGGTGCATTTCAGGCGCATGGCGTGCTTCCAGGGCTACAACCGCATCGACCTGCAGGTCATCGAAAGGGAGAAACCCGACATCGTCATCATCGAGATGGCGGAATGCTACATTCAGAAGACAGCGTCCCGGAAGACCCCGTCGTATTTCACTGTCATGGAAGGGGAGAAGGCCAGGTAGGTCGCCCCTATCTCAGGGCCTCGTAGAGCACGATACCCGCCGCCACCGAGGCGTTCAGCGAGGATATCCTGCCCTTCATCGGTATGGTTAGCAGCACGTCGCAGTATTCGCCCGTCAGCCTGCGCATCCCGTCGCCCTCGCTCCCTATGACGATCACCGCGGGGCGGAACTCCCTTGCCTCGGACGGCGCGCGCCCGCCTTCCTGCGCGGTGCCGACGATCCAGAGCCCCCCCTTCTTCGCCTCCCTGAGAAAGGAGGCGGCGTTAGAGGCCTCGACCACCGGAAGGTGGGCCGTGGCCCCGCACGACGCCTTGATCACCGTGGCGTTGAGGGGCACCGAGCGCGAACGCGGCAGCACCACGCCCTCGCAGCCGAGGGCCTCGGCGGTGCGGATTATGGCGCCGGCGTTCCGGGGGTCGGTGATGCCGTCGAGAAGCACGATCACCCCGCGGCGCGAGGCCGCCGATGCCACCAGGCCGGCGCAGTCCGCATGCGGCCTCGATTCCGCGCCCGGGACGCGAATGGCAGCCCCCTGGTGCCGCGACGACGGTCCCAGGGCCGCGAAAAACGCCCTGTCGGCCCTTCGCACCGGAATGCCCTTCGCGCGCGCCATGGATTCGATTTTGTCCACGATGGAACCGTGCGCGTTATGCGCGAGGTAAAGCTCGCAGTGCGCTCCCTTTCCGGCCAGGCCCAGGTACTCCATCACCGCGTTGCGGCCGAATATCAGTTCTTTCTCTTCCAACGCGTGCCGTCTTTCGTGTCTTCGAGGATCACGCCCTCGTCGAGGAGGGCCTTGCGTATTTCGTCGGCGCGGGCGAAGTTCCTTTCCGCGCGGGCCTGGAGCCGTTCCTTCACCAGCGCGTCGATGCGCGCGGCGTCGGGGTCTTCGGCGTCGCCCTTCATGTAGATGACGCCCAGCACCGAGTCGATTTTACGGAGGGCCTCCTCGATTGTACCGCGGTCCGCGGCGGAAAGGCTTTCTTCGGAGATGAGGCCGTTCACCGCGTGGAGAAAGTCGAAGAACGCGGCCATGCCCCCCGAGACGTTCAGGTCGTCGTCCACCGCTGCGGAGAAGGCTTCGAAGAATCCCCGGATGAGCGCGGGGAGCCCCGGGTTGTCCTCCCCTGCGGGGCGCAGGTCCGCGAGGCGGACCAGAAGGTTGTCGATGCGCGAAAGCGCCTGCCCCGCCTGGGCGAGCCCGGCCAGGGTGAAGTTGAGCTGCTTGCGGTAATGGGCCGTGACCAGCAGGTAGCGGATCGCGCGGGGGGAGTGCCCCTTGCCGACCAGGTCCCTCAGCGTGTAGAAATTCCCCTTCGACTTGGACATCTTGGCGCCGTCGACCAGCAGGTGCTCCACGTGAATCCAGTGGCGCACGAAGGGCTCGTCGTAGGCCCCCTCGCTCTGCGCGATCTCGTTCTCGTGATGGGGGAAGATCAGGTCGACGCCCCCGGTGTGGATGTCGATGGTGGTCCCGAATATCTTCCTCACCATGGCCGAGCACTCGATGTGCCAGCCGGGCCTGCCCCTGCCGAACGGGGTGTCCCAGGCTTCCTCGGCGTCGTCCTTCGGCGCCTTCCAGAGCGCGAAATCGCGCACGTCGTCCTTTTCGTATTCGTCGGTGTCGTAGCGCAGCCCGGTGCGGGTCTCGCGCCTGTCGAGGCGGCTCAGCCTCCCGTACTTGTGGAATTTGTCGATGCAGAAGTAGAGCGAGCCCTCGCGCTCGTAGGTGAGGCCGCGGTCCGCCAGCCGCGTGATGATGTCGATCATGGCTTCGACCGACTCGGTCGCCCGCGGCACGTGCTCGACCGGTTCGATGTTGAGCGAGGCGAGGTCCTCGAAGAACAGGGAGGCGTACCGGTCGGTGTACTGCCTGAGGGTGATCCCCTCGGCGCGCGCGCCGGCGATGGTCTTGTCGTCGACGTCGGTGACGTTCATCGCGTGGTCAACGCGGAATCCCCTGAACTTCAGGTAGCGCCTCAGGAAGTCGTTGAACACGAAGGTGCGGAAGTTCCCGATGTGCGCGTGCCCGTACACCGTCGGTCCGCAGGAGTATATGGTAACCGGGGGATACTGCGACGGGTCTTCCTTTCTGGCGCCTCCGGGAACGATCTCGTCGGGTTTTCCCGAAAGCGTGTTGTGCACTTTCAATGGCATGGCTGCGCTTCCTTTTTGCCTTCACATGCCGCGGGCCGCGGGGGGTGTCAAATACTTTTCCCAAAAAGTCATTGACCGCGATTCAAACGTGCCGCATGATTCGAACCCTCTGCACAAAATCCTGACGGAGGGGGCCGCCATGGTCGTGACATGCGGGGAATGCGGGCGCACCTACAACTTCGACGAATCGAGTCACGCGGGCGCCGCGGTCTCGCTCAGGTGCCCTTCCTGTGACGCAAAAATCCGCGTGGAGGTGCCGGCCCGCGCCGGAGCGAACCCCGCCGGGGACAGGGGCGGGTGGGACATACCCCCGGTTCCCGCGAAGGGCTCGCTGCCGGCCGAGCTCGTTCTCGCGCTCAGGAAGGCCCATGCCTCGTCCCCGAACCTCGAGATCGCCGATTCAATCAAGGCCGTGCTCTTCGCGAACGCGGGCGTGTCCCCGGCCCAGACCGCGCGACTGCTCATGACGGACGACGGGTTCGTGCAGAGGGCCTGGGACGCCGCCAGGAAGGGCGGCGCCGCCGCGTTTTCGGAGCGCGCATGGATATCCGCGGAAGGCGGGGCGCCCCGGTTCGACCGCCTCTGCCTCAGGCTCGGGTATGGACTCATACCGCTCGCCGATGCCGCCGCCGGAGGGGACCTGCTCGACCGAATCGCCGCGGCGAGATCGTCCTTCGCCGCGCGATGGGGATTCGCGTTCGGGCCAGTGCGGGTCGTCGACGACGTTACGATCGGCGCCGCGTGTTACGCGATCTCCGTCGGGGCCGCAGACGCCGGCGGCTGGAAGATCGAGCCGGGAATGCTGCTCGCTGTTTCGAGCCCGGCTGTCGCCGACCCGCTCGACGGCGAGCACGCGCCGGAACCCGCCTTCGGCCTGGACTCGGTCTGGATCGAACCGCATCGCGAAGGCGATGCCGTCGCCCGGGGCTATACCGTGGTGTCCCCTGCCGCCGCGATCGCGTCCCATCTTGGAGCCGTGCTGACGGCGCGTCCCCACGAGCTCATGGGGTTGAAGGAGGCCGACACCGTGCTCGGGACGCTGCGCGCCGCGGACCCCGCGACGGCCCGCGCGCTGGAGTCGGCGAAGGGCTACTCTCCCGTGGCGCTGCTCGACGTCATGCGAAACTTGCTTTACGAGGGAGTGCCGGTGCGCGACACGGTCGCGATCGCGGAGGCGGTCGCGCGCGGGCTCGCGTCCTCAGGCGACCCGCTCGACGCACTTCGCGCCGCCCGCATCGCCCTGGGAAGGACCATCGTCGACGGCCGCGTGGAGCGTGGCATCCTCCGCGTGACCATGCCGCCGGATTCCATCATGGACGAGGTGCTTGCCGATGTCGCGCCCGGCCGCCGCGCCGGGGATTTTTCCCTGCCCAACGTGCATTCACTGGTCGAGGAGCTCCGCTCGTGCGAGTGGCCCTCGAAGACCGTGCTCGCGACGCCCGAAGCGAGGCGCGCGCTCGCCCTCGTGATGAAGCGCGCCTTTCCATCCGGCGATTTCATCGTCGTGGCCCGCGAGGAGGTCCCCCCGGACGTAAAAGTCGAGAACGTGAACCCCTTCTATTTCGAGGACATCGCGGTTCTCGCCCCGCCCGCGATACGGAACATCGTGAACAGGGCCGACCGGAACGCGCTCTGCACCGCCATGAAGGGCGCATCGGACGAGGTGAGGGACGCCGTGTTCGGGGCGCTCGAACCCGACGAGGTCGAGGCCATCGAGGAACAGATGGAATTCATGGGCCCGGTAAGACTGAGCGAAGTGGAGAAGGCCCAGAAGGCCGTCGTGGAGCTCATTTACCGCATGGAGGCCGAGGGGGAGGCAATCCTTTCGGAGGGCGGGGAGGAGGAAGAACTTATCCTTTGACGCATGTCCGCTCACCTCGGTACATCTGCCGGTCATCGAGTGCCCCGGAGGGGCGTATCGAGATGCCGGCAGCCACTCGGTGAGCGGAGTGTTATACCCGCGCTCCCCGAGACGAGCCCCTCGACGCCCCCCGAGACGCCCCCCGAGCGGAGTCGAGGGGTAGTCGAGGGGTAGTCGAGGCCGCCCTATCCCCCTATCGCCTTGTGGTATTCCTGGAGCGACTGGACCATGCCGGCGCCGCTCTGGCGCGCCTCAATCCCCCTGGTCGTGGCGATCGCCGCGGTGATCGTGGTGATGTAGGGGATCTTGTACTTGATCGCGGCCTTGCGTATGTACGAGTCGTCGATGTTGCTCTGCTTGCTCATTGGCGTGTTCACGATGAGTCGTATCTCGCCATTCTTGAGCCTGTCGATGAGGTCGGGCCGTCCCTGGTTCATTTTCGATACGAGCCGCGTTTCGATGTCGTTCTTCTGCAAATAGGCGTGCGTTCCCTCGGTGGCCATTACCTGGAATCCGAGGCGAGTGAGCTCCCTGGCCACGAACGCGGCCTGGGGCTTGTCGTTGTCGTTTACTGTGAGGAGCACCGATCCCTCGAAGGGAAGCATCTGCTTCGCAGCCTCCTGCGCCTTGAAGAACGCGAGCCCGAAACTGTTCGCAAGACCGAGCACCTCGCCGGTGGAACGCATTTCTGGCCCGAGGACCGGGTCGACCTCGGGAAACATGTTGAACGGGAAGACCGATTCCTTGACGCCGAAGTGCCTGATAGGCCTGCTCGCAAGCCCGAGGTCGGCGAGTTTCGCCCCCATGATCAGCTTCGTCGCGAGGCGGGCCATCTGGATATTGCACACCTTGGACACGAGCGGCACCGTGCGCGACGCGCGCGGGTTCGCCTCGAGAATGTAGACCGTGTCGTTGTAGATGGCGTACTGGATGTTCATGAGGCCGACGACGTCAAGCTGGATCGCGATGCGCCTCGTGTAGTCCTCGATCGTCTCGATGTGCTTCGGCGGGATGCTGAACGGCGGTATGACGCACGCCGAGTCGCCCGAGTGGACCCCGGCGAGCTCGATGTGCTCCATCACCGCGGGAACGAACGCGTCCTTTCCGTCGCAGAGCGCGTCGGCCTCGGCCTCGATGGCGTTGTCGAGGAACTTCTCGATGAGGATCGGGCGTTCGGGGGATATATCCACCGCCGCCTGGACGTAACGCTTCAGCATGTCCGCGTTGTACACGATCTCCATGGCCCTGCCGCCGAGAACGTACGACGGCCGCACGATGAGGGGATACCCGATGCGGTCGGCTACCGCGAGCGCCTCGTCGACCGTGGCCGCCATCCCTGAATCGGGCTGGGCGATGCCAATGTCGCGCATGATCTGGCGGAAACGGTCGCGGTCCTCGGCGAGGTCGATCGACTCGGGCGAGGTGCCGAGTATGTTCACCCCGGCCTTCTTGAGCTGGCCCGCGATATTCAGCGGCGTCTGCCCGCCGAACTGTATGATGGCCCCCTCGGGCTTCTCCTTCCTGTAGATGGAGAGCACATCCTCGGTGGTGAGGGGTTCGAAGTAGAGCTTGTCGGATGTGTCGAAGTCCGTGGACACGGTTTCCGGGTTGCAGTTCACCATGATGCTTTCGAAGCCGAGGTCCCTGAGCTCG
>CAYRGX010000052.1:0-23498 GCA_964423905.1 uncultured Leptospirales bacterium | reverse complement strand
CCGTCTCCTTTCTGTCAGGGGGGCCGGGGGTCTGTGGGGTAAGTGCGAATCCTATTCGCGGTCGGCGACGACTGGCAGTCCATCTACGGGTTCAGGGGGGCGAAAATCGAATATCTGGTGAAGATGAAGAGCTTTTTCCCGGGGGCGGCCGTCCACCGGCTTACCGCCAATTACCGCTCAAAAAGGGAAATAGTTACGCTGGCGAACGGATTCATCGCGCGAAACAGGTTCCGTACCAGAAAGAAAACCCGGGCCGTCAGGGGGCGGGGAGGGGTAATACGGCGGCACCGTGTCGAAGGAGAGAGAGACGAGGCCGCGCTTATCGGGGGGATCGTTTCCAGCGAACGATCCCGCGGCAGGACTTGCGCCGTGCTTTTCAGAAACCGGTGGGTGGGCGAGAACATTTCCGGACGGCTGGATCCCGGCGTCGGTGAGGGCGCGTCATTCATCACCATGCACGCATCAAAAGGACTCGAGTTCGATACCGTGGTCGTCACGGGCATCTGCGATTCGATTATACCGGACCGGGAGTCCGGCATCGAGGAGGAGCGGCGCTTGATGTACGTGGCCCTGACCCGCGCGCGTGACAGGCTCCACCTTGTCATGCGACGCGAGGAGTCAGGGCAGCCCGGAAGGTTCGCCCGGGAAATCGGGTTCAGGCCCGATTGACCGGGGTCAATGGCGGGTTTATCCACATTGATATCTTGATGGATATACCCGATGGAGGATGAGAGCATGATAAGGGACATCATCACGATTGACGAAGATAAATGCGACGGCTGCGGGGCGTGCGTTCCTGACTGCCCGGAGGGGGCGCTTCAGATCATCGACGGGAAGGCGCGCCTTGTGAGCGACCTTTTCTGCGACGGGCTGGGCGCGTGCATCTCCGGCTGCCCCCGGGGAGCGCTCACCGTGGAGCGGCGAGAGGCCGGGACCTATGACGAGAATCGTGTCATGGAAAACATCGCACGTCAGGGGCAGAACGTCATAGATGCCCACCTGAAGCATCTCAGGGAACACGGAGAGACGAAGCTGCTGGATACCGCGCTCCGATTTTTGAAGGATCGCGGCCTGGCAGTGCCTGCTTCAATGGTGGAACCCGCCCACCGGCACCACGGATGCCCGGGATCAGCCGCGATGGATTTTCGCGGGAGGGAAGGCGCGACTGCGCACGCGGGTCCCGAGCGCGCATCCGAGCTCAGGCAATGGCCGGTACAGCTCGCGCTCGTGAACCCCGCGGCGCCCTATTTCGATGGCGCGGACCTGCTCGTCGTGGCGGATTGCGTGCCAACCTCGTACGGGGAGTTCCATGGGAAGCTCCTGAGGGGGAGTTCGGTGGTGATGTTCTGCCCGAAACTCGACCGCATCCCTGAAGAATATGTGGACAAAATGACGGCCATCATATCCGGTAACGACGTGCGGAGCATCACGGTCGCCAGAATGGATGTCCCGTGCTGCGGCGGTGCTACCGCGCTGGTGAACATGGCGCTCGAGAAATCCGGCAAGAGCATCTCGATTCGTGAAATCGTAGTTTCCATACGGGGTGATATACAGTGAAGATACACGTTTTCCAGCATGTTCCGTTCGAAGGGCCCGCATTCATCGAGACGCTTGCGAACGCGCGGGGCCATGCGCTCCGGGTTACGCGCCTCGATCTTTTCGAGCCGCCTCCCGGCCCTGAAGAATACGACATGCTCGTTGTCATGGGCGGACCCATGGGGGCGAACGACGAGGGGGCGCATTCATGGCTCGCCGCCGAGAAACGCGCGGTGCATGCGGCACTTGCGGGGGGAAGGAAGGTGCTCGGCATCTGCCTGGGCGCGCAGATCATAGCCGCGGTCATGGGGGCCGCGGTGTATCGGAACCGGTACAGGGAAATCGGCTGGTACCCGGTAACGCTCGATGCGGCTGTCGCCGAAACGCCGCTCTGGCGCGACATGCCTCCAGTGTTCGATGCGTTGCACTGGCACGGCGATACGTTCGATATACCCGCGGGGGCAAGGCGTATCGGCGGTTCCAGGGCCTGCCCCAACCAGGGGTTCGTCGCGGGCGACCGCGTCGCAGCCCTCCAGTTTCACCTCGAGGCCACGCCGCGCTCGGTGGAACTGCTCCTTGAGAACGCGGCAGACGAGATCGACGGGAGCGAGTTCGTGGCGGGACCTGACGACATCAGGGGGAACGACGGCCTTTACGCCTCGAGCAATGCGCTGCTGGCGCGAATCTTCGACGCGTACGAGGCGCTGCCATGAAAGCGAGCGACGACCGGATAGCGAAGGACGTCGGAGTTCTCGCCGAATTAATCGAAATCTACTGCCAGGGAAATCACCCGGACGCCCGAAGGGAGCCTGTTCGGGCGGGAGGTGCGGTCGGCAGGGCGCTCGCGGCCGCGGGCGCTGATACCCTGCTCTGCAGGGACTGCGCAGGGCTTCTCATGTACGCGGCATCGAAGAGGGTCGTCTGCCCGATGGACCCGAAACCGGCCTGCAAAAAATGCCCGTCGCACTGCTACGCGCCGGGCTACAGGGAGCGAATACGTGACGTGATGCGCTACTCCGGCAGGCGCCTCATAACAGGCGGCAGGCTCGACCTCCTCAAAAAGTACTTCTTCTGAGAAGGATTATTCTCACATCTTCGAGATGATGTCCTTCATCGTCGTGGAAGACATGACCTTTCTCGACGCTCCCGAAATCTGCGCGAACAGCTTTTCCATGTGGCTCCGGAAGTGCGATTTTTTTACCGACGACGGTATGTGATAGGCGATACGGTAGACGCAGTCCGTGACATCGGCGAGGGTGACGCTTTCCGGGCTCCTCGCGGGGAGATAGGCTTCCGCCGCGTTTCGATCGACGAGTTTCGCCCCGGTGAACATCGCAAGGTAGGCCTCAAGCTCGCCCGGTCGGCCGGATATGACGGCCCCCAGTTCTTTCTCTCCGGTGGCGCCCCCGCCGTTTTCGAATTTACGGTAGATGTGGGCCAGGACGGCGATTCCGTTGTAGAGGGTGAGATCGTCCTTCGGGGCGAGGATATCCCTCAAACTCCTGTGGGTGTCAGGATGCATCAGCGTGTACGATATCTCCGCGCCGAATAGCACGATCACCGATGAGGCGTACACCATGAGCAGGAAGAGGGGAATGGCCGCCATCGCGCCATAGATGGCAAACGTGCTGCTCGCGAATCCCTTTATGTAAACGATGAACAGGAGAATGAAGATCACCCATACCGTACTGGTTACGGAGGCGCCCGTGGCAGCGGGGCGGAAAGAAACCCTGGTGTTGGGAAGGGAAATGTATGCCATGAGGAAGAGGAGCCAAATGAAGGCGAATGGAGCGAAGAAATTCATCAGGGTTATGAGAAAGCTCACCCCCCTGGTCCCCCTGAAGGTAGCTCCCCCGTCGGACGAATTCATTATCATGCCTGTGTCACCCGTTGCCCAGAGCGTTTTACCCCTCAGTAAAAGTCCGTTGATCGCTCCCGCATGGAACCTGAGGGCTTTCCATTCGGCCCCCCCGTTTTTTGTGTGGATCAGCGTGCCGCCATCGCCGCCCGCGTAAATTTCGTTTTTACCGATGAAAGCGGCCGCGTTGAAGTCGTACTCCCCGTGCTTGAACGTCGTCCACGTTGCGCCCCCGTTGACGGACTTGAACAGCATGCCCTCGCCGGCGGAGATCCAGACCGTCATTTCGTCGCGGTGATACACCCGGGTCAGGTCAACATACCGGCCTCCCTTTTTCGCGCGCGCGACGAGCGTTTTATCCCAGGTCTTCCCGCCGTCCGCGGTCACGAGCGCCACGCCCTTCGCGGACACCGCCATTCCGCGTTCTCCGTAAAACGACACGGACGCGATGTTACCCGTGAATTCCTCCCACCCGTGGGTGTCCCACGTATCGCCGCCGTCACTCGTCGAGAAAAGCAGGCCGTCGTCCGCCGCGATAAATGCGCGGTCCGCGTCCTTCATGTGGATCGCGTTAAGGCCGATGGTGTCGAACCTTGTCAGGGACCAGGTCTTCCCTCCGTCGTTCGTCATGAGCAGCAGGCCTTTTGTGCACGCGATCATGCCGCTTTTACCTATGAAACGGATATCGTTGATGGACACGTCCTGCAGGTCGCCCGTGTCAACCTGGTTCTCGTCTTCATCCTCAACCAGCTTAATTTCCGACCTGTCGAATTTGTATACCTTCTGTTCCTCAAGGTCGACCGCCGGCTTCAGGTCGACTCTGGCGAAGGGGAACCCGGTTTTTCCTGATTTCAGGATCGTTCCCTTGGTGCCCGCGATCCAGATGCGGGCGTCGGGCCCGATCGCGGCCACGTGATAGTTCGGCGCCGAGAAGCGGGTGGAAATCTGCGTGGCCACGGTCATTCCCGCGAAGAGAAGGAGCGGACCGAGGGTGAAGGCGGCCCAGTAATAGACTATCTTCAGGTGGATCGGCCGGCCCCGCGGAACGCACCAGATGTCGTTGAAGGATTTTTCCATTGAGCGGAGCATGGCGGTCGCGGAGAATATCATGAACACGGCGCTGATGCCGCCTATCCTTGCGGCGTTGTCGATGAGGCCCGACACGACGTCAAAGACGGGATCGATGTTGATATTGAGGCCGTGCTCGTACATGAACAGGGTGATTTTCCTGAAGATTTCCTCTTTAAGGTTTTCCGTGCCCGTTATCACGGAGTAGACGGTCAGGGCCACTGCGAGGGCCGGGATGAGGGAGAGGATGATGGTGTATGTCAGCGACGAGGCCTTGGTGAGGCAGTCGTCCGAACGGAATTTTTTTATCGACGCGGCCGTGACCCGCACGACTGCGGAGATAATCCTCATGTGGGTCCTGTCTGTTCGTTCTCCGGTGTAAATGGCGCTAATGTCCCGGATGACGGCGTTCTTTAATGCCGCGATTTTTCCTGACGCGCTCCTGATCCTGCCGACGAATGAACGTTCCGCCATGGTTCGTCTCCTTGGTGTGATTGCTTCCGAATGTATACGCCCGCGGCCACGATGGTCAATACAATTAATTTTTCCCCGTGAAGAACGCGAGACAGAGAAAGGCCGCAAACGCCGCGATTGCCGCGGCGGCGGCCGCATGACCGCAGTAGACCCCGAGGGGCGCGAGGGCCATGACCGCGATCCAGTGGACGAGAATGATACGGCCAACGCGCATTCCGACCGGTAATTCCCCGCGTCTGATGATCACCGTCATCCCGCTGAGGTTCCAGCCGTACAGCGACCCGAGCGCGTGGTATTTCAGCACGACCGGCGCATATGGCGATCCCTGCGGGAGCATGATGTAAGCGATGCCGGTCAGGGCGGTGATCACCAGGTATCCCATTCCCGACGCCAGGAACGCCGCCTGCGGACCCGCCGCGGCCTGCGAACGGTAGAGATACAGGATCAGGATGACCGTGAGGAAAAGCGTGCAGGCGATGACGAACTCGGCCGCGGCCCACTCCGCGAGGATGAACATGAAAAACGATATCACCCCGAGGTTCACGCTCCAGAAGGAAAATCCCATTGCGGCCCGGGTGGTTTTCCCGGCCGGCTCCTTCATCGAGGAGAAGATGAGGGATATGGTTATGAGCGAGACCGGGAACGAGAAGCCGAGAAAGAAGATGTCCACCGTGAGCTTCTTCGCGGTTATCCATCCCAGGTATTCGTTGTTGACGATCACCGCGGACGATATGACGAGCGCGAGTGAAAGGCAGAGGAGCGATGCCGCGTGGAATTTCTCCCCCACGGGCCCCGTACCAGAGAATATGACTTTCGGCCAGAACGAGAAGCGGGGGATACGTACCGACTCACAGATCGCCGCGAGAACGAGGGCCAGTATCGCCGCGGCCGGCCATATCCTGAAATACGCCGCCAGCGCGAAGCACAACGACATCGCGAAGAAAGACGCGCTGCGGGGCCCGAAACCGCTTCGGCCGCCTGTGTGCGCGAGGATCAGGGTCCCTCCCGCGCAGAGATTGAAAAGAAACACGTGCAGGCGCTCGAAGGGGAACGATCCGCCGGGGCCGCGCAGGAATCCGAAAAAAAGCGCGAGAATGATAGTCACAAGCATGACGATTTTCATGAAGGGGTTCATGGCGCATCCTCCCGCCGCGGGAGTTCCTTGCCAAGAAGAAAACGAAGCGCGGGTTCGAGCTCCCGGTGAAAGAATTCGAAGCCGGACCGGGAGAGCCTTTCGTGCGATGCCCGCGAGCCCGACAGGAGCACCTCGCGGCCCATTCGCCCGAAAAGGCACGATACCGCGGGCGAGGGGAGTCTGAGCAGGCGGGGCCTCCCGAGAACGCGCGCGAGGCAGTCGGAAAGCTCCCGCGCGGTGGCCGGGGCGGGCGCCGCCAGGTTGACGGGCCCCGCGAGATGATCGCTGAAGAGCGCGTGCTCAATCGCGCGGATGCAGTCCTCGGCGCTGATCCAGCTTACGTACTGCGCTCCGCTTCCGATGACCGCCCCCGCCCCCGCGCGGAACGCGGGGAGGAGCCTGCCGAGCGCGCCTCCCGCCGGGTCGAGGACCACGCCGATGCGGAGCGTGACGAGCCTTGTGCGCGCGCGCGAGAGCGATGAGGCGGCGCGTTCCCACTCCCTGCATACCCCCGAGAGAAAGTCGCGGCCCGGCTCCCTGTCCTCTGTGACCACCTCCGGACCGCAGTCGCCGTAATATCCCACCGCCGAAGCGGATACGAACACCGACGGCGGATCCGGGAGCGAGGCGCAGTGCTCAGCCAGCAGCGATGTCCCCGAAACGCGGCTTTCGAGGATTCGCCTCTTGCGCGCGGGGGTCCATGGCCATGTGCCGGCCGGTTCGCCCGCGAGGTGGATGAGCGCGTCGAAACCGTCGAGCGATCCGTCGATGGCGCCGGTCGCGGGGTCCCATCGCATCCTTCCCCGGCCTGCGCCCGAGTCGCGCACCAGCACGGTCACGTCATGACCCTGGGTCGAGAGGAACGGGACGAGCCGCCGGCCGATAAGCCCGGTGGAACCGCTTACCGCGATCCGAAGGGGCCGCCTCCGCGCGCGAAGATCCAGGTCGCGCGCGGTAAGGGCGTGCCGGTACCGGAACATCCTTTCCAGACGGGCGCGTACGGCCCCGCCCGCCGCGCACCGCGAGATCGCGTGCAACGGGAGTCGGTACTCGATGCGGTCCTCGAGCACGCACGAGAATTCGTCGCAGGGGATGAATGAATGGCGGTGCGTCCACGAGGCGAAGGGGCCGCGCACCTGCACGTCGGTGAACCCACGGCCCGGTTTCCTGTCCCTGTGCTCGGCCAGCCAGTCCACCCTGAATGGCCACGCGCCGAGCGTGAACAGGGTGCGGCCCCCGTCCGAAAGGTCCGGCGCGCGGCGTTTCACCATGGCGCGTTCCCACGGCGGGGTCAGCCGCTCCAGTGCCCCGGGCCGCTCGTGCCAGTCGAACACCTCCCGCGCGGGGCGGGATATGCGGGTCCGCATGACGAACTCTTCGCGGTTTGCCGGCGGGCCCATGCTACCGGCGCCCTTCGCGGGCGCGGCGCACCAGGTTTTCGAGCGCGGCGTCAAGGCCGGGATAGGCGAAATCGAAGCCGCCGGACAGGAGCGCCCGGGGCACGGCCCGCTGGCCCTTCAGGAGAAAATCGCCGAATTCGCCCATGGCGAGCCTGAGCGCAAAGCCCGGGGCCGGCGGGACGAGGGGGAAGGTCCCCATGGCGAGGTTCATGGCGCGCGTGAATTCGCGGTTCGTCACCGGGTTGGGGGACGTGAAGTTCACGGCTCCGGCGACATTCTCCCGATCGATGACATGCACGAGGGCCGAGGCGAGATCATCGACGTGTATCCACGAGAACCACTGGCCGCCGGGACCGAGCCTGTTCCCCAGACGGAGCCGGTATATCTTTTCCAGGAGACCGAGGGCGCCGCCGTTCCTTCCGAGCACCACACCGAGACGCGCGATCACCGCGCGCACCCCGTGTGGGCTCGCGTTCAGGGCCTCCCGTTCCCAGTCGCGGCAGACACCGGCCAGGAAATCGTCGCCCGGGGCCGCGTCCTCCGCGAGCTCCACGTCGCCCCTGAAGCCGTAATATCCCACCGCGGACGCACTTATAAGGGCACGGACGCGCGAGCGCCCCGACAGGGCGTCGACCACGTTTTTCGTGACGGACACGCGGCTCTCCCTGATGGCGGCCTTTTTCGACGCGGTCCAGCGCGTGAAGATGGAGGCGCCGGCGAGATTGACCACGCAGTCGTGCGAGGCCATCACGGCCTGCCACTCTCCCGGTTTCGAAAGATCGGCCTCCAGGGCGCGCGCGCCGGCGGGGAGGGGAGCTCCGTGTAACGCGCCGCGGGCCGCGAGCGTAACCGCGTGCCCGAGCTCGATCAGGCGCGGCGCCGCGGCCCTGCCCACGAAACCCGTTCCTCCCGCGATGAATATGTTCATGCCGTCCTCCTTCGCGATCCGGTGAAACGCATATCACCCAGGCGAATCCCTGTCAACCACTCTGCGTCGGCGGGGCCAATTCACTTGACATATACCGCGCGGGAGGCCACGATGCTCCCACAAACACAAGGCAGGTGCCCGCATGCAAGAAAATCCCCTTTCACGACTCATGGAACCGCGCTCCATCGCCATCGTGGGCGCCGGAAACAATATCATGAAAATGGGCACGCTCCACGCGCTCAGCATCATGCGGGACGGATTCCGGGGGCCGCTCTATCCCCTGCATCCGCGCGAGGAGACCGTGGCCGGGGTAAAGGCGTACCGTACGCCTGCGGACCTTCCGGAAGCGCCGGACCTGGTGATTTTCATCATACCGGCCCCGGAGGTGCCGCCGCTCCTCGACAAGTTCGGAAAAATCGGCACCAGGCGCGCCATCGTCATCACCGCGGGATTCCGCGAGACGGGCGAGGACGGCGCGGCGCTCGAGACGCTCCTCAAACAGACCGCGGCGCGCCATGGCATCAGGTTCGTGGGGCCCAACTGCATGGGCATCATCAATTCCGAGATCGGGCTCAACACCACGGTCATGCCGTACCCGCCCAGGCCCGGCGCGCTTGGCTTCGCGTCGCAGAGCGGCACGTATGTCTCGCAGACCCTCCCGTACCTGAAACGGCACGGCATCCGGTTCAGCAAGGCGTTGAGCGTCGGCAACAGCACGGACATATCCATCATCGACGCGCTCGAGTACCTGGGGAACGACGCGCAGACACGCGCGATATCCCTCTATGTCGAGGGCATCACCGACGTGCCGAGGTTCCTCGACGTGGCGCGTAAAATAACCCCGCACAAACCGGTCCTCGCCCAGTACGTGGGAGGCTCGTCCGCGGGGGCCCGCTCCAGCCTGAGCCACACCGGGGCGCTCGCCGCGCCGGACCATCTCTACGAGGGGCTCTTCCGGCAGGCGGGGATCATCCGCGTGCAGAGCATCGAAGACCTCTACCACCAGGGCATGGCGCTCGCATCACAGCCCCCGATCAAGGGAAGGCGCGTCGGCATCGTGACGAACTCGGGCGGTCCGGGATCGGCCATGGCCCACGCGTGCGAAAGGCTGGGGTTCGAGGTGCCGCGCTTCTCCGAGGCGCTCCGCGAAAAACTCCGCCCGCTCATCCCGGCGCACGCCCCTTGCGGGAACCCGGTCGACCTGACCTTCGTGCTCGACGTGGCGGTGCTCGGCGAGACCATACCCGACCTGGTGATGAAATCGGGGGAGGTCGACGGGGTGCTGGTGCACGGCGTGATGCGCTCCTCGTACGTCTACGAGATCCACGATCACGTGAAGGACCTGATCGGCGACATGCGGGTGGAGGACTTCCTGAAAGTGCTGCCCGACAACTCCGAACGGCTGGTGCGTCCGCCTTTCGAAAACGGCATCCCCATGATGATGTCAAGCTTCATGGAAAACTACGACGACTACATCGCGAACTACATGGACAAGGGCGTTCCCGTGTTCCATTCTCCCGAGAAGGCGGCGGCCGGCATGGCCTCGCTCCTGCGCCACCTCGAGATCCGGGGAAGAAAACCCCACGTGAAGGCCGTGCTCCCCGACAGGAGCGAAGAGGCCGACGAGATCATACGGATAGCGCTCGCGCGCGGGGCGGCCGCGCTCGACGAGCACGAGGCGAAGTCCTTTCTCGCATGCTACGGCATCCCGGTGGTGGACGAGGTCCTCGCAAACGGCCGGGACGAGGCGCGCGCGGCGCTCGAGAAAGCGGGCTTCCCCGCGGTCATGAAGGCCTGCGCGCCGGACATTCTGCACAAGACTGGAAAGGGCCTTATCGCGCTCAACATCGACTCGGTCGACGAGGGACTGGAATCGTACGCGGCCATCCAGTCTGCCGCGGGCAGGCCCGTGCCGGTCATCGTGTACCGCATGGTGGGCGGCGCGCGCGAGCTCATGGCGGGGGTCGCCAGACACGAGGGGTTCGGACCGGCCGTGATGTTCGGCCTCGGCGGCGTGTTCGCGGAGGCGCTCTCCGACACCTCGTTCCGGTCGGCGCCTCTGACGCACGTCGACGCGCTCGAGATGATGAACGATCTGCGCTCGCGGGCGGTGCTCGGGCAGTTCAGGGGCATGCCCGCGGCGAACATGGACGCGCTCTGCGATCTCCTGTACCGGCTCGGCACGGTGCCCCTTCTTCACGAGGAGGTCGCCGAAGTCGACCTGAACCCGATCATCCTGGAGGGGGAGGAGCCGGTGGTGGTGGACGCGCTGGTCGCGCTCAAAAAAACTTGATGCGGCGTTTTTTGTTGGATATATTTAAGGTTGATCGCGGCGCTTGCCCGGGGGCCCGTACGGAAGCCGCGTGCCGCAAGCCACGCGCTTCGCGGCGAACATGATCACGCACGAGGTTCGAGATGCCAATATACGAATACCGGTGCGCCGCCTGTGGCGCCGAGTTCTCGGAGATGCGCAAAATGGGCGACGACGCTCCCCGCGCCTGCCCGAAATGCGCGTCGGGCGACACGAAGAAAATCCTGTCGGCCTTCGCGAGCTTCAAGAGCGGGGCCGCGGGACCGGCCTGCGGGCATTCCCATGCCGGCGGCGGCGGTTGAAAGCCGCGCTGAGGCCCGTGCGGTCTCCGTTCAGTAACCCCCGAGTTTTCTCATGATCTTGTCGTGGTACTGCGGCTCGACGAGCCCGCCGTTGCGTCGTTCCATGAGCATGTTGTAGCGGAGCTGTTTCTCGTTGAAGGCCTTGCGGAGGTCGGCGCGCTCCTTTTCACTGGTGCATGCGCTGATGAGCTGGGAGATGTTGTACATGCCCTTGCGCAGCTCGACCTCCTCGGGGACCACCCCCGCGTTTTTGAGGATTTTCACGGCCATGCGCATGTCCTCGGGCAACCCGTCGAGCCCGTCCGGGGGCAGGGGCTTACCCTTGCACGAAAGGTTGTCGAATTCGCCTCGATCCATTGCTTCCCTGATGCGCCGTTCCGCGATGATCTCGAATATTTTCATTAACGCACCTCGACCGGATGATATCCGACAACTAGCGCGGGAGCATGTCCGCGCGCAAGGATTTTTTTTGAATAGTGGGGGATATACGTTCGGGTGTTAACGAGGGGCGTTGAAGGGATCGCTGGCTGACCGGCCGAGCGGGGGGAGTTTTCTTGCGTCGGTCGACAGATGCATCTCAACCGCTCTCCACGCGGTTTCGCCCCCGCTCCTTGGCGAGATACAGGGCCCTATCGGCCCTCTTCAGCAATTCATCCAGTGTCTGGCTCGTAACCCGCGCCATGCCTGTAACGCCGAAGCTCGCGGTCAGCGAGAGCGCCTTCCCCTCGTATTCGATGACCTTTCCGGCGATGATCAGTCTGAGAGTGTCCGCTATTTCAACGGCCGTGTCGGGGCCGGTATCGGGGAATAACGCGATAAATTCCTCCCCTCCGTAGCGCCCGAAAACGTCCGTGGCCCTCAGGTTTCCGCGGCAGGCGTCCGCCACGGCCGCCAGGACCTTGTCGCCGGCCTGGTGGCCGTAGGTGTCGTTGAAGTGCTTGAAGTGGTCGATGTCCATCATCACCAGGGACAGGGGTCTGCCGTGGCGCCTGGCGGCGAGGATCTCTCTCTGCCCCAGTTCCAGTACCATTCTCCTGTTGAAAACCTTCGTGAGCTCGTCGACGGTAGCAAGCTCCTCGAGCTTTCTCATGAGAATCGTCTGTTCGGTTACCTCATGAAGCGTCACAATCCTGCCGAGGGGGCGCGCCTTGCTGTCGGTAAAGCCGGTAATGCGCGACCGGAAATAACGCTCGGTGCCGTTGTCCGTGATATACAGTTCGACGGGGTCGCGACCGTCCGCGGCGATCTGGCGTTCCAGGGAGGGGTAGTCTTTCACGAGACCGAGCACGTCCTTCCCGACGGCCCCGGGGTCCAGAAATGAGAAAAGGCGTTTCGCGGCGTTGTTGACGTCGATGATTCGGTTTGACGTGTCCAGTACAACGATGGGATCGTCCATGCTTTCGAATACGATTCCGCGGGCCACGGGCGCCAGGTCCAGCATCTTCGACCTGAAGATGCCGAACACGAAGAAGGGGCTGGTGAGGGTCAGCGCGAATACGTTGATATCGATCCCGCGGGGGCCCAGGCCCGCCATGTAGACGAGGTTCGTCACCCACGGGACGAGGGAACCCGCGAGCATGTTGATTGCCTGGTTCCTGAAAGCGGGGGCGGAACGAATGACCATCCTCAGGTAGAGAACGTTTCCGGACAGGAGCATTGCGTTCAGGTACGCGAACTGGACATAGTACCAGGGGCCGACCTCGCGTGAAAACAGCGCGAGGGAGCCGCTCTGTTCGATCCCCATCGAGGTATAATACAATCCGTGGTATTCAGTCGTATTCATCAGCACGATTGTCACGAGCGGCACGGCCGACAATGCGGCTGCGGCCTTCCACGTGAGCCTTTTGATCGTTCCGGTGTACTGAAGCGCGAGAACAAGCCATAATGACGGAAGAAACGCCAGGCCGACGTACTCTATGAAGAGCCCCGCGCGCATTCCCGGGAGATTATCCTGTGACAGCTCGATTGCGTATCCCCAGCAATATAGTGAAACCGAGAGCATCAGTGCCGAAAACGCGGGTGCGCCGCCGGCATGCCTGCGTTTCAGGGAGAATATCCCCATCCCGAACGTGATGAAACCGGATAGGGCCGCCATCGCAATAATGAGTATCTTGAGGTTCATTTTAAGTGTTGCGGGTACGTCGATCCCCCGGCAACGTTTGCATGGTTGTCCGGAGCGGTTATCTTCTCCGCGTACGATAGATCGCGAAAGTCCTATGTCAACATTATTTCGGCGGACGGATTTATTTGCAACCTGATCGATGCCGAAACTGTCATTAATAGTCAACCTGTGCGTTGTTACGTCATATATATTCAGCAGCCATAAAAGAGCGCACCGGCAATCTATATCCCGCCCGAAGGAGCACGTATGATGAAGTCAATGAGGTACGGCGCGACTGGAATCATTTCCATTTTAATCGCCGTCACCAATACCCTGTTCTGGAGCATTACCTTTTTTCCCGTTCTGTTGTTGAAAATAGCGGTCCCCTTTAAGTCGGGACGGCTCTTTTTCGGAAAAATCATCCAGGCCATCGCGAACGCCTGGATCGCCGTCAATAATGCCGGCATGACCGCGACCCGTACCATCGCGTGGAATCTCACCGGCCTGGAAGGGCTCAGGACCGACCGGTGGTACCTGGTCATTTCCAACCATCAGTCATGGACCGACATCGTGGTGCTGCAGAAGGTGCTTTTCCGGAAGGTCCCCTTTCTGAAGTTTTTCCTGAAAAAGGAGCTCATCTGGGTGCCCATCCTCGGTCTCGCGTGGTGGGCGCTCGACTTCCCGTTCATGAAGCGCTACACCTCGGCCTTCCTCGAAAAGCACCCGCACCTTCGGGGAAGAGACGTCGAGATCACGCGGAAGGCCTGCGCGAAGTTCAGGAACATACCCGTATCGGTAATGAACTTCGTCGAGGGAACGCGCTTCACCGAGGAGAAGCGCGCCCGCCAGAAATCGCCGAGCCCCAACCTGTTGAAACCGAAGTCGGGCGGCATCGGCTTCACCCTGACCGCCATGGGCGAGCGCTTCACGGGCATCCTCAACGTGACCATCGCATACCCGGGTGGCCCCTATACCTTCTGGGACTTCCTTTGCGGCCGGGTGCGCGACATACGCGTTCACGTCGAGGAACTGCCGGTCACCGGCGATCTGCTCGGCGACTATGTGAACGACGAGAACTACCGCGGACGCATCCAATCCTGGCTGAACGAGCTATGGAGAGAGAAGAGCCGGACCCTTGCGCGCCTGATGGATTCCGCGCGGGTTGCCGATCCCGCGCTGTGACGACCCGGCGATCCCCCGCCATTTATCCTTGACATACCCCCCGGAACGGGCTATCCGTGATGGATAGCAACATGGATCAGGCCCGATCCCGGGAGGACGACAATGAAGGTCAGATGCTTTTTTGTGGCGGTTGCATGCGCGATGCTCGCTTCCTGCCACGAGGGATATGTGTCCGCGGACGCGTCCCGACTGTCGAAATACCTTGACCCGGCCGCGTTGAAGGCCCTCATCGAGAAAAAGGACCCTGCCATCTGGATCATCGACGTGAGGCCCGTCGGGGCATACCGCGACGGGCATATCCCGACCGCGAAATCCTATCCTTCATCCATCATATTTGAGAGGCTTTCCGAAATCCCCCGGGACAAGTATCTCATCATCTACTGCGAGACCGGGGGACGGGCCCAATCCGTGATCCGCGGGCTCGAAGGCAGGGGGTACACCCGTTCCATGAATTGGGGAGGATATCGCCGATGGCCCTACGGGATGGTCAGGGGCGACAGGTGACCGGGTGGCTTCCATGATGAAAAAGATGAAAAAAATATACTTTCGGGCGTTGCCGACATTGATTCTCCTCGTTCCCGGGGTACTCCACGCGAATTCCATGCCCATCAACTTCATCCCGAAGGGAGTGGTCGACGGTTTTTTCCGTACGATAGGCGTCGGCGGCATACTGGTGTCCGCGGCCATGGGTTTCGCGGGCCTTGTCATCGCGAAAAGGGTCAGGCTCGACAGCGCGTCCCTCGTGTTCGCGCGGGGCTTTCTCGGGGTGTCCGCGGTCGCGTGCTTCGGCATATCCGCCGCCATGGTGGTGGTTTCAATATCCGACGTGAAGTGGGTCGGCCCGCTCGTGGGGTCGCTCGTGCTGCTCTTTCTTGCGATCGAGTTCGCCATAGGGGGGGCGCTCTACCGGCGCGTGCATCTGCAGAAGGGCGGGGACCCGGCCCGGGTGCTCTCGGTGCTCTGCTTCGCGCTGGCGATTGTTATCGGCATCGCCGCGGTCACGGTGTTCGGATCGATGTTCAGCGGGGTGCCGGTCGCGGAAGCGGCCATCATGCTCGCGGCATGCGCCCTGGCCGGGTGGATTGTTTATGGGATAGAAAAAAAAGGCCTGCCGGAAACGCCCGGCGGCGCGGGAAAGATTTGGCTCATCGGGCTCGGGGCCGCCTTCCTCTGCCTGGTCTCGGGGTACATGTTCTCGTCGTCGAAATCCGAAAAGACCGGCGACATGGTGTTTGTCGGTGTCGTGTCGTTCATCGGGTTACTGACCGTATTCACCGGATGGCTCCTGTGGCGCCTGCGGCCCGGCACTGCACGCACGGCGCTCGCCGTTTTCTGCTACGTATCCGGCGGCGGCCTCTGCCTGTTCGCGCTCCTCGGCTGGCTCGGGACAATATGATGCCCGGCGCAGGACTGCAGTCTTCAGGCCGGGTCGCGTGAATCCGTAAAATATGCGCTTTTTTATTGACATAATTTAGGTATATGAAAAAAATATACCCGCAACGATAATTGCATATTGCTTTACAGGAGCAGACGCATGGATAAGCTCATTACCGATTTCGTACGCGATTACCACGTCCTGGTGAAAAACATCTTCGCCATCGGCGGCCTTATTGCCGGTTTCGTGTGCATTTCCGGCTGCATCAGGTTCGGTATCGCGGTATACCGCCGCTGGAAAGGGACATATCCCCCCGCGGCCAGCCAGATGGAGCATCACTGAGAGCGATCGATCAGCGATCCGATGAAAACGGGGGTGAAGTGACGCCTCCGTTTTTCGTTATATCCCCATGAAAAAAATACGATATTGCTTCATCCTGGCCGCGTGCGTCGCGCTTTCGCTGTGCGCGGGAAAGCCCGGCAGCGACGCCGACCTCTATGGAAAACTCGATCCGGTCGATTACCTGACCGGGCGGTTCGATCCGCGCACGCACCCGGACTTCATAGACCTCGCGGTCGCCGGCGTCCCCACAGACGGCAGGCCGCAGATTCTGAGAAAGGAAACGGCCGCCGCGTTCAAGAAGCTCGTCGAGGCCTTCCGTAAGGATCACCCGCGCATCAGGCTGTACATATGCAGCTCGACACGCAACTTCGAGGTGCAGAAGGCGATCTGGTCCTCGAAGTGGACCGGGAGCGCCCTCCACGACGGGAGGCGCCTCAACAGGGAAATCCCCGATCCCGAGATGCGGGCGCGGGAGATTCTCCGGTCCTCGTCCATGCCAGGCACCTCTCGCCACCACTGGGGCACGGATTTCGACATCAACCGGCTGGTCAACAGCTACTACGCCGGCGGCGAGGGAAAGATCGTGTACCAGTGGATGACGAAGAACGCGGCCGCGTTCGGGTTCTGCCAGCCCTACAACGCGGGGCGCACGAAGGGTTACATGGAGGAGCGCTGGCACTGGTCGTATGCGCCCCTCGCGTCGAAATACGTGAAGGAATGGAACACCCGCTGCAGGGGGTTCCACCTCCTGATGAGCGGCCGCTTTCCCGGGGCGGAGGTCGCCGCGCCCATGGCGCCGGAATACGTCAACGCGATCAATCCGGCATGCCGCTGAGGGCGGCGTGGCGCGTCAGGTTGCGCAGGAGCGTTTCCTTCATCGCTTCGATCTCATGCGCCGGCAGCGTGCCGTCGTCCCGCCTCCCGGGATAGAGCTCCCTCACCAGGCCGATGTCGGCGATCAGAAGCGGATAGTAATACCAGTCGCCCGTCACCCGCGCGGCGAAGAGAATTTCCCCGTCCTCGAGCCGCTCCCATGCGCCGCAGCAGAAATTCGAACAGACTTTCCCGAAAAAGGATCCGAGTTCTCCGAGAAGGCCGGCATTCCCGTATCCCAGGCATGCGATGATTCCGTGCTCGCGGGGATCGAATCCGACAAGCGGGCAGCACGTTCCGTCCGCGAGCGCGCGGGGGAGGGTGATGGATCCGAGCGCGGCGGGAAGATCTCCGTCAGCCTGAACGGCCGCGTCCCGGCGCGCGGAGAAAAGCGCCTCGAGACCGGCCCGGTCCGCCCGGTAGTTGTGGCTTCCGCAGCAGAGCGCGCAGGACGCGCCGTGTCCCGGCCTGCAGGGGTTGATGCTTCTTCGCATGTTCATGCCTTAATTGTCCTTGCATCGAGAGCATGACCGCAACAGCCGGAAAACCGGCCGTACGTCTTTTATTGCGGCAGTCAAACATTCCGCTACTGTATTGTAAAATCAATCCGATAATGATTATGGATATATTTTTATATTGACTTGTTTCTGGCTATTTGTTTTGTGTCCCTGATTCTTGGATAGTTTATATGAAAAGAAACCTTTACAGCATACAGACAGAACGCGGAAGGGTGGCCTACAGGAAAAGCGGCAGCGCCCAGGGCCCGGCCCTTTTTCTGGTTCACGGCGCCGTGGGCGATTCGCGCCTCTTCCGCAACCAGCTGAAGCACTTCGGCGACAGGTACACGGTCATCGCTATCGACCTTCCCGGGCACGGCAGCTCGTACAACGGTGCCGTTCCCTCCATGGACGACTTCGTCGACGCGGTCAGGGCCGTGGCCAGGGAGGAGAGGCTCGAGTCTCTGGTGCTCTTCGGGCACTCGATGGGCGGTTGCGTCTGCTTCGAAATCCTCAAGCGCAACGCGGTGCGCGTCGAGGGCCTCGTCCTCATCTCGACCGCCCCCGTGCTTCCCGTATCTAAGGAGCTCGTGAGGATCGCGAACGGCGATTCGATGGAGCCCCTGGCCGACCTGCTCATCAGCTCGGTCTTCACCGAAAAGGTCGACCTTCTCGCGAGCTTCGCGAGAAAGGGGCTTGCGGAAATGGATCGCGAGATCATTAAAAACGATATCCACCTCTGTGACCGCATGGACTATGCCGACAGTATGGCGCACATCTCCGTGCCCACGCTGATCGTGGGCAACAGCAAGGACGCCGTTATACCCATCAACGTGACCGCGGCCATGGTAAACAGCATCCCCGGTTCCAGGCTCGAAATATTCGATGCGGCGGGACACGTGCCCTTTTTCGAGCGCGGAGACAGTTTCAACCGGATTACCGACGAGTTTCTTTCAAGCATCCGCCCGGCCGGCGACGACGGAGGCGAAGACGCCCTCACCATGAACGCCTGACCCCCCGACGGCACCCAGTTATTGCTTGACAGGAAAGGCCCCGTTCGCGTTATACTTAATAATCCCACGAATCGGCGTTCCCGCCCCGGCTGCAATCCGGGGGGAGGGCTTTTTCGGTGCATCGGGCCTGGCAAACCGCAAGTTCCGCCCGATGCCGGGCGGATACCGTATATCGGCATAAATCACAGAATGGAGGAATTCTAATGGTAAAAGTGGCTATCAACGGTTTCGGCAGGATCGGAAGAAACGTTATGAGGGGATATTTCAAATATCCGGAAAAGTACCGCGATATTGATATAGTCGCGATCAACGATCTCACGGATCCCAAGACCCTCGCGCACTTGTTGAAATATGACTCCGTATTCGGACAGTTCGAGGGAGAGGTCGGCAGCGCCCCCGATGCGATAATAGTTAATGGAAAAACCATAAAAGTCCATTCTGCGAAAGATCCCAAACAGCTCCCCTGGAAAGCCGAGGGAATCGACGTGGTGGTTGAAGCCACGGGCGCCTTCAGGGACAAGGAAAAAGTAATGGCGCACATGGACGCGGGCGCGAAGAAGGCGATCATAACCGCCCCCGCCAAAAATGAGGACATCACCATCGTGCTCGGCGTGAACGAGGACAAGTACCAAAAGGACGTACACCACGTGATATCCAACGCTTCGTGTACCACGAACTGCCTCGCCCCCGTGGTGAAGGTGCTTCACGAGACCTTCGGGATCGAAAAGGGTCACATGACCACGATCCACTCGTATACCAACGACCAGCGAATCCTCGACCTTCCCCACTCGGATCTCAGACGGGCCCGCGCGGCGGCGCTGTCGATGATCCCGACGACCACCGGCGCGGCCAAGGCCGTCGCGCTCGTCATGCCCGAGCTCAAGGGCAAGCTTGACGGCGGAGCGATAAGGGTCCCGACACCCAACGTTTCCGTGGTCGACTTCGTATGCATGGTAAAACAGGAAACCACCGCTGAAAAGGTGAACGCGGCTCTTAAAAGCGCGGCAGACGGCAAGCTCAAGGGCATCCTCCAGTACTGCGACGAAGAGCTGGTTTCTGTCGATTTCCTCGGCAATAACCACTCCTCGATTGTCGATGCCAACTCGACAAAGGTGATCGGCGGCAACATGGTGAAGGTCCTCAGCTGGTACGACAACGAATGGGGATATTCGAACAGGGTGCTCGACCTCATCCTGTACATAATGAAATAACCGGAAAGGACAGATTATGACGCGCAGGCAGATATTCGCAGGAAACTGGAAAATGTACAAGACCAGGAGCGAGGCCCTCGACCTGGCAAGGGGCATTGTCGCCGGGGCGGGCAAGGTGTCGGGGAAGGAAGTCGTGATCTTCCCCCCGGCCGTCTGGGCCGCTGAAGTAGCCGCCCTCTGCGCCGGTTCCGCGGTGTCCGCGGGCATCCAGAACATGTACTTCGAGAAGGAAGGGGCCTTCACGGGCGAGATATCGCCCCCGATGGTCAAGGATACGGGGTGCAGGTGGGTGCTCATCGGCCACTCGGAACGTCGCCATGTGTTCGGCGAAACCGACGACATGGTGAATAAAAAGGTGCTCGCGGCCATCGCGCACGGGATCGAGCCCATGCTCTGCGTGGGGGAACTCCTGGACGAGAGGGAAAAGGGCGTCACGAATGACGTGGTTAAACGCCAGATCACGGAGGCACTGAAGGGCGTGGACGCCGCGTCACTCAGGAAGGTCGTCATCGCCTACGAGCCCGTTTGGGCCATAGGGACGGGAAAGGTGGCGACTCCCGAAATAGCGGAGGAGGTCCATGCGTTCACGCGTGGCGTCGTAGCCTCACTGTACGGGAAGGAAGCGGCGGATTCTATGCCGGTGCTTTACGGCGGCTCGGTGAAACCGGACAATATCGCCGGCCTCATCCAGAAGGAAAACGTCGACGGCGTCCTGGTGGGCGGGGCCAGCCTCAAAATAGATTCCTTTCTTGACATTGTCAGGGCGGGTTCGTAATCTGGTCACAATTACTATTCAGGGCGTAAAGATATGAATTTTCTATACGGAGCCGGGACCGTCGTTTTCGTGGTCCTGTGCGTATTGCTCGTTATTCTCATCCTCCTCCAGTCGGACAAGAGCGCGGGTATGGGAATTCTGGGGGGATCGAGCCAGTCGGCTTTCGGTTCTTCCACGGCGGACGTGATCACCAAGATCACCGCGATCATGGTGGGCCTGTTCATGGTGGGCTCGCTGGGCCTCGCGGCGCTTGAATCATACCGTTCCAGTTCGCTTGAGAAGAAGATTTACAAAGAAGACCCCAAGGGCAAGAAAAGCCAGACAGAAGAAAAACGGATCCCCATTCGTGATCCGATGGGCGATGTAGACTGACGGACCTGTCCGCGGATGTCTCCCTCCATCGTGATTAACGAAGACGCATGCACCGGCTGCGAGTATTGCGTGAAGCACCTGCCGGAGGTTTTCGTGATGAAACCCTCCGGCGTCAGTTCTGTGCGGGACGCCGGGGGGGCGCCCCTTTCCAGGATCGATGAAGTCGTACGCAACTGCCCCGCCGAATGCATCAGATTGCTTGATTGAAAAAATCAATATAAGGAGTGATTCTATGTCTTTGAAGGATTACATTTTTACTTCCGAATCAGTTTCGGAAGGCCACCCTGACAAGGTGTGCGACCAGATTTCCGATGCCGTGCTCGACGCCCACATTACCGGCGACAAGCGCTCGAGGGTCGCGCTGGAAACTCTCGTCACGACCGACAGGATCGTGCTGTCAGGGGAAATCACATCCTCATGCAAGGTGGATTACGAGAAGGTGGCGCGCGGCGTCGTCGCGGACATCGGATACACCGATCCCGAAATCGGCTTTGACGCATCCACCTGCAACGTTCAACTTTATGTGCACAGCCAGTCGCCCGACATATCGCAGGGCGTTACCGAGGGAGAAGGCCTTTTCAAGGAGCAGGGGGCCGGCGACCAGGGGATGATGTTCGGATACGCGGTTGCGGAAACCCCCGAGCTCATGCCCATGCCCATATCGCTCGCCCACAAGCTGGTACTCCGCCTCGCGGACGTGAGAAGAAAGGGAGAGCTTAAATTTCTCCGCCCCGACTCGAAATCGCAGGTCACCATAGAGTATAAAAACGACAAGCCAGTCCGGTGCGAGGCCGTGGTCATATCGACCCAGCATTCTCCTGACGTGAGCCACAAGGAGATCATGGATGGCGTTATCGAGACCACCATCAAGAAGATAATCCCCGCACAGTTCATCGACGCGAACACCAAGATTTACGTGAACCCGACCGGCCGTTTCGTCGTCGGAGGCCCGCACGGCGATACCGGCGTTACCGGTCGCAAGATCATCGTCGACACCTACGGCGGGATGGGTCGTCACGGCGGCGGCGCATTCTCGGGCAAGGACCCCTCCAAGGTCGACCGCTCCGCCGCGTACATGGCGCGCTATATCGCGAAGAATATCGTCGCCGCGAAGCTCGCGCACCGCTGCGAGGTCCAGCTCGCGTACGCAATCGGGGTCGCCGATCCGGTTTCGGTGCTCATAGACACCTTCGGCACGGGCGTCATCCCCGAGGCCGAGATCGCCGAAAGGGTGAAGAAAGTGTTTAACATGAAGCCGTCTGGCATCATCAGCACGCTGGATCTTTTCAGGCCGATATTCAGGGCGACGTCGAACTATGGGCACTTCGGCCGTGAGGAAGCGCAGTTCGTATGGGAGAAGACCGACAAGGCGGGCCAGCTCAAGTAGGACCCGGTACACGAAATGACACCGCGGCTCACTGGCCGCGATGCGGTGAATGCGCAGTACACGCGGGTAACGCCCCGCGTGTACCCGTTTTTAGATGCCAGCGCGGGCCGAAACTGCCGATAGTAATAGTAGAATATGTCCCCTGACTGGAGTCGATTATGAACGATAAGAGAGAATATTCCTTCCGAAATTATGCCTACAAATGCCGGTGCGGCTTCGAGCTCACGGTCTCCCTTGACTACGGGACGCCGCAGCCCCAGTGCAAGTGCAGGATTTGCGGATCGATCATAAACCGCAACGAGAAATGATCCCCGTCGGCTCCAGGTTCCGCGTCCCTGCCTGATTTTTACCGGGAAGATGAAATTGTTGTGGCGTTCGAGGCGGCCGTATTTTTTACTGTGCCCCGGCCGGATCAGGGATGGAAATCGACCCCGTTGCAGCGCGTACCGCCTCAAACCCGCCGGCCCTGTCGTTTTTTCTGTAACAACTGAAGGCCCTTGAGGGTCAGGTTTAATGGGGATATATGTACCGGGTTCGGCATGGTGACCTGTGCCAGCGCAAATACCAGAGACTGGATCCCGTTAGTCATCAGGGCGATACAAAAGGTATCGCCCTTCCATGAATACAGATCCCGGGCATGCCCGATCGCCCCGGTATGCCCGGGAAAAAACATATCTTCTTGACACATCCGGCGTCACTTATAAAGATGCGTCGATGGAGTAATGCAGGGAACTACATGAAGAAAACCATATTAATTGCACTGGCCATCTGGGCCCTCTTCCCGGCACACTCCCTTTTCTCGCAGCCATCGAAGTATGAAGGCAAGAAGGTGAAAGACATTATCTTCGAGGGCCTTCGACACCTCAATAAAGAAGACCTGCTCTATGGTATGAAAACAACCAAGGGATATCCCCTCAGGGCGGCTGAAATCCGTGAAGATATTAAGAAGATGTTCGAAAAGGGAAAGCTCGAGAGGATCGTCATCGAGGTGGAGGAAGCGGGCGACGGCGTCAATCTCAGGATCAAGTGCAAGGAGCGGCCGCTGGTGAAGTCTGTCGAGTTCAAGGGGAACGACGAAGTGACCGAAACGGACCTGACCTCTCTGTTGCCTATAAAGGAAGGCGAACCCTTCCGCAAGGATCAACTCGAAAAAAGCGTCGCACGCATAAAGAAGAAATACAACGAGGAAGGGCTCTTCAACGCGGTCGTCCGATACAACGTGACCCCGGTGAGGGGAGACGAGAACATGGTCAAGATCACCTTCGTCATCGACGAGGGTGAGGAGATCAAGGTTAGGAAAATATCCATTCTCGGCGCGAAAAAAATCTACCAGAAAGAAATCACGAACATCATGGACA
>CAYRGX010000051.1:0-24510 GCA_964423905.1 uncultured Leptospirales bacterium | reverse complement strand
GCAGTAATGCAGCATAAAATTCAATTCAAGCGACATCTATGTTGACATATTCCGAAGGTCTACCATGAATGGGTTAAGTCAATCATAGACGGATCGATTGAAAATCGAGACCGGAAGCTCTTTGAAATCGTTGATCAGTATTTAGATCATACAGCAGGACGGAAGCCTATAAGGTATGTGAAAGCTCATCAGAATGAATTAAAGCTTTTTAAAGAATTCATTCAGGATATTGAGATCAATGAAATAAAGCGTTTCCATGTGAAGGACTTTAAGGAATGGCGTAAAAATCATTCGCTTGTGACTCATAAAAGGGAAGTTTCAGTCCGCGCAGTAAACTATTCGATAAGCGTATTGTCTGTCTTTTTCAACTGGTGTATTGATCGAGAGGTATACATCAGAGCAAACCCTGCCTCGCGATCTAAAGACCCGGAAGATAATTTCAGACATGTTGTCCTGAATCCAGATCAAATTGCCGAATTGCTCAGCAAGGCAAAGGATAGAAGTGAATGGTTGTATACAGGGGTCATGTTGGCAATTTCAGCGGGTCTCAGAAGGAAAGAGGTTTTAGAACTGAAATGGGGTGATATTGACCTGTATAACGGGGTAATTAACCTCAGGGCCACAGCGACTAAAAGTAAAAAGCAAAGGACAGTACCAATGCCTAACTACTTGGAAGGCCAATTATTGAGTATCGACCGCGCAGGTGACTGGGTTCTCATGGAAAACGGCGACAGGATAATGCTTAACAAGTTCTGGTATAACTGGGAATGTCTGAGAGATTCATTATCCTTTGCGAAGCTTCCTAATGGCCTGAGCTTAACTTTCCACGACCTCAGGCATGTGTATGCTCAATCGCTCAGGGACGCAGGAATCAACCTGGGGGACATTCAGGCGTACATGGGGCATTCGTCGGTTGAATTGACGGTCAGAAGATATGCCCAGCGCGGCGGTGTGGATGGCAAGGCTAAAGTAAACAGGTTGGCTGATGTCTATAACTTGCATTAGGATGCAGGCGGACAAAAAAAAGGTCAATCGGACATACGAAAAGCCTTTTAGGGTTGGGCCTAAAAACAAAAACTCCTGATTCTCTCAGGAGTTCCCTGTGGGCGCTACTGGACTTGAACCAGTGACCCTCTGCTTGTAAGGCAGATGCTCTTCCAGCTGAGCTAAGCGCCCTCGTGTTGTATTTTTTGCTCGTTCGATTTGCTTGCTTTGAATGCGAGATTCTTTTTTGCCGGCACTTGGATCTTTTTCCCCGCGATCGGGGAAAAAACCAGTCGTGGTTTTTTCACGGCAAGATAGAACGTACCGAATCCTCGAATTTCGACTTTATCGCCGTTAGTGGCGCTGTCGATAATCCTTTCAATGAAATTATCAACTATATATACGACATCTTTTCTTCTTAATCCGCTTCTACGGACAAGGAGTTCAATGATGTCCGTTTTCGTCACGGGATTATGCTCCCTGTGCGTTCTTTTTTACTGTCGCGTTGATTCTTTTTGCAAGGCGCGATTTTTTTCTCGCCGCGGTGTTCTTCGGGAGCACGCCTTTCTTCGCCGCGGTGTCGATGATGCTGGTGAACTGGCGGTAGGAAAGCTCCAGCTTTGAAGTGTCTTTTTCGGTTTCAATGGACTTTATCAGCTTTTTCGCAGAAGTACGAACTGATGATTTCACCATAGAATTATGCTCTCTGCGCTTTTCGTTTTGAGCGTTTCTTTTCATCTGGGATTTGATGTTTGCCACGGTGTTACCTTCTTAATGTAATAATCAAAATATGAATGGCCACTATGGCGCAGGTCATGGGTCTGTCAAGAATATTTATTCCCGGACGACTCGGGCCATAGTCAATTTTTTATTGAAATTTACACCCCCTCCTGGAAATATCATTCATAAAAATGGAACCACATATTCTCATACCTTTTCTGGCCATCTGTCTCAATGTTTATATAATAGCGCATATAACGGTTACTGGAAGCCGAAATCGCGCGGCAAAAAGCTTTCTTGTCTATACCGTTTTCGTTACAGGGTGGGAATTTCTCGAGTTCGTCCTTACGACAGGCCTCTTCCCGGGCATCGTTCCCTGGCTCTTCAAGACAGCCATCTTCTTCGCGTTTCCCCTCGGTTGCCTTCTTTTGAAATTCATTTTCGAGTTTATCGGGAAAAAGCTGAACGCGGTCTTTTATACCCTCAGTGTCATGTCGCTCGCAACCATCATCACGGGAATTTCAAGCAGGCTTATATTTACCGGGGGGATCATCCCCACGAAATTCGGGCCGTTTCCCGAATATGGCATCCTTTTTCAACCCTCGATTCTGGTTGTTTTTATACTGCCGGTCTCTTACGGATTCATGCTCATGTTCAGGGAATTCCGGATGTCGGAAGACCCGCTTTACCGCTCGCAGCTCCTTCTGTTCATCGCGGGTATGCTCGCGTCCTTCTTTCTCGGCATGGCGGGTGACCTCATCGTTCCCGGTTTTTTCAATATCAAGGGTTTCCCCCCGATGGCCTCGCTGACGCTGATGGCTGGCTCGTTCTTCTATTACGTCATGCTTATCCGTTATCGCTTCCTCAAGGAAGGTATGGAACGCATCGCTTACAACATTTTTTCCCATATCAACGACGGCGTGCTGGTATTCGACCGCAACCACGTCCTCACGGAGTTCAACGATATGGCGGCCGGACTCATGGGGAAAGACCCCCGGGCGATGCGCGGATCGAAAGCCGAGGAGATATTTCCCGCCGGATATTCGTTCGAGGAGGATTACACCGACCGCGAAATCGTCACCGAGGACGCGGACGCCCGGCACCTGCTCCTGAGCCAGTCGCCGCTCGTAATGAACGGCATTCGAACAGGCAAGCTGGCGGTTCTCAGGGACGTGACCGAGCGGAGGAGGGCCCAGGCGGGGTTGTTCGCCTCCAGAAGGGATTACCAGACGACTCTTGACGCCCTTGACAGCTTTATCTTCGTGGTCGATTCGTACATGCGGATAATACTTGCGAGCCGTTCCGCAGTCGCGCTCTGCGCGGAAGGGGGGGGCGGCGAGGATATCATCGGTAAAGAATTCTTTTCGGCGCTCCCGTTCCTGGCGAAGGAATCGATCCGGGCGCCCATGATGGAGGCCCTGTCCGGCGGGATCCAGACCGGCACCGAGGAAAGCTTCACTCTCGCGGGAAAGGAGATATGTGCCGATTTCAGGAATATCCCCCTGGCCGAAAACGGCCGCATCGCCAGGCTCGTAATCGCGATACAAGACATCACCAATCGGAAGAAGGTCGAGGAGGCCCTGCGCGTATCCGAGGAAAAATTCTTCAAGGCGTTCAGCGCCAGTCCCATATCCATGTCCATCAATCGTTTCAGGGACGGCATGTACCTGGACGTGAACGAGACGCAGGTCCGCATGAGCGGCTACTCGCGCGACGAGTTCCTTGGTAAATCGATTTTCGACCTGAGGATATTCACCGACCGGAGCGAATACGAAAAATACCTTGAAATACTTGCCCGGGACAGGAAGGTCCAGAAGTTCGAGTGTCATGTCATGCTTAAAAAGGGGGATATACACCATGGTCTTCTGTCTTCCGAGATCATTACGATCGCCGGCGTCGATTATGTAATCTCGGCCATCGTGGACATCAGCGACCTGAAGCGCGCGCAGAAGAAGATCGAGGCGCAGTATGACGAGATACAGGAACAGTACAGCGTTCTCGAGGTCATGAACGAGGAGCTTTCGAACGCGCAGGAAGAGCTCATGACGATAAACAGCATCCTTGCCATGGAGAAGGAGCGGCTCGCCGCCACCCTCGGGGCCATAGGCGAAGGGGTCATTACCGTCGATCGCGACAGGCGAATTGACATGATCAATCCCATAGGCGAGAAAATAACCGGGTGGAGCGCGAAAGAGGCGCTGGGACAGCCCGCAGACCGCGTGCTCTGCTTCAACCATGAACGCATCGACGAATCCTGCGGGGACCTGGTGAAAAGGGTTTTCGATTCTGGCAACATCGTCGAAATGCGCAGCAACTACACCATGGTGAACAAGCGCGGAGAAACGCGCCACATATCGTCGATCGGCTCGCCCATCAAGGACTCCCAGGGCAACGTGGATGGAATCGTGCTCGTGTTCCGGGACGTCACCGAGCGCAAGAGGATCGAGGAGGAACTGTACCGTTCGTCGAGGATCGAGTCGCTCGGGATTTTCGCCGGCGGCATCGCCCATGATTTCAACAACCTCCTGACGTCCATCGTCGGCAACACGTCGCTCGCGGTTCTCAACACGCCTGAGGACCATCCCAATTATTCGATACTCCACGAGGTGCAGAACGCTTCGAAGAGGGCCAGCGAGCTGACCTACCAGCTCCTGACGTTCGCGCGCGGCGGCGCTCCGGTCAAGCGTGCGACGTCCATACGGGACCTGCTTACCGACACTGTCGGTTTCGTCATGAGCGGGTCGCACGTCGAGGTCTCATTCCGCATCGCCGACGATCTCTGGAGCGCGGAGGTCGACGAGGGACAGATCAGCCAGGTGATACACAACCTGGTCCTCAACGCGGCGCAGGCCATTCCCGAGAAAGGGAGCATCGTCATCGACGCGAGCAATATCGTCATCAGGCACGGCGACCGTCTTCCGTTGAAAAGGGGAGACTATATTCGGGTCTCGGTCACCGACACCGGCACCGGAATGGTTGCGGAGATGGCCGAAAAGATATTCGATCCGTTTTTTACGACGAAAAAAGACGGGACGGGTCTGGGCCTGTCCATAGCCTTTTCCATCATATAGAGACTGCCCGTTTTTAAATAGTCGTCGAACGGCATGACGGCCATCTTGAGGTGTCGACCGAGCCGGGCAAGGGGAGCAAGTTTACCCTCTACATTCCCGCGCACCGTGACCTCGACGTGCAACGGGTGCAGGAACCTCCCGTGATCGTAACAAAAACGGGGCGCGTTTTACTCATGGATGACGAGCGGATGGTCCTTGACGTGGGCGAGAAAATATTGAAGAGAATGGGGTTCGACGTTGCGACCGCGGTAAACGGCGAATCGGCCATCCGGCAGTACATGGCCGCGAGGGAGGCGGGCTCACCGTTCGACGTGGTCATCATGGATCTCACGGTGCGCGGTGGCATGGGCGGAAAGGAAACCATCCGCATACTGAGGAAGTACGATCCCACAATGAGATCCATTGTTTCGAGCGGTTATTCCAACGACCCGGTCATGGCCGACTTTCGCGGCCACGGGTTCGATGACATGGTCCCCAAACCGTACCGTTACGACGAGCTCGCAAGGGTCATTGGAAGGGTCCTTGCCTGACCGGAGGTGGAATGGAACAGAGATACGAGCTCATCATGAACTACGGCGCCGACAGGGGGTTCGAGGTCTTTTCCCTGGACCGCCGGGCCTTTTTGAAAAAGGCGTCGGGACTCGTCAGGGAGCCGCGCAAGATATTCTTCGGCCTCGGTGATTTCCTCGAGGTGGGAGACTACAATACGCTCCTCGACACCATTTTCTTCGATACAGAGGGCGTGAAGTTCGAGGGAATACTGGACAGCAACAACCGCCGCGTCGCCATGGAGGGGGAAATACCCAACGTTTTTTTCAAGCTGGCAGTGTATTTTCCGGATTTTCTGCTGAAGAACGTCCCGGTCGAATGCGTATCAGCCATCGGCGAGAAGGCGAGGCTTTTCCCCGGGGCGGAGGCTTTCGTCTCGAACATCAAGCAATACGATCCGACCGCCATTACCGCGATGCCCAGCGAGATTGCCCTGGAGTTTATAAAGCGCGTCGGGCTCGGAGGGGAAAACCTGTTCGCCACCGAGTACCTGAAAAAGTTCGTAAACAAGCGGGAGGTGTACGCGGGCGATATAAAGCGGTTCGTTTCGGGTGACCGGAAGAGCCTGCAGATAGAGAAGTACATGAGCGAAAAGGGGCTCCGCGAGGGGGACGTCCTGTACATGGGAAGGGGTGAGGCGGGCCTGACGACCTTTTCATCGGTAAACTCGGTCGCGTTCAACCCGCCGGAAAACATCATGCCCAGGGCGAAAATCACCCTGTACGGATCGTCCCTGGAATCACTGCTGGTACTCTTCAACTTCGACGGCAGGCTCGATCGTTTCCTGCTGTCGTACATCAACGAGGAGTATATCCCCTCTCTCATAGTGGTGTCGGAAAGGCCCGGTAAATCGGACGATCTGATCAAAATCGAGACCGAGCACCTGACGTTGCAGAACAACCTGATCGGCCAGCGCATCGAGCATTCGGGCGAGAGCTACAGCACGGTCGAGCGCGAGCTCGATATCGCATTCACCGGTTCTTCCATAAACATCAACGAGGTGAAGAAGATGGTCACCGAGAGGATGGAAATATACAGGGCGAACCCGGGCGACCTGGTCCGCGACATTTACGACATCGCCCGGGCCCGCTATAAAAAATTCTGCACGGTCCATTGACATGGGAATCTGCGAGGACTGCTCCCTCGAGGAGAAGATATACCAGTGCTGTGCCCGCCTGCCATCGACCGGGGAAAGCGTTCCCTATTCCTCCGGGGATGTCGTCACGCGGGCCTGCCCGCGCCTCGGCCAGGCCGGGACATGCACCGCGTATGACGAAAGGCCCCGCGGCTGCAGGGAGTTTTACTGCGACGCGTACCGGCGCATGGAGAAGGGCATGGACGAGACCTGGCGAAAACCCTGTGTCAGGCGCGGGGAATCCTGATCCCCGCGCCTTCGTCGGAACCTACTTCTTTCTGAAAACATCCATGAGATCGATGGGGATAGGGAAGAGCGTCGTGGAGTTGTTCTCCGTGGCGATCTCCCGGAGGGTCTGCAGGTAGCGGAGCTGGACCGCAACCGGGTGCTTTTCCATGAGCTGCGCGGCCTCCACGATCTTCGCAGCCGCCTGGAATTCGCCCTCCGCGCCGGATTACCTTGGCCCGGCGCTCCCTCTCGGCCTCGGCCTGTTTGGCGATCGCCCTTTGCATCTCCTGCGGCAGGTCCACGTGCTTGACTTCGACCGCGGTAACCTTGATGCCCCACGGGTCGGTGTGTAGGTCGATGACCTTCTGGAGCTCGGCGTTGATGCGCTCGCGCTCGCTCAGGAGGTCGTCGAGGTCGGACTGCCCGAGCGTGCTCCGGAGCGTGGTCTGCGCGAACTGCGAGGTGGCGAAAAAGTAGTCGTCAACCTCGGTGATCGCCTTGTTGGGTTCGATCACGCGGAAAAATATGACGGCGTTCACCTTCACCGACACGTTGTCTTTGGTGATGATGTCCTGCGGCGGCACGTCCATCGCCACGAGCCTCAGGTTCACCTTTACCCAGCGGTCGATGAAGGGGATGATGATGATGATCCCCGGACCCTTTGGCCCTTTCGGTGGCTGGATGAGCCTCCCCAGCCTGAATACGACCGCGCGCTCGTATTCCTTGATGATCTTGATCGACGATGCGAGAAAAAGGACACCAAGCACAATCGCGATTACTATGAGGTTTACTCCAAAAATCATTGTCGCCTCCCCTTATGTTGTATATTGTCCGCCGCGCGAGCGCGGTGAGTTCATACCTTTGTGTCCCGCCCAGCGGTCCGCCTGACGAGCAGCGTCATGCCCCTGCTGCCGACGACCTCGACGGGTTCGCCGGCGCTGAGGGGCTCCCCGCTTTTGGCGTTCCATATCTCGCCGCGGACCATCACGGTTCCGGTGCCGTGCATGTCGCCAATGACGGTGCCGGTCGCGCCGGTCATGCCCTCCATTCCTGTGGTCACAGGAGAGCGGAAGACACGCGCGACCGCGCGGAGTATGAAAAAGAAAAATCCCGCGATGGCAAGACCGGTCGCGGCAATGGCGTCAAAAGGCACTCTTCCCCCGGGAAGGGGCGAATCGAACAGGATCATCGATCCCGCCGCGAAAGAGAGCAGCCCCGCCAGGGTGAGCGCGCCGTAGCTCGTGAACTTGACCTCGAGCGCGAAAAAGACGAGCGCCAGCGCGATGAGGCCGACGCCCGCGGCGTTCACCGGAAGGATTCGCATGGCGATGAGCAGCAAAAACAGCGCCGCGGCGCCCGTGATGCCCGGCACGATCGTGCCGGGGTTCTTGAACTCTATGCCCAGGCCGGCGACGGCAACGATCAGCAAAATCATCACCGCGCGGGGATTCGCGACCGCGTTGAAGAGCCGCTCCTTCCATGTCATCACGATGGGGAACGCGTCGGAACCGGCGGCCCTGATGCGGACGGTGCCTGACGCGGTGCGCACTTCGCGACCGTCGATTTTTTTAAGGAGATCGGGCATGTCCTCCGCGACGAAGTCGATGACGCCGGCGGCGAGGGCCTCGCGCGCGGTGCTTGAGTGCGCCGAGCGAACTGCGTTTTCGACCCAGCGGACATTGCGGCCGCGGCGTTCTGCGAGACCGCGGGCATAGGCCGTCATGTCGTTAAGGACCTTTTTCTCGAGTGCCCCCGCGGGCGAGCCGTCGGGGTCTTTTGGGAAAAAGTTCAAAGCGGGCCCAACCGGGTGCATCGCGCCGATTTCCGTGTCGGGAGACATCGCAGCGACGTGCGCGGCGATCATGATGTATCCCCCCGCGGACGCCGCCTGTGCACCTCTCGGCCACGTGTAAGCGACCACCGGGACGGGCGAGGCGACCATGGCCTTGATGATTTCGCGCATGGAGTCCACGTCGCCGCCGGGCGTGTCGATCTGCATCACGATGAAGTTCCTCCGGTCGCGGGAGGCCTTGTCGATCGAGGCCGCGACGAAATCAGAGAGTATGGGATTAATCATCCCGTCAATTCTGATCAGCGCGTAACCGGTCCCCTCGCGCGAGGCGTGGGCGGTCGGGCCTTTCGAGTCCAATCCGGCCATCGCCGGAAGGGATAGAAGCAGTATCATGATGGCGATATGCGCGCGGGCCATGACAGCGCCCCGGTCAGTTCGCGCCCGATGGTCTCGCGAGGAGGCCGTCGAGCACTGGGATTATTTTCGTATATATGCCGTCGAAACCGCCATTGGACATGATCACGATCGCGTGGCGTTCGGAGGGATCGAGAGCCGCCCGGAGCGCCCCGATAATCCCGTCCACGCTGTCGAACACGTGGGCGCTTTTTCCCATGGCGTTGCAATCGTCGCGTACAAGCCCGACGTCGAGCCTGTCGGCCTCGTCGATGGCGCCCGGTTTGAATATTGTCTTGATTAGTATGCGGTCGGCGACGGTGAGTGCCTCGGGAAGCTCCTTCTGGAAGACGTTCCGCCTGCTCGTGGCGGAGCGTGGCTCGTACAGTGCCCAGATCGTCCTGTCCGGGAAGCGCTCCCTGACCGCGGAAAGCACGCCGCGGATGGCGGTGGGATGGTGGGCGAAGTCCTCGAACACCGCGACTCTATCCCTCTCGTAAATGAGTTCCTGCCTGCGGCGTACGCCCGTGAAGCCAGCTATCCCGGATTCGATCGCGCGGGGTTCGACGCCCATGAGCAGGGCCATGGCCGAGGCCGCTGCGACGTTCTCGCAGTTGAAGCGGCCGATGAGCGAGGTGAGCGCGGTAACGGTACCCTCGGGACCAGAGACCGATATTTCCGCGCGGCTGCCACCGCCCGCGGCCGGGCCCATGCGCCAGGTGTAGTCGGCCGCGGCGCTTCCGAAAGAGCGAAGCACAGAGGTCGATCCCTGGAGAACGGCGGGTATGGACGGATACGACGCCGAATACACCACCGCCCCGTTCGACGGGATGGTCCGTACGAGGCGCTTGAACCAGAGTTCGATCTCTGCGAGATCGCGGTAGATGTCCGCGTGATCGAACTCGAGGGACGTGATAACGATGTTGTGGGGACGGTAAATGCTGAATTTCGGCACTTTCTCGAAAAAGGCCGAATCGTACTCGTCCCCTTCTATGATGAAATGCTTCCCGGTGCCGAGCCGGTAGTTCGAGTCGAAATTTCTCGCAACGCCGCCGACCAGGAACGATGGATCCATGCCGGCGGAGGTCATTATATGCGCGAGGAGGGCGGTGGTGGTGGTCTTGCCGTGGGTGCCGGTGACCGCGATTACCTCCTTTTCCTGGAGGAAGAATTCCCGGATGGCCTGCGCCATGGAGAAGTGGCGGAGCCTGGACGAGAGCACTTCCTCGACTTCGGGGTTCCCCCTGGTCACCGCGTTCCCGATGATTGTAACGTCCGCTGCGCGTACGAGCTCGGCGCGGTAACCCTCGTTCACCGGGATGCCCGCACGGGCCAGGAGATCGCTCATGGGGGGATATGCCCCCGTGTCGGAGCCGGTGACAATGTGGCCGCGCTCCTTCAACATGAGCGCCAGCGTGCCCATGGCGACGCCGCATATTCCGGACAGGTGTATTTTCACTTCGGGCCTATTTCGCGCACTGGGTGTCGACCAGGATTTCGATCTCTACGGCGGCCGGCTCCTTTTCGGCCTCGGCATGGCGGACTTCAACGAGCTGGCAGGGCAGGAGCGAAACCCGGCTCACGGCTTTCCCTTTATACAGGTACTTCGTTGATCCGGTGAGCGAGTACTGCCATTCCTGTTTTCCCAGTTTTATTTCCACCATGGATTCGGTCAGGTTTATGACGATCCCCTTCTGCATTTCGAGCGTGACGGTCGCATCCTCCTTTTTTTCAACGGGCGCTTCTTTCTTTTCCTCGACAATGGGAGCGTCTTTTTGGGCGCCGTCCTTCGTGTCTTTTTCAATAGTCTGGGCCATAAGCGAAAGGGAAAAGAGCAGTATCATGAGCGGGATAAGTCCATTTTTCATTGCGGGCCTCCTCCATAGTGGGATCGCATATGCAGTATATGTGTTTCGGTGCGTGTTATATACCAATAATATATACAATAAAAAATATTTCAAATAATAATCTTCGGCCCCTGGAGGATAATTTGCGTCACGCGCGGCGCATTTTTGCTTGACACGACCGATCGCAGGCATGTGGTAAAGGATTTTCGGATGGAGCGGGATATATTTAATGATCTTTTTGGCGATACATAGTATGGCATTGAGGGGCAATCATAACGTCCGTTCGATGAACGAAGAAATTTGAGCTTTTCTTTCTCGCCAAAGAAAAGCTCGCAAAAGAAGGGCGGCGGGGCTATGTCCCTGCACCCCGGACGCCAGAACTCGGCTCGCCTGCTATGCAGGACTCGCCTCATACATGCTGGCTTTAGAGATTGCCGCCCTTCGGGCGGGTTTTGAATTGTAATAGTATCAATTATAAAGCAATATACAATGTACGTGCATCGATGGCGATACGCTTGCACCAAATTAAATCGAAGGACCACGCCATGAAAAAGAAAGAATCTCCACGGCCCGTTGAGTACAAATACTGGGCCTTCATCAGTTATAGCCACAAGGACAGTGCATGGGGGGATTGGCTCCACGAAGAGTTGGAAACATACCGCCTTCCCGGCGATCTCGTCGGGACGCCCGGAATCGACGGCGCCCTCCCGGAACGCGTTTACCCCGTGTTCCGGGACAGGGAGGAACTCCCCACCTCGGCGGACCTCACGAGGAACATCGGCGAGGCGCTCGAACAGTCGAGGAGCCTGATCGTGATCTGCTCGCCGCACGCGGCCAGGTCGTACTGGGTGGACGAGGAGGTCCGCCAGTTCAAGAAATCGGGTCGCGGGGACCGCATCCTGTGCCTCATCGTGGACGGGGAGCCCAATGCCACCGACAAAAAAATGCCCGAGAAAGAGTGTTTTCCCCCCTCGCTCAGGTTCCAACTGGACGCGAAGGGACGCGTCACGAAAAAGAAGTCGGAACCCATGGCGGCCGACGTACGGCACGGGAAGGACGGTCGCAGCCACGCGAAGCTCAAACTCGTCGCCGGCATCCTCGGCATCAACTACGATTCGCTTCATCGCAGGGACATGCAGAGGGAAAAGAAAAAAAAGAAGACCGCATTCACCATGTTTGCGGCGGTCTCCCTCGTCCTCCTTGCCGCGACCGGTCTTGGCCTTTTCACGATAGTCACGCACCGCCGCGCCGCCGTCACGAAGATCATCCAGTCGGAAGTCCGCCATCTCGCCCGGACCGCGGAAGAGAGCATCGGGATCGACGATCTCGCAATGCTGGAGGCCATGGAGTATCTCAAGAAGAGGAGCCACGTGCGCTATGCGTATATCCTCGATCGCGACGAAACCGTGATCATGGGCACCAGGGGGGGCACCACGCACTTCTCGCGCGAGAAATTCCATGATGGCACCGTGAGGGAATACTCGGCAAAGAATCCGGGTTCGATCTCGGAAATCGAGGTGCCCGATCCCAAACAACCGAAAAAGAAGATTTATGATTTTTCGATGACGCTCCGCCCGAAGTTCGACAGGAGCCGGGTGCTGGGATATATCATCGTCGGGATGGGGGAGGATGTGTACCGACAGGAGACCGCGGTCCCGTATCGGATTTTTACCGTCCTGTTCGCGGTACTCATTGCCGGGATGGCCGGATGCACCCTGTACCTTTACAGGCGATTCATCGCCGATAAGGGACGTTCGTGAATCCTTCGTCAATTATGTCATATGCAACTAATTATTTGACAAAAACCGCATGCTCCTATATGTTGTTGAATAGGGACATTACAATGACTATCAGAACGCAAAAATCGAGGATTGCGGGGCCTTTCACCGCGATGGCACTTAAGGCCGTCATAGGCGTGGCTGTTTTCGCGGCATGCCTCTTGCCCGCGTTACATCAGGCAGGCGCGCAGCAGGGCGGGGCCATCATGTACGAATGGGGAAGCGATTTCGACAAGATCAAGAGGATGGTGTCCTCGGGGATGACGGTGGAACAGTTCACTCCGGTCGAGAGGCCCAAGTACAAGAATACCGTACTGAAATACATTCTTGCATCCGACGGTTCTCTCGCCGAATCCATCATCATCCTCCGGGTTAAGACCGTACCCGTAACCGATTACCTGTTCATTAAAAGCAAGCTCTACACCATCGTGGAGGAATGGGACCCGATAACGGACGAAGAGGCCGGCAACATTCGCGCGCGATTGGACTCCTCATACGGATCTCCCCAATCGGAAAGCGACAAGGGACTCACGATCTTTTCATACGACTTGAACGCGGTCTCCGTGCGATACTATCTTCTCAAGCTTGAAAGCGGGAGGAACTCCTGTAAGGTTTACTTCTATCCTTCCGATCTCTTCAAAATGCTTATGAAGCAATAAATAATGAATGATCCAGACCGCCATGGCGAACCGTCCGGGCCGGGATATTAATACTCCGGGTGAACAGGCGAATGAACGGTCGTGACGAACGGGGGAAGACACGGGGGGATGATAAGGATATATCCCTGGATGAAGAAGCTCCGGACGAAGCCGACGGGCTTATCCGATCGTTCCTGCTGGGGCAATCCGGTCCCGTCATGGAAATCGAGCTCCTGCGCCTGACAACCGGCAGTACGAAAATGCCCGCCGACATCGAGAGCCTCTTCGCGGTTCATTTTTCACTCTACCACCGCCTGTATCGCCTCAGGGACCGTTGCCCGGGGCATTACCTGCATCTCGATCCCATGCGAATACGCCTTCTCCCGGTTCCGTCGAAAGGAGCGTGCGGACGTTATTACCCCGTGCAAGGTGAATTCTGCGGAGCGTCGACCGGGCCGGGAAGGGCGCTCTGTGCCGCACACGAGCGGATATTTCCCGGCTCGGAAAGGATGCCGTCATTCGATCCGCTCAGGACCTTCTATTCCGACGGGGATAACATATCGTTCGGTTCTTTCCCCCTGCTTTCGAAAATCATGAGCGGGGTGCTTTCGTACGCGTTCCGCAAGAGGGAAGTGGACGAAGCAATGTCGCTGCTCGGTATCGTCACGCCCGATCGCTCGCTCATCGAACGAAGGTACAGGCTGCTTGCCAGAAAATACCACCCGGACCTGCACGGAGGCGACGGGGCCATGATGCGACGCGTGAACGATGCGTATTCGCTGCTCAAGGCAATTTTTTTTGTGCCCCGGGGGCCAAATATTGATTGATTATTATAAATCGGCTGTGAAGTATATGAAATTCCGGAATTACCACAAAATATGAAAGAATGCTTGAAAAACACGATATCGCGTTATTTGATGCCGGTGCATCCGTGAAAAAGCGCCCGCCGGGAGGAAAAACTGGGAATGCCGGTGTCGAAACGTGTCCGCGCTGCGGTACCGTGTATCCCGCAGGCGGGTATGTATCACGCTGCCCCTCTTGCGGCGGGGAACTTTCTTCGAGCGGTTCGGTCGTGGCCGGTCGCAGGAACGGACATCCCGGGGATGACGATGCCACGCGGACGGGATGATGTCGGGAACATATCCTTGCGATCAAGACTCATCCATGAATGATTCGAGTTACTGAATGATTAATATATTTCTCAAATCGGTTGAGATTTTCTCTCTTCTGGATGACAAGGAGAGAGAAATAATCGCCGGCTTTTTAAAATCCCGCACGATGGCGCGGGATGCGATACTCTTCAAGGAAGGGGATGCCGGAAACGAGCTTTTTATCGTGAAGGAAGGAGAAGTGGCCAGCACCATTCTTGTATCGGAGGGAAACCAGCGCGAAGTCGCGCTGTTTAAAACCGGGAACTTTTTCGGGGAGATGTCCATTTTCGACAACGCCCCGAGGTCCGCCACCTGTTACTGTAAATCCGATTGCGAGCTGCTGGGGCTCGGGGGCGAGGACTTTTACTCGCTGATCGAAAAGTATCCGGGCATATCTGTGAAGATAATGTACCGCATGCTGAACATAACGGCGCAACGGCTTCGGGATACGAGCGGTTTCCTGTCCGACATGGTCAACTGGGGAGAGGCGGCCCGCAAGCGGGCCATAACGGACGAGCTCACGGGGGCCTACAACAGGCGCTATCTGGATGATGCGCTCGGGAGCAGGCACGAGAAGTCCCTGGCTGACAACGAGCCGTTTTCGCTCATCATGATCGACCTCGATTATTTCAGGGAGGTGAACGAGCATTACGGACATGACGCGGGTGATAAAATCATCAGGGAAGTGGTAAGAGTCATCAAGAGGCATCTCGCCGAACAGCACATACTCGCGCGATATGGCGGCGACGAGTTCGTCGTACTCCTGCCCGCGACGCTGTCGTCCGACGCCTTCGCCATCGCGGAAAACATCAGGAATGACGTCAGAAACCTCGATATCCTGTTGCGATTCGACGGCCCGCTCAAGAACGTGACTACGAGCCAGGGAATCGCGAGCTTTCCGGAGCACGCACGGGACCTCGAGGTGCTACGCGGGCTGGCCGACAAAGCCCTTTACTCCTCAAAGGAATCGGGACGCGACAGGGTAACTATCGCTTCGGCATTATAGGACAATCGGACATGCAGGGAGAGACAACATGAAAAAAAAGCACAACATCGACACGATACATGAAAAAAACAGCGTCATGGAAAACATCATCCTTGCAATGATCGAGAGGAAAAACTTCCTGGTGCTCGGACACAAGAACGAGGACGAGGATTGTCTCGGATCAATGGCCGCGTTTTCCCTTCTCCTTAGCAAGTTCGGCAAGGAAGTGAGCATTTACATCGGCAGCACGATCCACGAGCATTACAGGTTTCTGATTGATATCTGCGAATACAACGCCATCCATTACCTCAAGACCGACGACCGGTTGCAGGACGGTATCGACACCGTGGTTATATGCGACACTCCCAAGCCCGTCATGATCGATCTTCCGCCGGAAGGCAAGGCGTTGATGGATAATCGCGATATCGTTAAAATCGAGATCGACCATCATCTCGGCGGAGACAGCACCTACATCGGAGACGAGGGGTACTGCCTTGTGACCGAGGCGTCCTCGTCGTGCGAGCTCGTCGGCCTGGTGGCCCTCAAGCTCAAGAAAAAGAAAGACATACTCGAGCATTACAACATAGCCGATCCCATGACGAGGAACCTCGTGCTCTGCATCCTCACGGGTATAATAGGCGACACAAACATGGGGCAGTTCCTCAAATCTAGGCGAGAGCGCGTGTATTACAATCTCTACAGCGGCCTCTACAACAAGCTCCTCATTAAGGACACGTTCAAGGCCAAGAACTTCACCGACAAGGAACAGGTTTACAAGGAGCTTCAGCGCCTTTCCAGGTCCGAGAGCCAGTGCTACGATTACTTTCTGGAGAGGAAAAGAATGACGCGTTCCATCGGGTACGTGCTTCTGGACGAGGCCGAGATGAAGGAGGTCCGGGACAAGTTCGACCAGGAAACCGTGGTCACGGTTTCGCGTACCATCGCGGACATGCTCGCCGAGGAAAGCGGACGCCTGGGCCTCGTGGTCTATGACGATATCGGCGGTTTTTCCAACAAAATGCAGTTCAGGCTCAGGCGGAGCCACGCGCTGAAGGATTACGACGTGCGGCAGGTGCTTGCCATGTTCTCGATCGCGAACGGCGGCGGCCACGAGGGCGCCATCGGGTTCAGGTTCGAGCCGGGCGAGATCGACGACCTCGCTTCCTTCACCTCGAAGATTATCGATGGGATCGAGGAATCGCTGAAGAAAGTGAATTGAAATGGGTACAATCCCTGGATTCAATGGCTGGCACATGCATCTTCCGGGGACACCATGAATGCGTGTTCGCGATCCCGCCTGCAATGCGGCCTTGTCGTCATCAGTGCCGTTCTATTCATGCTGATATCGGCCCGGGGCACGATAGACGCGAAACCCCAGTTGCCGGTAAGCAGCGTCATATCGGTCGACGCGAAAAAAGATGAAGTAACCGTCAGGAACGCAACGGATGGCGCGCCGTTCGGCGCCGGCGAAGCACTCTCCATCGATGTCACGGGCACTGTGGTGGTGGTGAAGGTCGTTGCGCAGTCGCCGTCGATGACGATATGCTCGATGCAGCAGGACGGGATCAAAAAAGCCGGCATCGCCCCGGGGATGAAGGTATACCGCGGCATCCTGAAACGCGATCCGTCATTTTCGAAAAGCGACTGGGTTGTCCTCCAGTATGAGGAACTGGCCGAAACGGCCTGCGCATGCAGGGATGCCGAATGCGCGAGAAACGCCATGAAGGAATTCAAAGCCATATCGATCGCCTGCAGGGACGTATCGGGAAACGACAGGCAGATCAAGGATGTCGGCGAAGCCGCAATGAGGTTCATGAATTGCATCAAGGAACTGGTAACTCCGGAGGATCTGGTGCATTTTGCTCAAGAATTGCAAACCATCGGACAATGATGCGCGAACTCCATTGCAACGAAACGCCGAATGTCATCGCGTGCTCACCCGGGGGATGTTTGTTACTTTTTTACCTTGACAGATACCATCGACTGTAATAGATGCATCTATCTGGCCCGATTGTCGCAATAACTCTCTATCACATTGGCTGTATGTCTTTTACAGCACGCTACAAGGGTTTGGGATGATCGAAGTCAGAATAAACATTACAAAGGAGTAAAAAATGTCCAAGAGCACTCGAATCGCCGGTATTATCATGGTCCTTTCTGTCGCCATCGCCCTTGTGGGTTGCGGTTTAGGGAAAGGCGATCAAGTTGTAAAAAAATATGAAGATCTCGCAAAAAAAGGCTGCGAATGTAAAGATGCTGAATGCGCGAAAGGCGCTCTGAACGAGTTTAAAACCATTTCGATCGAGAATAAGAATGTTGTCGGAAATGACAAGCAAATGAAAGCCGTGGGCGATGCTTCCATGAAATTCATGAATTGCATGAAAGACAAGGTTTCTCCCCAGGATCTTCTCCAGTTTGCTTCGGATCTTCAAAAACTGGGCAAATAGCTTTTTGCAGACGACGGGGATCTTCGGATCCCCGCCGTGCATTACCCCGGAAAAACCAATAAATCTTACAGATAGAATAACCCACAGCCGATATATGAATTGGATGCGCGGTATGTCCGTTTTCCAGTAACGATGGGTATCCGTGTCTGTCATACAACAATATATCATCGGCCTGCCGGTACAGTGTAATAATATACCCGGTTCAGGCTGCCAGAACCTGTGGAGAACGCGATGCTGAAAAATATCATACTTACAGCCGTAATGGCGTTTATCCTCGCCACGGGGCTCCTCGTATCCTGCGGCGGGAACAAATCGGAAAAGGCCGTCAAAAAATACGAGGCTTTGGCCGTGTCTGCCTGCAATTGCACGACAACCGAATGCGCCAAAAAGACGCTCGTCTCGTTCAAGGCGATCACCATTGAATTCAAGGACGCCAGGTTTGACAACATGCAGAAGCTTCGCATGGCTGAAGCCGGCCAGAAGTTCGTCACCTGCATAATGAGAAACGGGATCAATATCAACGATTTCAAGGAGCTTGAAAAGGACCTCAAGGAAAACGGTAACTGACACGCTTCCGGGCCGTCCCGGTCCAGGCGGCGGTCCACAATTACGAGAAAGCAGATTTTACGCGAAGCATATCCCCATAATATTTTTATTTGTATGCTAAACAATTGTTGACATACCCGCCGCGGTGTGAGATTATGTCATATCCGGGAAGAAAGTTTTCGCTTCCAGGGGAGGGACATGACAGTGAGCTCCGCGAAGGATTCAATCAACAGGTTCATTGAAAAAAAGTTTTCCTCGGACATAAGGGCGCGGTTCAGGCTCGACGCTGTCGAAGGCACGTACCGCGATTTTCCGGAGGGACTCGCGGGCGAGTTGAAAGATATCCTCGTGAATCAGGGAATCACCTCTTTTTATGAGCACCAATCGCTCGCGTTCGACCTTGTAAGCGCCGGCAAGGACACCCTCATCGCGTCGAGCACCGCGAGCGGCAAAACCATGTCGTTCTTCGTGCCCATCCTGAACGAGTATCTGGCCGCGGCCCAGCCGTTTTCGGTGCTCCTGCTGTATCCGACCAAGGCGCTTTCACGCGATCAGGAAAACACCTTCGCGAAGCTCATGGACGTGGTGCGCAAGCGGGGAAGGCTCGGTACCTATGACGGCGACACGCCGCGCGACGAGCGGGAGAGGCTGCAGCGCTCTTCGGATTTCATCATCACCAACCCGGACATGCTCCACAGCGGCATACTTCCCAACCACAACAGGAACTGGCGTTTTTTTCTCTCGCGTCTGCGCTACATCGTCGTGGACGAAGTGCACATATACAGGGGCGCGTTCGGATCGCACGTCTCGAACGTGTTCCGTAGGCTATTGAGGGTCTGCCGCATACACGGTTCCGAACCCGCGTTCGTATGCTCGTCCGCCACCATCGGCAACCCGGCTGCCCACAGCGAGGCGCTCTTCATGCGGCCATTCAGCGTGATCGACCGGGACGCGGCGCCGCGGCCGCCGAGGGACTTTTATTTCATCAACCCGCCGCTCGTCACCGGCGAGGGCATGGCCCCTGTGCGCAAGGGGCCCGCCTCGATTTCGATCCCGCTTCTGGTGGAGGCGGCAACCAGGCGCGTTCGCACCATCTGCTTCTGCCGCGCCCGGCAGGAAGCCGAGCGGCTCTGCCGCGCGGTGACCGACGGGCGGCCAGAGCTCGCCGCGCTCGTCAAGCCCTACCGCGGCGGCCTGCTTCCTTCCGAGCGCCGCGCGCTCGAGAAGGACCTTCTCACGGGAAGACTGTCCGTGGTAATATCCACCAACGCGCTGGAGCTCGGCATCGACATCGGCGACCTGGATCTCTGCGTACTCTCGGGATATCCCGGCACCGTGGCGAGTTTCCGCCAGCAGGCCGGTCGCGTGGGACGGAAAAACAGGCCCGCGACCGTGGTTTTCATAGGCAAGGACGGCCCCATCGATCAATACCTGATCCACCATCACACCTTCATCACGAAAGCGCCGGTGGAACAGGCGTTTTTAAACGCGGACAACCCCTACATTCTACTCCAGCACCTTCCCTGCGCGGCCCAGGAGCATCCGCTTCGGCCGCAGGAGGAGCTTTTCCCCGGGCCCATCTACGGTGATGCGTTGTCAGTGCTCAGGGGCGAGAAGATCGTGGTGCCCTACCACGAATCGTTCCGCTACGCGCTGAACGAGATCCCGTCGAGAGGGGTCAACCTGCGCGGGATGACCGACTACAACGTAGAAATCTACTGCGGCACCGAGGTCGTGGGCGAGCTCGATCCCATCGGCGCGATGGGGACCGTGTACAAGGACGCCATCTATCACCACCTTGGCAAAAAATACATGTCACTCAATCTGGACATGGAGCAGAAACTCTGCGAGATCGCGCCGGTCGATGTGGATTACTACACGGAAGCAGTGTGGGAGTCGAAGGTCGAGCTCGTAGACAGGGAACGCGAGGAGGAGCTCAACGAAGCGAAACTCGCGTTCGGGCTCATGGACGTGAGCAAGCAGCCGAAGCTGTATAAGAAAATCATGGAGCGGACCTACGAGAACATTGGATACGGTCCCATCACGCTCCCACCGTTCCGGTACCAAACCACGGGCTTCAACATGCTCCCGCCCGTTCGTTGGGTCAAAGCGATGGAGGAGGCCGACCGGCGTTACATTTCAGCGGCGCACTTCGGCCTCTCGTATATACTCAGGCACGCCGCGACATTCTTCTGCATGGCCGACCTGAAGGACCTGGAAACCGACATATCACTCACCGAGACCGCGCCCGGTGAGTGGCGGAGCGCCCTCTACCTCTACGACGCCATTGACGGAGGGGTAGGGTATGCCGAGAACATTTTCGACAGGATCGCCGAATGCCTGGCCCTCTGCAGCGAAATCCTCCAGTCATGCAAGTGCGGGACAGGATGTCCCGGCTGCGTGCCGCCTCTTCCCCCGGGGGTTGACGACCGTGAACTCGAGGAGTTTCTCATAGAGACCAATGCCTCAACCGAGTGCACCAGGAGCCTCCTCGTGGCGCTGATCGAGGGCGTTATCCGGATGCCGGTCATCAAAAAAGTCCGGCATCCCGTGCACCGCGAGCCCGCCCCGCCGGACGATCCAGAGCGCGCGATGGCGGTACAACGGCTCAACCGGGCCGCGACAATACTGAAGACCAAGAGGGAGCGCGTGCATTGATCGCGGGGTGCTTCAGGCATATTCGGGGCATAGGCCCCTCGGCTGATCGGGCCATCCGCGAACGGGGACTCCATTCGTGGGATGACTGCCTCGCGGACCCCGGGACCCTGCCGTTCGGCAAGGAACGTAGGGAAACGTTCGTGCAGGCCCTCCGCGAATCGGCGCTGGCGCGTGAAAGAAACGATATTTCCTATTTCACGCGTCACGTGCCGGGCGACGAGCAGTGGCGAGTGCTTGCGGAGTACCTCGATCGCGCGACATTTTTCGACATCGAAACAACGGGCCTGTCATGGTACTGCCATCACCCGACCGTTGTCGCGGCCTGGCGCGGCGGAAGGATGCGCACCTTTCTGCACGGCACGAACCTGGACGATTTTCTGGATCTTTCATCTGAATCCGACCTGCTTGTCTCGTTCAACGGGAACTGTTTCGACGTTCCCTTTCTTGAAAGGGCCTTCAACGTGCCCGACCTCGGCGCGCCCCACGTGGACCTCAGGTGGATCGCGTACCACGCGGGTCTCCGAAGGGGGCTCAAGATCATCGAGCGCGAGCTCGGCGTGAGGAGGCCGCGCCAGGTTGCCGATATCGACGGCTTCATGTCGGTCATCCTCTACGAGAAATGGCAGGCCGGCGACCTGAACGCGCGCAACAGGCTGGTACAGTACTGCCGCTGCGACGTTGCCGCAACGCTCCTCTCGGCGGAGCGCCTGGTGTCGAGATACTGCGATGGCATCGGGCTCACCGTCCAGGAAGAGGTTTTCAGGGAGGCTCTCTGCCTGGACGATGTTTGTTTCGGGGACGGGCCTCCCCGGAGCGATATTCACGAAAAATTTTCCAGTACCGGCAGGCATTTCAATGAATTCAGAAGGCACTGGAAATCCTCGTAAAATACTGCACATCGACATGGACGCGTTTTTCGCCGCGGTCGAGCAAAGAAACGATCCCGGGCTTAAGGGACGCCCGGTGATCGTCGGCGGCGATCCGCGCTCGCGGGGCGTGGTGAGCGCCTGCTCGTACGAGGCGCGGAAATTCGGCGTCCATTCTGCCATGCCTTCCAGGGTGGCCATGAGGCTATGCCCCCACGCCGTCTTCATCAGGCCAAACTTCGGTGAATATCATCGCGTTTCGCAGCAGGTAATGGACATATTCCGGTCCTGTACAGACCTGGTGGAACAGCTCTCCATTGACGAGGCATACCTCGATGTCACCGAGAACAGGTTCGGCCAGCCGCTCGCGGTGCGAGTCGCACGCGCGATCAAAGAGGCCATCGCCGAAACGACCGGTCTCACGGCATCAGCGGGCGTTTCGTACAACAAGTTTCTCTCAAAGATCGCTTCGGATTATCGAAAGCCGAACGGACTTACCGTGGTCGTTCCCGGGAAAGCCGGCGAATTCCTCGCGAGGCTCCCCATAGGCAGGTTTTACGGCGTGGGAAAAGTGACCGAGTCACGCATGTTCGAGCTCGGGATCAAAACCGGCGCCGACCTGGCCCTCGTACCCAGAGAGACGCTTGTCCGGCATTTCGGAAAGGCGGGGGAGTTTTATTACGATATGGCCCGCGGCATCGACGAGCGCCCTGTGATCACCGAATGGGACGCGAAATCCGTCGGAAGGGAGCATACCCTCAGGGAGGACATCGACGATATCGACGGAATGCACCGGCTTCTCGATTCGCTCGCGCTCGACGTCGAGGACCACCTCGCGGATGTCGCCGTCGGGGGAAGAACGGTCACGCTCAAGGTGCGGTATGAGGATTTTTCCTTGGTGACCAGGAGCATAACGTTACCCGCGCCGGTTTCATCCCACGTGTCCCTTGCCATGTACGCCAGGGACCTCCTGAAACGGACCGAAGCCGGAGCACGAAAGGTCCGGCTGCTGGGAATTTCGGTATCGAACCTGGCAACAGGTGAGCCCGTCGCTGAAGGCGATCGCCAGCTTCTTCTCCCGCTGTAATCCGGTTGCGCTCAGATCCCCAGCCCGAAGCCTATCGCGGCGTTCAGGGTCGCGCCGAAAATCACCCTGTTGCGATCGTCGAGCGCCGCGAACAGGCCCAGGTTCAGGTACTTCACCCTGAGGAGCTCGGGATAGATGTTCAGCCTGAATCGGTAGTTCTCGGTACCGTTCACGATAAGCGATGAGAGGGGAGTGTCGTCGCGGTCCAGGAATAATCCACCTGCAGGTCTGGTCTTGCCGACAAGGTCGCCGGAGCTGTCATGATCGGGATCGAACCCGCCGATCACGGCAAGCCCCGCGCCGAACGAGATGCTGTGGCTTTCACTGACCCGGATCGAAAGGCCGCCGAAATAGTACATGCCCATGAGGACGAACGGCCGGACGCGCTCCCCGAATATCGAGGGACGGAGCACGTAGTAGTTGCCCGCGTTCATGATCCTCAGGTTTTTCATGTCGAACATGGGCTGGCCTGCCCAGTTCCTCAGGTGAAGGAAATTCCGGCAGAATGTGGTAAATCCGTCACTCAGGAACAGCGTCTTGCCGATCCAGTCGAAAAAAAAGAGATCGGCAATGTGGTCGTGGCTCGTGAGCCTCTTGTTCGTGGTTTCAATTGCCTCGTTTCCGAAGTGGCCGAGGAAGCAGGTGACGAGCGCCAGGGGATAGGCCCCTGGCACGCCGTGGTATTCATACCATTCGGCGAGCAGGCGGAAATCGTAACCGCCACCGAGCAGATGAAGGGTGTAATTGGGAAGAGCCCGGGAGCTCGCGAACTCGTCCTTGAAGAATTTCGAGAACCCGCCGTCCCGGTTGATGGACTTCACCGGATCGCCGATCTTCTTGAAAAGATCGACGTGCTTCCCGAGATAATTGTACTGCCTGAACGCGTCGGGCGTCTGCGCGCCGTCGAATGCGGTGTTGATATACGTCGATACGGGAAGCAGGGTATAGTTCGAATTGCGCATCTCCTCCGTGTAGAGGATGTACTTGCCGGGCCCGCCGCGGGATGAAAAAAGGGCATGCGAGCGAGCCGGGAAGAAAAGGAGGATCGCCGTGGACGCCGTTACGATCGCCGCGGTGAAAACTGTCGAACTGCGCGCTCGCTGGATATTCCCTGACATGGAGCGGTGCCTCAGAAATCCAGGGTGCGGACCGCGCGGGGAAAGGGAATGACGTCGCGTATGTTCTGCATCCCGGTGACGAACTGGACCGCCCTCTCGAACCCAAGGCCGAAACCCGAGTGGGGGACCGAACCGAACCTGCGGAGGTCGAGGTACCACCAGTAATCGTCGGGATCGAGCCCGTTCTCGGAGATCCTCGACCGGAGCCTGTCGTGGTCCTCCTCGCGTTGGCTTCCGCCGACTATCTCGCCGAGCCGCGGGACGAGTATATCCATCGCCCGCACCGTGGCGCCGTCTTCGTTCATTTTCATGTAAAAGGCCTTGATTTCCTTCGGGTAGTCGGTCAGTATCAGCGGCCTGCCGTACACCTTCTCCGTGAGGTATTTTTCGTGCTCGCTCTGCAGGTCCGATCCCCACGCGACCGGGAATTCGAACTTCTCGCCTGATTTCACCAGCCGTTCGACCGCCTCGGTGTAGGTGGCACGTTCGAAGCTGGCCGAGGCTATGCCGCGGAGGG
>CAYRGX010000050.1:0-26951 GCA_964423905.1 uncultured Leptospirales bacterium | reverse complement strand
CTTGATCTCTCTATGAATGAGAGAGATTACGATGTTGAGTTTTTAGAAGTGTCCTGAAGAGAATAATTGTTCCAATGATGATATTTCTGTTTCTCTACATGTCATGCATTTCGATTCCGGAAAAATATAGAAATTCGGCGAATTCCGTTATAGCGGTTTCCTTAAACGTCGATGTACCTGAAGGCACGCCATTCGTAAACACGATCTTTACATTATGGGTCGGATATTCCTCCGTTTCCATGATTTTCATCAAACTGAACAGCCTTGATGATTCCCTTAACAAAGACGAGATTTATATATCGAATTTCAACAATCCCAAGGCCTTGATCGACTCACCTGAAAACGATCGTCATTCATTCTTATTGGATGCCCCTCCAGGAATTTATGCCATTGTCGCCGCCTATGGTGAAAGCGTGGGCAGTCAAGGGAAATACCCTCCTGACCACATCCTGTTCTTTCCGAAAGAAATGATCAAGTCGTCAATCATAAAGGTGGAAGCGGGCAATATTGCGTACATGGGCACCTATACGATCAGCAATTGTGGAATTGAACCAAATATTGTTAATACCGACAGCACACAACGTCATTATTACCAACTGATGTATCCCAAAAAAGACGGCTCGGGGAAAGCATTTGCGCGATATTTAAAAAGCAGGTATAAGGATTTTTATATACCTTGCGCTCCGAAGATGCTGAGGGTTCAAAAATCCTCCCAGGACGAGAAAAAGTTCTGGAAAGAGCATCTTTATAATTTCAAAAAATCATCCTGGTACAATAATGTCCTGGAGAAGTCAAAATAACGCATATTGAGATCTGAAGCCATTAATCAGCTATCTCTTTATATTAGAAATGACGATGACGCATATTCATCACATGACAAACTGAACCAAGCCGGACTTCGCGTCCGGCTTTTCAGCTATAAATAAACACTCAATCTGATATTAAAAAAAATCACTCCCTCGCCTGCAGCCTCCTCGACAGGTACAGGAACGTGCCCACGTGCCAGGCGATGATCAGCATGAGCATGGACTGCTTCGACACGGGAACCGACTTCGTCGAGAAGATGATCCCCTCATCCGGGGGCGCCGCCGCGCGGTCGAGCACCTCGAACGAAAGCCCTATGGACAGCTCCCGCTGCTTTCCGTCGACCGCCCTGTCCGGCGGCAGCTTTCTCACCGTGATCTCCACCGTCAGGAAGAAAAACAGGAACACCAGGAGCGCGAGTGTCGCGAAAAAGGTGAACCTGCCCGACCTGCCCGCGATCTGGCTCTCGCGCTCGTCCCTCTCCCGCACCCTGACGATTTTCGCCAGAACCTCGTCCCTGAACGACGTCGAAAACAGCAACGCGAAAAGGAGATAGATGAGGACCACGAACCACGCGATCAGGTGCCACGACAGCAGCTCCCATGCGAGGTACACCGCCCCTCCTTCATGCAGGACCTGCGACTGGCCCTGGAAAAGCCCCCACAGAAACATGGCCAGAACAATGGGGGATGCGTACACTACATACCTTGAAAGCATGCGATTAATCCTTTTCATCGTCGTTCTCCTCGATGTGAAATAGCGACTCGATGGCCGCATTGAAATACCTCGCTATCCTGAACGCCAGCTCGAGCGAGGGGTTGTAATTGCCCTTTTCGATGGCGATTATGGTCGCCCGGGTCACTCCCACTGCCTGTGCCAGCTGCTCCTGCGTGATCCGCTTTTCCGCCCGGTACACGTGGACCCTGCTTGAAATTCTCAGGTTTTGCATTTGCTTACTCCCATTGTTCTCCTGTATGTAATTTGAATATTACATATTGATTATTATGATATACATTTTGTAAAGTTTATTATACATTTGTTACCGCTTTTTTTTGCTTTTACATAGTTTTAACGTTGCGGCCCATTAACAGGTCCGCGCAGCCCCCGTCACACACGCCCCTTTCATTAGGTGGATATGACCGCCACGATTGCGGAATCGTTATGCGATCCAGGTGCTGGAGCGGCACGCCCGCGTTTTACCGTTTTCAGCCGCCGAACCTTCCATCCGCGTGTACCGGCTGACGCCGCGCTGCGCGTAAAACGGTATGCGGCACGCGAATCCCCCTCTTCTGCGGTGCAATTGCGGCACTTTCCGATTAATGCTTGCCGATCGCGTGATCCTGTTGTACATATTAGGTGAGCGGTCGCATACCCACATCGCGGGACCGCCGAACGGTGCTGCCGTGCGTTATCCGTGCATTCTGATCGACCTCGATGACACTCTTCTCGTGGAAGAACGATCGGCAGAGCTGTCGTTCCTCGTATCCGCGAACCACCTCAGCCAGCAGTACAACATCAACCCGGAGGATTTCGTGGCGTCGGTCAGAAAGGCCGCCAGGGACCTCTGGTATTCGCTCCCCACCATCGACTACGCGCTGGCGGTCGGCATAAGCTCCTGGGAGGCCCTGTGGGCCGATTTCACCGACGACAACGAGCACCAGAGGGAGCTGAAGAAATACCGCGACTTCTACCAGCAGAACGCCTGGCATAACGCGCTGCAGGAACACCGGATAATCGACAAGACGCTCGCGCGGCAGCTCGCGGGCATATTCAAGGAGGACAGAAAGCGGCGGCACGACCTTTACGAAGACACGGGGAGATTCCTGGAAGGGCTTGCCTGGGCCGGTGTCAGGGCCGCACTTGTCACGAACGGGACCCCGGACCTGCAGTGGCAGAAGATTCGCAGGAGCGGCATAGAACGCTATTTTCACGCGATCGTCATATCCGGCGAATGCGGGTGCAGAAAGCCGGGCAAGGACATATTCGATCACGCTCTCGCGCTGATCGGCGCGTCCGCTGGCGACTGCCTGATGATCGGCGACAGCCTCGAGACCGATATCAGGGGCGCAGCCGACATGGGGATGGATTCAGCCTGGCTGAACAGGCAGTCGAAGGGAAACGCGAGCGGCATCGTGCCGACGTACGAAATCAGCAGCCTCGACGAGGCGCTCAGGCTGTTGTGAAGGAAATTATGCATGGCACGGGAGAAAGATACAAAGACCCGGCGGTCATGCCGCCGGGCCTTCGCTGTCATCACGTCATGACGACGGGGGATATATCCCCCCGCGGTCACGCGGTGACCGTATGCGCTACTGCGCTCCCTCCTGCACGCCCTGCGGAACGAACTTCCTGAACAGCACTATGGCGATGGTTCCCGCAATATACATTTCCAGGCCGTAGATTCCCGCCACGATGAACATCGAGCTGTAGAAGTCGCCGATACCGTCCTGCAACAGCAGCGCGAGCGTCATGCTCAGCACGGAGTTGCGCACGCCGGTGCCGAGGGCGATCGACTTCGACTGCACGGGGTTGACCCGCACGAGCCTGGCGAGCACCCAGCCGACCAGCATGCCCGAGGCGATGAGCGCAAATATCCCCAGGTAAAAAACCACGTTGTACCGGGCCGTATCGCGGAACACGTGCAGGTTGCTCAGCACGCCCGCGACAATGAGGAAGATCACCGTGAGGATCCCGAGAGCCGAGAAAACCGGCGCCGCCTTTGCCGCGGCGTTTTTCCATTTCGCGCGGAACGACATCCCGATCGCAAGCGGCACGATCACCAGCACGACGATGGTCTGGGCGATGAGGGCCCCGGGAACCGACACCTCGGAGACGCCCGAGGCGTATAGCGTGAGAAGGAGAGGAGTGCAGACAAGCGAAAGTATCGTCGAGATCGACGTCATGGATATGGAGAGCGCCAGGTCCCCCTTCGCGAACTGCGTCAGGAGATTGGATGTCACGCCGGCCGGCACCGACGTCGCCAGGATCATCCCAATGAATATGAACGGGTAGGCCCCGTAAAACCCGAGGGCATGGCAGAGCCCCAGGGCCACGAGCGGCATGATTCCGTATTGTATCGCGAGCCCCACGATGATGCCCCGGGGCTTCCGGAATACGACCGCGAAATCGTTCACCGTCAGGGTGAGACCCATGCCCACCATGATCAGAAAGAGCATGAGAACGCTGGATATCTTGAATATCCTTTCGAAAAGCAGCCCGCGGGGCGCCTCGGTGAACCGGGCGAACGCATACTCGGTGCCGTCCACGGTACCGGCGACGGTATTGACCTTGAACTGCATCCTGCTTTCGGTCATCTTTTCGAGGCCCTCATACCGCGGGTCCTTTTCCCGTGGCACCGCGAGAATCAGGATCTCGCCGTCGAGCTTTCTCAAAAAGTAAAGACCCTCCCCGCCGCCTTTCTTTTTCAGAAGCCGGAGGTTCCCCTCGAACGAGACGGTGGCGGCCCCTTCCCATGAGAGGTCTCGCGCTTCGCTGTTGATCTGCGAGAAAAGATCGCTCCTTGCGTCTGCCGCGGATTTTGACAGCTGTCGGTACTGGTCTTCACCCGACATGGGCCGGGCATAGCCTTCCGTCATCGCAGCCATGCACATGACGATTAGTGTGGCGAGAAACAACGTTCTTTTTTTCATAGTCCCCCCGTGCGTTTTCATTATTAAGACGATGTGTCGCACGGACACGGAAACGGGGCCCCGCATGAGTAAGGGCCGCATATAAATGCCCGCACACAGTATATGCGATCATGGGCACGACGATGGGCAGAAATCAACCATTAAAAACGCCCGGGGGCATTTTTTGCCGCCCCGCCGCGTCCCGTGTGCAGGCCCGCGATGCAGTAAAAAAGTGCCCGCCGGTCTTTCCGGCGGGCCTCCGCTGTTTCACGTTATACGGCATGATTAACGTCACGCCTCCGGGCGTTTTCTCAGTACCCGAACTCGCTCGAGAAAAAGGCCAGCACCGCGAGCGCGGCGCGCATGTCCCTGAACTTTCTGCTGAAATTGTCGACCCTGCCCCAGATCGAGCCGCCCTTGCGTATGGTGCCGTCGTTGTTGTCGATGCTGCCGACGATCCCGCTATTGGTGTAGAGCTCGCTCGTGGGCCAGACCGATCCCCGCATGCTGCCTCCCTTCCAGACTTCACCGTTCATGGCGACAGCACCCACGATGCTGCCGTTCTTGCGCACGGTGCCGTCCGCGGCGAGCGATCCCACGATACTCCCGTTGACTCGTATCGTGCCGTCGGCGCTTACGGTCGCCCAGACCGAGCCGCCCTTACGCACCACCACCTCACCATCGCGTGTGACCGGCCTGATGGCGTTTTTCTGGATTTCCTCGACGTTATTGTCCCATCCGAACGAAGAGACCATTATCTTTCCGCCGTCGACGCTCACGACCTTGCCGGGGAACCAGATTCCGGATTTCCCGCCCCTTGTTTCAACCAGGTCGCCCTTTTTGTACGCGGCGAAAAGGAGCGCCGGAACCAGGACCATGACACACGCCACCAGACAATAGCTTTTCTTCATATCACCTCTCGGCTGTTGAGTTAGATGCGATCGACGCCGGCGGCGGTCGCGCCGGCAAGAAAATTCCCCGTTCCCCCGTGCTCCGGTCCCTGCCCGTCGATCGAGGCAAAAGTATACAAATTACCGCATAACGGCAACTTTTTTCATGGGAATATCGCATGGCGGGAAAGAATGGGACCTTCAGGCGCATACAGCCGCTACCTCGGCCAGCACGCGGCCCATTCCCGTTGTCTAAGGGTTTTTTGTGCCGCCGATGTCCTTGTAGATGATGATGACACCGTAGCCCTTGATATCCAGCGGTACGGCGGTGGCATTCACCCAAGTCGTTTCGCCCGATGGCTTGACAATCCCCACGGTGAGGTCATCCACCATCCGTTTTTCCCTGAGGGCTCTGACCCCGGCAAGTTCGTCGGTCGGCATGGGAGATCCGTCGGGTCGGATGATGTTCGCGAGGTAATTGTCTATTCTGAAATCAGGACCCATGTCGGCAGGCAGTCCCAGGAGATCGACTGCGATGCTGTTCGTTTCGATTATGACGCCGGCATCGTCCGAAATGACCACTCCCAGCGGGAACGAATTGAACAGTGTCCTGTACTTCGCCAGGGTCGATACGAGCTCGTCCTCCATGAGTTTTCTCTTGGTGATGTCGCGTATCACCTCTATCGCGCCGATCCTTTCGCCCGAGTGATCGAAGAGTGCGGAGGCCGCGCCCCAGAGGTGCGCCCCGCCCTCGTGGAGCAGGTGCGGGACATAGGTCTCCGCGTAGATGGTGCCGTCCACGTTCTTGATATAATGGTATTTATTCCTCAGTTCGTCCTCGGAAAAATCGAAATAATCGATCAGAATGGGGCGCGGCCCACCGTAGAAGGGAACGGCATAGGCGTAGTCGCTCCGCGCGAGCATGTCCGCCTTGTGCACGCCGGTGAGCAGCTCCATGGCCTTGTTCCAGGCCACCACCTTCTTTTCCCGGTCGATGACGAACGTCGGATCCGGAAGGAACTCGATGATGTCGTTCATCTGGCGGAGCGCGGCCCTGACCTTTTCGTCCGCCAGCTTGCGTTCGGAGATATCGGTAATGATGCCGATGAGGGTCTCCTCCTCCCCGCTTTCCCTGACGATGCGGCTCGAGGTCCTGACATGACGGATAATCCCCTTCCTGTCGTATATCCTGAATTCGGCCGGCTCGAGCCTCCCCGACTTGGTGTTCTCGAAGCTCGCAAGAAGGTATTCCCGGTCTTCGGGATGCACGTAGTCGATGAAATTCCTGCCGATAATCTCGTTCTTGTTGAACCCGAAAAGGTATTCTATTACGGGGCTGACGTAGAGGAAGTGACCGTCCTTGTCGATCCTGAATATTACGTCGTCGATGTTCTCGACCAGGGTTCGGTATTTCTCCTCGCTTTCCCTGATTATGTCCTCGTTCCTGCGCAACTCCCTGTTCGCGTTGTACAGTTTGAAGGCCATCTTGATGGACGCGGACAGCACCGTCATGCCGCTGTCCTTCACGACGTAGCCGTACGAGGTGATTTTTTCGGTCTTATCGACGACGTCCTTCTCGGTGTGCGACGAAAGGAACACCACCGGAATGTCCTTTTCCTTGAGGATTTCCTGCGCGGCGTCCGTACCGTCTATGCCACCTCCCAGGTCGATGTCCATCAGGACGAGATCGACGCTATCGTCCCCGGAAAGCGCCTCCTTGATTGCGGCCTTGCCGTTGTAGACGGTCTTGACGCGGTACCCTTCCTTCGCGAGGTCCCTGGCTTCCTTCATCGCGATGAGCGCCTCGTCCTCGACAAGGAGAATGCATTTGTCCTGGCTTCCCGGCTGCGCTGACATAAACTCCTCCGCTTGGGCAATTACCCCGTTGTTACAATCGCGATCATCCGGCGGCTATCGGCATTATCCATCCGTGGTAATGCTTTCGTGGGTCGAAAGAACGTGTGATGATCGGGAAATCGTTTTCACGAGGTCCGGTGCGAAAAACCCTCCATGGTATAAAAATAACATCATATCCGGTCGGCGCGAGCAAGATTTTTTACACGAACGTGTTATTTTTTATGTGGATATGGCCGCGCTCGAAGTTGAACCGCGGTGCGGAAAAAATCCCTTATCCTCCCCGGCAGGAAAATCGTTGCCCGGATTTTACACGCTTTTTTTTCTTGCCGGCGCGCGTATAAAAGGATACGCTCGTACCAGGCAAGGAGCGTTCGCATGAAAAAGACACTACTGTTCCTGTTCTGCGTCATACTGCCCGGGGCGCTCGTCGCGTCGAGAGTGATCAACATGACCATGGAGGAAACGATCAGGCGTTCGCCGCTGATCGTGGTCGGAACCGTCACCGGCGTGAAGACGAGGACGAACAAGTGCGAAACCACGACTCTCGTCGCGTTCGACATCAGGGAAACGCTCAAGGGTTCCACCGCCATGAAGTCGGCGAACTACAGCCATTCGGTATACAGCTTCGAGCGGGATTGCGACCAGGTCTCGTTCATGACCTACCCGAGCGGCAAGACCTTCACGCGAAAAGATATCGGCAAGGACGCCATCTTCTTTTTTTGCTTTTCGCCGGATAGCAGCCATTGTTGCGACGACACGGGGGCCCGGCACAGGGTGCTCGCGATCCTGAAAAAAGCCCGCAAAACCAACCGGTGAAATTTGTTTGACTATCCTGCCGCCTCATTTACCATATTGGAATATACAGATATTATTACATGCCGGGATGGAGCACTCCTGATATCGGGCCGCCCGACAGCGTTCAGTTTCCCGTTAATTTAAACATGCCTCGATCATTGACTGGTGAGGTCGTTCGGAATGCCCGCGTGACCCCAGGTGGTTTTGTAATGAGCACGGCCGCCGCTTACGGTCATCGGAAGGCCTTTCCCGCACGGCCGACACGCTCATCGTGTCAACCGACAGGCTCGACACGATACTGACGGAGAAGTGAGGCGGGATCCGGGCCCCGCGAACCGGGCACCCGTTCCGCGAAGGCAACACGTGTATCCCCCACCCGATGAACGATTCGCTCCGGTTTTATATCGCGCGCGTACAACATAAATCTTGACAGAAAACCCTCCCCGGGCGTTATTCTCTCCTGACATAAAGCGCCTCGCAAGGAGAAGTTATTCGCCCCCGTCGACAGAAAACCCGGCCGGCGACGAAACGGGGCGCCGCGCCGCAAAACGACGACAAGGAAAACGACGACCATGGAACGAAAAAAGCTCATCTACCTGATCTATGCCCCGGAGGGGGCCGATGTCACGAAGCTCGCCGACACGCTTCTGAAAGAGGTCGCACCCGCGCTCGTGAAGGCCGGCTCGCGGAAGCTCGTGCTCCACGTGCCGGACGCCGAGTCGCAAATGAAGTCCCCCGCGCCGAAGCTCTATCCCGGCAGGTACATATCCGCCATGGCGAGCCTGTTCGTGGAATACCCGAAGGGGAAAGAACGCGCCGACGCGGTGTTCGCGAAGGCGGGCGTCCAGTTCGCGACATACCTGGTCGAGGAATCCATTTACACCGAGTACGGCGGGAACCGTCACTCGGGCCCGCGCGACTGGCCCGACGGGCGCCGCTCACCGGGGATCACGGCCGTGACGCTGATGGAGCGCCCGCAAAAAATAGCGCGCGAGGAATGGATACGCCGCTGGCACGGCACCATGTCGCCCGTGTCCGAGGCCATTCAGCCCCGCACGCGCTACGTGCGCAACCTGGTGATCCAGCCCCTCACCGGGAGCGCCTCGCCCTTCGAGGGGATCGTCGCTGAAAACTGGCCGTCGAAGCGGCACGTGACGAACCCCTTCCTTTTTTACGGCGCGGGCAATCCCGTCGCGCTCGTCATCAACATGGTCCGCATACTGCGGGCGGTCACGTCGTTCCTCTCGCTCAGGCGCATCCAGACGGTGATGCTAAGCGAGTATTTCATCCAGTCATGACGGGAGGGAATGCATTCCTATGAAATGGTATACCGGCAACGCCGTGTACGACACGGTCCTGACCTGCGCCTTCACGCTCGCGTTCCTCACGATCGTCGGCACGCGCTTTTTCAACACCCCCTACGGGAGGTTCGGCACCGGCCGGGCCGGGATAAAGATGAGCCCCCGGCTCGGGTGGTTCCTCATGGAGCTGCCCGCGTCCCTGAGCTTCCTGGCGTTCTATTTCACGGGCGATCGTCCCTTCGAAACGGTTTCGCTCGTGTTCCTGGCGGTCTGGTGCATCCATTACGCCAACCGCGGGTACATCTTTCCCGCGCTCATCCGCGTGGCGCCGGGCTACAAGCAGACGTTCAATCTTTCCGTGGTGACCATCGGCTGGCTCGTCACCACGATGCACGGCTACCTGAACGCGTCGTTCATCACGTCATACGGAACACATTTCACGTCGGCATGGCTCACGGACCCGCGCTTCATCGCGGGCATCGCCGTGTACTATTTCGGCTATTTCGTCAATATTCACTCGGACCATATCATGCGGAATCTCCGGCCGAAGAATCCCGGACCGGACGCCGGCGCGAAGCGCTATTCCATCCCGTACGGCGGGGCGTTCAGGTTCGTGACGAACCCCCACTACCTCGGCGAACTCGTGGCCTGGGCGGGCTTCGCGCTGTGCACCTGGTCCCTCGCGGGCGTGTTCATTTTCACGATCAGCGCGGCCAACCTGGTCCCGCGCGCGATACTCAACCACAGGTGGTACCTGGAGCAGTTCCCGGACTATCCCCGTGAAAGGAAGGTCCTTATCCCCTTCATTTTTTAGGGGGATATACGCACCGTCAGGCGCGCGTCAGGCGCCTGACACCTTCCCCTCGAGGTGATCCGCCATCCCGGAAACCTCCTCTGCGAGCTTCATCAGGCCCGCGAGTATCTCCGAATTTCTCTGCGTGATCTCGTTGACCGAGGTTATGGATTTGACTATTTCGTCTGACGCGGTCTTCTGCTCCTGGGACGCGCTCTTGATCTCGCTCGAACGGTCCTTGACGGTCGCCGCCTGCTCGTTGACGTCCTGATTGATGCTGTCCTGCTGGGACATATACCCTGCGATCTCGCTGATCTTCCCGCTCATCGTACCGACCCCGGATATGATGTGGTTGATGGTCCCGAAGGTGTCGTTCATGATGTCGGAGCCTTTCGAAATCTCTCCCATGTTCTGCTTGATGAGCCCGTCGATCTCTTTCAGGCTCGACGCGGTCTGGTCCGCGAGCTTGGATATCTCGTCGGCGACGACCGCGAACCCGCGGCCCGCGTCGCCCGCGCGCGCGGCCTCGATCGCCGCGTTGAGGGAGAGAAGGTTTATCTTGTCCGATATCGAATTGATGATCTCCAGGATTCCCGTCATTCGGTCCGAGCCGTCGCGGATTTTGTCCATGCTCGTCTGCATGGAGTTCAGGGACGAGCCCCCGGATTTCGCGAGGTCCGTGATCTCGTTCACCACGCCGATGCTCTCCCTGATCTTCGAGCCCATGAGCGATATCGTCTCGGAAAGGCTGCCGAGCCTGCCCAGGAACGCCGAGATGATCTCGTACTGCTCCGAGGAGCTGTTCGCGTTGTGATCGGCCGAGGTGGAGACCTCCTCCATGGCGGCCGTTATCTCTTCGGCGGACGTGGCCTGGCTCTGGAAGTTTTCAGAAAAGTTGACTGTCATCTCGCGCATGTCGGCCGAAGACCTGGCCAGGACGCCCGACGACTGCGCGACCGACTCGAGCAGGTCCTGTATCTTCGAAAGGCCCTCCATGCTTTTCCGGGCTTCCCGGTCCGATCTCCTTGCAGCGCCCTCGGTAATCCTGACGATCATGTACGAAAGCACGGTGACGATCACGAACGTGAACACGGAATCCACCACTCCCACCCGCGCGGCCTCGAGCCCGAGCGGGTCGAGCCTTTCCCCGACGAGGACGAAGAACGTGACGTCTGCGCATACGAAGAAAAGGGCGACACCGAAGAGCCATTTCCTGCTGCAGAAAAGCGCGGCCATTACCACGACGACGAGCATCAGGTAAAAAAAGGAGGTGTATCCGGTATGCGGGTCCCTCGAAAGCTTGGCGAACTGGGCCACGGTCAGGAGCGCGGCGGTCACGCTTATGCAGTAATTCGCCGCGAGGTAATAACGGCCGGTCCTCAGGACGAGGATGCCCGCGAGCTCAAGCACGATGAGCGTGCCGATCGCGGTCACCGAACGCATGTACGACACTGGCTGGAGCGCGAGAAAGACCCCGATCATCCCGAGAAGGACGACGGCGGTGCACAGCACGAAATAGTAGAGCACCAGGGCCTTTCGTTTTACGAGATATTCCGATTGCGAATACACAGGTGCGATGAAAGAGGAAAGAAACCTGAAAAAAACCATATGACCGACCCGCCGGGACAATCACGCATAACGCAACGCGGCCATTCCGGCTTTTCTGAGATTCATCCTGCCGGTCATTTCAAACGACGCGCGGAATAGCGCAACCATTAAATTGCCGGAGCGCCGGCGGCGGTCAACCCAGTTTCCCGATATCGATATACGTGGCGTATATCATGAGTCCCAGTATGACGAACCAGCCCGCGATGGTCAGGGGCACGAAGCACCGCGTGAAGCGCCGGTCGATTTTTTCGAGCAGGTAGAGCACGATTTTTCCCCCGTCAAGGACCGGCAGCGGCAGCATGTTGAAAATCGCGAGGTTCAGGCTCAGCACCGCGGTGAACCGGATCGCCGCGGGCAGGGTCGCCACGAACGCGCTCCCCTGGTGGACGATGCCCACCACGCCGGACATTCCCTCCGGGCGCGAGAAGAGGCCCGCGAGACCGGCGGCGATGGCCTTCACCATGGCATACGACTGCGACAACGGCCCGACCACGAGCGAAGACAGGGACGCGACGGAGCTCATCGCGCCGGCGATGGCCAGGAGCGCGAGCGCCAGGGCCGCGTTCGCCGCGGGACCCCCGAGCGAGAAAACCACGCGCCCCCGGACCGGGATGCGGAAGAATTCCTTCTCGTCGGCGACCGCGGGGAGCACGTATCCCCCCACCGGCACGAGCGAAATGCGGTATTCGGTCGCGCCGATCCTTTTTTTCCAGAGCGCGGGCCCGAACCCCAGGGACAGGACGTCGATCGGTATTCCCGCCGCGCGCGCCGCGAGAAAATGGCCGAGCTCGTGGATGAATACGAGCATGCCTATGATGAACACCACGGTAATGTATTGCATGTGCCCCCCCGGGAAACTGGTATTATCACTATCAGAAACATCTTTGCGCGACCGGTTACATTTTATTTGGGGGGATATACCCGCCCCCGGCACGCGCTTTCAGCGACGACATGCAGCGTTATTGTATTGACGAATCCCATTTCCCCGGTATAGACTGGAAAACACCAAGCGATTGGCACATGGCCGGGGAAACCGGCATGACTATACACAGCCAGGAGATTGAAATGAAACCGGTAAAAATCATGCCCTGCCTCGACATGAAAAACGGCAGGGTCGTCAAGGGCGTCAATTTCGTGAACATACGCGAAGCGGGCGACCCGGTCGAAAACGCGGCATTCTACCAGAAAGAGGGAGCGGACGAGCTCGCCATGCTCGACATCGCGGCGACGCTGGAAAGCAGGAAAACAAGGCTCGAGTGGGTGAAAAACGTGTCCCGGGTCATATCCATTCCCCTCACCATGGGCGGCGGCATCGCGAGCATCGAGGACATCGAGCTCGTGCTCGAGGCCGGCGCCACGAACGTCTCGATGAACAGCGCCGCGGTCAGGGACCCCTCGCTCATCGAAGCGGCCGCGAAAAAATTCGGGCAGGCGCGCATAACCGTGGCCATCGACGGGAAGCGCAACCCGGCAATGCCCTCGGGCTTCGAGCTCGTCGTCTCCGGAGGGACAAAGCCAGTGGGGAAAGACGCGGTCGCCTGGGCATCGGAGTGCCAGTCGCGCGGCGCGGGCGTGATCCTGCCCACCAGCATGGACGGCGACGGGACGCTTGCGGGGTACGACATTCCATTCACGCGGGCCATCGCCGACGCGGTGACGCTCCCGGTGGTCGCCTCCGGCGGCGCGGGAACGCTGGAGCATTTTTACCAGGGCGTCGCCGGGGGCAAGGCGGAGGTCCTTCTCGCGGCGTCGGTCTTCCATTTCAGGATGTTCAGCATACGCCAGGTCAAGGAGTTCCTGAAGGAAAAGGGCGTGCCCGTCATCCTTTAGGACACAGCGGGAAAGGACGGCGGTGCGGGGGAGGTTTAGCGGACAGGCCAGTCCCCTTCGCGAAGGGACCCGGGGAGGCCCTTCACGAATTCCAGGATCTCGTCGCGTACGCGGCGGTAATGAGCCATTGCCGCCTCCTCATCCGTGGCGCCCGCCGCGAGCAGGGGCGGGTCGTCGAAGCCGCGGTGAACGACCTTCGTCTTTCCCGGGAAAAAGGGACAGGTTTCGTTCGCGTGACCGCAGAGGGTCACCACGTAATCTAAACAGGCGCCGGAAAACTCGTCCACGTGTCTGGATCGCGCGCCGGAGATGTCGATCCCGATTTCCGCGAGCGCTTTCGCGGCCCTCGGATCGATTCCCTTCGGCTCGGTGCCCGCCGAGAAAGGTTCAATGGCGTCCCCCATGAAGTGCCGCGCCAGGGCCTCGGCCATCTGGCTCCGGCAGGAGTTGCCCGTACAGAGAAAGAGTATTTTTGTCTTCACGATTATCCCTTAAACTATAAAAATGCTGCATCGATATCATGAATCCCTATCTGCACCCAGTCAAGAGAGATTCGACTGGGACACGCTCCATCTCCCGAATAAGTTCCTGCGGCCATCAGGGCGAAGATAAAATCCGCATTTTGTATTTGATTTTTTCACTTGTTCCATCATGATTGAAGTACATTTCTTTACGTGGAGGGGTATATGCAAGGCGATGTCAGGCAATTATTAGCTCTCGCAGGCGGAACAATGGTTTGTATCCTGTTGCTCTGCGGATGCTACCCGAAGGCGGTGGGGCCGGCCGGCCCTGATGGAAAGCGCCTCACCTGGGACCGGATGAACATGGACCAGCGCAAGGCCCACATGAAGAATGTCGTGATACCCCGCGCCGCCGAGGTGTTCCGGGCCTGGCGCCCGAAGAAATATACCGCCGTGAACTGCTCACTGTGCCATGGCAGGGGGGCCGCGACAGGGGATTTCAACATGCCCACCGGGCATCTTCCCCGCCTCAGCGGGGACTGGACCCTCCGGCCGGAGTTCCAGAAGCATCCGGACACGACAAGGCTGAAACTTGACCGCCTGGTGCCCGCCATGTCCGGCGCCCTTGGCAAGAAATCTTTCAGCGTAACGACCAGGCGCGGATTTGGATGCTATTCGTGCCATCTGGGGCCGTCCGGCCCGCTGTTCGGCAATTGAACGCATAATGCATAACCGGGCGCGAGTCGATACCGCGTTTTCCGCGGAACCTGTTCGGACATGGCGATGGCCCGATCACCCGGATCAGAGGCCGGTATGCAGGCTGTCATGCACCAATCGCCCTCGAAGCGCTATATATCCGCGCCGGTTACGGTCGTGTATGTGAAAAATGCGCTACATCGTTTTAATAATCGTTAAGGCTTTTTCCAGGGCTTTATTGCGCAGTGTATCGTCGATTTTACCGTCAGGGGAAATATCGGAGGTTTTAATCGGGAAATATCGAAAAGCCTGTTTCCCGAGTTTTTGGGCGATGGTGTTGATGTTCGCCGACATGAGTTTCCCGAACTTTGTGAAGGATAGGCCGCCCAGATAGCTTTCTGCCTGAAGGTGGCAGAATGCCGCAAGTTCCATCTCAACCAGCCCGGGTAACCATCCATTGTTCAGGTAATCGCTCATCTTTTCGTTCATCCAGCCCGAACGCACATAGGTATTATCGATAATGAGATATTTAACCGATTTGTCGGTGGCAATTACCTGGAGCATGAAATCCCCACCTTCCTCAATATGTGGATAAAAGGGATATTCCCTCCATACGATAAGAAGGATGCCGGGTTCGGCATCGCTCCTGAAGGCGGTGAGGATTCTCCTGTTTCTGGGCGGTTCAATTACATGGACGCTTTTGAACAGGACCTTGCCTATTAAGCATTCTTCCGGCGGATTACTCTGCCTGACCACGACTTCCAGAAAGGATCCGGCATTTCCGATATCGACGACACTGCCCTGTATTCTATTGACATTGTGTAATCGCCTGTAATCGAAAATTTTACTCATACCCTTCATCTTTTTCCCGGGAGACTGCTCCATCGCAAGCGCCTGCCTATGACCGAACGAGTTACCTCAGAACCTGCCGACTCTTCAATAAGGCCTTTTTTTGCAAGAATAAAGCTGGATATAGGCCTTGCATTTCGCTCGACACTCGGTTAATGAGAAATGAATAAAATGTGACGAATGCATACCCATTAAATGGTAGATCAGCAATCAGGGTTAATGACAAGATCTTTTCGGGAATTGTTGAGAGAAATCAGGAATCACGGCACCCGATTCATCCTGAAACGGCAGGCCACAAGGAGAGCGGGCTTCCAGAGTTTCCGCGCGGCCTTCTGAGGCAGCGGAGAGGCAGAACAGCGACTTTTCGCTAAAGGGTGGCATGGGGACCGTGCCGCATGCAGGGCATGGGAGACTGCGGAACCCGTGGCGTCACCCCGGGGCCGGCCGCTGTCTCGCCCGGGGATTCAGCGCCTGTCCCATTTCTGCGGCACCTTCACGATCTTCCCGGTGTCATACCCGATGCTCGTGAGGTAGGCGAGAATTTCCCGGTACTCAGCGTCGCCGATCGTCGGGGTCTTCGCCATGATCCACACGTAATCGAGCTTGCTGCGGCCTATGACGGTTATCGAGTAATCCCTGTTGAGATAGACGATGAGAAACTCTGACTTGAAAGGCCACAGGAACTGCATGTCCCACACCGAGTTGGACGCGGTGTCCCGTATGAACCCTCGCGGGTGATAGGTCTTGACCGGTCCGGCGAACCCCCCCTTCCGGAATGTAAAGGTCGTGGCGATCGTGCCGTCATCGTCGAGCCGGTAGGATTCGACCGCGTTGTAGGCGGACTTTTCCAGGAAGGTCGGTATGTTCGCTATCACGTACCAGTCGCCCATGAAGCGCTTGATGTCCACATCGGGAACGGTCTTGAGTTTCGGCGCCGAGCTGCAGCCGGCAAACACAAGCACGGATGATGTGATGAGCGCGAGAGGTGATTTTATGATTATGCTTTTCATGTTTCCAAGATATTCAATTAGCGATGCAATGACAATATCACGCGAATAATTTATCGACCCTGTCGCCCAAAAAACGCAATGCATGAGGCCCGCATCGGTGCATAATTTTTCAAACTGCTATTGACGGTCGCAGGCAAATCATTTTATACTATAGTATAACACAGGAGGACCACATGGGAGGCAGTTACCAGAAAATCGCGCTGGTCATAATCAACGTTGTCGGAGGAATCGCGGTCCTCGGCAGCTACGCAATCGGCATCATGAACCATCCCGAAACGCGTGGAGCCCTCTGGGGCGGTGTGCCGAAGGCCATCATGCCGGTGTACACCGTGTCGATGTTCACGGCGGCCGCGGGATACCTCGCGTTCACGTGGTTCATCCTGTTCCGCCTGGAGCCGGGCACCGTCACGATAGCGGGCCGCTTCTCATACGGTCTCTTCCCGTGGCTCTATCTCCTTATCCTGGCGCCCTCATCGCTCTGGATGCCGCTTACCTTCATGGTGATAGAACAGCCTTCGCTCGCGGCGTGGCTCGCCGTGCGGTCCGTGCTGGCGCTGGCCGGCATCGCGTCCCTCCTCCTCCTCAGCTCGATCGTGCTGGTGCAGCCCCCTTCCCCGGCATGGGCGCATCGCGTCGCGGTAATCGGCGGCGCAGCCTTCTGCATCCAGACGGCGATCCTGGACGCGCTGGTATGGACTGCCTATTTCCCGCACAGGTAACAGGCGTCATTTCCCGACTCCCCATAAGCCGTTAGCATGATCGAGAGGTTACCATTGAGAGCGATGGCAAGAAAAATGCTTCGGGTCCTGTACCTGCCCTACAGGTATCTGGTCTTCTTGCCGCTGTCCATCATCTCGACCTGCCTGTTCGTCGCGCTGGGCGCGCTTTTCGTGTTCCTGTTCAACGACCGCGTCGCGCACCGGACCACGGGAGTATGGTGGTCGAGGTTCGTGAGCTACCTTACCCCTATCCGTGTCAGGGTGAAGGGAAAAAACAACATCGAAAAGAACAGGTCTTACATGGTCGTCGCGAACCACCAGAGCCATTATGACATCCTGGTACTCTACGGCTGGCTCGGCATAGAGGTGAAATGGGTCATGAAGATGGAGCTCCGCAAGGTGCCCGTGTTCGGGTACGCGGGCGAGATGGGCGGCAACATCTACGTCGACCGCTCGAGCCCGGAAGCGTTGAAGAGCACGCTCGAGGGCGCCCGCGCCAGGATCGTCAACGGCACGTCGATCATCATGCTTCCCGAAGGCACCCGGAGCCGGACCGGCACGCTCGGAGAGTTCAAGATGGGGGCATTCGTAATAGCGCGCGAGCTCGGCCTGCCGATACTTCCCGTCACCATCGCCGGCACCCGGCGTATCATGCCTCCGGGAGGCTGGAACATGTTCCCCGGCACCGCGACGGTGACGATCCACCCGCCAATCGATATCGCGGAATACGGAGAAGACCGGCTGGCCGAGCTGAAAGATCGTACGCGCGGCGTCATCCTCGCGGAGCTTCAGGCGCGCGGGGAGGGGTAAAACGGCCGGTACGCGATCGACTTCCGGCTCACGGGCATATCACGATCCCCTTGGCCCAGAGGCATTCGCCGCAAGGCCCTGGATTGCGGTGGCAGTCCCTCGATTCGACGGTGCGGTGCCAGCACATGTCCGGGTCCACGCAGAAGGTGCAGTCGGGGTAGTCGAAGTAGAGAAAGTTTTTCCTGAAATCCGCGAAGTCGCCGCAGTCCCAGATGCCGCCGATATCCTGCCGCATAACGTTGCCGAACTCCAGCCGGCGGTGAGTCCTCTTCGAGCCGAAGTACCACGCCGGGTGGGTGTACGCGAGCTCCGGGCACGGCGCCACGTCGCCGCCGACGGTGATGAACGCGGTCCCGCGCTCCACGAAGGGGCAGCGGCGGAGCACGTCGGCGTTCATGGAGGCGAAGCGGACCGGCGCGCCGCCCGCGGCCTTCCGTATCGCCGGCGCGGGAAGCTCCCGTCCGCGGGCGCCCGAAGAATAGAGTATGTCCTGCGCGGCCCCTTCAGTATAGGGGAACACGTTCGATATGATGAACGAGCCGGCCCAGGCCTCCCTGCCCATGCGGACGATGTCCGGCAGGTGTCGCACGTTCCGCGCGGACGCGACGACCTGCATGCCCACCGTCATCGAGGGCGCGTACTTCGCCCGCGCGTCGCAGAGGCGGGCCAGATTTTCGCGGAACGACGCGGGGTCGTGCCCGCGGCGGAGCATATCCCCCTTCCCCCGCGGTTCGTCGTCCCACGAGCACCAGACCTCGTCGAGCGGGAGCGACACCAGGAAGCGGCTCATGTCCGCGTCGAGAAGCAGGGCGTTCGTGACCAGCACGATGCGGCACGGCAGCCTTCTCAGAGCGGAGACTATTTCGCGGAAGCGCGGGTTGCAGAGGGCCTCGCCGAACCCGAGGAGCACCACGCGCTCGAGCCCCCCGAGCCCGGAGAGCATCGGCAAAACGCGATCGAGGAGCGCCGCGGAAAAATGGGCGCGCTTCAGGTCCGCCATGGCGTTTCTCATGCAGTGACGGCACGAAAGGTTGCAGTGAGTGGAGAGCTCCAGGTAGACCCGGGTTATCTCGGGGGATACGGGCTGACGCTCCGTGCGGCCCATCCAGGCGAAGCGGTTGTCGCGTTTGCGGCGGAGGCGTTCCGGCAGTTTCATGTTTTGCACCAGGCGCGCGGGGAAATCGCACACGGACGATTACGGCGGAGCGCGGGAAATTATTCAAGGCTTTTTCCCGGTTCGCGTTGCATCATGCGCGAAGCGGCGCGGGACATCCTCGCCAACCCCTTCCTCGAATGTGAGTGATATCGGACTCAATATCATCAATGCGGGCGTCGATTCCATTGACAAATCTTCGCCATGCATAATATCATGCGATGCATGATCGGGGATCGAGGGTGCTATTATTAATCATTCGGAACGCATATTTATACTTGACATTTTTAATAGTAACTACTATTGTTACATTTTAGGCAGGAAAACAGGAAAATGCATGGCGGCAAACACCAGATTCTACATCGCAGTACACGTCCTCGTTTTGCTTGCGATGTATCCTGAAGAGCGTCTTACCTCAGAAGGCATTGCCGTGAGCGTGGGAACGAATCCCGTGATCATCCGCAGGATCATGGGGCAGCTCCGCAAGGCAGGTCTTGTTACATCAAAAATTGGAGCCGGCGGAGGATGTGATCTTGCGAGGCCGCCCGAAAAAATTCCCCTTTCTGAGGTATACCGTGCCGTCGAGGGAGCGGTGATGGAACCTCATACAAACCCCAATCGGGGTTGCCCCGTAGGAAGACAAATCCATGAAGCGATGAAGGACATTGCTTGTGCCGTGGAAACCAATATCGATAAGGCATTGCATAAAGCCACCATTGCCCACACTGTTGACGAAATACGAAGCTTAAATAGAAAGGGATGAGACCATAACGCGGAAGAGGAATTTTTTATGCGAATTTGTAACAATAATGGTTACTTATAATAAATAGGAGGGTATAGAATGAAAGCAGTCCAGTATGACAAACACGGGGGATACGAGGTGCTCCGTGTAGCGGAGGTGCCAGAGCCTGCGACTGAACGGGGCGAGGTGCTTATTGAAATAAAAGCGGCGGCTATCAATCCCGGGGACAATACCATACGGCTTGGTCATTTCTCAGGTTCGAAAATCCCCCTTGTTCCCGGTTTCGAAGGGATGGGTTATGTTATCGACCCAGGGAATTCGCAGCTGATAGAGGGCGGCCGTGTCATGTTTACCGGGAATTTGGGAATTGTGAGTGACGGAACATGGAAAGAGCGGATTGCTCTTCCGGCAACCCAATGTGTACCAGTCCCTGATGCACTTAGCGATGTTGAAGCAGGGGCATTCCCGCTCGTATATCTCACCGCGTATCTTGCCCTGATGAAGGGTGATTTTTCATCAGGGAAAAGCGTACTCATTCCCGCGGTCGGCGGTGGCGTGGGCAACGCGGGGATACAAATTGCCCGGGCTCTGGGGGCCGCGCAAATCATAACAACTGCCGGGACAACCGGAAAAGCGGAAAAAGCACGAAAACTTGGATATGAAAATGTCATCGATTTATCAAGGGAATCTCTTCACGACAGGGTCATGAATATAACGAAGGGTAATGGCGTCGACGTTATCATCGAGGGAATCGGCGGGGAGTTGACTGCACGGGCCCTTTCAACACTCTCGAAGAACGGGGCCCATGTTATATACGGAGCGGTCGATAGTGCTATGGCAAACCTTAACGTATTCGATCTAATTATGAAGGGTTCGCGCATTGAAGGATTTGAGGCCCTTTTTATGCAACCAGCGGATGACATTGCCCGGGCATACAAGGAACTCGTTCCCCTGGCTGAATTGGGAAAGCTGAAGCCGTCCATAGCTAAAACTTTTCCACTTGAAGAGGCTGCAGAAGCACAGCGCTATTTAATTGAAGATCGGCCGTTTGGGAAGGTTGTGATCTGTCCGTCATGAAATCCGTCAAGACACCCCGGTGGCCGCAAGCACCGGCAGTGCGTAGGCGCACACTGCGGGCGCCGCCGCTTTGAGGGCGCCCATCGCCTCATCAAGACGTTCCCGATCGACCAGCATGATGACCGCATTGCTGTTGAAACCGGTCTTTGCCTTTCCGTTCTTTATATGCACGTGATACGTTTCAACGACCTCCACGCTTAATGCCAACCCCCGTTCGAGCATGACATTGCCTGCATCCCTCACCGAATCCCCCGTCGCGCGGATTAAAACATATTCATTCATGGCGCCCTCCTGTTCTGCAACGCACGCGCATCATCCTCTTTTTTGCCTTGCGATGAGCCGTTCCGCAACCGATTACACGCATAGCATCCGTTTCCGGATAATGTCGCTGGTGTAATGTTATCCCGCGCAGAAAGCAATAAAGAAATCGTGCGATGGTCCTCTTTCCCCTTGCTTGACCTGCCTTCGCACATAAAGCATCCGGCACCTTGCGTTCGCCACTTGCCTCACGGGGAAAATACGCCTAACCTGTTGAAATGTCCGCCCTCAGGACGGACATTTCAACAGCCGCACGCAGTTACCCTGTTCTTTCCCGCCCTCTTCGAGCTGTACATTGCCTGGTCGGCAGCCATGATACAGGCCTCGTTTTCCCTGCCAGAAACCGTGAACGAGGCCACGCCTATGCTGACCGTTACGTGAAATACATCCCCGCCGGAGGAAAAGGGCCTGCGGTAAATGGAGGTCCTTATCTTTTCAGCGATGATGCGGGCCTGTTCCGCGACGGTATCCGCGAGAAGAACCGTAAACTCCTCGCCCCCGTACCTGGCGATAATATCCTCCCCTCTCAGAATCAATTTGAGTTCCCTGGCTATTCCCCTGATGACCTCATCCCCGGTGGAGTGCCCCCTGAAGTCGTTGATTTTCTTAAAATCGTCGACGTCAAGCATCATTACGGAAAAAGCCCGTCCCTTGTTTTCCGGGTTTTCGATGGTATCAAGAACTCTCCTCTTAAAGGAGGTCTGGTTATACAAGCCTGACAGGCCGTCCCTGTCGATTTTTTCAGTAAGTACCCTTTTTTCCTCGATCTCGGCGGTAACGTCTCTCAGAATCGAGACCGTTCCCAGCGCCGACGCCCCCGTCGTTGTCAGCGGACAGACAGTGATGCTGAAATGACGCACATCGTCCTGTATGGTCCGCGTGACAGTAAGGGCGGCGCTTTTTTCGGACGCAACTGATTCGGCCCAAGAGGGGAAAACGTGTCGCATGCACTCCGCCGCCTCCTGGAAGGTCACAGGCGTGTCATCGGAAACCCGCTCACGGTTTCTGATAGAGGCAAAAAACTCATACGCCGCGGGATTCATTTCGACAATGCTGCAATCATCCGCGCATACGACTATGGCGTCCTGCATGACGACAAACGCCTTGTCCCTGGCCACCGGCGAAACCGCGAGCAGGTCCCGCCTGAAAAGGGCCCAGACCAGCGTCAGTAGGCCCGGAACATACAGCACGGTAATATTGATATCGGGCAACAGTCCGGCCACCTTCAGCCAGACCAGACCGGAGGAGATCAGAAGGCCCGCGGCAATGTAATAATTCTGAAACCTGAAACGCCTGTATGTTTTCGCGGTCAGCAGAATAATGACCGCTGATGCCATCAGGATGAAATTCAAAGCGACAAAAGCCATGCCCAGGGCGGTCGATTTTACCACGATGACCGGAACGCCGTTTTTATACGACAGATACTCGGCCGAACGCACAAGATGGTGGCAGGGATTGGTGAAGATCAGCGTTAACGCGGTCGCGGGTAGAACGGAAAGAATTAGAAGGGCCCTTGTGCGGTACTTTTCATATCCGCTGAAGGAAAGGGCGAACACGACCGATACCACCGGGCCGAAAAAATTTCCAATCTGGGAGATGTTGCGCCACAGGAGGATGTTTTCATAGGTTCGGGAATACAATTCAGCCAGCGAGGCGAGCGCGAAAATCAGAAAGAACAGTGTCATGAATCCGAACTCCATGGCGCCCGCTCTCGAACGGCGGGTGAAGGAATACACGGACACCGCCAGTATTATGAAAGACGCAAGAGAGGTGAAAAAAATATCGATGAACAGAAAATCGGGCTGCATATGCCATCCGCCGGGAGTTCAGACCCCCGTCACTCAACAGCCCGTGTCTTTTCGGGAAATGGCCCTGGAAAGACGGCGGTTACTGCATGGATTACAATCTCTGACGCGACACAGTATCTCATCTCACCACCTCTCACGAATGTGATTGTTGGCCCGCTCACGACCGATTACCGCGTAACGGCGGAAAATACTTTTAACGCCGGGTGCCAGCATATATGGAGTAAAAAACATGCATTCCTCAACCGGTATTCTACGTACAACAATACGCTCGTCAAGCGTCTTTTCCGGCGGTTGCTCTGCCGTGTGTATCCGCTATGCCCGGGAGCTTCATCGCGGGCATGCCATGTCCATGTCCCGCGGCGACAAACGCCATCCCGCGAGCCGCTTATCCTGCCGGGAAATATGCTTGCCGTGCCGGCATATGCCGGCTACGATACATTCTCCCGGTGAACTAAACGCGTGCGAGGCTGGAATGCTGTGTGACAGGGACGACAGGAAAATCCCCATGATCGTGTTTATGAAGTTCAGACCCTATTCAGCGGTGAACGCGGAAGCCATCATCGCGGGGTTCAGGGGATAGCGCGATGCACCACGGCGGCGAACCGAACGAACTCCCCGGGTACGACGGGCAGCCCGCGCCCGGACAGGACCCGGACGGGGAATGGCCTCCCCGCCCGCGCACCGGCCCGTTGAGCCGCATGCCGTCGCCGCAAAGCGCGCTCCCGGCCCTGGCGCTTTTCCTGGTCTTCGGGCTGACGAGCGTGTGGACCGGCTGGGGTATCGCGACCGACGCCCTGACCGCGAGCGGTGCCGCGGTGTTCGGGCGCGGCGAGGCCTGGCGCGTGTTCACCGCCATGGCCGTCCACGGGAGCGCGGCGCACCTCGCGTCCAACGCGCTCCTCTTCCTGGTGTTCGGGTGGATGCTGAGGGATTACTTCGGCCTGGCGGCCTTCCCCCTGCTTTCGATGATTGCGGGCGCGGGCGCGAACCTGGCGACCGTCGCGGCATACGATCCGAAGACCGGGCTCATCGGCGCCTCGGGCATGGCCTGCGCCATGGTGGGACTGTGGATCGCCTTCTACCTCAGGTACGACTCGGCGCACACGGTCCCGGCAAGGCTGCTCCGCGCCGCCGGGTTCTCGCTCGCGCTCCTCTTCCCCTCGGTCTACGACCCGCAGACGAGCTACCTGGCGCACGCCGCGGGATTCGCCCTGGGGCTCGCGCTCGGTTTCGCCGCGGGACCGTTCATGAAGCCGCTTCCCGGAAAACCGTCAGCAGGCGGCTGAGAAACTGCGCTCGACGAGTTCCGCCATGGGCGCGATGCGCGCCATGAGGTTCTGGAACCTCCACGGCCTGAGCGACTGCGCGCCGTCGCAGAGAGCATGGTCCGGATCGGGATGCACCTCGATCATCAGCCCGTCCGCCCCTGCGGCCACGGCCGCCAGGGACAGCGGCTCGACCAGCTGCCAGCTCCCGGCGGCGTGCGACGGGTCCACGATCACGGGAAGGTGCGTCCTGGCCTTGAGCACCGGCACCGCGGAGATGTCCAGCGTGTTGCGCGTCTCGGTCTCGAAGGTGCGGATGCCCCTCTCGCACAGGATCACGTCCGTGTTGCCGCCCGCGAGCAGGTATTCCGCGCTCATCAGGAATTCCTGGATGGTGGTCATCATGCCGCGCTTCAGGAGCACCGGCTTTCTGATATTACCGAGCTTTCTGAGAAGGGAGAAATTCTGGCAGTTGCGCGCCCCCACCTGTATGATGTCCGAGTATTCGGCCACGACCGATATGTCCTCCGGATCCATGAGCTCCGTAATGATGGGGAGCCCGTGCGCGTCGCCCGCCTCGCGAAGGAGCATCAGGCCGTCGGCCCCCATCCCCTGGAACGCGTACGGCGAGGTGCGCGGCTTGTATGCGCCACCGCGAAGCACGGTCGCTCCCGCGGCCTTCACCTGGCGCGCGGCCTCCATCATCTGCTCGCGCGACTCGATGGAACAGGGCCCGGCGATGACGCAGAGTTCGCGCCCGCCGATGGCGGCCCCGCCAGGCAGTCGCACGACCGTGTCTTCCCTTTTCTCGCGGCTCGCGAGCACATAGGGTACGCCCGGCTTCGTTACTGTTACCTGGGGAATAGTGGCTGTCATGATGTCCTCCATGCCTGTAAACTGAAAAAGCCGCTGGAGGGAGGCGGCCTTTTATCCTATTAATCAAAAAAGCCGCCGGTTTTCCGCCCGCGGCTTTGATCTGCACCATCTAACGCAAAAGCTACGAGCGGCTCTTGTAAAAATAAAACCAATAAAAGTAAAAATTGCGTTTGATGGCGTTTGCTATTTTCATGCCGTTTCCTGCATTCAATGCGGACCATTAATATCATCGGGGCGAATCTGTCAAGAGAATAAATTTTTTTTCAATTGTTGGATATACTCCCGGCCGAGAAATCCCCGCCTGTATGCGATCCACAGATAAAGGGATTCGACGCACTTGTCGCGGACGCGGATTCACCGGTTCCGCCATATTCCGTCGAAATGCCCTGTGACGTGAAAGGAATTTTCTGCGATTATGGCGTTAAATTTGGATTGATAAAACACCACTATCGGTATATCTTATACTGAAATGGCCCTGATTTTACATTCTTGCAAAGCCTTTCTGCTACCTCTCAATGATTGGTCATAAAGTTGCGATGAACCCGATCAAGCACGCATGGCATATCCTGACGCGCCCGGTCACGGAAGAACCCTCCGGGGCGCTGCGCGAGTACATGCTCGGGGCCATGCTGGTTTCCATGGCCATCCTCACGGTCGTCGCGACACTGCTCTCCCTGTACGGCCTGTTCAGGGGGACAGTCCCCGCCGATACCGTGATCATACTGGGGGCCATGGAAGTGCTCTTCGTCCTCGGCTGGTTCATCTCGAAAATGGGCGGATGGAAAATCAGCCGGTATATCCCCATCGTACTTTTCATGATCGCGGCCGTCTACGGCAATTACGTGGGCGGCATGGGCGCTCCGGCGATGCTCCTTTACATCATTGCCATCACCGTCACGGCGACGCTATTCAGCGGAAGGGCCCAGTACGCCGTCATCTTCATCTGCGTCGTCTTTTTCTTCGGCATGGCGTTCCTGCACCACCGGGGCATCATCGTGGCCGTGCGGACGGACGAGTCGGCATTCTACAACAGGGTGATCATAGCCGGCTCCGCGATACTCTGCATCGGCATTCTGCTGCGTTTTCTCCTCAACCAGCTCGAGAGGTCGCTCAAGGTTTCGCGCGAGCGCGAGACCGAACTGGCCGCCACGAACGAGGAGCTCCAGGCGACGATCGAGGAGCTGGAGGCCACCAACGAGGAGTTCGAGGCCACCAACGAGGAGCTCCTGAGGATAAACAGGGAGCTTGAGGAGAGCGAGGGCAAGTACCGGGGGCTTGTGGAGAGCATCCGCGAGGTGATATTTTCAACCGATGAGACAGGGGTGCTCACCTATGTGAGCCCCGCAATTCGTTTGGTCCTGGGGATCGGACCGGATAAATATATCCTCATAACAGATGAGGAACTGGAATCCCTGACGCGCGATGCGGAGGACATCCTGCAGCGTCTGGGCCTGCACTATCGCGTGGTAACGCTCTGCACCGGGGACATGGGATTTTCCAGCGCGAAAACTTACGATATCGAAGTCTGGCTGCCGAGCCAGCGGAAATTCCGGGAGATTTCTTCCTGCAGCAATTTTGAATCGTTCCAGGCAAGGCGCGCCAATATCCGTTTCCGCTCCGAGAACGGGAAGCGCCAGTATGTGCATACGCTGAACGGATC
>CAYRGX010000049.1:0-27503 GCA_964423905.1 uncultured Leptospirales bacterium | reverse complement strand
TGCCCACCGCGAAGGTGCGGCACGCGTCGCTGAAATATCCCCTGAGGCTGACACCGATATCGATCTTCACGATGTCGCCCTGTTTCAGCCGCTTCTTTTTGGCGGGAAGGCCGTGAACGGCCTCGTTGTTTACGGATATGCAGGTGGCCGCGGGGTATTCGCGCATTGTGAGAAAGGCGGGACGTCCGCCGAGCTTCATGATGAAGGATTCTACCTGCCGGTCGATCTCCCACGTGCTGCGTCCCGACAGGTTTTCGCGCGCGAGTTGCTCGAAAACCAGGGCCAGGATGCGCCCCGATTCCGCGATGCGCTCGATGTCGTCGGCTGTTTTGAGTCGTATTTTACCCGGCATGATCCTACGGCCGTTGCGTTACGCGATATTCTAAAATGAAAAGGGGGACGCCCCATATCAATGGGAACCTCCCCCCTCTGGCAGTCCCGGCGTGCGGCGCGCCGGCCATCAGGCCTGGGCCGCTGCCTCGCGGGGCGATTCCCCGCCCGCAGATGCGCCCGGCGCGGCCGGTTTCTGAGTTCCGATACCGGCCGCGTCCTTGATCCTGGCTTCGACTTCCTTCGCGACCGCGGAGTTTTCCTGCAGGTACTTCTTCGCGTTCTCCCTGCCCTGGCCGATGCGCTCCTCCTTGTACGAGTACCAGGTGCCCGATTTCTTGATGATCTCGAAACGGACGCCGAGGTCGAGGATGTCGCCCTCGCGGGAGATTCCCGTGTTGTAGAGTATGTCGAACTCCGCCTGCCTGAAAGGCGGCGCCACCTTGTTCTTCACGACCTTTACGCGCACGCGGCTCCCGATGGCCTCCTCGCCCGACTTGAGCGTCTCGATGCGCCTGATGTCGAGGCGCACCGACGAGTAGAACTTGAGCGCGTTGCCGCCCGTGGTGGTCTCCGGGGACCCAAACATGACCCCGATCTTGTGGCGAATCTGGTTGATGAAGATGACACACGTTTTCGATTTGGATATGATCCCGGTGAGCTTGCGCAGCGCCTGGCTCATGAGGCGCGCCTGCAGGCCCATGTGCGCGTCGCCCATCTCGCCGTCGATTTCCGCCTTGGGGACCAGCGCGGCGACCGAGTCGATGACGATGACGTCGAGCGCGCCCGAGCGCACCAGCGCCTCGACGATCTCGAGCGCCTCCTCGCCGGTGTCGGGCTGCGACACCAGGAGCTCGTCCGTGTGGACGCCGAGGCGCGCCGCGTAGGTCGGATCGAGCGCGTGCTCCGCGTCGATGAACGCCGCCACCCCGCCGAGCTTCTGCGCCTCGGCGACGATCTGCAGGGTGAGCGTGGTCTTGCCCGAGGACTCGGGCCCGTAGATCTCGGTGACCCGTCCGCGCGGCACCCCGCCGATGCCCAGGGCGATGTCGAGCTCCAGCGAGCCGGAGGAGATTCCCTCGATCTGCACCACCTGGTTGTCGCCCCCGAGCCGCATGATGGATCCCTTGCCGAACTGCTTCTCGATCTGGAGGATCGCGCTCTCCAGGGCCTGGTTCTTCTGGTTCGATTCTTTCTGGTCTTTCTGTTCTTTCTGATCTTTCTCTGCCATAATAACCTCAATTGACGGTGATATGCCCGGGAAGGGCGTGTCCCCTTTCCCAATAACACGCGGGGAAACATGATAAGTGCTATTCACGCTGTATACGAACGGCGACCCCTATTTATAGATGCTTATGTCTCATTTTTTTGTAAAGCATAAAAAAAATACATAATGCTCGTCCACCGGTTCCATGTACGGGTTTTATTTCTATTATGCAGCACCCGGAGGTTGCCGCGACCGGCAACTAGCCGCAAGCAACCTCCGGCGCATGTATATCCTATAAATTGTGGATGGAAAATTGTCAAGAAAAATACTTAATTTTTGTTAAGTATATAATTTAAAGGATATGCGTCTTGTGTACCGATAGTTATCGGTACCACTCACTCCAGGATACCCTAATCCCGCTCCGGACGCGAGTCCATCTTTTTCCTCACCGCGGTGATTTTCCCGTTCATGTTCCTGAACCGCGCGATGCCGAAAAGGCCGACCGCGACCCCCAGCGGAATGCACACGATCCCGAGCACGTTGAACCACGTCGTCGACGAGAAATGGATGATCGTAAACCCGGCGATGATCATCGATATGCCGAGCCTGATGTAGGACATCAGCGTCCGCTCGTTCGACAGGAGGGTCCTGTCGATGGCGAGCTCGTCCCTGAGTATCAGGTCTTCCGGCTTGAACCGGGCGTACGGTTTACGGGTCGGCATAACGGTTTTTATTCTCTCATGGTATCACGCCTGCAACGAGTCCAGGCTGGCGATTCACCACCTGAGTGGCTTCGGAGTTTGTCAGGATATGCGAATCATACGATCCGGGCCGCGTCCGGTCAAACACTTTACGTTTTTCGAGGTGGGATATGATCCGACCGATAGTTATCGGTCATCCGGGAAGAGGTGCCTGGCACCCGCCCGCATATCCCCCTTGCACAAAAAAAGCTTGACTTTATAGACGACCGGTCTACTATGACCATTAAAGGTTACGACCATGGCACGGGAAGACACGAGAAAACTCATCCTCGATAACGGGGCGAAGCTGGTCCACGCGAAAGGCTTCGTCAACACCGGCATACAGGAAATACTGGACGCGGCGTCCGTGCCCAAGGGCTCCTTCTATTTCTACTTCAAGAGCAAGGAGGACTTCGGCCGGGCGCTCGTGGAGCACTATGCCGCGTTCGTTTCCGCCATGTTCGACAGGTACCTTAAAGACGCCAGCCTCCCCCCGCTCGAAAGACTCCGGCGCTTTTTCAGGGGGACGACGAAGTTCTATAAAAACACCGGCTTTTTCAGCGGGTGCCCCATCGGCAACATGTCGCAGGAGATGAGCGACCTGTCCGAGCCCATCAGGCAGAAGCTTCACGAAGCGTACTCGCAGATGAAGGCGGTGATCGAATCCTGCATCGCCGAGGCGCAGGCACGGGGGCAGGTCGACGGCGGCTTCGACGCCGGCAGCCTCGCGACCTTCATCCTGAACGGCTGGGAGGGCGCGCTCATCGACATGAAGCTGTCCCGCAGTTTCGAGCCCCTGGTCGTGTTCACCGACACGGTGTTCGGGCGCCTTCTCAAAGGGAAGGAACCGGTGAAGGAATGAATATATCCCACACATTCGGGGGAATGCCATGAAGGAAAAAATTCGCACATACGCTATTGATCTGGGCATGGACGACGCGGGGTTCGCGGCCGCGTCCGAATACGACAGCCCCCAGGGGCCTAAGCTCGACACGGTCTTCCCCGGCGTCAAATCCATCGTGGTGATGTGCGTCAACGAAATGTCGCATGTCGAGAGCCCCAACCCGCAGATCGCGATGAACGGCAGGCTGGACGTCATGGAGTCCGCGAGGTCTTCGACCTATAAGATGGCGCGGTACCTCGAGAAGGAATGCGGCGGGAGGGCCATGAGCGTGCCGCTTTCCTACCCCCTCGAGATCAGCCCGCAGAACCCGCGGAGCGTGGCCGACGTGTCGCTCAGGCACGCGGCGGTGGCCGCGGGGCTGGGATCGTTCGGCAGGCACAACCTGGTGATTCACCCCCGGCTGGGCCCCCGCGTGCTTTTCGCCGCGGTGCTGACCGACCTCGAGATCCCCCCGGATCCGCCCGTGAACGAGGACCTCTGCACGCACTGCAACATCTGCGCGGACGGCTGCCCGGGTTCGGCCCTGGACACCGAGGGTCAGACGGATTTCGGCAAGTGTCTGAAGGTGTCGCAGCCGTACGGCCTCGCGAAAAACGTCGGGTTCTGGATGAAATGGGCCGGCGCGTCCGAAGACGAGCGCAGGCAGATGCTCCTGACAAAGGACTATTTCATGATGTACCAGGCGGGGTTCATCGGCTTCCAGTATTTCTGTTTCAAATGCTATGCGTCGTGCCCGCTGGGACAGCGGTGACATATTGATTGTTGGAGGAATGATATGGATATTTACGAACAGCTCAGGGAAGTGCTCGATTCGCATCCCGCGACCGCGCCGAAATCGCCGACCGTCATAGAGATCCTCTCGATACTTTTCTCTCCGGAGGAGGCCGCGATGGCCGCGGTCATGAGCTTCAAGGCCGCCGATATCGCCAAGATTTCCGCAGCCGCGTCCATCGACGAGACGGCGGCGGAAAAGCTGCTCGAGTCCATGGCGGACAAGGGGATCATCTACTCGAAGAGCAAGGACGGAAAGCATCTCTACGGCCTGGTCCCGCTCATACCGGGAGTGTTCGAATTCCCCTTCATGAAGAGCGACGGCTCCCCCATGTTCAAGCGACTCGGCGGGCTCTGGGAGAAATACCACCACGAGGCGCTTGGCGCGTCCTTCTCAGGCAACCCGACGCCGCTCATGCGGGTGGTCCCGGTCGGGAAGTCGCTTACGCCCGCGAACCGCGTCCACCCCTACGAAGAGGTGAAGCATTTCATCGAAAGCGCCGCCTACATCGCGCTGGCCGACTGCGCGTGCAGGACGAGCGTGGGCAAGTGCGACGCGCCGAGGGACATGTGCCTCATCTTCGAGGGGCCCGGTGAGTTCCTGGTCGAGAGGGGCTTCGCGCGGCACATCACCCGGGAAGAAGGGCTGGGGGTGCTCGACCGCGCGGAGAAGGCCGGCCTGGTTCATACCAGCAACAACAGCGCGGACAAGGCCACCCTGATCTGCAACTGCTGCCCCTGCTGCTGCACGGTGCTGCGCGGCAAAACACAGCTCGGGCACCCGCACGCGTTCGAGCCCAGCCGCTTCGAGGCGCGGGTGAACGAAGGCGACTGCACCGGATGCGCGATCTGCGCCGACGAGCGCTGCCCTGTCGGGGCGATCGAAATGAAAGACGGGATCGCCGTCGTCGGCGTGTCGGAATGCATCGGGTGCGGCCTCTGCGCGTCGGGCTGTCCCACGGACGCGATCGTCATGGCCGAGCGAGGGGCAGTCCCGCCGATACCGGAAAACATTACGGGAATGGGGCTCAAGGTCGTGGAAGAAAAGGGACGGCTCGACGCGTTCATAAAGATCATGCAGCGGTGACCGGCCAGTGCGTCAGGCGATCTCGATGGCATGCGCGTGCGCATCGGCGTTTCTGCTCTTCGCGTGCGCCGCGGCGGAAAGCGATACCTCCCGCGTGGATATTTCGGGGGAGTGGAAAATACGTCCCGGCGCGTGCGGCGACTGCGCCGAACCCGGAATTGACGATTCCGGATGGGACCGCGTAACCCTGCCGGGGAGCATTATCCCCTACTCCGTGCGCGCGACCGGACGCGCCGAGGGGGAGGCGTGGCTGCGCAAGACAGTAAACCTGCCGGAGCGCGTTCCCGCGGAGGGACTCGGCCTCGCGCTCGGGAAAATCGGAAACGCGGACGAGGCCTACGTGAACGGGGCGTTCGTCGGCTCCACGGGCTCGTTCCCGCCGCGCGCGGCGTCCATGTGGAACGCGCCCCGGTATTATTTCATGCCCGCCCCGGTCCTGAGGCCGGGCACCAACACAATCGCGATGCGCGTATCGTACGGCGTGTACGGGGAATTCAGGAACGGGATGTTCATCGCCGGCAGGAGCGCGTGGGAGCGCGCGCGCGCGAACGCCGCCGCGCTCCTCGCGCTCAACTACGCGGTGATGGCCTCGGGCCTGGCGCTGGGGCTGATCTTTCTCCTGATTTACCTGCGGCGGCCTTCGTGGACGGAATACCTCTATTTCATACTCCAGCTGGTGCCGGGCTTCTTCGTCATATACGAAAGCTGCGGAATATGGCCGCTGCCGGGAGGGGCCGACCAGCGCGCGAGGCTCCTCGGGTTCATGTGGACGGCGCTGGTGGTGCTGCACCTGGGATTCCTCCACCGCGTCTACGGCCTGCGGCGCCTCCCGGTAGAGCTGATCCTCTGGCTCATCCTGGCCGTCAATACGGCGATACTCCTCTCCGTGGGCGACATGACCGCGGACCGGTACCGGGGCATCGCGATCGTCCTCTCGATCATGCCGCTGGCGATCTACAACATATCCATCCACGCGCAGTCGCTCCTGAGCGGGCACCCTTACGCGAAGTACCTGCTCGTTCCCGGCATCGTGCTGTCGCTCACGGCGGCGCACGACGGCGTCGCCTACCTCGCCCGGTTCGGAGGACCGGAAATCAGGCTGCGGGGGTACGCCTTCGACGAGGTGATATTCGGCTACGGTGCCGCGATGATGTTCTTCGGGGGCGCGCTCATCCTGGCGCACCGGTTCATGGGCGCCATGGACGAGGTCGAGGAGCTGAACGCGGGACTTGAAACTCGGGTCAGGCACCGTACGAGCGAGCTCGAGAAGAGCCTGGCCGAGACGACCGAGCTTCTGCGCAACACCTACATCGACCAGCGGATCCGGTCGCGCGGGAAGTTTGGGAACGCGATCACCCCCGCGGCGGAGGAAAAGATCCGGAGGGCCATCGTTTACATAAACGACAACTACACCGGGGACATATCGCGCGAGGGGCTCGCCGCGTCCCTGGACATGAACCCCGATTACCTGGGCAGGACTTTCATGATCTACACCGGCAGGAAGATCGGCGAGCACATCAACGAGCTGCGCATAAAAAAGGCCCTGGTGCTCATGACGGAAACGGACCGCACCATCCTTGACATCGCATATGCCGTGGGCTTCGAGAGCGTGAGGACGTTCAACCGCGCCTTTTATCGCGTCATGAAGTCCCGTCCCGCGTCGTACCGCCGCGTCGCCGCGAAAAAGGCGGACAAGAGCGCAACCGGTTCCGCCTGAATGGACATTTCCATAGATGTCTGATACTGTCGCGACAGGCACGCCGGTATCCCCTATACTCCTCCCATGATACGAAACCGTATTAAAGGGGGGAACCATGGTACAGGTCGATGTGGTATGGAGTTACGCATTTGGAGCGACGCTCGCCGCTTCCGCGGCGCGGCAACTGAAGGAAGAGGAGAAGCCGTTCGATAACCGCTTCTATTCGTATATCCTTCTCTTTCTCGCGGCGCTTTTCGCGCCGTCCGGAGTATACCTCCTGTGGCAATTCCCGCACTGGGAGACCATGCAGGTGGCGCGCACGCATTCGGATATCCCGTCCTGGCTGGTCGTGATCTTCGCGATCACCAACATCACCCAGGGGATGCTCGGCTATTATGTGACGTGGAGGCTCGTCAGGAAGGGGAAATTCTACGCGGCCCACGTCAACTGGATCGTGGCGTGGATCGTCTTCTGGTCCATCCTGGTCATGGGGTGGGACACGACCGGGTGGCAGCGTTTTCTCTACGATCCCACGATGAACAACGGAGTGCCATGGAGTCCCGGCATGCACATGGGTTTGAACTTCTTCACCGGCAACGTGTTCCTGACCCTTGTCGCGATGGCATTGCCCATAGGCCCGGCCCTCGCCGTCCCCATCGCGCGCTGGAGCCGCGCGGGCCTCGCGGACGATTCATCCCTGCCGCGCGATGGAATTCCGGGGACCGCCAGGCTGATGCTGATGTGCCTGGCCGGAACGTTCGGCATAACGCTGTTGCTCGCAGTTCTCAACGGACTCCTGGTTTTTTGGATCAGGGACATTACAGGAAGCATACCCATGGCTTATGCCATCGGTCTTCCCGTGTTCTGGGCGCTCGCCTATTTACTGCTGTTCAGAAGGGGAAGGCCCCTGTACCTGTACGCGAAGCAATTCTTTGTGAAGGAGCCGGGTAAGGGATAGGCGCCCGTCGCTGGGTCGGGTGGGAATTCACAAAAAAAGGGGGGGATATTCCTGCAGGCGCATATGGTCTCCCCGGGACAGAAAAGGGACTGCATGCGTACCGGTCATGCAGTCCCTTGCGCGTATCCTTGTTGGAATGCCCTATTTCTTGATTTCTTTCAGGGGCTTGCCCAGGATCGCGAGTCTGCGGTTTTGCTGTTCGGGAGTGCCGGAACTGCCCATGTTCTCGAGCCACTGCGTAACGACCTTGTCGACGGGACCGGTCTTTTTTTCGGCTTCGATTGCATCGAGTGCGGCGTCGTAATACTTTCCTCCGACAAGGTAAAGCGCATAAATGACCCTGACGCGCGTTTCAACGTCTTTTTCGGACAGGTGAGTCTGCGCCCATTCCCCGATGGCTTTTTTTTCGTCGTCGGAAATGTCGCGAAGATCGCGAAATGAATCCATTACGAGTGCGAGGGCGCCGGGCTCTCCGCTTTCCGCATATTCCTTCAGTTTGGGAAACACGCGCAGGCGCCCGTAGCGAATGAGGTTTTTCATCATTTCATTGCGCAGTGCCTTTTCCGGGTGTTTTTCCACCGCGGCAATGAGCCTTTTTTCTAGACCATGCATCGTGGCGAGGAGGGTCGTGGCTCCGACCGAGTAGAAGGTGACATAGTCCTTGCTGGTCTCAATACCCTTGATCAGGTTTTCGACCGCCGCTTTTGGCGTGGATTTTTTGTCCTTTTCAAACTCCGATATGTTGTCGCGTATCTCTCGATAGAGATAGCGGTTGGCGACCACGCGTATCTTGGGATCTTTGTCGTTTAACGCGACACTGAGCGTTGGCAGAGATGCGACAACGCCCTTTTTCTTTAAAATCATTTCGGTTATGACGGCTTCCTGCGGTCCGTTGACAAACGCATACTTCATGTCCAGTTTGCATTTCTCGGCGGCATCTTTGATGGCACCCATTAACTCGCTATCGACCTTGACCCCGCATGCGACTGTCAATGACACAGCGGCGACCACGAGAATGAAAAATAGTCCTTTCTTCATAAATCCTCCCAGATTGAAATATTGATCATACGAAAGCAGTGGCTGCTCCTGTCCAATGCTTTACAAGCATACGCCTTTGAAGGCATTCAGAAAAGCAGATAGTGCCGATTTCTCATTGGATAGCAATTAAACTATACTGTCCATCAATTTTTTATCAGTACACGGTACTGCCATGTTAAATCCACATATAACGCGGCAGGACTCATGGGGATATGCCCTCGGTGAATGATTTTCATGCGTGTGAAAGATTCGCAGCGCGCAGCCATCGTTTGAGACAACCGCTCCTGCGGCGATCACCCGAAATGGATAGAATGGAGGAAGTGACCATCGAGATGCCGTTGCATCGCTTGCATCGATACGATGCCCGGTCATCGGCGGTCTTTTTTGTCATCCGGATATCGGCTACAGGCATACATCCGGTATGCACAGTGTTCGAAGGAGCATACTTGTGGTGTGCCAGTCGAACCATCGTGATGAATGAACGGCATCGTACTTGCGCCGAGCCTGTCGAGGCGTCGGGGTGAGCTTCACCATCCTATTTGTGGCAAACGGCGCATTTATTGCTGATCTGGAGCGCGGTGTGGCAATTCATGCACTGGCCCATCAGCATTTTCCCCTTCAGCATCCCCGTGTCGGTCGTCATTGCCTTGTCTCCATGGCACTGACCGCATTGCGCCTTCATCTTCCCGTCTTCAAATTTGGCCGTCATGACCACCTTGTGGCTGAAATACACGAGATCCGGCTGCTGCGCCCAGGAGCCCCATGGCTTGTCCGTGTCCTTGTAGTCGTCAAACATGGATTTTTTCCGGGGCGTCAGGTGGTCTTTTGCGGTCAGTTCGCCGTCGCGCGCGTGGCAGGCGGTGCAATCGCCCACGGAAGGAATACCCCTGAAGCGCCCGTTCTCATCGTATTTATGGCAGGTGGTGCAATCCTTGATATCGTATTTGACGATATGGGTCTTGTGCATAAAAGGTATCTTCTTTGCGGGCTTTATCTGCATCGCGGAATTGCACGCTTTCTGCGTCAGGCCGTAAAACAGCCAGGTGAAGAGTACGAAAGGAACTGAGATGAGCAATATTGTACGTTTCACGGAAGCACTCCTTTATTCAGTTATTACCGGTTGATTGCTTGAACGCATATTTTACATTTCGGCACTGCAACCCGTTTCCTGTTCCAGGGGGTTGCATCCCGGGGAATATCCCATTTCCTTGAACCTTATGTCCAGGTAGGGCGTTGTCACGTATTCAAAAGGAAGATACACGGTCCTGGCGGTTTTTTTCATGTCAATCGTCTTTACATACCCGTGGCACCTGTCGCACACGTCCACCCTGTACTCTTCCTCGTCCTCTATCTCGTAGTAACTCATGGATTCGTGATCGGTATTTTCGCATAACGGGCAGTAGACCCGCTTCGAAGGCCACTTGTGCCCGCAGAACCCGCACACGAGCGACCGCTTTCCCTCGTCTTCGAATAGCGACATCGCGGGCGCGGACCCGCACACGGGGCAATATCCCCTGTCCCACTCCTTTCCATTGTCGAGGTACACTGACACCGCATCCGAGAACGCGCGCAGGGACGGCCTCAGGCTGTTGTAGACGATGAAACCCAGGACCTCCCTGCCGATTCCCTGTTCGCTTTCGATCGTGGCGAAAAAAGACTCGTCCCCGCGGAGAAACGCGGCGAACATGTCGCCCATGTTCACTGTCCCGTTTTCAACGGCACCCGAAATCATTTTTACCGATTCGGACAGCTCTCCGTCCGTGCCGCCAAGTATTCCGCACAGCGCGCTGAAAAGCGCGGTAGACGATTCGCGATCGATCGCGAACCCGGCTACATCCACCAGGGGTGACCTCTCACTCGCCTTCGCGGACAATTCGCCATCGGATATGACGGGCCTCTTCAGGCGAATCCCCCGCATTGATTGCTCCTGCGCTATGAAGATCTTTTCATAGAGATCGATCATCTGCCGGTACTCCGGCTTGATCTTCCGGATATCGTCCGCGGCCCTGCTGATGTGCTCCGGCGAGGCTTCGGCGGCAAGATTCGTCATGACGGTAGTTCCCATGTTCGCGATACCATCGATGCCGGCATTCAGGCGAGTGTCCGTGCCTTCGATCCCGGACCCTGCGTTGCAAGGTCGTGGTACGTCTCCCTCTTGTGGGTGATGAGATAGATCACCCGCACGGTGTCCTCGTCGAGCAGCGACGCGTCCGGGAACTCCTTCTTCACGACCCCAAGCCTGTTATGCGCCATCGCGATGATATCATCCCTTTCGCCGAAACTCATGGCGCCTGTCGGGCACGTCTTCACGCACATCGGCAGATGGCCGGCCTCGAGCCTCTCGAAGCACATGTCGCACTTGTTGATGCGGCCCGTCTTGGGGTTCCTGCGCGGGATGTTGTAGGGGCAGTACTCCTTCATCTGGAGGAAGCCCTTCTTGGATATATCTTCCGTATCGTCGGTGAAAACGACGGCGCCCGTGTCCTTCTCGATGATGACCGCGTTCTTCCTTTCGCCGTCCGCCGCAGTCTTACAGGGAGGCTCGATGCAGTGGCGGCACTGGTCCGGGAAGAAGTTCCAGAACACGCGCCCCTTCTCCTTGAATTCGCTGAAGCGAACGATCTTGTAGTTGAAGCAGTTGAGATCGGGCGGGTTCTGGTGGCTGCCCCAACCGAGCTGCGTTGTGTGATTGGCGGGAAAGCCCTGCCATTCCTTGCAGGCGACCTGGCATCCCCTGCACGCGGTGCATCGTGATGTATCTATGAAAAACGCTTTAGACATGGTGTTTTCCTCCCGAATCTTTTGCGTCCGCCGAAAGCTCGGTCACTGTATCGGCCTTGCTGATGTTCACGCAGCAGGCCTTGTATTCCGGTATCGACGTGTTCGGGTCCCCCGCCCAGAGCGTCAGGCGGTTCGTGGCATCACCGATGCCTTTCTTCGTCCATCCAAAAGCGAACGGCATGCCGATCAGATGGATGGTCCTTCCCTGTATTCTGAACGGGGTGATGCGGACCGTTACCATGGCGACGGCCTCTACCCTGCCGCGGATATTTTCCACTATAACCGGGTCGCCATTCTTGATTCCCTTTTCAGCGGCCAGCTCATGGCTCATCTCGACATAAATCATGGGCTCAGCTTCGAGGAGGGACGGCACGTTTCTGGTTTCGCTGCCGCCACACCAGTGCTCGGTCATGCTGTATGTCGTCAACACGATCGGGTACTTCGGATCCGCGGGAGGCGCGATTATGTCCATCTCTCCGCCGGGCAACTTGGCGCACGGGTTGCTGAGCTGTCCCGAGAAGCCGTGATTGCTCACCGGGGTCTCGACCGGCTCGTAGTGCTCGGGGAGAGGGCCGTCAACGAGGCCGGTTCCGTAGAGCTGACCGAGACCGTCCTTCAGCATGATGAACGGGCTCTTGCCACCCTTGACTGCAAGTGGCGGCGCGCCCCCGTCGGGAATATCTCCCTCCCATGCGGTCCCGTTCCAGCGAATTACGGTCCTTGCGGGGTCCCACGGGTTACCGTTTTTGTCGACGGAAGCCCTGTTGTACAGGATGCGCCTGTTCATGGGCCATGCCCACGCGAAGTTCGGGAACAGGCCGATGGCTTTCTGCATCGGTGTCTGTTCAAGGCTCCTGCGCTTCAACCTGTTGCCGTCTTCATCGGTGACGCTCCCCGCCAGAATCCAACAGAGCGAGGAGGTGGTTCCGTCGTCCGCGAAATCCGGGAAACCGGTCAGGAGCTTGCCTTTCTTTTCGCCGCCGACGAAATAACCGTTGATGCGCTTCGCCACGGCCTCGGCGTCGTACTTTCTGTACCAGTTCAGGTTCACGATCGGCTCCTTGAACTTGCCGCCGTCGGATTTATAGAGGTCGATCACTTCGTTCATGATGTCGATCATTATCTGCCCCATGGACCTTGATTTGCCTCTGGGATTTGTCGCCTTGTTGTGCCACAGTATCCAGCGACCGCTGTTGCTGATGCTTCCTTCTTTCTCCGCGCGGTGGCACGAAGGGAACAGGAATACCTCGGTCTTGACCTTCTTCGGATCGACTCCCGGGCCGTGCCAGAACTCCGTGGTTTCATTCTGGTGAATTTCAGCCATGTACAGGAAGTCAAGGTTCGCCAGGGCCTTTCTGTTCTTGTTCGTGTTCGGCAGGGTGTTCGCCGAGTTCGTCGCCCATATTGAGCCACCCTTCATTTCGCCTTTGTACATCTTGTCGAACATGTATAAGTAGGAAGCGTCCCCGTCATGCTCGCTCTTCGGCACATCGAGTTTCGGGAGCCAGCCGTAACCGAAATCGTTTTCTTTGGTTGCGGCGTTTCCAAAGTACCCCTTCAGCAGGCTCACCATGTACTTGGGCCTGTTCTGCCACCAGTTGACGCTTTCCGGTTCCTTGCTCACCGGCGTGGTCAGCTTGTTGTAATCGGCCAGCGTGGGCATGTTCGCCCTGGGCATCGGCAGATACCCGGGAAGTATGTTGTAGAGGATCGCATGGTCCGAGGTCCCCTGCACGTTTGGCTCGCCACGGAGCGCGTTGATCCCGCCGCCGGCGACTCCCGTGTTGCCGAGAAGGAGCTGAACAATGCCGCTGGTGCGGATGTTCTGGACTCCGACCGTGTGTTGCGTCCAGCCGAGCGCGTACAGTATTGTTCCCGCTTTGTCAGGTTTCCCGGTCGAGGCATACGCCTCGTAGGCTTTCTGCAAAACGTCCGGCGCCACGCCGGTTATTTCCGATACCTTCGGGAGGCTGTAGCGCGAATAATGCTGGCGGACAACCTGGATGACGCACCGGGGATTCTGGTGGGTCGGGTCTTTCTTTACGTTGCCCTTCTCGTCCAGCTCGAACTGCCAGTCTTTCTTGTTATAGATCTTGTTCTTGGCGTCGAATCCCGCGAACAGGCCGTTATTGAACGAATATCCAGGTCCGACGATGAACGCCGCGTTGGTGTAGTCGTTCACGTACTCCTTAAAGTACAGGTTGTTCGAAAGGATATAGTTGATCATCCCGCCCATGAATGCGATGTCCGTCCCGGACCTGAGCGGAATGTGGACGTCGGACCTGGCCGATGTCCTGGAGAACTTCGGGTCGACGTGAATGATCTTCGCGTTTCTCTCTTCTTTCGCCTTCATAACCCACTTAAAACAGATGGGATGGTGCTCGGCCGCATTGCTGCCGATAATCAGACAGCAGTCGGTATTCTTGATATCGATCCAGTGATTTGTCATTGCCCCGCGTCCGAATGATTCCGCCAAACTGGCGACAGAGGGGCTGTGTCAAATACGCGCCTGGTGATCTATGTGCACTATTCCGAGGGCCCGCTGGGCCTGTACCACGATCGAGGCTTCCTCGTTGCTCATCTGCGAGGAACCCACGTGGAACATGGCGTCAAGGCGGTTGACCTTCTGACCCGCGGCATTGGTCGTCACGAAGTGCTTGTCGCGCGTGTCCTTGATGCGGCGGGCGACCTTTTCGATCATCCAGCCGTAGCTCTTCTCTTCCCATTTATCGCTGTAGGGGGCGCGATACAGGGGCTTCAGCACCCTGTGGTCGCTGTTGATCATCGACAGCATCGTGGAGCCTTTCGCGCACAGCGCGCCCTGGCTTACGGGATATCCCGGATCGCCCTCGGTGCTCACGACTTCGCCGCCCTTAACGTGAGCGATGAAGTGACAGCTCACCGAGCAGAAGGGACAAATGGATATGACTTCCTTGGCGCCCTTGATTTTAAGCTTTTTAGAGTAAGATCTGGTAACAAGGTAGTTTACTCCCAGGCCGCCCAGGACTAACGCTCCCGCGCTGGCGCCCGCGACTTTGAGTACATCACGGCGTGTAAGCTTCATAATAAATCCTCCTGAATCTCCATGTCTGCCGGATACGCTGACTTGATTCCTACTGAAAATTTAAAAGTGAAATTGTCAATAGTTTTTATTTAATATACAATTTTCTCAATATGTTATTTTTAACATATTGCCACACCCTATTTGTCCTGTTTAATTTAGCATAGATAATGTGCCATAAGTTCAATATAAATGGCATTGTATATCCAATTATTTACAAAAAATAACCGAATCTCGACAAATATCTTGACTCAATATGCTTTCAAAAACATAAGGAATCATGTCCTCGACGATTTTTACTCGTACTGTTCTTCGCATCGCGATAATTTCGGGAGCCCTGTTTTCATTAATAATCAACCCAGCCTGTGCCGATCGCACTGCCGAATCAGGAAAAGTAATCATATTCCACGCAGGCAGCCTGTCCGTGCCCTTTTCAAGAATGAAAAAGGAATTCGAGGCGGAGCACAGGGGGGTGGAAGTCCTGCTCGAGGCGAGCGGCAGCATACGGGCGGCGAGAAAAATATCCGACCTGAAAAAACCCTGCGACATTATCGCGTCGGCCGACGCGAACGTTATCGACACCTACCTCGTACCGGCGCACGCGGATTGCTCCATCAGGTTCGCGTCGAATCAAATCGTGCTCTGCTATACGAGCGACAGCAGGTACGCCCGGGACATCTCGCAAAAAAACTGGTACAGTGTGCTGCGTAAAAGCGACGTCGCATGGGGCCATTCGGACCCGAACCTCGATCCCTGCGGATACCGGGCCCTCATGGTTTTGCAGCTCGCCGAAACGTATTACAGGGAACCCGGGCTGTATGCCGGCCTCATGGCGAACAGGCCCGTCGAACACGTGCGCCCCAAGTCCGTGGAATTGCTTTCACTGCTGCAAACCCGCAATCTCGATTATGCCTGGGAATACCGGTCGGTCGCGATACAGCACGGCCTGCGGTACCTGTCCCTCCCGGACGAGATCAACCTCGGCGACCACCGCTTCGACTCGCGTTACGCGACGGCAACGGTCAGCGTCGCGGGAAAAAGTCCCGGCACCATGAACGTCATAAAGGGCGAATCCTGCACCTACGGCGTGGCGCTCGTGAAAGACGCCCCGAACCCCGCGGCGGCGGTCGCGTTCCTCCGCTATATGCTCGATCCCAGGAAGGGCCTGGCCATTTTCAGGGACGCCGGACAGCCACCGATTACTCCGTGCAGGGTGAGGGATGAAAACGCGATGAGGAACCTGCCCCGGCCGCTCCAGAAATACGTCACGGTCGGGCGCTGATGCACCCGCGGCGGATATATCCGGGCTTTTTCAACGGGATCTGCCTGCTCTCGGGAACGCTGGTGCTCGCGTTCATACTCGTTCCGATACTCCAGATGATGATAATGCCCTCGGCCTCGTCGCTGCGCGGGGCGATCCTCGACGATACCGTGAGAAACGCGATCATGCTGAGCATATCCACCTCGCTCGCGTCCGCGCTCATCTCGTTCGCTGCGGGCACCCCCTTCGCTTATCTTCTCGCGAGGAGGCGCTTCAGGGGCAAACGGCTGCTCGAGAGCATCATCGAGCTGCCGATCGTCATACCGCATCCCGTGGTGGGCATAGCGATCCTCGCCATCGCGGGCAGGGGCCACTGGCTGGGCGACACGCTCTCCTCGGCGGGCATCCGCCTCATGGGGAGCACGGCTGGCATCATCACCGTGCTGACATTCGTGGGACTGCCGTTTTACATAAGCACGGTGAAAAACGGGTTCGAGGCGATATCCCCGAGGCTCGAGTGGGTCTCGCGAAGCCTGGGCGCCACGGCATCGCAGACGTTTTTCAGGGTCACCTTTCCCCTCGCCGCGCGAAGCATACTTGCCGGCTTCATCATGTGCACGTCGAGGGCGATCAGCGAGTTCGGGGCGGTGGTCATTATAGCCTACCACCCCATGAACGCGCCCGTTCTCATCTACGAGCGGTTCGAATCGTACGGCCTGAACAGCGCACTGACCGTGAGCGTGCTCCTCGTCTTTTTCTGCCTTATACTGTTCGCCGCGCTGCGCATCGTGACGCTCCGTCCAAGGCGAACGGCATGATACGGATCGCGAAACTGAACGTGGTCCTGCCCGGGTTCTCGCTCGCGGACATCGATCTCGAAATCCCGGAAAACCAGTTCTTCGTTCTTCTCGGCCCGACGGGCTCCGGGAAGACCGTACTGCTCGAGGCGATCGCGGGTATCGAGCCGGTCAGGTCCGGTTCCGTCCGGATAAACGGGCTTGACGTGACGCGCATGCCGCCGGAGCGCCGCGGCATCGGCATCGTGTACCAGGACAGCTGCCTGTTCCCGCACCTGAACGTGTCGGACAATATCCGCTACGGACTCCGCTACGGGCACGGGCCCGAAACCGAAGGCCGGTTCGACGAGCTCGTGGACCTTCTTAAGATACGGCACCTGCTCGCGCGAAGGCCGGCCACCCTGAGCGGGGGCGAGGTGCAGAGAATCGCCCTGGCCCGCGCGCTCATCACCGGTCCACGGGTGCTCCTGCTGGACGAGCCCTTTTCGGCGATCGACCAGTCGTTCCGGTCGGAGCTGCAGCAGCTGCTGAAGGGCCTCCAGCGCTCGTCGGGGGTCACGTTCATCATGGTCACGCACAGCTTCTCGGAGGCGCTCTCCCTGGCAGACCGCGCCGCGGTCATGAAGAACGGGAGGGTCGTGCAGGAGGGGAGCGTATCCGACATATTCACGAAGCCGTGCTCGCCCTTCGTGGCCGAATTCGTGGGGATAAAGAACATCTACCCCGCGAATTTTCTCGGGCATCGCGCGATGGTCAACGGCATGGAGATACAGCTCGGGAACCTGCGCGGCGACGGCCAGGGATTCATCGCGATCCGCCCGGAGGACATCATCCTCAGCAACACGCGGCTCGACTCGAGCATCAGGAACTCGTTCCAGGGCACGGTGCAATCCGTTTTCGACCGGGGTTACACCTTCGAGATCAACATCCGGTCGGGCGAAACGAATTTCAGATCGCTGATCACCAGGAGCGCCCTTGTCGATCTCGACGTCAGGACCGGGAACCCCATCATGATATCGTTCAAGGCGACTGCGGTCCTCAGCTTCTGACGAAGCGGGAGCGAATACATACAGGCGATTGCACCGGGACCATACATCAAGGAGGCACGAAATGAAATGCAGGACGGTCAGCAGACTGACGAACGACGGGAAAATCGAAACGATCGGGCTGGAAGACTATACCGGAATGGTAAAAGAATTTCACGGGAGCCTCGCGCCGGGGCTGCTCATCGGCGGGTTCATGGTGGACCTCGCCCTTCGCAACCTGCCGAAGGGGGATTTCTTCGACGCGATTTCAGAAACCAGGACCTGTCTCCCCGACGCGATCCAGCTCCTCACCCCCTGCACCATCGGGAACGGGTGGCTGAGGGTGATGGACTTCAGCAGGTTCGCGATCACCCTGTACGAAAAAACCGGCGGCGAGGGAGTCAGGGTATGGGTCGACTCCTCGAAAATACAGGCATGGCCCGAGGTTCACAGCTGGTTCTTCAAGCTCAAGAAGAAAAAGGAACAGAACTACGAGCTCCTGCTCGAGCAGATCATCGAGGCCGGCCCGGACCTGTGTTCGACGAAGAAGGTCGCGATCCGTTCCGAGCTGCTGAACGCCCATGCCCACGGCAGCCGCGTCGGCTCCTGCGCCTCGTGCGGCGAGGCCTACAAAATCAAGGACGGCCCCCTGTGCCCCGCGTGCAGGGACGGCGGTCCGTACGCCCCCGCGTCATCCGAATAGTCACGTCATCCATTACTGGAGCGCGCCATGAAAAACCTGAAGGCGATAATCAGAATCCACATCTGGATCGAGTCCGATGCCGGCATGATCCTGGGCCCCGGAAGGGCGCAGCTCATACACAACATCGAGAAATACGGATCGCTGCAAAACGCGGCAAAAAAGATGGGGATATCATACCGTGCCGCATGGGGCAGGATAAAAAAAACGGAGGAAGTGCTCGGGTACCGCATCGTCGAAAAAACGACCAGCGGATACCAACTGACCGATCTCGGGCGGGAGCTGCATGATAAGTTCGTTACCTGGTACGACAGGATCGAGAAGTACGCGCTGAACGAATCGCGACAGATATTCCCGTGGGTATCGACCAGGTATGAATCGGACAAATAGATGAATTGTGGGGATATGGGCGCCCGCCTCGGTACGTCCCCTTCGGGGACACTCGGCGGTCGCGGCGTTGTTCCACGATGAACGGTTCCTGACGATTCGCGAATACTGATTGACAGGCGCGCCGCGGGGGTCATAACAGGTATATCCAGACAATGATGCAAGGATGTCCATGCGGCCCGGTACAATAAAGGTACACATCGTGCTCTGGGCCACCCTGATGACCGGGGTGGTCGCGACGGGGCTCTACTGGATACCGCGGGAATATCCCACCCTCTCCTTCTGGGAATGCCTCTACTCCATCATACGGCTTTTCGTGTTCGAGCGCGACCTCCCGTCCTTCCCGAAATCATGGCCGATCATAGCGATCCATTTCGCGGCGCCGCTCATCACGGTCTCCGCCCTGGGCACGGTCCTCTCCTACCTGCTGAAATCGACATCGCTGAGGATAAGGCTCCTCGGCGACCACGTCATAATCTGCGGCGCGGGCAGAACCGGAAAGCTCATCGCGGCATCGCTCCGGGGGGAAGGCATCCCCGTGGTCCTCATCGACCGGGGCGCCCCGGAGGGCTTTACCGACTGGATCAAGGCGCACGGGGCTCACCTGGTCACAGGCGATTTCCACTCCCGCGACCTGCTTGAAAAATGCGGCATCGCCAGGTGCCGGTCGATCATTTTCGCGAGCGGCGACGACCTGGCCAACATCGAGGGCGCGATCTGCGCCAGCGAGGCCCTGCAGGACGAAACGGGACCGGAGCGCATTATCTGGACGCACGTGGCAGAGGACCGGCTGGCGGCCACGATGCAGCATGCGATCCGCACCTCGGGCCCCGCGAGGATCAGGTATTTCGACACCTACGACATCGCGGCCGGGTACATGATGCGGGACTGCGTCTCCGAGGAGCTGATCCGGGACACCGCCACCTTCACCATCATCGGGTTCGGCAAGTTCGGGACGGACCTGCTCGAGAAGCTGGCCCAGCGGCTTGCACGGAAGAAAAAATACCGCATCGACATCATCGACCGCAGGGACGTATCGGTCGGCGTCAGGTCCCTGGCGCAGCGCCTGGGGATCGGGCGGCATGTCCGCTTCCGGCGCGTGGACATCAAGACGATCGACTCGCTCGGGGGCCGCGGGAACATTTGCTTTCTCTGCACCGACGACGACCTCGGCAATCTCACCCTCGCGATGAACCTCTCCGAGCGGTCGGGCGCGGCGTACATCTTCGTGCGCATGGCATACTGGCCCATGAAGTCGGTCACCGAGCACATCGGCGAGGAACGTGGCATCGTTTTCGTGAACATCAACGACCTCATTGACCGGGGCGTCCGCCTGCTGATGGGCAAACCATCCCCAGGAGACGGCCGGGACGCTTGACTCGTGCCCCGTACTTCTGTATATTAATGATTACTTCAATAGAGGGGGCGCCGCGATGAAACCGACCCAGATACTGAATGAGGAACACGAACTCATCCTTGCGATGCTCGACATCATCGGGGTCGTGTGCAACAGGCTCGAACACAAGGCCAGGGTCGACAGGGAGCACCTCGAGCAGATCATAGATTTCATCAGGACGTTCGCCGACGGGTGCCACCATCTCAAAGAGGAAAACGTTCTCTTCCCGGTGCTCGAGAAGGCGGGAATCCAGCGTGAAGGCGGTCCGATAGGCGTGATGCTCCACGAGCACGAGACCGGGAGAGGCCTCGTGAAAAAAATGGATGACGCCCTCGGGAGGATCAAGACGGGGGACCCGGCGGCCGGGCGCAGCTTCGCTGAACACGCGCGGCAGTATATCCAGCTGCTCACCGGCCATATCAACAAGGAAAACAGCGTCCTCTTCCCGATGGCGGACCGGGAACTGCTGGCCGACGAGCAGGAAAGGATAGCCTCGGAGTTCGATCGTATCGAGCGCGAGGAGATCGGCCAGGGCGTCCACGAGAAATACCACGCGATGATCCACCGTCTGCGCGACGTCTTCATCCAGATCTGACGCGTATCGTCGCATTCGGGGATATACCGGCCGCTTAGAACGACAGCACCCGCACAATTCAACCGAAATGGAGGGACACCATGGGAATCCTGGTAAAGAACAACGTGCACTGGGTCGGAAAAACCGATTGGGAGCTGAGAAGGTTCCACGGGAACGAGTATTCGACGCATCGGGGCTCGTCGTACAATTCGTACCTGGTGCGCGAGGAAAAGACCGCTCTCATCGACACCGTGTGGAGCCCGTTCGCTGGGGAATACGTGGAGAGCCTCGCCCGCGAGACAGACATACAGCGCATCGATTACGTGATCGCGAACCATGCCGAACCGGACCACAGCGGCGCGCTTCCCGAGCTCATGAAGCTCATCCCCGACGCGCCCGTGTACTGCACCGCGAACGGCGTCAAATCGCTGAAGGGGCATTACCACCGCGACTGGAACTTTCACCCGGTGAAGACCGGAGACAGGCTTTCTCTCGGATCGAAGGAGCTGGTCTTCATCGAGGCGCCGATGCTCCACTGGCCCGACAGCATGTTCTGCTATCTCACCGGCGACAATATCCTCTTCAGCAACGACGCCTTCGGGCAGCACTACGCGACCGCGGGGCTCTTCAACGACCTGGCCGATCCGGAGGAACTCTTCCAGGAATGCGTCAAGTATTACGCGAATATCCTCACGCCCTTCAGCCCGCTGGTGGCCAAGAAGATCGCGGAATTCGTCGCGCTCAAACTCCCGCTCGACATCATATGCACCAGCCACGGGGTCGTGTGGCGCTCGAACCCGATGCAGATCGTCGAGAAATACCTCGCGTGGTCGAACTCCTACAGTGAAAACCGCATAACGCTGCTGTACGACACCATGTGGAACGGTACGAGAAGGCTCGCGGAGGCGATCGCCGGGGGCATACAGGCCGCCGATCCCGCGGTCGCGGTAAAGATGTTCAATATCTCGACCACCGACAAGAACGACGTGATCACCGAGGTATTCAGGTCAAAGGGAATCATGGTGGGATCCCCGACCATAAACCGCAGCTTCCTCTCGTCCGTGGCGTCCATGCTCGACGCCATCGCCGGGCTGCAGTTCAAAAACAAGAAGGCGGCGGCATTCGGGTGCTACGGGTGGAGCGGCGAGTCGGTCAAGGCCATTGCAGGGCACCTGAACGGGGCCGGTTTTACCACGATGGACGAAGGGCTCAAGGCCCTGTGGAATCCGGACGACGAAGCGACGGCGCGCGCGTTCGAATACGGAAAAAAATTCGCGAAATTTTGCGCATAAATGGCGGGGACCGGCCGGTACCGCGTGTGACAGAGGGGTTGATTGAAAAAACGTGATCTTCGAGTCCCTGCCGCTCCTGCGATAGTTTTGCTCGCGGCGGCGATCGCGGCGACATCGGGTTCGGTCGGGCCCGGGCGGGGATCTTACAGGATAGGCGACCGCGGCCCGGGCGGTGGATGGATATTCTATGACAGGGGGAAAGCGTCGGACGGATGGCGGTACCTGGAGGCCGCGGCCGAAGACCAGGAGGACGCCCCATGGGGTTGCGCGGGTCGCTCGATCCAGGGAGCGCGCCAGAACTTTCTGGGGGCCGGCAGGGCCAACACCTACGCCATCATGCGGGACTGCCCTGAAATGAACACCGCCGCGCGAAAGGCCGCCTCCCACAGGGGTGGTGGCAGGGAGGACTGGTATCTGCCCTCAAAGTCCGAGATGACGCTGATGCATGAAAACCTGCGGCGGTCGGAAAAAGCCGGATTCGGGCATCCCGATTACTGGACGTCGTCCGAGATAGACGCGCACAGCGCATGGGATCTTTCGCCCGACGACGCCAACCACGCTTCCAAGCATGCCGTCAAGAAGGTACGGGCCGTGCGTATGTTTTAAACGTGCGGGCCGCCCCGATTCTCCTCCGGCCAGCGCCGCGGTACGCCCGCTACCGGTTTTCTTCACCGCCATTTCCTTTTTTAAACGTCACCTGGATTTCGTAATAACAATCCTTCAGCTCCTTTTTCATGGGATACCCCATGTTCTCGAAGACGTGGAGCATGGCGCGGTTTTCCGCCAGGACGTCCGCCGTGAGGCCCTGGAGACCTTCGCGGGCGGCGATCGCCGCGATGTAATCCACCAGGAGCGCCCCGATGCCGTTCCCCTGGTACTCGTCCCTGACCGCGAAGGCCATGTCCGCGGTGAAGGATTCCTGATTGACCTTGAACTGGCCGATCCCCACCACCTTGTCGCGGAAGTCCTCCTCTATCACCGCCAGGATCACCATCTGTCTGGTGTAATCCACGGCGAGAAAATCGAGCAGCAGTTTTCGGGGGATATAGGGCATGCTGGTGAAAAAGCGCGTGTACAGGCTCTTGTCGGACAGCGAATAGAAGAAATCTTTTAAAAGCTCCTCGTCGCTGATCTTCACGGGCCGCAGGAGGAGCGGCAATCCCGACTTCGTGAAGCGGCGCTTTTCGAGGTGCTCGGGATATTCCCCCTCCCTGCCGGTATACAGCGTCTGGTCGGGAGCGACGTACCCGAGGCGTTTCGCCTCGTCGATGAGCCATGGCCGGAAATCCGGGTGCGCGATCGAAATGAGCGAGAGGGCCCGCTCGCGTATGTTCTTGGCGTGGAGGTACGCGATGCCGTACTCGGTGACAGCGTAATGGACGTCGCCCCTGATGAGCGTGACGCCGGTACCGGGATCGAGAAGGGGAACGATGCGGGACCTGGCGCCGTCGTTCGACGTAGAGCGGAACGCCAGGATCGACTTCCCGCCCTCCGCGCGCGCGGCGCTCCGCATGAAATCAACCTGGCCGCCGATGCCGCTGTAGAACGTCGTGCCGATCGACTCGGCCGAGGCCTGGCCGGTGAGGTCTATCTGGAGGGCCGAGTTGATGGCGGTAATGCGGCGCTGCGACGTGACGACCGCGGGATTGTTGACGTAGTCGATGGACCTGAATTCGAAATCGCGGTTCCCGTTGAGATATTCGTAGGTGGATGCGGAGCCCATGCAAAACGATGCGACGGTCTTTCCGGAATCCACGGTCTTGCGGCTGTTGTTCACGACGCCGAGCCTGATAAGGTCGACGATGCCGTCGGTGAGGAGCTCCGTGTGGATGCCGAGGTCTCGCCTGTCGACCAGTCCCGCGAGTATCGCGTTCGGCATGCGCCCGTATCCCACCTGGATCGTATCCCCGTCCTGGACGATGCGCGCCACGTACTTCCCGACCCGGGAGGATATCTCGTCGGGGACGCGGGGGGCGAACTCGATGAGCGGCTCGTCGTGGCGCACGATGTAGTCGATGTCTCCCGCGGGGATAACGGCGTCGCCGTACACCCAGGGCATGTTCGCGTTCATCTGGGCGATGACGAGTTTCGCGGAATCCACGGCGGCTCGCACGATGTCCACGTTGATGCCCAGGCTGACGTTTCCCTCCGCGTCAGGCAGGGAAACCTGGACGATCGCAACGTCGATGGGGATAATGCGTGACATGAAGAGCCCGGGCACTTCGGAGAGAAAAATCGGCGTGTAATCGGCGCTGCCCTGGTTCACGGCCTCGCGCGAGTTGTCGCTGATGAAAAACGAATTGTGCCGGAAATTGTTCATGAACTTCTCGTCGGTGTACGGCGCGACGCCGAGGGTCCATATCTGGATGATTTCCGTGCCGAACAGCGGCTTCGTGGACGAATCGACAAAGTCCACCATCGCCCGCACCAGGTACTGGGGCTCGCCGCAGCCGCCTCCGATGAACATGGCGCTTCCCTTGCGGACGTGCGGAAAGATGTCTTCCGGCGGGAGGAATTTTTTGTGGTAGCGCCGGTGCAGGCGTTTGTAATAGTCTTCGTGCCGTTCTTTCATGACGGTGGCCATCGATCTGGTGCAAGTATACACCCGTTCCCGCAACGGTCAACATAAAACCGGCGGACTGCGGGGAATCCCCGGGCACCGGATACGCATAGTCGAGGACCGGACCGGAGCGGGTTCGTGAAGCCGTCATCCGCCGGATTCGCCATATATCCATCTCTGTACATCGATACCCTCCTTGAGAATATCACGCAATTCCTTCTTGACGCGTCCCGCCTTTTTTCATATATTTGAGCAACCGTGCCGGCTCCGGCGCAAGAACGTACCACCGGGAGAATGCCATGACCGACAAGAAAATCTTCGAAGAGCACATGCAGGTGCTCAAGCCTGGAGAACATATCGCTACAAAGGGCGAGTCCATACTCGGGACCGTGACCGGGTCAAGCGTGGTGGTATGCCTGTACGACCGTAACCGCGCCATCGGCGGCATGGGGCACTTCATCGTGCCGGGTACCATCGGCACCGAGGGCATCGTGGCCGACGAAATCGCGAGGACCGGGGTCGCCAACATGGAGTACCTGATGGGGGAGATCGTCAAGCTGGGAGGCGACCGGCGCGCGCTCAAGGCAAAAGTGTACGGATCCAGCATGATACACGGGGACGACGAGCGCATCGGGGACGCGCTCATGGGGAACCTGCAGTTCATCGAGCAGTATTTCACCTTAGAGAAAATCCCCATCGAGGAGGGCGATCTCGGCAGCGGGGGAAGGCAAAAGATACTGTTCAGCCCGGCCACGGGAGAGGTGCGCAAAAGCCCCATCGCAGAAGAGGACGCGGCACTGTTCGTGCGGCTCGAGAAGGAATACATCGAGCGTGTGTTCCGCGAGAAGGGAAAGACCGGGGGCGTGGTCATTTTCGACTGACGGGCGCCACCCGGCGAAGGAATATCCCCCTCATCCCGATGAATTGTGGTTGCATATTTTTCAGTCTGATTCATTCTGAGAAGAAACGGGGGAACATAAATGAAACGCGCTATCAAAACCTGCCTTGCCCTTTCGTTCATCCTTCTCTTTATGTCGTTCTCACAGACCGCCAGAGCCGCGAGCCTTAACATCGGCGGCACGGTGTGGTACGCCTGGTGGGACAACGGTCTCAAGAATTATGACGCGGGCAAGGACCTGCCCTTTGACACGAACAATAAGTACTACATGCCATCGGCTCCCATGTATGGCCCGTCGCTGGGGCTTAATATCGGCAAATGGAGCATTACTGCGGTCTTCCTGCCCGGCAATCAATTCAAGGCCAGGTCTTCATACATCGACCTGTACGATAGAACAAAAACGCAGTCCGTAGTCCATTCGATGCTTACCTATGACTTTGACGGCGCCGTGTCGTATTCATTCACCCAATGGTTCAAGCTCTTTCTCGGCGTAAAGGTGCAGGGATACAACGAAAACGGCAAAGACCAGACTCTGGGCATCGGGTTTTATGACAGCGGTATCTATCGCATCGATTATCTTGCGTTAGGACCCGGACTCGGCATCGGCATCAATGCGCACCTCGTGGACAATCTTTTCCTGCTCGCCAACGCATCCGGGCTGTACCTGCGAAGCGAATCGAAGAATTTCTCAAAAGGCGCGGGAATCGATAAAATAAGCAACGACGTCTACTTCACGAAAGTCCGCGATACAACGACTGCCAACATCGCCGCGCTGAACTCTTCGGTGGCGCTTGCGTACTACGTGGAAAAGGCCTCTCTTTCGATATCGGTCGGCGGCCGTTACCAGTTCTTCAGGTATTACTTCGCGAAACATTCGATCAGCAACTACTACAACTATTCCATCTACGACGGCATGATCTTCGACCGAGACCAGTTCATCCTGAATCGCCATGTCCGCCACAGGGAGTTTAATCGCTATTATGACCACTTCTACGGGGCGACCTTCTCGGTCGTGTACTCGGTGAACCTCACGCCGAGGCTGGACTGACACCCGGGACTTACTTTTCGCACAACGCGCGCGCACGGACCGGATGCGGTCCGTGCGCGCTGTTTTTTTCAGAGGGAGGGCGTCGTACCATTCGTCCTGAAGGACTCCACGGTCTTGAGGTACTCGAGCTTGTTGAGCGCGTCCACGAAGGAGAATATTCCCGCGATTGACACGTCGATGCTCGCGCCCGCGCCGAACACCTTGAGCTCCCTGCCCTCGTAATCCTCGGCCACGGTCGAGTGCACCTCGGCCACGGCGTCCGACCCGCCGCTGATGGCGACCAGGTTGAAGGACTTCAGCACCGCGGCCGTGCCCGTGATCTTCTTCACCGCGGTGATACCCGCGTCCACGCCGCCGTTCCCGTGCGCGACCTCGAAGCACTCCCTGTTGCCGGAGAGGCGGTCCTTGAGCGTGACCAGCGCCATGGGCGGGGAGAACATTCCCGTGGATATCTGCACGTTTTCCACCTTGAAGCGCCGCTTGACGTCCTCGCGGTACATGGCCTCGCCCACGAGCACCACGAGGTCCTCGTCGAAGATCTCCTTCTTGCTGTCGGCCAGGGCCTTGAAATACTTGAAGAAGCGGTCGAGCTCCTCCCTGTCGAGGTTGAAGCCCAGCGACTCGAGCCTGTCCATTACCGCGTGGCGGCCGGAGTGCTTGCCGAGGACCAGCGTGGAGCGGCTGATCCCCACGTCCTCGGGCCGCATGATCTCGTAGGTCATCGCGTTTTTCAGGAGGCCGTCCTGGTGTATGCCCGACTCGTGGGCGAAGGCGTTGCCGCCCACGATGGCCTTGTTGGGCTGGACCGCGACGCCGGTGATGGTCATCAAGAGCTTGCTGGTGGGCATGATCTGCTTCGTGTTGATGCCGGTATGCACCTTCATGATGTCGCCCCGGGTCTTCATGGCCATGACGACCTCCTCCATGGAGGTGTTCCCGGCGCGCTCGCCGATGCCGTTGACCGTGCATTCTATCTGGCGCGCCCCGGC
>CAYRGX010000048.1:0-29057 GCA_964423905.1 uncultured Leptospirales bacterium | reverse complement strand
AGCCTCGCCTTGCTCTGCTCCCTGGTGTCCATCGCCTCCACCCAGGACACCGGCCGCCTGCACCTGCGGACCGACCGCGCCGCCGAGGACCACTCGTCGGTGGTGGTCGACCTGACCGATCCCGACGCGCTCCAGGCCGCGATGGAGGGCTACGAGGTGACGACCATGGAGGACGCGATCGCCGAGGGCGATATTTTCGTGACAGCCACCGGCTGCGTGGACGTGGTCACCGGCGCCCACATGGAGAAGATGAAGGACGGCGCCATCCTCTGCAACATCGGGCATTTCGACAGCGAGATAGACATGCACTACCTCGAAACGAGCTCGTCCTGCAAGAAGGATGAGATAAAGCCGCAGGTCGACAAGTGGACGCTGAAATCCGGCAGGAGCATCATCGTGCTGGCGGAGGGAAGGCTCGTGAACCTGGGCTGCGCAACGGGGCACCCCAGCTTCGTCATGAGCAACAGCTTCACGAACCAGTGCCTCGCGCAGATCGAGCTCGCGACCAAGGAGCACCCGGTACAGGTCTACACGCTGCCGAAAAACCTGGACGAGGAGGTGGCCAGGCTCCACCTGGGCAAGCTCGGCGCGAAGCTCACGAAGCTTTCGAAGAAGCAGGCCGATTACATCGGCGTGTCGGTCGAGGGGCCGTACAAGCCGGAGCACTACCGGTACTAGAAAAAGAGGTAAAGGCCGCTCCCCGAGTGATGCCGCCGACAGGTCTATGCAAGACATCGGCCGATAGACGGCATCGTATCGAGGGGGCGGCCGCCCCTTTACTTCACGAACACCCCGTAGGTATACTCTCCCACGAAGATGTTCGAGCCTGTGGTTAAGCTTTTTTCACGGAGGCCGCTGTCCAGCATGTACTTTCTGACAGCTTCCTTTGAAAGGCCATGAGCCTCTTTGTATCGCTTCAACTGCACGGGCTCGCGGATGTACAACGCCGCGCCGGGCTTCATGACCCTGGCGATCGATTTCAGTATGCCATCGCGGTCCGCGGCGGGTATATCGTGCAACACGAAATGGATCACCACCGCGTCCATGCTCTCCTTCTCTATGTTGAGCTCGCGGATGTCCCCGGCCACGTACTCGACGTTGGTACGATCCTTCAGCCTGTTCTTCGCGAGCTTGAGCCAGGTGGGGGATATGTCCAGGCACACGAGCGTTCCCCCCGGGAGCCTCTTCGCGAGGTGTTCTGCCTCCGTGCCCGCGCCCGCGCCGAAATCGAGGACGCGCATATCCCCCTTTATGTCCATAGCGTTGACGTAATCGCGGTAAAATGACCTGACGAACAGGTTCTTGAGCACAAGCTCGCCCTTCAGTTCGATGGGGGATATTTTCGCGCCGGACATATCCTTCTCCGTGACGCCTTCGAAATATCCCGAGACGACCGCAAACTGGTACGCGACGATCCCGATGATTACGATAAGCGCGCACAGCGCGACGGCGAGGATTGACTTGATGGCTTTTCTCATGTTTTGCTCCTTGTTACGCGCGCGGCCAGGAAGACGGATGTTTGCGTGTGGTCCGGGCCGTGGTTGCAGGCGTGAATACCTTTCCGTATGCTGAAGGTATATTTCATGAGGGATATGGCAAGCAACTTTTCACGGTTCGCGATTACCGGCAGATGCCGGCATGGGCCCGGAGCTTCACCATGGCAACGGTCGCGATCGGGCCGTGCAAAAGAAAAGCCGCTCGGGGGAGCGGCCTTTCGAGGAATGGGGGGATTCTTCTATTCTCCCGCGGGCGGGTCGAACACGCCCGCGATGGGGTTGTCGTAAATCTTCAGTTCAACCTGGCCGTTGTCGCTCTCGCATACGATGATGACGCGCGTTTGGTCGTTGCCCGCGCAGATGGCGCGCGTGCTGGTGTAGGACCCGTTGAGGACCAGGGGGGCGTCGGTGCTCAGCACATAACCGTACCATGAAGCGATCGGAAACTGGCCGGGTAGGGGATCGCCTTTTTTCACGCTGATGGTCTGGGGCTCGTCCGCCGGTCGGAGCGGCAGCTGGTACCAGGTGCGGTTGCAGGTGATGTCCTCGAAATACTCGTGGAGCACGTACACGGTGTAGGTCTTGTCCTTGAAGGACGTGTCCTTGAGAGTGGTAACGGTCACTTTATATTTCATCGTTTCGCCAATGTAGTATATGGCATATCCCTGCGCGTTCAGGTCGTGATAGTTGAGGTAATCGATCTTGACCTGAAGGCGGTCGGACCTGTCGATAAACGGGGTCGGCAGCACATGGATGTTCAGGACGACATCGTTGTAGTCGTTTTCCCTGTCGCCGTGGGAACCTCCCTGGGTGTCGGCGAAGTTGATCTCCCATCGGGCCTCGTTCTTATAATACTTGACTTTACAATCAACCGGGTTGTCGCTCCGGACGATATACCAGCTCCCGTTGGCCTTCTGGCTGTAGAGCTCGACGATAAACCTGGTGCCGGAATGAAAAGCCACCTCGGTATATGCGGGGTCACTGGCCTTTCCGTCGCCGATCGTCAGCACGGGAAGCCTGGTGGATCCGCTTTTCAGCACGATCTTGTTGATGTATCCGCTTTTTTTGTTTTTCACGGCTACCCCGAGCGTGCCGGTTTCAGGCATCGAGAGATTACCGTTGCTTGGCTCGTACGGTTTTACAGTGGCTGTTTCAACTGTTTTCACATAAGAGGAAAGCTCTTCGGATGTCAGGTCGCCGGCAAGGAGCCTTGCCTTGAAGCTTTCATCGGAAGCCATCAGCGCAAGAACGTTTTTATTGGCGTTGTTTTCCTGTGCACAGGATAGTGCGAATACGGAGAGAATAAGCGTCAATACGATCAATGTAAACTTCTTCATTTTACTATCATATCATTCGTAGTGTGATAATCACAAAGTAATACCTGGGGAAAAAATATCAAGTAATAAAGCCCACCTGGATGGATTATTATTGATTTGCAGTCAGAAAATATAAGCAAAAAAACCACGATAGGATAATGAATACAATAAGACAATGGAGGATATTCAATGATATATTTATAAACTGTTCATTTTAGTCAAAATGATCGACCATGATTGTAAGCATATCTACAGGGTTAAACTACAGAAACCGTTCTTGGCATGATACGGGGATATATTGTTCCATGCCAGGAGCATCTTTTTTTAGAAAAAAGTAGTCGTTTTCAGTTATTGCTTGATTTGACCAGAAAAGTTTTTAATTTAAATTTAAATTTAATAAAACCGTCCGGACGTACCAGAATTTCTACGGGGATGGTTTCAAATAACACTACATTATATAAACAAAAGGGGAGATTCTTATGAAAAAGCTGGTGATCACGTGTTTTCTCGTTTCCATGGCCTTCATGCTTTCGAACTGCGGTATGATGGATATGACCAATCCGACCGCGAACGAGCTCGATGTCGTTATCGTCGGCGATTCGATTTACGACCTCGACGGTTTCATCCACACTAACCTCAAGTCGCTATCGGGAAAATCCTACAAGGATTATTCGAAGAGCGGCGACACGATCGAGTATGTTACCAAGCAATACGACAAGGCGATCGCCGCGCGCCCCGGTATCAAAACCATCCTCATGGACGGCGGCGGCAATAACATCCTCATGAACCTCTACTGGAGCCAGGCGTGCCAGTCCTCGACCATGACCGTGTCGAGCTCCTGCAAGTCATATATCAACGGAGTGCTCGATGACGTCGAGGACCTCTGGGCCGAGATGGATTCCGATGGCATCGACACGATCATCCACACGGGGTACTACTACCTGAAAGCGGGGACCGCAACGACCCTCCTTTACGGGAAAACCAAGCTTAACGGGGCCGTCAAGTACGCGGACGAACAGTATGCGCTCGCGGCGCCGCTTTCTCCCGCAAATGTCTATTTCATCGATCCGCGCGCCGATTTCGTCGGGAAAGAGTCGTCGTACATCAAGAGCGATGGTATCCATCCCACAAATGCAGGCGGCGCCTCGATGGCCAGCAGAATATGGGCGAAGCTCGTGGCGGTCGGAGCGTACAAGTAACGCGCACGAATCGATATACTAACGACAGAATGAAAACCAACAGCATGGGGCGGGACGACCGCCCTGTGTTGTTTCATATGCAGGGGGGATAGCAGGTCGATATGAAAAAGAATGTCAAGCTGGTTGCAGTAATTGGGAGCGTCGCCGCGGTAATCTCGGTCGTCGTGATAATCATCTCGGCCGGGACGAAAAAGACCGTGGGCCCGGACGGCAGGGCGAAAACCGGGTTCAGCTGGGGAAATATCTTCGGCGGCGGATCGCTTTTCGAGGAAGACGGTGGGCCCGATCAGCTGACCGGCAGCGATGTGAACGTCGAGTGGCTCGTGGACAAGATGAAGGAACGTTACGGCAAGAGGCTTTCGAACAAGCGCGTGCAGGTGCGCATGCTCGGCGGCCTCATCCGTTATTACAAGAGGGCTTATCCCTACGACTGGAAGGAACGGATCAAGAAACTCATCGCCGCCGAGTTCCCCGACTACGCGGTGGAGCTCAGCGCGAAGCTCGACAAGCTCGCCGAGCTCGACGCGTTCATGACCGAGAACAGGGACGAGCTCAGGGGGATCGGCGTCGCGAAGCGCCGCGAGATGATCGCCGAGAAAAGGCGCGAGTTGTTCGGCCACGAATACGACGAGATCTGGGAAAAGGAAATCAACAGGGACAGGGTGACCGACCTGCTCGCGCGGATGGACGGCAAATCCGGCATGACCATCGACGAGAAGCTCAGGGAGTACCGGAATTTCACAAAGGGGCTTTACTCGAACGAGGCCGACAGGGCCGCGGGAACGACAGGAGAAGAGGTCGTGGTGCGCAACTACAACCTGATGAACCGCTTTCTGGGCATGGATTCGGTCCAGACAGAGCTCGGGGGAATGTCCGCCGGCGAGCGAGCCCGCTTTCTGAAAAATCTCCGGGAATCGATGGGCCTCGACAGGGAAATGGTGAAGAAGATGGAGGAGGCCGACAGGATCAACGACTCCCTGTGGGAAAACGGGGCCGAGTACAACCGGGAGCGCAACACCATCATTTCGAATTACGACGGCGAGGAAAGGGCGAGGAAGCTCGACGCCGCCCGAAAAAAATATTTCGGCGAGCATGCTGACCTGATCAAGTTCGAGGAAAATACGTTCAACTTCAACAGGTTCCAGTTCCCCAGGAGATGGGGGATGTAGCGCGGCGCGCTCAACGCCGCGACCGGCCCCCGCGGGGCCGTGCGTGTCATCTGACGTTGTGTGATTTTTGCCGGATATACTCCGCGCCGGGCGGGATGCCCCGCGCGGAGTGACTTGCCGTTACTGCCTGTAGAACTGCAAAACCCTCGACGAGCCGATGGGCTCGAACGCGAAACTGACCGGATTGTCGTTTTCCACGTACGAGAGGGAAAAACCGCCCGAGGTTTTCGCCACCTTGTGCTTGACCGTCTGCTTCTCGCCGTTGGTGAACACGACCGTGTCGCCGAGAATCATGAATTGCCCGCTGTAGCTGTTGTTCTTGATGCCGCCCGCTTCCGCATAGCTGAAGGTCCGGCTCCCGGCGCTGAGGGTGAGGGTGATGGTCTTGTTCGTGGAAGACGTCGGTCCGGAATATACGAACGTGCCGTTCAGAAGGGATTTATAATCCGTTGGCGCTCCCGTCGAGGCGCAGGAAACGAGGAACAGTCCTGCCGCGAATACGAGTGAAGATACGAGTATCTTGCGCATGAATGAGTGGCCTCCTTGATGATGATGGATATGTGTTGCCGGGGCCTGTCGGGTTCCAGTGTCCGGCTCGGGCCCGTGAAAGGACACGACGGACATTCCCGGCGTTATGCTCCGATTACAGAGAAATGTATATCCCCTTGCCGGATATGGCAAGAAAAAAAACGATACCGGCCGCGGTTACTGCCGGTAAAATTCGAGGGCCACTCCTTTTACGATCGGCTCGAGCGCGAAACTCACCGGCAGATCGGTCTCCACGCAGGTGAGGGATATGCCGTTCTTCGTTTTCGCGATCTTGTGTTTCACCGTAAGCTGGTCCGAGCTCACGAACACCACTGTGTCGCCGAGGACGAAAAATGTCCCGGTGTACGAGTGGTTGCTTATGCCGCCCATTTCGCTGTATTCAAATGTCCTGCTTCCGGCGTTGAGCACGAGCTTGATGGTCTTGGGTACGGACGCGGTGGTCCCGGAGTAGACAAATGTTCCATCCATGAGGGAACGCGTGTCCGCGGCGCCCGCCCGGTCGGTTGTAAGGAGAATGATCGCGCCGGCAGTCAGTAGCGCCCCGGCAAGCAATACGTTTCTCATTGAAGAGTACCTCCATGTATGCTGATCCAATTCTTCAGTATATAGTATATGCAATCAAGCGGTATTTTCAAGAAAAATATCCAATACAAACGCGTTTCATTCGGCAAGGGGTTGCACGCCAAACCCGGAAAAAATGTGTGGACATAACGCATGCCCCTCCTTATCCATGCCGTGTCCAGAGGAGGGACCCGTATGGAGGCCCGCTTCAGAATAGAAGTTTCGAGCATCATAGGTGATCCGAGGAGCATCGTTCTCAGGGACAAGCTCGCGAGGCTCGGTTTCCACGTCCAGACGATCCACTGCACCGACAACTACCTGATCGACGCGGACATCGCCGAGGAGGACGCGCGTCGCGTCGCGGCCATGCTCGTCCAGCCCGTCACGCAGGAATACCGCCTGAACGGGCCGACCGACCCGGGCGAATTCGCCTATGCCCTCGAAATCGGCTATCTTCCCGGCGTGACGGACAACGTGAGCCACACGGTACGCGAGATGATCGAGGACCTTCTGAAAAAGCGCCTCGACCCCGAGAAATCGGTATTCACGTCGCAGACTTTTTTCCTCGGCGGCGGCCCTGATGAAGACGCCGTGCGCCGTATCGCCGACGAGCTCCATAACCCGCTCATCCAGCACGCGGCCTGGCTCACTGCGGCCGTGTACCGGTCGCGCGGCGGTTTCGGCCGCGCGGTACCCGTCGTGGACCTCCACGAGAGGCCCGACGCCGGCACCGTGAGCCTCGACGTGCCCGAGGACGAGCTCATGGCCATCGCCCGCGAGGGCATCAGGGACGGGGACGGCGGCGGGAGGCGCGGGCCGCTCGCGCTCGATATGGCGTCCATGAATGCCATCCGCGAATACTTCCACGGCAGCGAACGGCGCGACCCGACCGACGTGGAGCTCGAATCCATCGCACAGACCTGGAGCGAGCACTGCAAGCACACGATATTTTCCGCGGCCCTGGACGACGACACGCCCGAGGGGATATACCGCGCGTATATTAAAGAAGCCACCGTTCGCATCCGGCGGGAGAAGGGAGACCGCGACTTCTGCGTCTCCGTGTTCCAGGATAACGCCGGGGGCATCGAGTTCGACGACGAGTACATCGTCGCGGACAAGGTGGAGACGCACAACAGCCCGAGCGCGCTGGATCCCTTCGGCGGCTCGATCACCGGCATCGTGGGCGTCAACCGGGACGCCATCGGTTTCGGCATGGCGTCCCGGCCCGTGGCGAACCGCTACGGCTACTGCTTCGCAGACCCGGCGGACGAGCGGCCGCTCTACCGCGCAAGGGACCCCGAGAGCCGCATGCTGCCGCCGCGACGCATCATGGAAGGGGTCATCCACGGCGTGAATGTCGGCGGCAACACGTCCGGCATTCCCACACCCCAGGGGTTCGTCTACTTCCATGAACGGTACCGCGGCAAGCCGCTGGTGTTCGTGGGCACGGTGGGGCTTATCCCCCGGACCGTGAACGGCCGCTCCTCGGTCGTGAAAAAAGCCATGGCGGGGGACGTCATCGTCATGGCCGGGGGAAGGGTGGGCCGGGACGGCATCCACGGCGCCACGTTCTCTTCGGAGGCCCTGAGCTCGGGAAGCCCCGCGACCGCGGTGCAGATCGGCGACCCCATCACGCAGAAAAAACTCTCTGACGCGATCGTGAAGGAAGCGCGCGATCTCGGCCTTTTCAACTCGATCACCGACAACGGCGCCGGGGGCCTCTCGTGTTCCGTGGCGGAAATGGCGCGCGAGTGCGGGGGCTTCGAGGTGGACCTGGACCGGGTGCCGCTGAAGTACCCCGGGCTCTCCCCGTGGCAGATATGGGTGAGCGAGTCGCAGGAGCGCATGACACTTTCCGTCCCGGAGGACAGGCTCGCGGCCTTCCTGGACCTGATGTCGCGTCGGGGTGTTGAGGCCGCGGCCATCGGACATTTCAACGCCGGGACCCGCGGTGTGGTGCGCAGCCACGGAAAGGCGGTCTTTGATATCGACATGGAGTTTCTCCACGAGGGCCTGCCGCGGAAATCCCTGAAAACGAACTATGTGAAACCTGAAGCCCGGAAGCCGCGCCTCCCGTCCGCCGACGATAACGCGCTGGCACGCGATGTGGTCGCAATGGCTGGAAGGCTGAACACGGCTTCATTCGAATTCATATCGTCACAATACGACCACGAGGTGCAGGCGGGATCGGTCATCAAGCCTCTTCAGGGCCCGGGGCGCGTCAACGGCGCGGCCTCCGTGTTCAGGCCGGTGCTCTCATCGAACCGTGGCGTGGCGCTCTCCCAGGGGCTGTACCCCTCCTACAGTGAGCTCGATCCCTACCGCATGGCGGCATGCGCCATCGACACCGCGGTGCGGAACGCGATCGCCGCGGGCGCGGACCCCGATCGACTGGCCATCCTGGACAATTTTTGCTGGTGCGATTCGAACAACCCGGAGCGCCTGGGCCAGCTCAAGGAGGCGGCCCGCGCCTGCTACGACACCGCGGTAGCCTTCGGCACCCCTTTCATATCGGGCAAGGACAGCATGTTCAACGACTTTCGCGGCTACGACGACAATTTCGACGAAATCGTCATACGCATCCCCCCGACGCTCCTGGTATCGTCGATAGGGATCGTCGGGGACGTCAGGCTCTGCCAGACCCTGGAGTTCAAGGCGGCGGGGGACCTGCTGTACCTGGTCGGGCGGACCGCGGACGAACTCGGAGGGAGCGAATACCTTGCGTACCTTTCCGAAAAAGACGGATCACCGGCTGAAGGCGGCGAGGTACCGGCGGTGGACGCGCCCGCGTTTCTCGCAGCCTACCGCGCGATCGCCTCTTCACTTGCAGACGGGCTCGTCGCTTCGATTATCGGACTTGACCGGGGCGGGCTCGCGGTCGCGCTGGCGCGTTCGTGCATCGGAGGACAGCTTGGCGCGTGCGCGGACCTTTCGTCCGCGGCCCGCGACCTCGCACCCGCGGCCGCGCTCTTCTCCGAATCGCAGGGCAGGCTGCTCGTCTCGGTCGACCCGAAAAAACGCGGCGCGTTCGAGCGCGCCATGAAGGGGACGCCGCTTTTCGAGATGGGGGAGGTCACCGAAACCGGCCGTTTCGAGATACGGCTCGATAGCGGGACGATCGTGGATGCCACGATCGATGCGCTCGCCGAATCGTACCGGGCGCGGTTCAGGGGATTTTAGGGGTTACCGATAACTATCGGCAGTAAAGCCCCTGAACGTCCGCCGATAGGCGGACACAAATCGGGAAACGTGTTTGAGCCGAGTCACACGAAGTGTGCGAGGCGAGTTTTTCCCGAAGCCTCCGCCGGCGCTTGAGGCGGCACGAGGGGGGTTGATAGGGGGGCCTATGTGTAATGGCCCACCTATCACCTGGCTGACCCGGCTGGGGCACCGATAACTATCGGTATTCTTATTACTCATTCAAGATAAGGGGGATATAATGGCCGTACCACGGGCGCTGGTTCTGACGGGATACGGGATCAATTGCGACGACGAGACCGCGTTCGCCGTGCGGAACGCCGGCGGGGACGCGCGCATCGTGCACGTGAACGACCTGATCGACAACCCCTCCGCGCTCGACGACTACCAGATGATGCTCTTCCCCGGAGGATTTTCCTACGGCGACGACACCGGGAGCGGCAAGGCCCTCGCCGCGCGGATACGAAACAACCTCGCGGAGCCTCTCTCTCGTTTCATGGAGCGCGACACGCTGATGCTCGGCATCTGCAACGGTTTCCAGGTGCTCGCGGCGCTCGGTGCGGTGCCCGCCACGGCGGGTTATAGCGGCACGGCCGAGGCCGCCCTCGAGCGAAACGAGAGCGCGCGCTACCAGTGCCGATGGGTGGACCTCGAGGCGGGCGGAACGGATCGGTGCGTCTTTTTGAGGGGGATAAGGCGGCTCCACGTACCGGTGGCGCACGGCGAGGGGCGCTTCTACGCGGCCCCTGCGACGATGGACGCGATCGGGCGGATGGGGCTTGCGGTCCTGCGTTACGTGAAGCCCGACGGCTCGCCCGCGCGTGGCGAGTTCCCCTTCAATCCCAACGGCGCCATGGACGATATCGCGGGCGTGTGCTCGCCCGATGGCCGAGTGCTCGGCATGATGCCCCATCCCGAGCGCGCCGTATTCTTCACGCAGCGCGACGACTGGACCCTGGTCCGCGAGAGGCTTTCGCGCCAGGGGAAGGATATCCCCGAATCCGCCGACGGGGCCGTGATATTCGAAAACGCGGTGAAGTATTTCTCCTGAAACAAGACCCGGCCGGTCTACGTTCAGGACGGAATCCCCGCATCACGCTTGACAGGATACGGCACGGTTCTACACTCGCCCCAGTTTTTCAACCCATCGAATTGAAAGGAACGCCGCCATGAGCTTCACCTACAGGAACAGATTCCCCTCCGCCGAGGAAATTCTCGAAAAACAGCCCCTGCCCGCGAGCCTGGGTGATTTCAAGAAGGCCCGCGACCGAGAAATCGCGAGGGTCTTCACAGGCGAAGACCGCCGACTGGTGGTGCTTATCGGGCCGTGCTCGGCGCACGATCCGGACGCGGTGCGCGAGTACGTCCGCAGGCTCGCCGTGCTCCAGGAGCGGGTGAAGGAGAGCCTCATTCTCGTGCCGCGCATCTACACCAACAAGCCGCGCACGACCGGCACCGGCTATAAGGGGATGTTCCACCAGCCGGACCACACCGACGCTCCCGACATGACGCGGGGGCTCACCGCGATCCGGGAGATGCACATCAGCGCCCTCGTGGAAGCGCACCTTCCCGCCGCGGACGAGATGCTGTATCCCGGCAACTATCCCTACCTTGCGGATCTCCTCGCCTATGTCGCCATCGGCGCGCGCTCGGTGGAAAACCAGCAGCACCGGCTCACCGTGAGCGGGCTCGACATTCCCGTGGGCATGAAGAACCCCACATCGGGCGACCTCAGGGTCATGCTCGACTCCGTGTTCGCGGGACAGCAGTCCCACGTGTTCATCTACAACCGCTGGGAGGTGGCGACCGACGGCAATCCGCTGGTGCACTGCGTGGTGCGCGGGGCGGTCGACCGCTACGGCAACCACGTGCCCAACTACCACTACGAGGACCTCACCGCGCTCGCGTCGATGTACGAGGAGCGCGGGTTGAAGAATCCCGGCATCATCGTCGACACCAACCACTCGAACTCGGCGAAGCGCTACCGGGAGCAGCCGCGCATCGCCATGGAGGTCGTGCGGAGCATGGGGCAGTCGGATACGCTTCGCCGCATGGTAAAGGGCTTCATGATAGAAAGCTTCATCGAGGAGGGCTCGCAGGCCGCCAACGGCACGGAGTTCGGCAAATCCATCACCGACCCCTGTCTCGGCTGGGACGAGTCGGAGCGGCTGATCATGGTGCTTGCGGACGCTGTATAGCGGAATCTGCCGATAGTTATCGGTAGCCCTAATTCCCCCCGCCTATGACGAAGCCCTTCGTGACCGGTCCCGTGGTCGACGGGGTGCCTGCGATCCTCGCCAGGTAGGCGGATCCCAGGCTGGCGATGTGGTCGTTCACGTTGTCGAAGTAGTTCAGGTGCACCTGTTCCTCCTCGATGATCTGCTCGAAGAGCTTCACCGTGATGTTGTCGCCGTTTTCCCTGCTCACGGCGAGGAAGCCGTTGTACGCGGTTATCGCGTTGTCCTCGGCACGGGAGTCGGCGGGATATATTTTTTCCACGGCCTGTCCCTTCTCTACGGGCCCGGCGAGGTCAGACGTGGGCTCGCCACCGAGCTCCTTGATGCGGTCGGCGAACATTTCGGCGTGGCGCATCTCGTCGATGGCGATGAGCTTCAGGTTCTTCGCGAGTTCGCCGTAATCCATGTCGTCCAGGTTGTAATGCTGGATCATGTACTGGTGAATGGCCTGCAGTTCCATGGAGCGGGCCCTGTTCAGCACTTCGATGATTTTCGCCTTGCGGCCTTCGTTCGATTCCTGTGCCATGGGTTCCTCCTGTTGTATGCGGTTTTAGTATGCGGCAAAGGCTGATTCTATGCGGGGTATATCCGGCGTCAACAATTCTTCCCGGCCGCGCCCTATGAAATATCGCACCGGATGGCGCTTCTCGTTCGTAAATTGAGGGGGATATACTCCGCGTCGGATTCCAGCCCGCCGGCGGTCATATCCCCCGCGCCGTCAGCCGCTCGGCTTCCCGGCCCTGCGCCTCGGTCCCGTGTTGCGCGACAGGCCCGCGTTCATGGCGCCCGGGTCCCTGACGAAGAGCATGCTCCCCCAGAATATCTTACGCCCCCTGAACACGCACCCCTGCTTCGCGATGTCGATGAGCTCGTCCGCCCGTTCCCAGAACCGGTAGAAGGGATACTGGACGTGCCTGCCGATGTCGCCGTGTATGTAGGCGGCGACGACGCATCCGGCGCTCCAGGGACCGTCGTGGATGAGAATGCCCGCGTTGCCGCCAGGCCAGAGGTCCCCGATTTTCGAGGATATGCTCAGGTAGTAGCCCTTAGCCAGGTTGCGGTGGCGCGTGTAGCCCGAACCCGGGATGAGATTGTAGCGGACGCCGTCGTGTTCCCAGAAGCGGAAGGACATCGGGGCGATGTCGGCGCGGTTGATCTGCGGACCTATCCTGTCCGAGACGAAAATCTTGTCCGAGTAGTATATTCTTTTCACCGCGGTCGCGCGGCCCGACGAATCCCTCGCCTCGATGCGGTACGCGATCATCCTCGCGTTTGTCATCTGTAAAACGTTGCGGCCGGTGGCGTGGACAAGCGCCAGCAGGAAGCCGCGGTTGTAGTAGTCGGGCCGGGGCAGGGCGTCCCGCACGATCCACACGCGGTAGTCCCCGTTCTGCGGGTCCTCCATGCCGGCGGCCGCGTCCTGGAGGACGCGGTAGGACTTCATGTCGCCCGCGGGATCGTCCCCCGCCGGCAAGACCGCGGAGAAAACGCGGTACGCCGCGCGGTGTGTCTCCTCGCCGCGGCGGATGACCAGGTTTCCCGCGCGGACCACGTCGGCCATCGTGACGACGCTCCTTCTCCAGAAGACCGTGGCCGGCCCGGTATAACGGTCCGCGTACTTCATGTACTCCGGCGACACCAGCGCCCTGTTCTGCGCGTCCCATTTCGCGGCGCCCGTTTTCGCGAAGTCATGGTCCCGGTAGAACGTCCACCCCGTGTGCAGGGCGTACGCCGCGATGACGGCCGCCGCGACCCTGCCCGCGGCACCGGTCCATCGTGTTATGCGGAACGGGATTGCCGACACCAGCCCCGAGAACGCGTGGAGGGGAAGGTATGCGGCCAGGAAGGCGAGCGACACGTAGATGAAATACCAGTTGTGCCAGTTCACGCGTGACCACCCGCCGAACATGCGCCTGTCCGGCCACATGAGGGCGACGCCGCCCCAGGGGCCTGGCGGCGTGGGGAGGTCGAACGCCAGGTGGGTGGCGCAGGCGATGAACGCGGCGAGCCAGGCGCCGCAGAACCTGCGGATGCGGTGCGGCGGTACGAGCTTGTCCCGCCGGAAAAGATTGACGAGTCCGCCCGCCGCGGTCGATACGACGATGTATGAGATCGCGATGACGGTGGAAAAGACCGCGGCGCCCGCGAGCGAGTGCCCGGCCATGTGGTGGGAATACCATTCCTTGCCGAAATAGGCGGCCCTGCTCGCCAGGAGGGGCAGGCCGTCGATGTCAGGGGCTATCCCCGCGATGATCGATATCGGCACGAGCGCCCGGTAGGGTGTTTTAAAAGCCTTTCTGATGACCGGCGCGGCGATCGCGACCAACGCCGCGCCCGCGCCCGCGTGAGTGAGTGGGGTCATGGCGCCGTTCTCCCGTCACGGTATTTTCGGGGCTTCATGCTCATGCGGCGAATAAATGAATGAAAAGATCGTTTTGTACGTTTTGCCGACAACGGTCGCCGCCAGCACGGCGGACGCGTACCACGCCACGGCGGTATCCCCCCATCCCCATCCCGGCGCGAGGGGCCCCCAGTAGTGGCGGTACGAAAGCCACGCCCCCGCCCGCAGGGCGATGGCCGCGACGGCCCATGCCGCCGCCAGTGCGCGCCCCCAGGGTTTTCCGCGGAGAAGCCCGATGCCCGAGAGCCACAGGAGCACGGCATTCGCCTCCCAGGCATAGCTGAACACCGACATGGGAACGCCCATTTCGAGTGCCGCGCCCCAGCCGATCACGCTGATGCGCACCGCGGCCCATGCGATTGCCGCGAATCCCGCGAGCGTGTGCGCGAGCCCGAACAGCGTACCGAGCGGCCCGCGGCGGAATGTTGTGCGTTGTTGTACCGTACCATTTGCATTCATCATACAGGAGGGGGGAGCGACACGGGCCCTGGAAGGCCGGCAGTATCGATGACGCGGCGCTCTATTTTTGAATAGATGGGATGCCGCGGGAGCTGTCAAGATTTTTTGTCCAACGCAAAACCGGATTTCACGGGAGTGTGATGGGGGGGATATGCCGGCTGTGGGATAACTTTTTTTTACACAGACCTGCGAAATGATTGATTTCCTGCATGGGTTCTCTATGTAATGTCCGAATAGTACATTTGTACAAAAATGATCCGGGCGGCGATTTGACGTCCCCCGGGCGCCGGAGAGTCTTCATGAATATTGCCCGACTTGCCATCAGACGTCCGCTTTTCATTATATGCATCGTCATCCTGATCGTTGTCGTTGGCGGCATCAGTATCAGCCGGCTGGGTATCGACCTTTTACCCCCCATCGATTTTCCCGTGGTAACGGTAATCACCACCTACCCGGGGGCGAACCCTGAAGAGATCGAAAAACTCATCTCCAAGCCCCTCGAGGAACAGATAAGCACAATCGCCGGCATCAAGCGCCTTTCGTCCAGGAACATGGAAAGCGCATCCATCGTCATCGCGGAATTCACCTACGAGACCGATGTGCGGTACGCGGAAGAGAAGATGCGCGAGAAGGTGGCCCTGGCGAGAAACAACCTGCCGGAGGACCTCGAGGACGAACCCATAGTCCGGCAGTTCGACATCACCGAGGTACCCATCATGACCTTTGCCGTGGTTTCGGACCTTCCCCCCACGAAGCGTTATGACCTCGCCAAGGAGGTCATCAAGCCCATGATGGAGCAGGTGAACGGCGTGGGCGAGGTGCGCCTTTCCGGCGGCACCCGGCGTCAGATACTTGTGGAGCTGGACCGCCGCAAGCTTGACAGCTATGAGATGTCGGCGGTGGGCGTGGCAAACCAGCTCAAGAGCTCCGGCGCGAACATTCCCATCGGCAAGTTCGACAGGGACGCGTCCTCCACGCTGTTCCGGACCATAGGCGAGTTTACGAACCTCGAACAGATCAAGAAGGCCCCGCTTTCGTTTTCCGGGGATATCGGCGGTTCGGTGACCGTGGACAAACTGGCCAAGGTCACCGACGGTGCGGAGGATGCGACCACCACCGCGGAGCTCTACTATTCGGACTCAGCCCAGAACAAGAAACCGGGTTTTTTCAATCGTGTATTCAGGGGCGAAAAACAGAAAAAGGCGGTCAAGACCAGCCGGCCCTGCATACTCATCGACGTGTTCAAACAATCGGGTGAAAACTCCGTGGCTGTTGCCGACGGCATTATGGCCAAGATGCCTGAAATCAACCGCGTCATAAAGGGCACGGAGGGCAATCCCAGGCTTATCTTCGTCTACGACACGGCCAAGATGATCCGCAGCAACATCGAGGACGTCAGGGATACCATGATCATCGGCATACTGCTGGCGGTGATCGTCGTGTACCTGTTCCTGGGGAACGTCCGCTCGACGATCATCACCGGCATCGCGATCCCGAACAGCCTTCTCGGCGCCTTTGTCGTCATGTATATCTTCGGGTTCACCATAAACCTGATGTCCCTCCTCGCGCTTTCGCTCACGGTGGGACTGCTCGTCGACGACGCCATCGTCGTCAGGGAGAACATCTTCCGCAAGCTCGAATCGGGAATGCACCCGTTCAAGGCGGCCGAACGCGGTACTACCGAGGTAGCCCTCGCGGTCATCGCGACCACGTTGACCATCATAGCGGTGTTCATGCCGATCGGTTTCCTTCAGGGCATCATCGGACGCTTTTTCAGGCAGTTCGGGCTCACCGTCGTGTTCGCCATGCTCGTAAGCCTCTTCGACGCGCTCACCATGGCACCGCTCCTTTCGGCCTATTTCGCCGGCAGGGGGGAGAAGGCCAGGAATGTGGTCGTGCGCAAGTTTGAACTCTTCCAGGAGTGGCTCGAGGCTGTCTATACCAGGGTCATGTCGTACAGCCTGGATCACCCGGTCAAGATACTCGGCATCACGACGTTGATATTCCTCGGAAGCGCGGTCGTCTTCGTGAAGATCCCCAAGACCTTCCAGCCCGATCCCGACGAGGGCGAGTACCTGGTTAATATCCAGATGCCTCCCGAGACCAGTCTTGATGGAACGCACGCGGTGCTGAAGAAAATGGCGGACAGCCTTGTCGCGAAGATTCCCGAACTCGACCACATGACGATCCAGGCCGGCAACTCGGTGGGCCAGCATAACGTGGGGAACCTCGGTGTGTTCATGGTCCACCGAAGCGAGAGGAAGAAAACCACCAACGAACTGAAGAAGAACATCCGTACAATCCTCTCGGGATTCGCATACGCGAAGCCCACGGTCGACAACTACACCCGCGTGGGCGGAGGCGGGGCCAGCAAGCCGTATATCCTGAACCTGAAGGGGAACGATCTCGACCAGATCTACGACTATTCGCTCAAGGTGAGGGATAAGCTCAAGGGGGTGAAGGACCTCACCGAGATAACCTCGAGCTACGAGGCGGGCCGGCCCGAATTCCAGGTGGTGCTCGATCCCAATCGCATGCAGATGCTCGGCGTCGCGAACAAGGTGGCCGGGCAGGAGCTTCGCTATCACGTGGAGGGCGGTATCGTGGGCAAGTTTCACGAGAGCGGGCTTGAATACGATGTCCGCCTCAGGATGAAGGAGGATCAGAGGAACCTGAAGGCGGCGTATGCGGAGACCAGGGTGCCCAACATGATGATGCCCCCCAAGCTTATACCCCTCACCGCCATATCCACGCCGGTTGATAAAACCGGCCCGTCCATGATCATTCGACAGGACAGGGCCAGGGCCATCCAGTTGTACGCGAACATAAGCACCGGGGGCGCGGTAGGGAACGCGATTTCCCGGACCAAGCAGATACTTGAAAAAGAGCTGCCCCTGCCCAGGGGCGTCACCTATTCATTCATCGGGCAGGCCGACATGTTCCAGGACATGGTGGTCAACATCATGATTGCCTTTATCCTCTCCCTCATATTCATCTACCTCGTGCTCACGAGCCTGTACGAGTCGTTCTTCACGCCGGTGACGATACTGCTCGCGCTCCCGCCCGCGATGTCCGGGGCCTTTTACGCTCTTTTCGTTACCGGAAAGATGCTGGACATGTTCACCATGATCGGCTGCGTCATGCTCCTCGGCCTGGTGACGAAGAACTCGATCCTTCTCGTTGACTTCGCGCTCGAAGGGGTGCGCGGCGGACTCACGCGCAAGGAGGCCATCTCCAGGGCGGGCCTTATCCGGCTGCGCCCCATCCTGATGACGACCTTCGCCATGCTCGCCGGCATGCTTCCCGTCGCGCTGGGCCTCGGCGAGGCGGCCAAGTACCGGGCGGGGATGGGCGTTGCAATCATCGGGGGGCTCATCCTGTCAACCCTTATAACCCTTATCGTCGTGCCGGCGGTGTTCGAGTATATCGACCGCTTCCGTGAGTTCGTCGAAGGCTCATTCAGGCCGGAGCCGGATAAGGAAGACGACATCCCTGGCTCCGATGATACCACGGGAGAGATCGCGAAAGACCTCGAGAACGGTCCCCAGCACAGCAAGCTCTTTCAGCATGATGAAGCGGGTAGGCCGGTTGACGTAGTAATGGAACCGGAAGTAAAAAGCACCAAACCCGGCAGCGGGCGACGCAAGGGACGCAGATAGACAGTATTTGTTCCGCAAGAGTGCATTTAAAGCATAAAAAGGCTTGAAAAAAAGCCCGGGCGTATTATTGTATTAAAGTGTGGGCCGGGCACTCTTGATGAAAAACCTTCTAAGCAGGCTTTTGCATAGATATGAGAATAAAGCTGAATTCGAGGCACTGAAGGCCCGTTTTCTTCTCATAATATGCATAGCGTCGCTCTTCATCATACCATGCTCCATCGCATACACCGCCTATCTGAACCTGCATAGCCCCGATATGGGGTATTCCCTTAACTACAAGGTTATAATCTCGCTGATCGTGCTGTTCATTATTATAGTGGCGGTCCTGGCTGTACTAGTTTCCGGACATTTTTCCATTGCGGCACACGCCCTGTTCATCGCGGTCCAGGTCCTGCACTGGATCATTATCTTCAACGATATATCTCCCGTCTTATCGCGGATAGACACGATATTCGGACTGATCGCGGTCCTTTCCATGGCCCCGATCGTCTTTACACGCCGTCCTGCGGGAATATTCATCTACGGTGGTGTCAACATAACCGTTATCGTTCTTTTTATGTTGAATCTGAACCGGCAAAACCTCGTATCCTGGGGACAGGCCCAGGACGTCATCGCCGACGGAACCATGTCGGTGATCATCGTCACGATCGTGACGTATAACGTCTTTTTCATCACTCGCAGGGCCCTCCTGAGCATGAACAGGAACAGGCTGCGGATGGAGCGGGCCAACGAGGAGCTCCACGCGACGAACGAGGAGCTGGAGTCTACCATGGAGGAGCTCATCGCGACCAACGAGGAATACGAGGCCCAGAACGAGGAACTCGTAGTGTCGCAGCATTCGCTCCAGGCTTCAGAAATGGAACTGCGGGCCATATTCAACGCGACCCATGATGCGATGATGATTCACGACCTGGAAGGGAACATCCTTGAGGTGAACGACCGTTTCCTGGAATGGTTCGGCATCACCAGGGATGTGGCCGTGTCCATCAATATCGGGGACGTCGGCCCGGATGATTTCAACGTCGAGGAAGCCGGCGAATACTGGCGCAGGGCCGTGAACGGGGAGGATGTGCTTTTCGAGTGGAGGGCACGAAAAAGGGACGGCTCCAGGATCGTAGCCGAAGTGGGACTCAAGACGTTTGAAAGACGCGGCAAGGTCGTCATCATCGCCGGAATCAGGGACATAACCGACAGGATCGCCGCGCAGGAAAACCTGAAACGCAGGGAAGAGCAATATCGGCTGCTTTTCGAAACGGCAAATGACGCCATATTTACCATGCATGACGAGGTTTGTATCGCCTGCAATAACCGCACGCTCACCATGTACGACTGTACCCGGGAGGATATCATCGGTAAATCCTCGTGGGATTTATCGCCATCGAAACAACCCGACGGAAGCGACTCCCAGCAGGCGGCCAGGGAGCGGATGAAGGCGGCACTTTCCGGCACGCCCCAGGTGTTCCAGTGGCTGCATTGCAGAAAGAACGGCACGCCATTTTACGCTGAGGTTTCGCTCAATAGGATAGAGATAGCGGACGGCGTTTTCCTCCAGGCGATAGTCCGCGACATCGACGAGAGGGTGAAGGCCGAGCAGGAAATGATGGCGTCCCTCAACGAGAAGACGCTTCTTATCAGGGAAATCCATCACCGCGTCAAGAACAACATGCAGGTGATATCGAGCCTCCTCAACATCCAGTTGATGAATACCGGAAGCAACGAGCTCGAGGTGCACCTGCGGGACGCCATCGCCAGGATTCACTCCATGGCGAAAATCCATGAGAAGATATACAGCGCGGAAAACTTTTCACGCATCGACATGGGCGCCTACATCATGGAACTCTACAGGGACATCGTCAACCTGTTCCTGAAAGACCCCGAGAGCATCGAGGTGATTGGCCGCCTCGATCCCGTGCCGCTGGGGGTCGACCAGGCGGTGCCATGCGGGCTTTTAATCAACGAGGTGCTTACGAATTCAATCAAGCATGGCTGCGCGGAGGGACGTCGGTCCGTGATTGAACTGGGCATCTCGATTCACGAAGGGTATGTCACTCTCATCATCGCAGACGATGGTCCGGGAATGACCGCGACAACGATGCCTGGCAAAAAGCCTGGTACCGCGGGGATGCAGATAATCAATGCGCTTGCCAGACAGCTCTCCGCCGAGATCTCCGTGACCGCGGATAACGGGACTCGCTACGAAGTCCGTTTTCCCTACAGGAGCGGCAACTAGCCCGGTGTCCCGTCTTTTCCCGCATCAGGCGGGATAATGGATGCGATGACGTCCTCCAGGTCCGAGAGGCGGTAGGGTTTGACGACCACACCACAGAACCCGTAATCGGCATAATTCGCCATGACCGGATCGTTGGAATAACCGCTCGACACGATTGCCCTGACTCCGGGATGCATTTCCCTGAGAATGCCTATCGCCTCCTTCCCCCCCATGCCGCCGGGGATCGTGAGGTCCATGATGACGAGATCGTAGGGCGTACCGTTGTCGAGGGCTTCGCGGTAACGGCGTACGGCTTCGCTCCCGCCGCGCACTTCCGTAACGGCGAACCCGAGCCTGGACATCATGCGGGATGCGGTATTCAGGATGAACTGTTCGTCGTCCATGATGAGTATGCTGAGTCCCGCATAGTTCCTGCGGGTCCTGCCATGTATTTTTTTTTCTACGCGCCCCTCCGAAGCGGGGAGATATACGGTGAAGGTTGTTCCCCTGCCATGCCCCGTCTGCACTTCAATGCGGCCCGAATGCTTTTTGATTATGGAATATGTGACGGTCAGGCCGAGACCGCTTCCATCGGCCTTGGTGGTGAAATAAGGGTCGTAAATCTTTTGAAGGAGATTTTCGGGGATACCAGGGCCGGTGTCCGATACATCCATGCGTATGTACTTCCCGGGTTGAAGGGGGATCGGGCCGCCATCGTGAATGGTGACGTTGACTGCGGCAATGGTTACGGTCCCCCCTTCGGGCATCGCCTGCCTGGCATTGATGATCAGATTGTGGATCACCTGGCCGATCTGGCCCTCATCCACCCTGGCGTTCCAGATATCGGGCGCGATCGAATAAACCGCCCGTACGGGAGACCCGCTCAGCACGAAGCCCGCCGTGTCGCGGATGAGCTGCTCGACCTGGACGTCGGCGATGATCGGCTCGCCGCCGCGTGAAAACGTAAGGAGCTGACGGGTGAGGTTCTTGGCGATCAGCGAGATGTGTTCGGCCTCGTCGAGCACCTCGTGCAGCGGGTCCTTCTTGTCCAGGCCGGCCTTGACGAGTGAGATACTGCCCAGTATCGCGGTGAGATAGTTGTTGAAGTCGTGCGCGATCCCGCCCGCGAAAATGCCGAGCGACTCGATCTTGGATGCTTTTTGTATTTCGTCCTCCATCATCACGTTTTCGGTGATATCCCTGAACGCGATGACTATCCCGAAAATGGCCCCGTCCGTGGTTTGCAGGGGGGCGATGACGGGCGATACGATTTTGCGGGTTCCGTCCCGCGCGATCAACACGGTTCTTTCCCGGAACTCGATGGGCCCGCGGGTCATGATGACCGACTCAACCGGGTCGCCGTAGGGCTGGCCGGTCTTTTCGTTCACGATCCTGAAAACGTCCTTTATGGTGGAGCCGTCCGTTTCGCTCATTTTAATTCCCGTGATTATTTCCGCGGCCTGGTTCATCAGCTCGATACGGCCCTCCATGTCGGTGGTGATGACACCCTCGCCGATTGATCGCAGGGTGGTGTCGATACGCTCCTTTTCCTCCGATGCGATCCTGTTGGCGCCGAGTACCTCCTCGTGCGCCTTCTCGAGCTCGCGGTTTGCGGCTTCGAGTTTCGCGAAATGCGCCTGTATCTGCTCGTACTGCTGGTGGATTTTTTCCTCCGATTGCTTCCTCTCCGTGATGTCAGCCATGATGAACAGGAGCAGGTTCTCTTCCCCGTGCAGGATGCGGCGAACCCTGACCATGACAGGCAGGGGCGCCCCGTCTTTTTTCCTGACCGTCGCCTCGCTGTCGGCCTTGTTCCCCGCGATGGCATTCTCGATGCATCCGTTGATTATGGCTTCCTGCTCCCCGTCGACCGCGATATCGAGCACGCTGAGATCGTAGTATTCCGCGGGGCCGTATTTCAGCATCTCGAAGAACGTCAGGTTCGCATCGGCGATTCGGCCGCTGCGTTCGACGACAAGGACTGAATAGGGACTCGCATCGTTCAGCGCCTGCAGGCGGCCCCGGCTTTCATCGAGTTCGCGCAGGTTTTTTTGGAGCCGAACGTTCGTGCTCGTCATTTCTTCGGCGTAGGCATTGATCTGCTCGAGCATGGAGTTGAATCTTCGGGAAAAAAATCCTATTTCGTCGTCGGAGGATATGTCGGCCCGCACATGAAAATTGCCCCTGCCATACTCGTCAAGCACCGCGGCGAGGTTCTTTATGGGCACGACGATAGACCGCGTCCTGCGGAACCCCATGAAGAGCCCCGCGACGACGGCGGCCACGAGAAACGAGACGAGGATGAGCCTGATGTACCTGATTCGCTCCCGGGTGAATATCCACGACTGGACCATGAGCCGTGTTTCCTCCTTGTCGATCTGCTGGAGGAGGGTGACAATGCGCGAATTGTAATAATCGAATTCGTCGTTCATCGCCGAGTTGTCGAGCACCCGCATCAACTCCTTCTCATAGCCGTCGTAAAGTTCGATCAGCATGAAAATGAGTCCTTCCTCTTCCCGCGAGATCTTTTTTTCCAGCATCTGGCGTATGAACACCTTGGTGAAGGTGACATTGTCCATGATATTCATCCTGATGCCCTGCTTTCTCGCGGGATCCGCGGTCGCGCAGTAGTCGCTGACGAGTATCGATACCTGTTTTGACCTGATGATGATATCCTTGTTCAGGGATCTCGCGTCGGCTCGGTCAAGCAGCTGGTTCGAGATGATCGATTCGATGTAACCCAGCTGGTAGATGGCGAGAAGGGCTGTGGCCAGGATGATCGCCGCCAGGATGAGATAACCCCCGGTTATTTTCCTTCCTATGGAGGATGTCAGGAGGAGCTTCATGAGCCGCTAATCTTGCCTACCGTGACTGTCGGGAATGGCATGCCAGGCCCCCCTGACGACCCGGCCGATCCTCATTTCCCTGAATGCCACGTGGTTCTCCGGGCTGAAGCTGATTTTCGGGGTAATCCCGCCGGTGTCGAAATCACGAATGCTTTCGAGTCCTTTTCGAATCGCGGGACCGCTCAGATCGCTTCCTGCACGCCGAACCCCCTCGAGCATGATTTTCGCAGTGAGCCAGCCGTTGACATATCGCAACGAGATACCGCCGTCCTTCTGTCCGGTGCTCTGGCGGTAACTTGATATTTCCATGAGCCCCGGCAGGGTCTTGTCGGAGAAATTGTATGTCATGACCCCCATGAAACCTTCGGCCGCGTCACCGGCAAGAAGAATCACTTTGTCGTCCGAGCACCATACGAGGCCGAAGAACTGCGCCCTCAGGCCGATTTTTTTCGCATCCCTGAGGATCACCGAGGCCGGCTGGGCGGTTTCGTTGATGATGACGTAATCGGCCTTCTTCTCCGCTATTCGCTTCAGCTGATCGATCGCTCCCATCGCTTCCAGGATGACCACTTCCTCGGCGACAAGCTCAATGCCGAGGGCCTCGCAGTAGCGTCTCCCCTCAGGTACCGGGGACTTTCCGAATTCGGTATCGTTATAAATGAATGCGACCCTGGGCCGACGCGACGTATCGGTCCATACCTTGTGGATGTGCCTGAGTATGACAAGCATCTGGTCTGAATATGTGGGTCCCATCATGAAATGATATTGTGCCTTCGGGCCCGCAGCGAGAGATTTGGAAAAGGATACGCTCGTGTACGGCATTTGGTCCCTGTTGAAGGTGGAGGCGAGGGCGAGGGTGCCGCCCGTGCCCCATCCCAAGATGAGGTGAACACGGTGTTCCCTACGGAGCTTCTCGTAGCCCTGGACGTCGAGGGACGGGAGGTATGCCGTGTCGATCTCGTGGAGACGGACCCGGCGTCCGTTGATACCGCCGGCCCTGTTGGTCATGTCAATGCAATGCCTGATACCGAGCGCGTACATTATTCCGGTTTCGGCGGTCTGACCGGTAAGATCGAAGAGCCCGCCTACGCGTATATCCCCCTCGTTTTCTTTTCCGCACGCGAGCATGGCGGGGAACAAAACCGCGATCAGGATTCTTAGTGTCCATTTCTTCATCGCTTTACTCCATGGCGCCTGGCAGGGAGAGCGTGGCGCAGGCGCGGCGTCCACGCGCGAGTGATAACAGCGGGCAAGCATTTGTTCAGTTTCCATTACAGGCAAGCATTAAATCTCATATGTTTTACTCAGGAGACTAGCATATGGATATGAAAGTGTCAAGAACCTTAGGGGATATCCCCTCACTTTATGGATGGGGCCCGGCAGTCTTGCCTTCACCGGATGCAGGAGAAAATCATTTGACAAACCGTGTCTTGCCGATAACTATCGGTAAATCCGTATGTGCGACGGATGCTCAAAATGCTTTCCGTATCCCGATGAGAAAGACATATATCCCCGGAGAAATGCGACGGTCATGGGTAAAGCCATAATCAGGGTGCGCGTGAAAGGCACAGCCCTCTGGGGCGAGAGTCTTGAGGGCAATGCCAGCTTTCCCGACCCGGATCAGGAAAGCTGGGCCGCCGATTACGAACTCCTTTCCACGACATGGGGCACCGGGCCCGAGTGGTATTCGACCGAGCACGAGGCGGAATTCATCGGCTCCCTGGACGGGGATATCGTTCCGGAATGGGTTCGGTCGATTTACCTCGACACGTACGGTACCGGCGGCATGTGTTATTTGTGGCATTATAATGGCGCGGACGGTTCAGTGCACGGCGAAGAGCTCCGGAAATCCCACATGCTCATGTCGAGCATTTTCGAACTGCTAGAGATCCTGTCTATCACCCCGCTCACGGAGGAATGATCGTCCCCCGCCGGGCGCATCCGTCAGCGAGCGGTTTTCACTCCGGGGCATATTGATTTGATCCACGCGAGAATCCTCTCGTCACCCAGGTTCACGTAACCCGATTGTCCCCCGTAACATGAATAGAATCTTCCGCTGGTGATGCCCGCGAGGAAGTATGATCCACCCGATTCGATCCACACCCCGCTCCCGCTGTCGCCGGCAGCGGTCGAGCCTTCCAGCGGCAGGGGCATGGCCGAGGACAGTGTCGTGATTTTTTTCCCGCCGAGGGCGTACACGATGCCGGCCAGTGTGTTCGCGTTGGCATCGGGGCTGTCGAAGTCCGTGATGAAGAAGCGGTAGTTGTCCGCGCCGAGTATGTAATCTACCGTGTTTTCATAGGCGCGGAACGTGCGCGGCGGGCCGGGTTCATCGTTCTGCAGCCCGGTGCCGGTCTTTCCCTGGCCCACGCCGATGATTCTCATTCCGGGGGACATTCCACCGGTCCAAATGACGGCGGGCCGAACCCGGGTGATGCCGTTCCCCTCGATTTTCAGAAGGGATATGTCATTGCCCTGGAGGCTGCTTTTATTCAGGGCATATCCAGGACACAGGTATACGAAATCGACCATGTATTCCTTCCCGTCGAACACGACCGGCATTTTTGCCGGGCCGTTTACGCTCCCCACGTGACCTGCGGTAAGAACGTAATTGGGGTGGATAATCACCCCTGAACCAGGAACCTCTGCCATCGGCCGCGTGGTGACGAGTCCAGGTCGCAGATACTCCTTTTTTGCGAAAGCGATATACGCGGCGTCTTTGACATCGTGCCGTATGGTAACAGCCCCGATGCCGGTTGAAAATACCGCACATAATGAGATCGCGATCATGATTCTCGTTTCTGGTTTAAATTTGCCTTTCATCTGGTAATCCTCCTGTTGCGGCTTGGCCACTCATCGTTTTGACGGATTATTCATTCCCCGGGGGATCTATCCCCGGTAATGAGCATGCCCCCGTTGGAGACCCTGTTCCGCCCTTCGCGTTTGGCCCTGTACAATGCGTCATCGGCGACGCGGAGCAGACGCGCCCCGAGCATTGCACAGAGCATGTTCCTGCTCTCGCGCGAATCATGCGGATCGTGATCGTGACCCGCGGCGATTGAAACGCCGTCGAGGCTGGCGATTCCGATCGAAACCGTTCTGTGAATTCCACCCGCGAAGCGATCGTGCTCCACGGCCCTGCGAATCCTTTCCGCCACGCCTTCCGCGGTGCCGTTGTCGGTTTCCGGGAGTATGACCGCGAATTCTTCACCGCCGTATCGCGCGGTAGTGTCGATGGTCCGTACCTGGTCGCGGATGATCCTCGAGATATGTTTCAATACTGAATCGCCGGCCTGGTGCCCGTGCTCGTCGTTCACCGATTTGAAATGATCGATATCCAGCATAAGGAGCGACAGGTTCCTCCCGTTTCTGATGGCGCCGGCGACCTCGTCGTTGAGGCGCTGATTGAAATATTTGAGGATGAATAGTCCGGTGAGGCCGTCAGTGATCGCGAGCTCGTAGAGCCGGGCATTGTCAAGCGCGATCACGGCCTGGTTCGCCATGATCTGCAGGAGCGCGATATCCTGCCGGGCGTAGAGCTCGCCCGATTCCTTGTCGCCGAGAAACAGCACTCCACTGAGCACGCCCTTGTAGGTCATCGGGATCGCGACCGAAGCGTTGAATCGATCGAAGAGGGCTAAATATCCCACCTGGTCCGGTGCGTTGAGGTCGTCGCCTTCGAGGTCTTCCCTGAATATCTCGTTGTTCGCAAGGCGCATGAAGTTCAGGAAAGGATCGTCGGGCTGAACGATGCGGCCATTATCCTGCACATCCCCGCCGGTGGCCACCGGTACGTATATCTCACTCTCATGGTCGTAGAGGATCAATGCGAATGATCGGGCGCCTATCGTGCTCGTTATCGTATCGCGGATGATGTCGATGATCTTGTGGAAATCGAGCACCGTTACGAGCCTGCCGCTGACATCGTGAATTGCCTTCTGGTAATTGTAACGAGTCCTGAACAGCACGCGTTCAATGGCATTCTGGAGGAACATCTGAAGCGGGTTGAAAACGAAAATGATTGTGACGGCGATTATCAGGGAGGGAAGTACTTCGATTGACCTTCCGTACAGCACAAAGATGACCGTGGCATACACGAGGAGAAACGCCGCGGACAGGAGCACGTAAACAAGCAGCGTTTTCAGGAGCGATGTGATATCGATAAGCCTGTATTTAATTATTGCATAGGCGATGAAAAATATCGCAACCAGGACTCCCACGCTGCTGAAAGGATATACGGCTTTGCCATAGTGGATAATTATGAAAGTGAAAACGACGCCGACAGGAAAACCGGCTACAAGCAGGCAAGGGGTAGCGGTGAGAACACCGAAGAACTTTGAACCGTAACTCGTATGAAGAAGGACCATGACGAGGATGATGACATGTACGGCCGCGCACGTCAACGCAAGCGCGATATTGTCGATGTATGCACCGATTGTGGGGATTGGTATATCGGACGGGCGCACCATGGCTATCAGCATTATCGTTTCGCTTATGGCGAATAAAAAACCAATGGTCGTACCGGCCCAGAGTAGAAAGGACTGGTAACGGCTGTCGTTATTCAAGGATGTCAGATACTCCCTGTAAAAGAGTATCATCCCCGCGTTTACAATGGAAAAATATACGGCGTTCGCGATTATGGAAAATGGGTAATGAAGCCTCGGGCAATAGCCGAAAAAGGCTCTTTCGACCGATGTAAAACCGCAAATTTCTGCCACCAGCGCTAGGGCAACCGATGCGACAAAGGTCCACCAGAATATGCGGCGCGGTTCCCTTCGATAGCTCAATGCAAAGTTTATGTAGAAGGGAGGGATAAGGAACCAGCTGGTGAAATACAAGATCCTGGTGACGGACAGAATCGGCCCTTCAGGGATAAAGGACATAAACGCAAAAGAGGACATCCATACTATTACGCTCGAGCAGAACAACACGACGGCCATGACGAGCTTTCGCCGTTTGCCTTTAAAGATAAAGTATACGGTAATGAGTGCGGTTATTGCACTGCCGATAATGGACGGGATGCCATAGGGAAAGGATTCAAAAATACTGGAACCGTTCATCAGTGTGGTGCGTGCGTCAGCATGATAACCCGGTGCCCAGCATTGTTTCGAATGTCACGGACCTGAGTCCCTGCGGGAAGATGAAAGTTTTAAAAAAATCGGTGAAGCATTGTACGATGTCCTCGGATGCTTCACGACCGCAGACATTGGATTGGATCACCGTGCAGGAAACCAGTCTCCCTCGGTTATCAATCTTCATCCTGACACGGATATAAACGTATTCACAGTTGCTGCATGACATCTTGAGATTGTGTTTCCGAAGGCATGAAGCGTATTCGGTCTTAAACCACTGATTCTTCATTGCGAGCCATATTTTTTTTTGTTCTTCGGTAAGCTCGTGTTCCTTCGGGACGATCGTGACCGGTGTTTCTGGAGCCACGCATGATGAAAACATCATGGAGATTGAAATCAATGTCGGAATTAATATAATATATGATAGTTTCATTTTTGAGCCGGTATGGTATGTTCGGGCCTACCTGCACAGAGAGGAATATGGTCTCCCATCTTGCGTTGATTGATGACCTGTATTAATTAGATAGATCCCTCACTGGAAATCTGTCAACTATAAAAGAGGGACATGATCGTTATCAGGGGAATAATGCTTCAGTAAGAATTGCTTTCTTGTATAGGGGAACCGAACGCTCCACAGAGTGATCCAGCACACCGCGTGGCCGTGGCTCCGCACGGCCACCGCGTGA
>CAYRGX010000047.1:16056-29388 GCA_964423905.1 uncultured Leptospirales bacterium | reverse complement strand
AATTTTAACTTGACAAAAATAGGGTTTTTTCATGGAAATGGAGTAGAAAGATAAGCTTGATAGTCTTAGTGCAATAATAACATTTATTTTTACTCCGGGGAGAGAATCATGAAGAGGCCAATCCTTTCCACAACGGTATTGTTCTGTACAATCATGATGTGCGTCACCGCCTATGCGAGTGACGCATCATTTGAAAGCATTCCGGTCGACAACGAGAATATCCAGCAATATCGCGGTAAAATAGGCCAGTGGGTTTCCATCGATTCGAAAGGACATCTGCTAGCCCTCATCAACAAGTACCAGACAACCATGAAGGAATTCGAAGCGGTCAACGTGGCCTCTTTCAACAGGGGTTTCGGTTTCGTTCCGTACGGCGATGCCTACATGAAGGAATTGACCGCGAAAGGCGTTTCACGCGCTTCCGCATCGTCCCAGAAAGAAGGCTTTTCGTGGCCCTTGGGCGAAATACAGTATATTTCGTCGAATTTCGGGATGCGCTGGGGAATATTTCATGGCGGGATCGATCTTCCTTCACCGAAGGGAACGCCCATAGTGGCGGTTATGGACGGCAGGGTCCTGTTGGTGAACGACGAGGGACGACGCGGATTCGGCAGGTATATCTGCATCGAACACCGGGATAATTTTATTTCCCGGTATGCCCATAACAGCGTGAACCTCGTAAAACAAGGCGATATCGTACGAAAGGGCCAGATCATCGGCTACGTCGGAAGCACCGGCCGTTCGTCCGGCGCCCATGTCCATTTTGAAATTCTTTACAAAGATATCCCGCTGAACCCGATGGATTTCCTTCCGGTCCAGGATCATCTCAAGGAAGCCCATTTTATCAGGAACTGGAAGTAGCTGCTGTATTCAATCGGGCGCTTTCACCGCATCATGCGATGAGCCGAACTTTTGATGGAACAAAAAAAAGGCCGCCCTTGTAAAAGGCGGCCTTTTTTGTTCCATCGAGCTACGGTGGCGCTATTTTTTCTCTGCGTATTTCTGGGTTTCAGGATGTACCCTGTAGATTTCGTTGATGGTCTTTATCACGTTTTCGTTCACGAGCAGCGATTTGCGCATGTCCTTTTTCGTCGGGTCCTTCGGGTCGGGGGGAAACGTTTCTGAGAGGGTCCCGTCGACGTAATTCTTCTCGTTGAAGTCCTTATCTCCCGCGGGAAGACCTTCCACCGCCCATTTGCCTAAGTCCTTGATGGTGTTGAGATACTCGTTCTTCGCCGGGTCTTTCTTCGCTTCCGCGGTGTTGACGCTAATGAGGAGAACATTCGGAGTCACGTTGTTTCCCCAGTGGAAATTGTCGCTCACTTTTACAGAGAAGGTTTCCACGATGCCGTCGCCGTCCATGTCCTCGGCATAATAGACGTTCCCGTCGAAGCTCTTGGCCCATACCTGCGTTGAATACACGATGATCGTTTTTTTCGAGTCGCCGCCGCCTCCGGCCTCGGTACCGCCGGATTTCTTGTTTTTTTCCGGCAAAAAGTAATCGATTACTTCCCTTTTGACTATCATGTTCGATTCTCTCTGGTTGAGAATCAGCGATTTGAAGATGCGTACATGCTGGTTGACAAAATCCTTGCGCACTTCGTAGAGCTTGTTGTAGGTTTCCCAGTTCGATCCCGCAGCCTCTTTCTTCTCCTTTTTGACTATCGGCATTCTCTTGTCGGTGAGCACCATGAAATTCGGCTCGTTTTTAATCTTGGCCGGCCAGATGTCGTTTTTCTCGACTGGATATATCTCCGTACTGAAGCTTGCGGCCTTGAATTGCTGGTAGAGTGCGTGTACCTCGTCGGGGTTGTCGTAACCCGATTTCATGAGGATCATGCGGTTGTCCTTGATGATGAGCAGGCTTTCTATGGAATTGTCTTTCTTCTGGGGTTCGCCATCCGGGTCGTTTTCGATGTGAAGGAAAGCGATGCGGTCCAGGCTGTAATCGGTTACCTGGTTTATATTGATGTCTTCATATTCGATTTTTTTCGATTGAGCGTCCTGCCACACAAGGACCGATCCGAACAGGATAAGAGATACTATGATAAAAAACTTCTTCCGCATTGGGTATCCTCCATGATTAAGGCCACCATGATGCCGTATATATCCCGGCAAAGTAAATTACTATTTATCGGCAATTTGTCAAATATTTTTCTCTGATGAAGAATCAATCATCATGACCGCCCCTATCCGCCTTCCGGCGGTCTTTTTTCCATTTTGCCCTGTCGATCTTGGTCCAGGATTCTACCACGTGCCGGTTGAGCGAATCGATACGGGCCTCGCGATTTTTCCTGGCCGGCGACTTATCCTTTGTATGCTTCATTCGCGCCGCGCGCTCTTCCGTCTCCTTCGCGGTGAGCATGGCTTCAGCCTGCATGAATTCCCCGGTGCCGGAGGTGTCTGGCACCGAATCCGCGAATGCCAATATCCGCCTCCTGTTGATCAATTGAGTGACGAGCTCCTCCCTGATGTGGTCCTTGCGGCCTGAAGCGGCGGCAAGAGCCCCGCACATGGCACATAGAGATGCGTTCGTACCGCCTTCTGAGGCTACTTTATAGAGCAAATAATCGTCTTCCTTGTGTATATCCAAAAATGAAAGGGAGAAAGCCACCTGTGCAAGCGGATCGTTCACCGTGGCCCTCGTAACAGGGGTCTTCATGTGCTTATTGACCGCATCGCATATTCTTTTTTCAGCACCTGCGGGTGTCCTTTCCTCCCCGATTCCATTGAGCAGGGAGCAGTATTCCGAGGCGAAATCAGCGACCTTCCCGGGGTTGATCCGGCGGTTGAAGAACTCCTCGGGTGCTGCTTGCGCCATGCTCCCTATGTCTTCGGCCGCCATCGCTCCTTCGTGCCGATAGTTATCGGTCGCGTAATCATCTGTTCCGAGGAGCCTGCGCGCGGTTTCCGCGAAGACCAGCCCGCCGGTTATGGTGGATATATCAAGCGAGAATAGGGCGAGATAGTCGAAAACGGCGACCCGGCTTGCCCCCAGCAGAACGAACGCTGCAGCTGCCGGTATGATCCTGCAGGAAGGCAGGACCGGCGGCGGAGATTGATCGCGCTCGCGGGCCCTCTGGGTGAGTGACCGCTCGACGGGATCAGTTCCGCGGAAGATACCCTGCGTTGAATCCATCACCTCGGGCGCCCTTGACAGTGTATGAAGGAATTCTTCCCGGGCAAAGCTCCCGCCCCGCATGTGCATCGCGCCAAGCGCCATGAACTGGGAAATCGAGGTATACAGGCCCGGCTTTTTCCATCGATCCATCCTGCCCTTCAGGGCCGGGGCGGGATCGCGATATCCGTCCATTTCCCTGTAATGGGCCGACACGTGCCCCCTGCCCATGGAATCCGACGCGGAACCGAGCGCATCGGCGATGAAAATACTCATTATTGTGTTTTTTAAGGCCTGATCGGTCATAGCAGTCTCCCCTGGGATGAGGTGTCAGACACCTCAAGCTGATGCCAGGAGCTATCATGCAGTGTCTGGCACCTCTATAAAAAAATGGAGGGGTAAAACTTTTTTTATCATTCAAAAAAAACAACTGGAGTATATTAATTTAGTATTGTTTGAATGGTTGAGTATATTTCATTATAGTTATTCAGGGGATAACAGAATGAGGTTTACTTTTTGAGGATTTTTCAGGAGGTTTTCGAATGAAAAAATTGTCCATATTATTATTTATGTCCATATTGGCGATATCTTTTGGATGCGCCAGGGGACAGACCGATGATTATGCCATGGTTAGCTTTATTATGGGGGAAGTCAGCAGGAATAATGCTCCCCTTCAGATAGGGGATATTCTCAAGGAAAAGGATATCATTCAAACCGGAGACGAGTCATTCTGCGACATCAAGATCGGAGGCTCTCTGATCCGGATCAAGCAGAAGACCAAGCTCGTTTTCACGGCCCTGGTTCATAACGAAAAGGGTGAGAATACATCCATGGATCTCGATTCGGGTAAGATGCTCTGCAAGCCCAAAAAGCTCCTCAAGTCCGAATCCTTCATGGTCAAGACCCCGACCGCGGTTGCGGGTGTCAGGGGGACCCAGTTCACCGTCGAGGCCGACGCGAATAGCACCACCAGGATCAAGGTCTTCGACGGCTCTGTGAAAGTCGCGAAACGCGTGAAGAGCCTCGAGGAAAGCATGAATAAAATCCTCGAAATAGCCCCCGATCTCCAGAAGGACCAGAAGGTTGTCGTGACCAAGGATGATGTCGCGAAGGCCGAGAAAAAGGTGGACGATATCATGAAGAAGGACCCGGACGCCAAGGACAGGGCGATAGACGAGGTCATCAAGAAGGCGGGGGACGACGTGGTCGTCGGCAAGGACGAGATGAAAAAATTCTCTGTCGAGGATTTCAACAAGGATAACAAGGAGATCATCGACGTGCGCGACAGGCCCGTTGAAGACGTGAAAAAACTCGCGCGTTACATCCGTCATGAGAAAAGGGAACCACGCCCCAACGGCAGGCTCCTCGTGACCAGGTTCGACGTCTACTACATCCGTAACGGCAGGGTCGAATGGGAAGGCAAGGTGGTTGAACCGCCCGTGAAGGGAATGAACCGCATCTATATCGCGGCCAGCGGGTACGTCTATTGCGCGTCCCAGGACGGTCCCGTCATCTGGAGAAAGCGCATGGAGAACGACGGAAGGCTGGAAATCCGCGGAAACCGGCTTGTTGTGTTCGTTAACGGGCAGGCAAAAGTACTCAATCTCACCACCGGCGACAGGATGTAAAAGGCCGCGGGCGGGGAGGGGAATGGTCCCCACCCGCCCGATTACCATTTCTGCATATCTTTCTTGACTTTACCCGTATCTTTATTTTCTATATTTCTCATATGAAATTTATAGTGCTTGTCGCGCTACTTGTTACTATACAAATATCACTAATCGTCCACCTTCAGAGTCTCATCGGATATGTCTGGAAAAAGTCCATGGCATATTTCAAGGGATTCATGATCACCGCGGTGACGAACTCGCTCTTCGGAATCATACTCGCGATTTTCGTGCTTCTCGATCGCGATCTTGTCCGCGGCCTCAACATGGACAAGATCCTGGTTCTGGAAACGGGTGTCCTGTTCGTGTGGATGCTCTTTATTAAAATCCGCATAACTGCAAGGATCATTCGGAGGATCCGCGATCCGAAGAATTTTCACAGGTCTTATTTCGGGAAAAAGGTATACGATACGGCCGTTGTCGACAAGAAGGAGCTCATGGTGTATTTCATCACCTTCCCGTTCACAATCCTGGCCGGGGCCTTCTTTATCGTTAAAATGCTGAAGCTCTAAAAGCGTCAGGCCTCCGCGATGATGGCCAGCACCAGCTCCGCTCCCTTCACGAGGTCCTTCACGAGGATATATTCGCCGGTCGAGTGAACGTTGCGCATTCCGCAGGACAGGTTTACCGATTTGATGCCGGCGCGGTTCAGCACGTTGGTGTCGCTTCCCCCGCCCGACTCGATGTAGGAAGGTTCCGCGCCTATGGCCGCGAGGGCCCTTGACACTGTTCGGACCACGGGATCGTTTTTTGAAAGGCTGAACCCGTGGTATTCCATGTTCCTTTCGATTTTAAACCGCACGCCGTGCTTCGCCGAGATGGTCTTTATAACGGAGCGGATGGTTCCCTCGACTTCCCTGAGCCTTGGAAGAGTGAAGGACCGCGCCTCGAGCTTGCAACCCGCCTCCTCGGCGACAATGTTAGTGGCCCTCCCCCCGGATATTATCCCCACGTTAACCGTGGTTTCAGGGTCGAGCCGTCCCGCGGGGAACAGCGTAATCATTTCGGCAAGCGCCCGGATCGCGCTGATGCCCTTCTCGGGCTCGATGCCCGCGTGCGCGGCCCTGCCCCTGACCGAGAGGTCCATGGTCACATGGTACGGGGCCCTGATGATGATGCTTCCCACGCTTCCCGCGCTGTCAAAGACGAACGCGCGCCGCGATTCGAGCCTTGACGTGTCGAATAACTTGATGCCGGCCAGGCCGACCTCCTCCGCGCACGAGAGCAGCACCTCGACCACCGGGCATGGGATATGTTCCTCGCGTACGCGGTGGAGCCCCTCGAGGAACATCGCCACCGCAGACTTGTCGTCGCTTCCGAGTATCGTGTCGCCAGAGGAACGGATTTTCGATGCCGAGAGAACCGGGACGATCCCCTCGCACGGGCCGACCGTGTCGAGGTGCGCCGAGAAAAGCAGGGGACGCCCCCTGCCGCCGCCGTCCAGGCGCGCGAGGAGGTTCCTCGACTCGCCGGCGGGGAAGGTGCGGAAGGGGACGCCGATGCGCTTCAGGTAGCGCGATACGTACTCGATCACCCTGTCCTCGCGCCATGACGGCGAGGACAGAGCCGCCAGGTCGGTAAACGTTTTAATCAGCCGTTTCCTGTTGATTTCGATCATGATGTTCAGTACTTGAAGAGCATCCTGCCCCTGATGGCGTCGCGGCCGATCACGCCGAACGTGCGGCTGTCGTACGCCATGTCGAGCGTATCGGAAAGCACGAAATACTGGTGCCTGCCGAGCCTGACAGGGGGCATGGTGTCCCGCTGGGAGAATTTCATGGGGAATATCCTGCCGTCCCTGCTCCTGATGTTCCAGCGGAAGCGGGCCTTGGCGTTGTTGATATAGAGAACCTTGTCCCGGATTTCCACGGTATCGCCTTCCGCGGCGACGACGCGCCGCACCATCACCCGGTCCGGCCGCGGCGGGCTGTCGAAGACCGCAATCTCGCCTTTCGCGGGGGAAACGTGACGGAGCGTCACCACCGTGTCTCCTTTCATAAGTCCGGGTTCCATCGACGAATCGGGGACCGTAACCGGCAGAAGGAATATCCTGCAAATGACGAAGCCGATTACGACCCCGCCGAGGGCGATGAGCGCCTTCATGGGGCGCGTGAATCCTTCCTGCCGTTTTTCTTCTCTATAGAGCATTTTTGCTACTCCTTCCGGGAGACATGTACAGGCGCGTCCGTATTTACGCAATCACAAAACACGGTCACAGCCCCAGGGCTTCTATGATCGGCTCCACCGCGAACGAGCGGTTCAACGTGTAGAAGTGGAATCCCGGGACGCCCCATGATTTAAGCTCCCGGCACTGGAGGATCGAGTGCTCGATGCCCCGCTCGCAGAGCTCGGTACCGGCGCTGCAGGATTCCAGCGTCTTTGCCAGCGCCGGGGGGATTTTGGCGCCGCACATGGAGGTGACTTTTTCCACCTGCGCGCGGTTCGTCACCGGCATGATGCCGGGTATGACCGGGAGCGTGATGCCCTTTTTACGTATCCTGTCCATGAAGTCGTAAAAATCGTTGTTATTGTAGAAGAGCTGGGTGATGATATAATCGGCCCCGGCATCGACCTTTTTCTTGAGGTTCTCGATGTCCGTTTCCAGGTTCGGGGCCTCGACGTGCCCCTCGGGATATCCAGCCACGCCGATGGTAAAATCGCTTATCGAACGCAGGAACGCGACCAGTTCCGAGGCGTACCTGAACCCGTCGCTGCGTGGCACGAACGAGGTCTCTCCCGCGGGAGGGTCGCCCCTCAGCGCGAGTATGTTCTCGATGCCGTTCGCCCGCACCTGGGACATGTAGTCTCCGATATCGTCCCTGCCCATGCCGACGCAGGTGAAATGCACCAGCGGGGTAATGCAGAATGACTTCTGCATCTCCAGCGACAGCTCGAGGGTCCTGTCTCTTGTGGATCCGCCCGCGCCGTAGGTGACCGATACGAACCCGGGCCTGTATTTCGAGAGGTTTGCCATTTCCCTTCGCAGGTTATCCTCCCCTTTGGGGGTTTTCGGAGGGAATATTTCAAACGAGATGGTGAATTTCTTCGTATAGAGTTCGTGCAGTTTCATGAATCCAGCCTACCGATCGATCGGGTATAGTCGCAACAACGGTAATTGTTAAAAGAATATGGGGATATGCGCAATACATTTTCATGCCTTTTTTCGCCCGCCCGAGCCTGTCTGGTATATTAATTTGTTGACAGGCGGGGACGAGAGGGAATATTTTTTTTATTTGGAGTCTGGCAGTGCAGCGGCAAGGCTGATCTCCCTGCGGTATGCTTTCCGGGGCCGCTTTTTTGTTAATTTTCGGCCCTTTATGGGCCGATAATTCAAATAAGAGCATTGCCAGCGTGTATTTTTGACATACATAAATGTTATATGCGTTCAAAGGAGAATCATATGAAAAACGCGAAGAGGACTCTTTCTCTGATAGTGTTTATCGGAGTGGCGGTATTAATCGCAGGCGGTATCATGCCGGGTAAAACGGCCGATGAGCCCCCCGCGGGTGATAAAGGCATCGTGACCGAAATGCTGAATGATTTCGAGGATTGCAGCAACTGGAGGGCCGAGGCGACCTGCCCGATTGGTGACACCGCGGCAATCAAATACGATTTCAACACACAGCTCGATGCCAAAAAGAAACCAAACGCCAGCAAGGAAGACGAAGTGTCCGACGCGGCCGCGGATCCGGCGAACAACAAATCCTGCCTCGGGGTAAAGACCTATTTTATGGACCGCGGGTTCGACAGGGTGGAAGTGTTCCCCCCGACCGAATACATCATCCGCGGCAAGGCGCGTGAAATCTCGATATGGGTCCTCGGACGCAATTTCAGGCATACTTTGTATGTGAAACTCCGCGATTATAAGGGCAGTTTTCACAAACTCAGAATCGGAAGGCTCGATTTCTGGGGATGGAAGAAATTATCGGTCGTCGTTCCCGGCTGGCTTCCCCAGTCGAGCACGTACGCCCTTCTCGACAAGAACCTTCATTTCGTGTCTTTGTATATAGAGTGCGACCTCCACGAAGTGCCGGGCACATTTTACACCTATTTTGACAATTTGATTGTGAAAGCCGACATGTCCGACATGCCTGACGATGCAGACATAAAGGATAACTGGTAGAATATGCGAAACAGCAACCAGCACGTGAGAGGAGAATAAACATGAATAAAAATAAAATAGCTTCATTGTTCATAGCGACTATCGGGGGTCTCGCCTGCGCGGTCATCATGTCAGGTACCGCCTTTTCCAAGGTTACGACCGATATTCCATCGGATGTGGATGAGGACCAGCTCCAGTCTGTATCCATAGTGGATTTCGACGATGACAAGTCCAAGGGATGGCTCCTAGACTCAAGGCCCAAGAAGATGACCAAGGAACAGCAGGAGGCCCGCAACTCGAGCGCAGGCAAAAAGGTCTTCGGCCCCATGGTCGACGAGCTGGCGATGGACATCATCGAGGGAGGCCCGATCTATACGGCTCCTCCCAAGAAAGAAGGAAGTTCGGGTGACACCGGCAAGAAGAACAATGTGCTCGGCGTGGTCTTCAGGTTCATCTACCCCGCCGCGAATGAAATATACCTCTATCCTCCGGTGAACGAGGCATTGAAAAAGAACACGAACATCTGGGAAGGCCGCGGCATCGTTATGCCCGGAAGGATACACCAGATATCGGTGTGGGTGCAGGGAAGGGGATATCCTTATTCACTCGAATGCATTGTTCAGGACTACAATGGCCGGGACCATATAATCCGTTTCGGATCGGTCAGGTACATGGGATGGCGTGCGCTTAAGGGCGTGATCCCCGTTGACATGGCACAGAACCCGGAGTCCAATCCCAAAGACAACACGGCCAAGCTCACGAAATTTATCCTCCGTGCCGATCCCAATGCGGACACCAAGGAACTGACGAGAAGGACCTATTTCATAATGGACCAGGTGAAAATCCTCACCGAGACTTTTGAAGTCAATTACGACGGGAAAGACCTGCACCAGAAACTGGACGGTCTGGTAGAAGGGAAAGAGAAGGATAAGTAACCGACGCGGCCGCCAGGCGGCCCGGAAAAGAAACGATTCAGCAACATAGTTTCTAAACATACCGCTGACGGTATGCAGGGAGAAAATACCCATTCCGCAAAGTAATGGGTATTTTCTTCTTTAATCAGGACGTTTTTGGAAGCCCCATCCCGGTAAAAGCACACGGACGGAATGGAGCATTCCCAGGAAAAGGTGAACACATGGCGGCACAGAAAATATCGGAACGGCTCGACTCCCTTCTCCGCGAGGAGCTCTGGGGCAGGATCGAGCCCAAGGACATAGGCATATCGAAATTCAAGATACTTGACGATCTGTTCAACATGATCGTCTCGGAAAATGCCGTCAGCGAGACTCTCGAACTCACCTCGCGGCACATGGAGAAGCACGGTGAATCCATCACGTCCATGTACCTTCGCGGGCTCATCGGCTATCACCGCTCCCAGATCGAGGAGTCCATCCAGCTTAAGAAGCTCATCGACATATTCATCGACAACCATAAGTGGGCGGTGGTCGAGCTTCTCGCGGAGAAAATCCTCGAGTACGGCGAGAGCAGCGCGGCTCTCAGGGCGCTCGCTCTGAGCCTCGAGAGGCTCGGGAGGAGCAAGGACGCGATCCCCGTACTGGAGAACCTGCTCAAGCTTGACCGCTTCGACGCGGACGTGGCGAAAAAGCTCGCCATGGCGCTGAGCGACGACGAAAACGACAAGAGCATCCATTACCTGAGGATATCCATCGAGGGCCTCATCAAGAACCGCAAATTCGAGGAGGTCCCCCCGCTCTGGAACAGGCTCGTCCAGAAGACCAGGGACGACATGGCTTTCTTTGAGAGGATCGAGCGGCTCCTCATCGAGTCGAAACAGTACGACCTGGTGGCCTCACTGCTGAAGTCACTCCTGCTGAAATACCGGGATGACCAGAACCCGGAGCAGTCTATCGAGCTCCTGAAGAAGATCCTCAAGTATCGGCCCGACGACTCGCAGGCGCGCAAGGAGCTTATCGGCTTCTACAAACAGAAATACGGAGAGCATTCGCAGTACGAGCAGTTCCTGAGGCTTTCGAAGCTCGGAAACTTCAAGACGCCTGTCAAGTACGCCATACAGGATTTCGAGAAGAATATCGTGTTCGACGTCGGCAATTACGCCTTTCACGAATCGTGGAAGCTCGGGAAAATCTCCGATATCAACAACGAACGCATCACGATAAATTTCAAGGACAAGGAGGAGCACTCCATGTCCATCCAGATGGCGCTGCAATCGCTCAAGCCGATCCAGAAGGACCACCTTTATGTGATGCAGTACGAGGACCCCGAAACTCTCAGGAACATATTCGAAAACGATTTCATCCAGTTTTTCGAGATACTCATTAAGTCCTACGGCGGAAGCATCAACCTGGCCGATATCAAGCGGGAGCTGATCCCCGCATACCTGGCCGAAAAGCAGTGGGCCAAGTGGTGGACGCGCGCCCGCACCATGATAAAGAAAGACCCGCATTACGGGGTGTCCGACTCAAAGAAGGACCTTATCTATCTCAGGGAAAAACCAGTCACCTACGTCGAGGAGCTCCTGGACGCGTTCACAACGACAGAGTCCTTTTCCGAGCGGCTCAGCTCCGCGATGGAGTTCGTCAACAACATAGAGATGGACGAGGGCGCCGAGATGGCGGCCTACTTCATCGATTACTTCAACGAGGAGATAAAGGGGAAGTCCGCGACCAGGCAGATCCTCTCGTATTTCATCCTCAAGGGAATGAGCAAGTTCGTCGATCCGGGCAGGCTCAAGCTCGACGCCCACCGCGAGAAGATCATCTCCTTCATGAAGGACAATCAGGACCTCTCGCTCATATCCATGAAGATAACCTCGTACGATTACAAAAAGGAGCTGGTGAACCTCATCGAGGAATCGCGCGAGGACTGGCCCCAGATATTTTCCGAGCTGCTGTTCGAGACGCCCGTCCGCATCCACCGCTACCTGATCAACGAGCTCATCCGGGCGCACTCGTACAATATCATCAACGCGTTCATCGATTCCGTGATCACCGGGGCGCGCAAATACCCGGAGATATTCCTCTGGGTGTCCCGCAACCTCTACGGGAAGACCTGGGACTACGACTGGCTCGACTATTCCGTCGAGGGGCTGACCCTCACCTATTTCAGGCTCATGAGCGACCTGAAGAAGATCGAGCCCGAGGGGAGCAGGCTGAAAACCACGGCAATGGAGATACTCTTCAACAACAAGGCGAGCAACCTCAAATACGTGACCGAGCAGTGCGGGCTCCCGCTCCTTGCGCGCGTATTTGAAATTTTCTCCAACCTTTCGTACGTGGAGGAATCCCACAGGGAGACGTTCCTCGATTATATCAAGGCCGCGTACCCCGACTTCCAGAAATCCGGCATCCAGGCCCAGGACGAGAGCGCCGGCGAGGAAAAGCTCATCGTGACCAGGGAGGGATACGACCGGATGAAGGCCGAACTCGACCGACTGGCAAAAGTCGAAATGGTGAACCTCTCAAGGGAGCTTTCGAAGGTCGCGGACGTATCGGCCGATCTGCGCGAAAACGTGGAATACACCGCACTGATAGAAAAGCAGGGCATACTGGAGCTCGAAATATCCAGGATCGACGGCGAGCTCAAGATGGCCGAGATACTCGATCCATCCGGCGTCAGCACCGATTCCGTGGACATCGGCACGAGGGTGGTCCTGACCGGACAGGGTGGCACGGGTGAAAAGATCTATACCATCCTCGGTCCCTGGGAGGCCGATTTCGAGAAGGGCATTCTCTCGTACCGTTCCCCCCTGGCCCGGTCCATACTGGGGAAAAAACGCGGGGACGTTGTCGAGTTGAAGATTGACGATGAAAAAAAGGTTTTCGTCGTGAGCGAGATACAGGTCGGCGGGTAGCCGGCAACCGGGGCCCAGAATTTTTATTTGACAAATTGGGCCCATCGTTTATTTGGATAATCACATGCCGCGATGGCGGAATTGGCAGACGCGCTAGGTTCAGGGTCTAGTAGGCAAACGCCTGTGAGGGTTCGACTCCCTCTCGCGGCACACCCGGGAAGAAGGGTGCGGTATCAGAACCGCACCCTTCTTTTTTTCCGAAAAAATCGCACGTTTTGGCGCCTGGTCCGTATATCCCGTGAGGCCATCACGGGAGGCGCGCAATGCGTGAAAAAATCGTTATCCTCACGGCCGCCGCAATCGTTGCCGGCTGCTCGTATCCTGACCGGGCGCTCCCTCTCCTGGACGCGGGAGCGCGGTGCACTACCGGCATCGAACTGGTGGCGCCGGCAAGCCATCTTTCGCTGGGGGATACGTTGCGGCTCAGGATCGTGTATCTCGTGTCCGATGGAACGCGGATCGAGGCGGATCCCTCGCGGGCCGAATGGAAGCTTTCGGGACAGGGGGTCGCCCGCATCGATGGAGGGGGATATATGACAGCCCTGGGCGAGGGCACGGTCACGGTGGATGTCCTTGTTGACGGCTTCTCGTCGTCGATCCGGGTAGAGATAGG
>CAYRGX010000047.1:0-16046 GCA_964423905.1 uncultured Leptospirales bacterium | reverse complement strand
AGGGGATACGCAGGGTCTGGTCGTGTGCGAGGTCTTTTACGACGCGGTCGGCGCGGACGACGGGGCCGAATACATCGAGATACAGAACCGTTCGCAGGCTCGACGGAGCCTCGCCGGCCTTAGCGTCGCGGACGGTACTGCGGGAAAGGCGTTCTTTTTTCCGCCGGAGGCCTTCCTGGAACCGGGTGAACGTGCGGTGATCGCGCAATCGGGCGAGGTTTTCGTGGCCATGTTCGGCACGGTACCGGACTGGACCGGCATGGCGTTTGTCCTGAACAACGGCGGCGAGACGGTCACCCTCTATTCTTCTTCGGGCGCGGTCATCGACCGGGTCTATATCGCGGGCGGGTGCAGGGAGCATCCCGCGCCTCCGGAATGGGATTCGAACTCGCTCCCGGCGGCACCCGCCGGTCAATCGGTGCACCGGCTCGACCGCCAGGACGGCGATACCGCGGCCGATTGGGCTGCCGGGCCGCCGACACCGGGAAGGTAATATGTCTCATTTTTTGCGCGTGGAAAACCCGAAAAGTGCCGATAATCATACCAGCATATTCGGGAGGAAAATCCATGTACGCGAAAGATCAGCAGCACAATACGCCGGAGGAACTGCTCGACGCCATAAAGGGCAGGGTACGGTCCATAGGCCAGGAAGTCATAACACTGGATGGACTTGACGTTCGGCGGCGAGACAGGGACATGTCGAGGCCGTTCGGATACCTGAGGCTTTGCAACATATATGTCGACGACGGCGGGGTGCTCCGCGGAGATCTGATGGGGGAGCCCCATGCCGAGGCAATCACCCAGTTCGGAATGGACATCGAGGGGCTGGGCATTGAAGATCTGAAACGCCTCCTGAGCAGGCTCCATACCGGAAAGTTTACCGCGATCGACGACACGACCGCGGTATTGCCCGTAAAAGACGCCGGCGCCGCGCGACATTTCGATGCCGGGAATCGGGGTCTTTTCCGCAGGGCGCAATCATTCATGCATCCGCTCAGGAAAGGGGCCTGATTCACGTGCCCCGCGACGGCAAAACCGATGCCTGGAACCGCCGGCTCGTTGGGATAGAAACGGCGCTCAATACGGCCGCGATGGACCTTGCCGTACTCACCGCAGAAATGCTCGATCAATTCAAGGGGGCGAGCGTCGATTTCGATGTTCCACTGCCGTTGAGGGACGGCGACGAAATCGGCATTATCGTCTCACGCAGGCTTTTCGTCGACCGCGAGGACGGGAGAATCCTCGTCGAGGACGTCGATGGAGTGTCGACCGACTGGACCGGGTTCGACATCGGGTTACGCTTTGATATGGCCGCAACGCTTCACGAAAGGATACTGGCGGATTCGATCTACCGGGACCTCTCCGGCGGAGACGGTCCCCACTGACGCTAAATTACTTGACAGACCGTTCCCCGGGGAAAGAGAATCATACCATCAACCACGGTGTGCCGCGGAGCCACAGCGCGCGGCGGACCGGCCAGGAGGCTTGCGATGCGTCTTTTTGCCGTCTGTTTCACCCTCGCGGCGGCCCTTGCCATGACCCCATCGTTACACCCGGCTGATACGGGTATTGTTGGCGTATGGTACACCCTCGCGGAGGACGGGCCGAACAGGGGCAGGGCGCTGTCCCATATAGAGATTTACGAGAAAAGCGGGCGTTATTACGGCCGTATCACGAAGCTCCTGGTCCAGCCGAAGGATTTGAAATGCACCAGATGCACGGGCGACAGGAAAGATCAGCCGGTTAACGGCATGGTTATTCTCTGGGAAATGATCGGCGGAGCCTTGGAAGGCGGGATTCGTAAATACGAAGGCGGCAGAATACTGGATGTCAACAACGGGAAGGATTACCAGTGTCAGATGTCCATCTATAACGACAATAAGATCAAGGTACGATATTACTATTTTCCGCTCTTTTACAGGACCGAATGGTGGTACAGGCATTCACGGTAAACAATACAAAAAAGATCACATTGTTCAATTGTATATCCAGCAAATGAACAATTTTTGATATCTGTATCTTATTTGCAGATCATCTCCAGCTGATAACTATTTATTCTCTTCAATTTTTGTTATGTCTTTTTTTGACTTGCTGACTATGAGATATTTATTGTAATTTCTCTTCATACCGTCCGGACGGTAACCGTTAATGGTGTAGATACTGTATAATAACGCGAATCGAACCGGCGGTAAAAAATCTCTTTTTCGACTATTTCCCGTATGAATAAAAATTGGAGGAGTTTTATGGTACGAATTCTTCTGGCTTGCGCTTCCGTGTGCATGTTGACGGCCCAACTGCTTGCATCTTCGAGCCCGCCGCCTGCACCGAAGGTCAGCACCCCGATTGATCCCATGTTTGCAACCTATGTATCCCTTGGTGACAGCCTCACGCACGGTTTCCAGGGCGGATCGGTGGATGAAACCCGCCAGCCCTACGCTTACGGCAAAAGGCTCGCCGACCTGATGAAAACGGGCTATGTCCAGGGGATGTTGAAGTTCCCGGGTTTCCTCGTCAATATCGAGGACGTCGGGAAGGGCAATATCAAATGGTATGAATACTACTATGCCATCATCGGTGGAAAAAGGGTGGATAACTATTCCAACCAGGGCTCGCTGAACAACTTCGCCATCACCGGCTGCGATATCTCCACCGTGCAGGACAGCGGCGGAAGCGCGGGCGGTTACTACAAGCTGGTCCTCGGATCCAGCGGGGCGCCGGCGATCGACCAGGCCCTTAAAAGGAACCCGACCTTCGTGACCATGTGGCTCGGCAACAACGACACCCTGGGCTGCGCGCTCTGGACCGACGTTACCAAGCTGACCGACCTGGCATTGTTCCAGGCAAAATTCGCCAAACTCGTGTCCAGGGTAACGGCCAAGACGAGCATCGAGGGCATCGCCGTCGCGACCCTCCCCGATGTGGCGGCCATACCCTACCTGCAACCGGCGAACGATCCTGACGTTCCCGCGGGTTCGTACAAGGCCTTCTGGAACACGAACGTTTCCGGGGTCGACGAGGTTCTCACTCCCGCCGACGTCACCACTATCAGGGCACGTTCGGCCAAGTTCAACGATATCATCAAGAGCTACGCGCTGGCGAACGGCTGGGCGATATTCGATTCGGCAGGTTTCTTCCAGGAAATCCTGAAGTACGGCTACAACCTGAAGGATTCGAAGGGGAACGCGACCGGCAGGATCATCACTGCAAAATATCTTGGCGGTATCTTCAGCCTTGACGGCGTGCACCTTTCCACCACCGGCGCCGCGGTTACCGCGAACAAGTTCGCGGAAGCGATCAACTACACGTACAGCACGAAACTCGGAAAGGTCGACGAGTACGCCACCTCCGAGAACGACAGCCTGTACAAGAAGCCCTACGATCCCCGCAGCTTCCTTAACTCGTGGATCGGCCAGGCCCTCCAGTGGGCGATAGAGCTCTTCATCTAGCACGCACGCGGACAATCCTGACAAGGAAAAGGGAGCCCTCGCACGGGGGCCCCTTTTTTTTGAAGGGGATATGCCGGCGTCCCCCCGCGGCGAGCCGCATGACGGAATGTCTTGACAGACCGCGGCGCGTGTGGAATGCATAATACGCGGGTATATCCCCCCATCCCAAAATGAAAGAGGAGACTGGAATGAATTCACGAACCAAGCTGGGCATAGGGCTCGGGGCGATTGTCGTCGCCATCGGGGCGCTTATCATATACATGACTGCGGGCAACTCAGGGAATGAGGCACGGACGGGCGGACGCTCTTCGGGCATCAGGTCGTTTTTTTCCCAGAGCCTCGGGGGCGCCATGGAGGAAGACGACAACAACAGCGAGCGCATGAGGACCAGGGAGCTCTCTGACGAGGAAAAGGCGGAAAACGAGCGTGAGTTCAAGCGCATGCGGGAAAAAATACCCGGCAACATGTTCATCCCCGGCGAGCTGACCGAGGAAGAGGGCAAGGAGCGCAGGCAGATAACCCGCGATATCATCGTATACGGAAACAAGGTGCGCAAGGGCACTGCCACAAGGGAAGAAAAGAAGAGATACTACGAGCTCAGGGTGAAGGAATCGAAGGACAAGCTCGAGTTCCTCAACTACATAATCGGCCGCTCCAAGGAAAAGAGCGAGGAGACCGGCAAGACCTACCTGGATGAAGACTCCCTGAAAGAGAGCGGCGGCGCGCTGAAAAAGATCCAGGACGAGCTCAAGGGATACGAAGAGGAGTTGAGAAAGATATGACCGGCAAGTATCGAATCGCGTCGGTGGTCGTGTGCGCCGTCTTCATCGCGGGAACGTGTGCCTGCGACATCAAGAAGAAAAATGCGTCGAAGCAGGAGGAGGCCCCCGACGGGATACAGCTGCAATACCTGAGCTGGCTCGAGCGCGGCAAAAAAGCCGAGCCCGAGCTCCTTGAGGCGGTAAAAAGCCCGAAGTGGAGGACGCGGACACACGCCCTCCTGGCCATGGGCAAGACCGGCGATCGCGAGATGGTCCCGGTTATTTTCGACATTCTGAAGAAGGACAGGCACCCCGCGGTACGCAACTGCGCGGTGACCGCGCTCGGCGACCTCAAGGCGGCGGAAACGGTCCCCTACCTCGCGTCGATGCTGGCGAAAGGCGGCCTGGAGCAATCGAAACGGGCGGCGCCCATCGTGGTGATCGAGGCGCTCGGAAAAATGCGCGATCCGCGCGCCGTGCCCGTCCTGCGCGAGGTGCTCCTTTCTGAAGTGGACGAGCAGCGCGTTCCGGCCTGCGAGGCCCTGGTGTCGATCGGCGATCCTTCCATCACGCGGTTCCTGCTGTCCAACAGGAAGCTCGTGCAGGAAAAGAAGCTCGATTTCGTCACCGCGAGGCTCGCGGGCGACGTGCCCGCGCCCGGGGGAGAGGATTATCTCATCGGGATCATGGGTTCCGGCGGCATACAGGAACGTCTCGCCGCGGCCCTGTCGCTCGGCAAGTTAAAATCGAAACGCGGCGTTCCCTCCCTGATAAGGGCGCTCGAGGACAAAGAAGTGCTTCTCCAGAAGCACGCGGCGGATTCACTCGTCGCCATCGATGACGCGTCAGCGACGGCTCCCCTCATGGCCCTGTTCAAAAATACACGGGAGTCGGTTTACATGTCTGCGGCCTATGCGCTCGCGGGAATGACGTCATCCGGCATTGCTCCTGCGGTATTCGCCTTGATGGAAAAGAATCCCGCGGTCAACAGGCCTGCAGCGTATGTGCTCGGCAGGAAAAAGCACGGCGCGGCCGCGACCCTGGTGATGAAGCGGCTGAAGGATCCGAACCAGAAGGGACAGGAGGAACTCGCGGAAGCCCTGGGGTGGATGGGTGAGAAATCCGCGATCCCGCTCCTCATCGAGGTGGCGGGGAGAAAGAGCAGGAACGGCTCCGCGGGCGCAATCTGGTCGCTCGGCCAGCTCAAGGCCCGGGAGGCGGTGCCTGTTTTGCTGAAGATACTGGATCGCGAAGATCCGAAACTCACGGGCCCGGTCATCGCCGCACTGGGGAGCATCGGCGACAGCCGCGCGACTGACAGGCTCATCGACTTTTTCTACGGGTCCGGCGACCGTTACGCGCGCGCCATCGGGGCCGCCCTGGGCAAGATTGGCGGGCCGAAAGTGGTATCGTTCATCAAGGACAACCTGGACGTAGGCGATCCGGCCAGGACCATGGCCGCGGGGAGCGCGCTCATCAAGCTCAGGGACCCGTCGCTGGTCCCCTTCGCGGTCAGGGCCCTCGATTCGAAGCAAAGATCGACGAGACGTTATGCCATGATGTTTCTGAAAAAGAACACGGGCAAGGAATTCTCCACGGAGAATGAATGGAAGGAGTGGGCGCAAAAAAGATAGTCATCGCCTCAACCTCGGGCCTGCTTTTCACTGCTGCGGCACCGGGGTCTTTCATGCCCGCGACGGCGCTTGTGTTCATGGTTCCCTGGCTCTTCGCCGCGGGGTGTCTGGCACCGCGACGCCTGTTTCTTTTTTCGATTACCGTCTGGACGCTCGCGTGGCTTGCGGTGTTCCGGTGGGTCCCGGAGTGCCTTACGAGAATATACGGCACGCCGCCAGCTGGCGCCTGGGCCGCGGCCGTCGCGGGATCGGCGTTTCTCTTCGGGCTGTACGCGGCGGTATTCTTTTTCACGGCGGCCCTCGCCGCGCGGGCGCTTGCCGGTGCCCGCGCGGGCCGGTACGGGAGATACGGCTTCCCCGTCGCGGCACTCGCGTTTTACGCGGGACTGCCAGCCCTCTGGGTAATGATGGAATACGCGCGCGGGCATGTTTTTCCCTCGATCAATTTCAATACGCTGGCTTCCTTTCTGCCTTCCATGCCCGCGCTGCTCGCGCCCGCCCGCTATGCGGGTGAAACGGGGCTTTCCGCCCTTGTTGTACTCGCCAATCTCCTCGCATTTTCGACGCTGGAAGCGCTTCTGTCGCGGACATGGCGAAGGTTACCGATAGTTATCGGTGCCGCGCTCGTACTCGCAGCCATTTTCCGGCTGTCCGACGTCCCGCCGCAGAAGACCTGCCCGGGCCCCTCGGTTGCGGCGGTGCAGGCATGCGTCCCGCACTGGAGGAAATGGCAGGAGCGACATATGGACTCGGTGATGGGGGAATACATGACCGCGGCGGAGTCGGTGCCCGACGGATATGTCGTGCTTTGGCCCGAGACGTCTCTCAATTTTTATCCTGTGAAAGGGGATCCGCGCGCTGATACCCTGGCGCGCTTTGCCGGGGGCAGCGGGAGGGTGATCCTGGCCGGCGGCCCGGAGTACAGGTCCGTTCGCGGCGGGTTCGTTTATTTCAACACCGTGTACCGCATCACGGGAGAAGGCATCGAGCCCGCATACCGCAAGGAACGCCTGATGCCTTTCACCGAGTACTGCCCATCGAGAATGCTCCTTGGCCTTTACCATGCATGGTACAGGCCCACCGAGTATTCGAGCGGCGCTGCCGCAGGCAACGTCCCGTGCGAGTTCGGGAACGAAAGGGTATCGATCGCGGTCTGCTTTGAATCCACATTCCCGGACCACCCGGCATGGAAGAGAAAGGACACCCGCCTGGTCCTCCTTTTTTCCGACGATGTGTGGCTCGGGGAAACCGGGGCCGAACAGCACCTTGCCTCGACAAGGCTGCGTGCGGTCGAATCCGGAAAGTGGGTGATATGTGCGACAAACTGGGGCCGTCCAGCGGTCATCGACCCGCGCGGCGCGATTGTCGCGTCCCTGGGGTATGGCAGGCGCGGAGTGCTTCGATCCCCGTAAAGATAGTCGTGTAAAAATTGCCGCCGCATGTTTCCGGGCGATTGAATTTACTTGACATACGTTGAATTTATACTATCTTATTATCATGCCGGTCCGTCTTAGGACCGCCGGGTGAACTTTGTACTGCTCGGTCTTCTTCAGCACACGCATCCACCACACTCTGATCCCGGGGCCGGCGTTTGTCCGGGCAGGGGCCGTGGAATGCGCGGGATAAGCGAGGTGAAAAGATGGCGAAGCCAAAATACAACAAGATCGCGGTTCTTTTTTCCGGCGGGCCGGCGCCGAGCGCGAACGCAGTCATATCGTCAACAGCGCTCAATTTCCTGGACAACAATGTTTCCGTCATCGGGATAATGAGGGGATATGAATTCATCCAGGACTTCAACAAATCGTATCCGAAGCTCAGGAAAGACGTCCACTACGGAAACATCACCTACGAGATTACCAAAGCGAGAAACCGTAGCGGGATATTCCTGCGCACGTCGCGCGCGAATCCCGGGAAGGAAATAGGCACGATGGAAGATCTGAACGATCCCCACAAGAACTCGCGCCTGAAGAATATCCTCGACGCGTTCGAGTACCTCGAGGTCGGCGCGCTGGTGTCCATCGGCGGCGACGATACGCTGAAGACCGCCAACTTCCTCTGGCTCATGGGTTTTCCCGTGATCCACATCCCGAAAACCATCGACAACGACTACTACGGCATTCCGTGGACTTTCGGTTACTGGACCGCGGTGGACGTCGCGCAGAAGATACTCCTGAACCTGAAGGCGGACGCGCAGGCCACCGACAGCTTTTTCATCGTGGAGCTGATGGGACGCAAGGCGGGATGGATAACCTACGCGGCGGGAATAGCCTCCGAGTGCATACTGATGATTTCCGCCGAGGACATCACCGAGGACAAGCTGAACGTCGACGAAATCGTGGAGCGCATGACCGACGTGATCATTTCCCGCGAGAACGACATGAAGCCCTACGGCGTCATCGCGCTTGCGGAGGGGCTCGCCGACAAGCTCCCGGACGAGCTCAAGCCCAGGGCGGTCGACCGGCATGGGAACCTCATTCTCAGCGAGGCCAAGATCACGTCGATCCTGGCCGACCGCGTGAAGGAACGTTATATGGAGAAGACCGGGCTCTCGGTGAAGATCACCCCCAAGCAGGTCGGATACGAAATACGCTCGGCGCATCCGACCGCCTTCGACGTCGTGCTGGGCAGCATGCTGGGATACGGCGCGGCCAGGTTCTATCTCGAGGAGAAGTTCGGCACCATGGTTTCGGTTACGGACAATTTCGACCTGAAGGCTGTCCCCTTCTCGGATCTCATCGACAAGGATACGCTGAAGACGAGGCTCCGGGACGTCCCCCGCGGAAGCGATTTTTTCACCCTCAAGGACCGCCTCCAGTACCGCAACATTTTCGAGGATTGACATGAGCCGAAGGTCCTTGACTCACTCCCGCGTGCTGCTGGCGATATGCGTCGTTTTTACCATGGCGGCGTTCGCCTCTTGCTCGAAGGAGCAGAAACCGGGCAGCTTCGACGATGTGCTCGGAGGGATGATGCGGGCTCAGGACTTCGACGGGAAGAAAAAATTCCTGACGCCGGGCACCGTGGACCAGATCGACAGGGCCGTCGACCGCGGGCTCGTGGCCCGGGAGTCGCGCGCGCGCGTCCTGCCGCTCTTCGATTCGCGCACGCGCTGGGAAGAAATATCCCGCTCGGTCAGGGGCGATATGGGGGTTCTTCGCATCCGCTACACCGCGCACCCGGTGGAAAACATGATCGGCGCGCAGATGGACCTCCGCATGGTAAAAACCGGCGGCGGGTGGAAAATCGACATGGAAAAAGAACTCAAGGATGCGCTCGCGGGCAAGGCGACTGATGCGGGCAGTTATCTTGAAGGGATAAAGAGAAAGTACTGACACCCCGTCAGTAGAGGGACATGGCCAGGTTGAGGATGATTTCTTCCATTAGCTCCCGCGCTTCCCGGTTGTCCGGGAATTCCCTGATATAATCGCCGCAGGCAAGGAACGCCATGTAAAGCGATCCGCTCTCCATGTAGAGGTTGATCAGGTTGTAGTGGATTTCCTCTATGTCGGGGCTCAGCGACAGCGCGCGGGTGTAACAATGCACGGACTTGTCCGTGAGGCCGAGCTCCCAGTACACGCCCGCCAGGTTCGCAAGCGTGATGGCGTCGTCTGGATTGTGCCGCACCGACCGCTCGAGAACCTGCCTCGACTTGTCGTACTCGCCCAGCTCGCAGAGCGTGATGCCCAGCCCGTTCAGAATGTCCGGGTCGGAATTGTCTATGGACGCTCCCATGCTGAAAAGACGGAGCGCCTCCTCGTACTCGCCCTGCTCGACGCAGTCGTATCCAGTATCGATGAGGAAATCGGGATCGTTGTACTCGTCCGTATTGGGTATGTAATGTGTCGACTGCCGCTTGTTCATGGTACCGTCTGTTATGTCAGATACCATTAATGCCGGCGTGAAAAGATGTCAATAAAAAATTCCGGGGATGCGGGCTCGAACGTCGTCGCGGTCAGAAGTGCACGCCGGTTGCGACCTCGGCCCCGACCTCGTGCGTCGAGTACTTTTTCCGGCCGTTCATGTACGCGGCAAGCGGCCTGCCCGTCGTGAGCCGCGTGAACGCGTACGTTGCGCGGATGCCGACAGTGACCGGGAACCATTTGTTGAGGGCGAACTCGGGGCCGCCGCCGATCCGGATCGTGTACCCGCTCACTCTGGCCGTGTTCGCCGTCCTGTTATAAACCAGCATGCGCAGAAGATCGAGCCTGGAACCCGGCGCTCCAGGGCCGTACGCGCCGCTCGTCCAGAGGCCGAGAATGTTTAGATCGCGCAGCGCGCTCCCCGCGTAAATCCTGCCCCCGAAGATCTGGCCCGCAGTCGAGTAGAAACCGAGGATAAGGCCGCCAAAGTTGCTCTTCGGCGAGAAATAGAAATTCACCAACGGCCCCGCGGACCAGTAATTGTAGCGAAGAAGCCTTCCCGAGCTTTTCATCGTCATGCTCGAGTTGTCGTTGTTGTAAAGCGACTCCTTGAGAATGTTGCTGCTGACGGACTGGTAGCCGTAGCGGGCGCGCACGCCGAGCTTGATCCCGGTGAGGTTGAAGCGCCTGATCTGCTGCAGCTTGATCGCGGGAAACAGCGCATCGGCTTCCGCGCCGCCGCTGAGCAGGATACTCTGGTTGTTGTATGACGATGGCATCAGGTAAGCCTGGATAAGGTCTGCCTCCATAACCTTGAGAAGTCGTTTCTCTCCGCCGGCGTATCCTCCCTGCGGCATCCCGGCCCCGGTATAACCGCCGAACCGGACCCATGAATCGGCGAATCCCCCCTTCTGGATGAACGGCTCGAAGTGTTGTTCGTGCGGCGGGTCCCTGGGTTGTTCCGGATCGTCATCGCCGCGGGCAACGGCGTACTCGCGCGTCGCGGCGCTGAAGTGCTCGTTTCTGAGAACGAACCGCTCGCTGCCTTTCAGCGTTATGGAGGACTCGTACAGGCCCCCGTCGCGCTCGTTGAGTATGATATACCTGCCGGTGTCCAGGCCCATCGGCATTTCCCTGCCTTTCGGCTTGCTGAATTCGGCCACGAGCGTGTGCGATTTGTCGCGGATGCGTATTTTACCGCGGATCGGGCCGGACAGCACCAGGGACGCCGAGCTTCGGCGGATATCGGTCAGAACCACGTCACCGGCGCCTGACATCATGATGTGGTAGTTCGGGTGCTGTGCTCCGCGGAGGGTTTTCTCGGTCCTCGAGAGCGTCTCCGCGTACGCGTACTGGTAGGCCTCGTTCAGGGTGACGCGTCCGTCCCTTACCGTGTCGGCCGCGCCCCTGAGCCCGGTCACCAGGTAGTGGGTGAAGAACGATCCGCCGATCTTGTCCGATTCCTGGGATGCCTCGCTGGCCGAGCTCGACGTCATGAAGGCCACGCCGCGCATGTTGTTCGACCGGTCCACCAGAAACGGTGAACGCATTTTTCCGCCCTTGATCCTGGTGAAGGCGCCCGAGGAGCAGGAGTCCAGGATCGCGATGCGCACGTCGGCGGGCAGCTTCACAACCTGGTCGCGCAGATCGCGGTAGTAGACCTTTTCGCCCCTGAGCAACAGCCCCTCCTCGTCCGAGTGGCCCGAGTAGTAGAATATGAATTCGATCCTTCCCGAGGTTTTTTTCGCCTCGAGGATGCGGCCACGGATGCCTGCCAGCGCCGCGAGCAGGCTGGAGCGGCCCGGCTCCGCGAGGAACACCGACGAGGCGCCGTCGACGCCCCCAAGCTGCCGGACGACCGCAATTACGGCGCGCGCGTCGGCGACCGCGTAGCGCAGCCTGACCCGGTCCGGCCCGCCGTTGTTTGATCCAACCACGAGGGCGAAACGCCGCATGGATTCTCCCGCGGCATGGCTCTCAACGCCGAACGATGCGGAGATGACGAGCGCGGCGTACGCGGCGGCGATTAAGGAAGTCTTCATGTCACTTCACCTTTTTCAGAAGAATCGATTCCTGTGCGTACCCTGCATCAAGGGGCAGCGGCGCGTCCACCGCTTTTTTCGGGTCGCGCGCGAGCCGCTCGGCGGCTTTGCGGATTTTTTCTATATCCGGGCGCGAAGGGGACGCCACGAGGATGAATCGCTCGAACCGGGGCGCGTCGTCCAGCTCGTACGAGCGGGGGAGGTACGTGATCCTGTTCGGAGCGGCCGCGGTCGTGCCGCGCGGCGCGCGGGGATAATGCATGGTGACCGAACCGCTCCCGTCGATGGAAAGCACCACCACATGGCCCCCCCGCGCCGAGAAATAGGCAAGCTGGAGCAGGTCCCCGCTTCGCACGGAGGCGCCCGTTCCGAGGAGCTCCGCGCCGTTCGCGCGCTTCCGGTAAACCTTGAGTGAGATCGCGCTTCCCTTTACGCGCACGGTCTCGGAACCGTCGTCCACGCGCGGGCCGCCCACGTAGAGCGGGTATGTGAAGAAGATGGCAGCCGCGGCCGCGACCGCTGTCAGCGAGGCGACGAGGGCCCTCACCGGCGGACGGAACGCGCGCGGTGCGGGCTGTCCGGCGCCGGCCGCCCGCGTCCTGATGCGGGTGACCATCTTCGAGGGAGGGTACTGTTCCAGTATTTCGCGGTTCGTACGCTCGATGCCTCGCAAACGCTCCCTGAGCCGCGCGTCGCGCGCGAGGGTCTTCTCGATGCGCGCGCGGTCGACCGCGGGGAGTTCCCCGAGGAGGTAGCGCTCCAGGAGTATGTCTGGAACCCTTTCGCTCATTGCTCCTCCGATGCGAGCCTGCTCGAGAGCCTGGTCTTCAGGCCGGCGAGCCTTTTCCGTACCGCCGAAACGGAAAGTCCCGACTCCCGGGCCACCTCCGCCAGCGTCATCCCGTCAACGTAATGCATCAGCGCCATCTCCCTGGTGGTGAGGTTTTCCCCGCGGAAGAGGAAATCCATGTAGTCGTCCGACAAGACCCGTTCCTCCGCGTCGTCCATGCACGCGACGGTATCGATATCCGTGCCGCCGTGGTCAGGTCGCCTTCCCTCGTCCCTGATCATGTTAAGGCATATGTTCGTCGCTACCCGGTACAGTAGCGCGGAGGGGTATTCCGCGGTCAGCCTGTCCCCGTATCGTAGTATCTTCACGAACACCTCCTGCATCGCGTCAAGGGCGCGGTCCTCGTCTCCCAGGAGAAACCTACAGCGCCTGAGGACCATCGGGCCGTAACGCCGGTAACTGTCGTCGATATCTAAGTGCACGGTCTCCGTCTTTCGTAGTGGGGGCGGGCTGCGGCCCGCCCCGCCTCTACCGTATTAAAAGTGCATGCCCACCGAAAATTCAGCGCCAATCTCGTGATTGGTCGTGGTCCTGTTTCCGCTGTAGTAGACCGGCAGCGCCTTCCCGAACGTGAGCCGGGTGTAGGCGTAGGTCAGGTGCATCCCCGCGATGATCGGGAACTTCTTGTTGAGGGCGATCTCAGGTCCGAACCCGCCGCGGATCGTGTAACCCCTCACCGATGTCTGGTTGAAGGGCTTCTGCTGGAATATAAACTGGCGCAGATCGCCGCCGGTCCCTATCGGGGCGCCGAAACCCGTGGCGCCGGTCATCCTGAGCGCGAGAAGCCTCGAGTCTCTGAGCGCCGCCGCCGCGGCGTACTTGCCGTCGATCACCTGGCCGCCCAACGCGAACAGGTTCAGTATGAACGTGAACGTGTTGCTCCGCGGGGTGAAGCAGAGGTTCATCACGGGGCCCGCCGCCCAGTAATCGTATTTCATCAGGGTCCCCATGAGGGTGCGCCCGCCGTCGCCGTCATGATGGCTGTTGACCAGGAGGCTCTCGACGCGCTCGCGCCCGTACCGTCCCCTGATGCCGAACTTCACGCCGGTGAAATCGAAGCCACGTTTTTGGACCCTGCGCCACGCCGGGAACATCACGTCGAGCTCGGCGCCGCCCGTGTAAAAGGTGTTCTGCGAGCGAAAAGTCCCGGGGATGAGGTATGCCTGAGTCAGGTCGGCTCGGTAAATCTTCGCGATACGCTGTTCCTTGTTGGATATGCCGCCGTCGATGCCACCGCCGCCCACGAACGTCCCGATGCGGACCCACGAGGACATGAACCCGCCTTCCGGCTTCCTGTCGACGATCTTTTCAGACTTGTCCTCACCCGGCTTCTCGGACGGGTCGAACGTGCGGCCGTCGTTGAACCGTAACCGCAGTACGTCGGTCCGGGCTATCGTTTTCACCTCGTCCGAGCCCTCGGGCCGGTAACGTATCTCGTCCTTGGTTATTTCGACCACGTTGCAGCGTATCGTATCCTTGTTTTTGGTCTCGAGGATGTCGATCGCCAGGACGAGCTCCTTGCCGTCGCTGTAGATGACCTTCGTGGCCCTGTCCCTCGGTATCTGTTCGTATACCGAAGGTCCTTCCGGATCGTATTCTATCACCGAGGCGTTAACCTGGATGATTTTCCCCTTCAGTACGGTCCCGTCCTTCAGGAGTATCTCGTCGGCGAACACTGGCACGGCTAACGCCGCGACAAGGACGAGAGCGCTCATAATCACACGTTTCATATTGACCTCCATTCAGTCACATGCTCTGTCCGGGACCTGAGCCGGTCCCTTTCTGATTTGAACACCGCCGACGCGTGAAAGTGTTACCGCGATTGCGTTTTTTTTCAATTAATTTTCTGGGGATAGGGGGATATACCCTCGCCCGGTTCCCGGACCTTCCGGGACCGGGGCCGGGTGCGCCTCCCTGCGAGAAGGGTCCGGAAAGCTGTCAGATGTGTATACCGACGGTAAACTCCCAGTTCAGCTCCCAGAGATGGAAGACCCTGGGCGAGTAATTGTACAGGCGGCCTGTCCTTTCGAGCATGAGCCTGGTGTACGATGGCGAGAAATGCATCCCGAAAATCAACGGGAATCGCTTGCCGCCCGCTATCTCCGGGCCGATGCCCATGCGAATCGTAAATCCCTTCAGCCTGCACGTGTTAACATTCGAGGAATCGAGCATCGCATAAAAATAATTGCCTTTATGAAGGTACGATACGTTGCCGCTCGGGGTGTTATACATTCGTATCTGAAGCAATGACGAGTTATGCAGCGCCGCGCCGGGCATGAGCCAGCCCGAATGCAGCGCCCCGAATGTCGCGAACACCGAAAGGATCAGTGTCCGGTCTCCGCCCTTCGGGGTGCAGGTGAAATTGAGCACGGGCCCGCCCGATGCGTGCTCGTACCACATGAGCTGTCCCTTCGATGCGACTCTTTCATTGACCCATAAATACTTTTTGGCAATGATCGTGCTCGTCAAGCTGGTGTGGCCCCAACGGGCCCTGATCCCGGCCTTGAAGCCGAAATTTGCGCGTCCGGAAGGCCCGCTCCCCATGTTGACTCCGGGGAAATATATGTCAAGGTCGGCGCCTCCCGACAGCGACAGGTTCTTCAATTTGTATTTTCGGTTGGGATATACGTGCGCGACGTTCAGGTCCGGCAGGTAGGTGTGGAACAGTCGAAGCTCCTTCTTCTCGAGGCTGTGCCCGCTGAAGTGGATGCTCGTTCCCGCAAAATGCGCGATCCTCACCCATGACGCCAGGAAGGTCCGGCTGCCGGTCTTCATGCCGGCGGTCCCGCCTTTCTTCGACGACAGTTTTGAAGGATAGGCGGTCCCGTCGAAAAACCTGATGCGCTTTATGGTCGAGCGGAGCAGCGATTTTTCCTCGGTCGATCCATCGGACCGGTAAATCACCAGCTCCGGGGTGATGCGTACGATCGTGCAGCGGAAGCTTTTCCCGTCTTTGGTGGCGATCTCGTCGCTTGCAAGTACGCTAGGACGCCCGTCAGCGTAGATAATCTTCACTATTCTGCTCCTGGGGATCTCGTTGTATACCGATGGCCCCTCCGGATCGTACTCGATCCGGTCTGAAAGGACCTGGATGATATTACCCTTGAGAACGGTCCCGTCGTTCAGGTATACTTCATCGTACTGGACAGGAATAGTGTCTTTTTTAACTGATTCTTTATTGATCTCTTCCTTCGATGAAAGCGGTAGGGCGAGAGCCGCGAGAAGTGCGCAGGTAAGGATGAATTTCCCGGCATCCATAAATCCTCCATTCGTTTTGCATAAAGAAGTATGCCCGCGTGTTTGTATATGTTTACAGGCCGTATACAGGTATCATGAGTGATACAGTTCCGTGATCGCAAGCTAAAATAATGCCCGTCACTACAATAATCATCATTTTGTATTTAGGACACTTCTAAAAACTCAACATCGTAATCTCTCTCATTCATAGAGAGA
>CAYRGX010000046.1:0-30552 GCA_964423905.1 uncultured Leptospirales bacterium | reverse complement strand
AAAAAGTCCGGAAGCTCATAAACCCGCCCGACCGGTACGATTTTTTCATATCAGATCAATCCGTCAAATCCGCTATTTTCTCGATTGCACTCAATGGATTGGTTTTTTTTACATGGTGGCGACGGAGGCAATAGTTATCCCTCGTAATGATATTCGAGCCGTAATCTGTTGAAAAAACGCGTGCGTATCCGGCGATCTTGCACAATTCCACTATTTTAAGGTCGTAACGTCCGTAAGGAAAGGCAAAATAGCGCACTTCCTTATTGAGGTATTTCTCCATGACGCGTTTTGAAAGATATATCTCATCGTAAAGGTTTTTTCTGCTTTCAGGCGTATCCTTTTTCGAGAGCTTCAGAAGGTCGACATGGTTTATACTGTGGCATTGTATATCCACCCCGTTCGCGTTCATTTCGCGAAGCTGGCGCCAGGTGATGGATTTCCCACCCTCTTTACCGCTCGAGGTCACGCAGTTCAGGTACACGAACAGGGTCACGGGATATCCGAACTCGCGCGCCATCGGAAGGAGCTTGTAGTACATCGCGGGGAATCCGTCGTCAAATGTTATCACCATAGATGGGCGGCTGAACTCCTCGGGGCGCTCGAGACGCTTGACCAGCGTATCCAGCTGCACGACATCGACGCCCATCTCCCTGAAACGGTTGAAGTGGGACTCGAGCGCGGACCGGGAAACTGCGAATATCCCGGCGCCGTCGATATTGTGATACAGGATTATCGGTATCGCCAGCAGGCGTGATTCGATTTCACGCTCCTTTTCGATCCACCCGGGGCGTTCGATGCGCAATCCCCCCGGCATGCCGGCCACAAGGATTCCAAAAAGTATGGCAGGAATGAGAACCCCGATCGCGAGAGTAATACGATGTTTCTTTATCATGATATTATTATCGGTTCAGGTATCGGGTCTTTTAACAACAGGTGTCAGAGACCTCTTTTAAAGAGTTTTTTCGCCAGACGGGATATATCTGCCGATTTACCACCAGATAAAATTTTCGGTCGGTGGGGCGTAAAAGCTTTACATTTATAATCGAATGCACATACTTATCCCGAAGCGAGTGGGAGGTACACGCGATGATTTCTTTTACCAAAATGCAGGGAACGGGCAACGATTATGTCTGCATCGATACCAGGAAAAAGACGCTGCAGAACATCGGCAGGCTGTCACGCGCCATGTGCGACCGGCACTTCGGCATAGGGTCCGACGGCCTTATCCTCATACTCCCCTCGAAGAAGGCCGACCTTCGCATGCGTATGTTCAACCCGGACGGCTCCGAGGCCGAGATGTGCGGCAACGGGATTCGCTGCTTCGCGCGTTACGTGTACGATCATAAAATACTCAGGGGCCGCGAGATGAAGATCGAGACCGCGGCGGGCATCAAGCACCTCACCCTGACGATTAAATCGGAAAAGGTGCATTCGATCAGGGTAAACATGGGTTCGCCAGTGCTTGAACGCGAGCGCATACCCATGAAAGGCGACGCGGGCACGGTCGTGGGAGAGACGCTTGTTCTCCCGGATAACACCCGTTTCGAGATCACGTCCGTGTCCATGGGAAATCCCCACGTTATCATTTTCGTTGAGGATATCGAACGCTTCCCGGTTGAAAAATACGGCCCGCTGATTGAGAACCACTACCTGTTTCCCCAGAGGACCAACGTCGAGTTCGTGAAAATACTGGGGCCGGGTAAAATCGCCCAGCGGACCTGGGAGCGGGGCGCGGGGGAGACCCTCTCGTGCGGGACCGGGGCCTCGGCGGTGACTGCCGCCTGCATACTGAACAAGCTCACCGAGCGGAAAATCACCATCCAGCTGCGCGGCGGCAACCTCGTCACGGAATGGAGGGAGGACGATAACAGTATTTATCTGGACGGGCCCGCTGTCGAGGTATTCAAGGGTGAGTGGAAGGATCTATAATTCGACTTCCCAGAGGGGCTTGCCGGGGACCCCGTTTTCGAGCACATATACCCGCTTCACCGATGGAATGTTGGTCCTGATGGTCTTCTCGAGGGCCTTCATGAATAGCACTTCCGAGCCCTTGATCACCGCGGCGTCGGGCTCCTGAAAGGGGGTTTCCACGTCGAATACGCAGTCGATGCCCGTCCCCTTGCTTTTGTTGAACCACACCTTCTTTATGAATATTTCCACCGGCACCATGAGAGAGGTGTTGTCGTAAATCGAGCCATCCTCCACGGTTTTAAACAGGTGGTACGCGTAGTTCTCGTCGCTGTCGAATACGGGCACGCTCCTTTTCTCGGTGAGAATGCTCTTGCCATCAAGGGCGGGCAGGTAAACCGTCACTTCCTTCGTTTTTTCAAGAAGGGGCAGCGACGGAAAAATATCGAGGACGTTCTTGTCGGTGTGGTAGCTGTACATGGCGTAATTGAGCAGGAACACGCCGGCTACCACCAGCGCCATGAGGCGCACCAGCTCGCGACGATCCTCGCGGGCCCGGCCCGCGTGGTAGAGGACACGCTCCTTGAATTTTTCATACCAGGGGCGTGCCGCGGCGCGCGCCCGGGCTATTTTTTCAGCCGCGAAGCCGCGGGCTCTTTTTAACTGGCCGATGGGTAGAAATTTCATGTCAAAAATCCTGACGGCGACCATACCGCGGGGAGCCGAATTCCATCAACAATTTTTTTGGGGCCCGGGGAATTTATCCTGAAACGGCCGCCGCTCTCAACGGGGACCCTTTACCATTTTGTTATATTTCTTGATGAATTTGTCTATGCCGAGGGCTATGCCTTTCGCGATCCTCCTCTGGTGTTCGTCGGTCTGCAACAGGCGAGCCTCGGCCTTGTTGGTGATAAAACCGGTTTCCACAAGCGCCGCGGGCATCAGCACCCCCCTGAGAACGTAAAAATCGGCCTTGCGAACGCCGCGCGATTTCACTCCTTTATTATTGGATATGACCGCGTCCTGAATGGTATTCGCCAGGAGCTCGCTTTCCCGTTGTATCTGCGTGGTGAGCATGATCGCCTCGATATAATCCACATCGTCGCGTTTCGCCCCCTCCCCGCCCCCTTCCTCGAGCAGGATAACGCAGTTCTCGAACGCGGCGGTCTTGCGCGCCTCCTCGTTCGACGGGTTCTGGGAGAGGAAATAGGTCTCGACGCCAGAAATCTTCGGGGTCGGCGCCGAATTCACGTGGATGCTCACGAATATGCCGTTCACGTCCTTTTTGAGCATGGCGTTGGCGATCTCAGTCCTTCCCGCAAGCTCAATAAAGCGGTCGCCGGACCTCGTGAGCCGTATATCCACCCCTTTGTGCCGCGATGCAAGTTCCGCCGCCACAATTTTCGCTATTTTCAGCGCCATATCCTTTTCCGGGCGGCCGCCCTTGCTTATGGCGCCCGGGTCCTTCCCCCCGTGGCCCGGATCGATGACGATAAAGCCGATGCGGTCCCGTTTCGGCACCATGGCGTCACGCTCCGGCGGCAGCCCGTCGTCGTCCGCCCGCGTGAGCAGCGTTTCAGAGGCGCCCCTCCTCATCGTCGACCCGGGAACCAGGGCCCGGAGCATCTCCTCCGCCGCGTCCCGGGGGATGAAGACCTCCCCTTTCCGTCTTACGACGGGATACGTTGTTTTATACAGACCCCCGTCAACGAGGAACACGGACAGGCCCACCGCGTACACGGTCCGGTGTTCCTTGTTGTAGAGCTTTCCTTTCTGGGACAGGGTATCGAACGACGAGTCGATCCCGGGCAGGGTGGCGATGTCGTAAATGGAAATGAACGCCCGGCCACCGATGTTCTCGACCGGGAGCCTGTTCGTGCGGGGCACCGGCGCCGCGGAAATGAGCGCCAGGACGATCAGCGGAAGGAGCCTAATTCTTCCAGCCGCGGATCTGTGTGACATAGCTTTTAATGTAGGCAAGCCCGCCGAGAACGTAGAAGAAAAGTATGAGCCACACGATAATATCCTTCACCGTGAAACCGGCGACGGCATAGTCTATAGACAGGGTGTATATGACCGCCGAAAGGGCCAGGCACACCGCGCAAAGCTTCCCGAAAATGTTGGGCTTCACCTGAATGTCTATCTTGAGGTACATGAACGCCGCGAACGCCACTGCGAGCGCCTCGCGCGACAGCGCGACGATGAAAATCCAGAGGGGGAAACCCTTGTAGATTATCAGAAACACGCCAACGGACAGGGAGGATATTTTGTCCGCGATGGGGTCGAGATACTGGCCGAGCTTGGTAACCTGGTTCATCAGACGCGCCAGGAACCCGTCGAAAAAGTCAGACACGATGATGACCGCTATGCCGGCAAGCTCGTAATACCTGTACGCGGTATCGCCGGTCTTGTTCTCCCGGTAGATGAAGTAACCGATGCAGGGGGCGGCGAGTATTCTCACCATGCTAAGGCAATTGGAGAGAGTAAATACCCTGTCTTCGAATATTTCCCTTGCTTTCATGCTCCGTCCCGGAAATTGGTCTGCCGACTTTTTTTTGTCCGGCGTAAAACCTGTTATATCGCCATAAAATCGTCAAGATAAATTCTCCGCTCATCGGGTGCAATCACGGCCCGGCAGGCCGTCCGTCTCACGGGTCGCCCGCAGTATGGAAGCGCGCGGCCTGTGAGACAACAGGACATGTAAGGCGATATCCCACCCCTTAAGCGCAATTTGTTCTTGACTCTTTTCCATTTATCATGTTTAAAAAAAGTCCATTCCCCGGACAGGAGGCTCCGTATGAAAAAAGCGCTATCGTACATGACCATTCTCGCAGTGGCGATCTTCCTGGCAGGCTGCAAGACCGCGGGCACATCCGTCAAGAAACCGAAGCGGACTGGCTGCATCGAGGGCAACTGCACCAACGGCCAGGGAACCTATGTCTGGTCGGACGGATCCACCTACAAGGGATCGTGGAGCGGCGGCCTGAAGCACGGGCGCGGCGTATTGAAGTACTCGGGCGGGGACGTGTACACCGGGGACTTTCTGAACAACTACAGGAACGGCAGGGGCGTGAACGTTTTCAAGAACGGCGACCGATACGAGGGCGATTTCCTCAACAACGTCCCCTGCGGCAGGGGGATATACCGGTACGCTGACGGCACCGTCGAGCAGGGGGAATTCATCATATACCTCTACGCCGGGGTGATCACGCTTCCGATCACGACCGACGAATCGAAAAAGCAGATCGGCAGGGTACTCCGCGTGCACAACGCCATCTACGAGGTCGAAGTCGGCGTCAGCCAGAAGGAGGGCGGGAAAGTCCTCAGGATGGGGCAGAAGGTGTTCCTGGAGATAAACGGCGTCATGGCCGCCATGGAAGTGACCTACCCGATGATGACCATGGCGAAGTGCAAAATGATCGGCCAGACCCAGTCGATGATCGGAAGCGTGTCAAGGAACATGCCCGTGTTCGAAATGGTGGCCGGGATCAAGCGCGGGAACAACACCTTCCTCTTCCCCAACGGGAACCGGTACGTGGGCGATCACCTCGGCAACCTGATGCACGGGAAGGGCGAGTTCTACTGGACGAACGGGAACAGGTATTCGGGGGAATTCCGCAACGGGATGCGCCAGGGCAAGGGGCGCATGAACTGGTACAACGGCGAGAACTACGACGGCGACTGGAGGTTCGGAAAGCCCGAGGGCTACGGCGTGAACCGCTGGTCCAACGGCGACCGCTACGAGGGATACTTCAGGGGCGGCTGGAAAAACGGGACCGGCACCTACTACTGGGTGAACGGCACCAAGTACCAGGGCTCGTGGCAGGACAACCTGAAGCACGGTTACGGGACCATGGTGTGGACGAACGGCACGAAGTACACGGGCCAGTACGTGAAAGACGTTCGCTCCGGCAAGGGGACCTATTTCTACTCCGACGGCAGGCGCTACGTGGGCGATTTTAAGAGCGACAGGGCCGAGGGCTACGGTATCGAGTATTCATCGAGCGGCGCGGTGCTGAAGCAGGGCCGCTGGTACAACTGGCAGTACCAGGGCAAGTGAGGGGCGCGGCCCGGCGTATTGCACTTGACCGTCGGGCCCTCGCGCGTTTTCATGGCACCATCTTAACGAATGGAGTGTGCCATGCACGTACATGAACTCTTCGACCTCAAGGGAAAAACGGCTGTCGTCACCGGCGGCGGCAGGGGAATAGGCAAATTCATCGCGACGGGGCTCGCCGAGGCAGGCGCGAACCTTGTCATCGCCTCCAGAAAAATCGAAAACTGCGAAAAAACCGCAAAGGAGCTCGCCGCGCTGGGAGTGGAAACCATGGCCGTCAAGTTCGACGTGTCGATCAAAGAGGACTGCGAGAGGCTCCGCGCGGAAGCGCTGAAGAAGTTCGGTAAAATCGACATCCTGGTCAACAACGCGGGCCAGACCTGGGGCGCGCCGACCATCGACTTCCCACTCGAGAAATGGGACCGGCTCTTCGAGGTCAACATCCGCGGGGTATGGATGCTCACCCAGCTCGTCGCCCAATCCATGAAAGACAGCGGCGGCGGAAAGATAATCAACATCTCCTCGGTGTACGGTGGCAAGGGCTCGATGGAGGAAGTGCACCCCGCGGTACCCTACAACTCCACCAAGGCCGCGGTCAACCTGCTGACCATGAACCTGGCGATCAAGCTGGCCCGGTACAACATCAGGGTGAACGCCATCGCGCCCGGCTTCTTTCACACCGACATGATGGCGTACCTGTTCAAGCCCGAGATGAAGCCGGCGCTCGACGCCATGACGGGATATATCCCCCTTAAAAAAATCGGCGAAGAGGACGACATCAAGGCCCTGGCCGTCTTCCTCGCGTCGAAGGCGTCGGACTACATGACCGGCGCGATCATCCCGCTGGACGCGGGACTGGGCGCGATGTAGACGCGGTTCAGACTATCACGAGCACCCCGCGCGCGCGAAGGAGCTCGATCTCGCGCGCGCCGGCGACGGGATTGCCCATCAGGTTCACGTAGGCCAGGCGGTCCATGTCGAGCAGGGGTGATATGTCCGAGATGCGGTTGAATGACAGGTCGAGCTCGCGCACGTGCGAAAGCCCGGCGAGAGGCGCGATGTCCCTGATCGCGTTGTCCGAGAGGTAGAGCGCCTCGAGACATTCCAGGCGCGAGAGCCGCGAAACGCTTTCGATGCGGTTGCACGACAGGTTGAGCGACGTCACGTTGACGCACCGCTCCGCGCCCTCCAGGTCGACGATGCCGAAATCCGAGAGGTCCAGCTCGCCCTCGAGGTCCCTGAGGTCGCCCGCCTCGAGCTCGAGGTCCAGGTTTCCGAAGAAAATGTCGTTGAGTGCCTCGATGAAGCCGTACTCCTCCCTCGTGTCCCACTCGCCGAAGCCCTCCTCGGGCTCGTAGTCGCCAGGCGGCTCCTCGCCTTCATAGGTTTCTTCGGCCTCGCGGAACGCGTCGCGCACCGCGCCGTCCTCGAAATCCTCGTCGAAACCGTACACCTCCTCGAGCTCGAAGTCGTCCGGCACGGAGGGACGCGGCGCCCTTTCGAAGCAGTACATTCTCCTGACGCGGAGGAGCCCCTCCCCGTCGCCCGCGGCGTGAAGCGCGTCGATCGAGGCGGTGATGGCGGTGAGCTTGTCCGGGTGGTAGCGCTGGATCACGGCCGCGAACAGGGCCGGGAGGTCCATGTCGGCCGCGTCGACGCCGGCGAGGGTGGCGTATCCCGCGAGTGCTGCGCGGTCGTGTCGCCTGTAGCGCTCGATGACGTCCACGCTGATTTCCTTGAGCCGTTCCGCGACGACGCGCCGTTTCAGCTCGCGGTAGAGATCGTCATCGGCGCCGGACACGCGGCCTCATCGCGCCGCGGCGGCCCGCTCGGCCGCCTCCACAGTGTGGGTCATGAGCGAGACGATGGTCATGGGGCCGACCCCCCCCGGAACCGGGGTGTAGGCGGCGCTGGAGGGCGCGGCGCCGGCCAAATCCACGTCGCCGCATTTTTCCGCGGGATGGTAGCCGGCGTCGACGATCACGGCCCCCGGCTTGATCCAATCGGCTTTGATGAAACGGGGGCGCCCCACCGCGCCCACGATAATATCCCCGCCTCTGACGATGGAGGGAAGGTCCTTCGTTTTCGAATGGCATATCGTCACGGTGGCGTTGGCGTGCAGCAGGAGCATCGCCATGGGCCTGCCCAGGATGGGACTGCGCCCCACGACGACCGCGTTCATGCCCTCGAGCCCGATCCCGTAGCGCTCGAGGAGCGTCATGATGCCCGCGGGCGTGGCGCTGGGATAGGCGCGCTCGCCCATGGCCATGCGGCCGAAGCCGAGGCTCGTGACGCCGTCAACGTCCTTCTCGAGCGCGATGGCGTCGAAGCACGCGCGCTCGTCGATCTGCGGCGGGACCGGGTGCTGCAGGAGGATGCCCTTCACCAGCGGGTCACGGTTGAGGTTTTCGATCTCGGCGACGAGCTCAGCGGTGGAGGTCGACGAGGGTAGCACGACCTTGCGCGATTCCATGCCGGCGCGCGCGCAGGCGTTTCCCTTCATCTTCACGTAGGTCGCGGACGCGGGATCGTCCCCCACGAGGATGGTCGCGAGCACGGGCGCGATGCCGCCGCCCGCGGCCTTCAGCGCCTCGACCCTGCGGGCCAGGTCGCGTTCGATGGTTTCGGCAAGGGTCTTGCCGTCGAGTACAAGTGGACCGGTCATGGTTTTTTCCCGGGGATGGTTTTTGAAAGTGGTGGGATATATCCCCCCCCGCGCCGGATGCGTCAAGCATATTTCCGGGCCATCCTCGCGCGCCCCGCGGCCATTGTTGCTTGACACCGGGGGGCCGTCCCGCTATCCAGTACGAAAGACCGGAAAAACCGGAACGTCGGGGTACCATGAAGAACAAGTCTCTCGCCACGATCGTGGCAATCGTGCTGGTCATCGCAGTGAACATCGGGTGCGACCAGGCGACCAAGCGTTACGCGAAAAAAACACTCATCGAGAAGGGAACGGTCAGGGTCGTCGGGGACTATTTCATCCTCCACTACGCCGAGAACGACGGAGCCTTCCTGAGCATGTTCTCCGGACTGCCCCGGGCGGCGCGCATGGTGCTGCTTCTCATCATCCCGACCATCGCGATCGCGTGGCTCGGCGTGTGGATCGTGCGGAACAACCTCGGAGGGTTCTACCTCTTCTCGCTCTCGTGCTTCATCGGAGGGAGCGTGAGCAACCTGTACGACCGCTTCACGAACAGGGGGTTCGTCATCGATTTCATGAACATGGGCATCGGTGACCTCAGGACCGGAATCTTCAACTTTGCCGACCTCTCCATCATGTTCGGGGCGGTGGCGCTTCTCATACTCTCGCTCAAGATGAAAAAGAACACGCCCGCGCAGCAGGAATAGCGGATGGCGGGCGGATGCGATCTTCGCAGACCGGGATGAAAGGCGGGGACGGCACGCAGTGACCGCCCCCGCACGCGGGATCACTTCACGTCGATGAGCTCGATCTCGAAGACCAGGACCGAGTTGCCGGGTATGGCCTGGTTTCCGCGGTCCCCGTAACCGAGCGCGGGGGGAATGAAGAACTCGGCCTTGCCGCCCTTTTTCATGAGTTGCAGCGCCTCGGTGAAACCGGGGATCATGCCCTCGAGCTTGAACTCGGCCGGAGTGTTCCTCTTGTACGAGCTGTCGAACTCGGTGCCGTCGATGAGCTTGCCGCGGTAGTGCACCACGACCGTGCTGGTCTTCGCGGGCGCGGGGCCTGTCCCCTCGGTGAGCATTTTATACTGCAGGCCGGACGGGGTGGTTTTCACGCCGGACTTTCCCTTGTTCGCCTCGAGAAACTTCTCCGCCTTTTTCAGGTTATCCTGGGCCAGGGCGACCTTTTTCTTGTTAATGCCCTCGGACATCTTCATGAATGCGTCGCGCATGTCGTTCTCGTTGAGCTGGCTCTTCTTTCCCTCCATCGCGTCGATCAGGCCCCTGTTGAACGACGAGTTGTCGAGGTCTATCAGGTCTTTCTTGATGTTGGTCCCCACCTGGTACCCGATCACGTAGCTGTAACGGCCCTTGTCGGATTTGAGATCCGCCCTGTTGCAGCCGGCGGTCCCGGCGACGAGGGCGGCGAATGATATCGCGACGAGCAGATGTTTCATTATTCACTCCATTCATTGGTGTTTGGTATATATCCCTTCCCGGGGGAAGCCGGATGTCACAGTTGCGCTATCACGCGGTAATTAATCAAGAAATATTTCAGCCGGGAAACCACGCCGCGCGGGAAGGGCCCGGGACCGCGACGGTGGCGCCCCCGTTCAGGATTATGTCGCATTGCGAGGCCGTGTGACGCATTCCAGATAGATCACTGCGGCATTGAACGATATTATGGCGTCCGATCTTTCACATGAAAATATGTTGAAAATCACTTGCCCCCATGGCAGTATCAATCTATCATTGAAGTATACATGGAAAGTGTATCGCCCGTGGACTCCATCGCGGACAAGGGGGTGGTCATATGATCGGACGTCTCGAAACAATTTTCCTTTATCCCTACAGGAGCGAAAGTACCGTGCTGCAACGAAGGGCGCGTTTTCTGCTCTACTTCATCCTTGCGATAGCCGCGTCGCTCGTCGTGATCACCGGCGCGATGCTGGCGTTGTCGGTTTACGCGCTCCTTTCAGTCCAGACGGCGGTGCGGTTCTCCCTGCTGATAATTGGGGCCGTCGGACTTGTTTTCCTGAGGGCCGGCAGGTACAATGTCGCGGCTAACGTCATCTCCGTGGGAGCGATCCTCTGCGTCTCGGTTCAGATTTTCTTCACGAGCCACGCAACCCCCGTGGACGTGGTCCTCGCCATCATCCTGCCGTACCTGTTCGTCATCACCGCGGCGATGCTGGCCTCGGGCGTTACGGTCGTCGTCGTCGCAGCGCTTACCCTGGCGATCGGCGCGGTCGCGCTTTACTCCTCGGACGTGGTCGACGCGTCCACGGCGAAAAAGATACTCGCCATCCACGGAGCCATGACGGTATTCATCTCAGTGCTATGCCTCCTCATAAGGAAAAACATGCTCGACTCGATCAGGGACATATCCGAAAAAATGGCGCTGATCCAGTCCCAGTCCGCGGTGATAAGCGAGATCCTCGACGGAGTGAAGGAGCTTTCCGGCGGCCTCTTCAACGCGGCGAACACCCTCTCTTCGACCGCGCTCCATTTTTCCGACAACGCCCAGAACCAGGCCTCCTCTATCGAGGAGATGACCGCCTCCATCGAGGAGATATCCTCCGGCGTGAACGCTATCACGGGCAGCTCCGAGGTTCAGATCGATGACATGGACAGGCTCATGGAAAAGATGGTCCAGTCCAGCGAGAACATAGAGCGGATCAAGGTAGACGTGAAAAGGATGCTCGAGAACGCAGGGATGATCACCGAGCACGCGAACACCGGCAACCGTAACCTGGAGATTATGAGCCGGAGCATGGAAAACATCAGCGCGAGCTCCGGGGAGATGACGGGGATCATCAACATCATCAACGACATATCGGACCAGATCAACCTGCTGTCGCTGAACGCCGCCATCGAGGCGGCGCGGGCCGGCGACGCGGGAAGGGGCTTCGCGGTCGTCGCCGACGAGATCTCCAAGCTCGCCGACCGCACGTCGGAGAGCGTGAAGAGCATCGGCGGCCTCATCAGCGCCAACGAGCGCGAGATCGAGGGCGGCAGGGGCAGCGTGAAGCTCACCGTGGAGACGATCCGCAACATCCTCGCGGGGGTCAACGAGAACTACGAGATAATGCGCACGATCGCGGAGCGCATGGAGCGCCAGCTCGAGGCGAACAACGAGATCAACAACGACTCGGTCGGCGTGAAGGACCAGACGGCCCAGATCAAGCTCGCCACCGAGGAACACAAGAAGGCCATCGACGAGATGGTGAAAACGATATCCGTCATCAACGAGATGACGCAGTCGAACTCGGCCGGGGCCGAGCAGACATTCTCGAACACGGAGGAGCTGCTGGGCATGGCGAACAGGCTGAAGGAAATCGTCGAAGCCGAGAAGGGGATGGTGGCCTGACGGTCCTGCGGCCACCGGCGACCGCCGACGTCATTCCCGCGATCGCCGAAGGAAGACCTTCCAGTCCCAGCCTCCGCCTTTTTCATCGAGCGCGCCAATCAGGCACATCAGCCAGTGCAAGGCCAGGCCCGCCAGGTATTTCATGCGGCTTTTCAACATGGGCGCCAACTCCTTCGTCTTTATATTTTCCAGATCCCGGTGACGTCGAGAAAGAGGAGCACGTTCAGCGCCGACACGATGACCGCGATGATCCCGAGTATGGCCCTGTCCGCGAGCGAGTTTTTAAACTCGCCCATGACCTTCGCCGACGACGTAAGCCCGATGAGCCCGAACACGGTCCAGGGAAGCTGCACCGAAAGCGCGATCTGGCTCCAGATGAGGACCCGGAAGGGATCCCCCGGCAGGAGTATCACCGCGAGCGCGCCCGGCACCGTGACGAGTATCCCGGTGCGCGAGTGGCGGTCGGCCACGTTGAAGGGCCCGCGGAACATCCCCGCCACGATGCTCCCCCCGGCCATCGCCGCGGTGATCGAAGACGAGAACCCCGCGAGCACGAGCGCGCCGGCGAAGACGATCGACGAGGCCCTCCCCACGACAGGCTCGAGCGTCGTCTTCGCCTGCTGGAGCTCTGTCACGTTAATGCCGTTGTCATGGAAGGCCGCAGTCACGAGGAGACCCGGCCCGATGTACCTGATTATTTCAAGACCGCCAAAGGCGGGGGATTCTTTCTTCCGGTAGAAGGCTATTACGCTATCGATTATCTTCACGATGGGTGCACCTTGCATGACGCCATCAGGAATTTTATATTAAATTTCTGCTATACGTCCGTATCGGATATACAACTCAGCATCTCAGATATTGAGAACATGCTTAATAAAATCCGAAGCACTGATAATCGTTATGTTATTGAATTCATGAATTGACAACAAATCGTCATCACCGGTGATGATAAAATCAGCACCGGCATCCACAGCACAGTCTATTATAACATTGTCATCGTCATCCCTGTGAACAACAGAATGCTTTTCAACAGGTCTTACTAAATGTCCAATCGATTCAATTTCAAAAACAATCTGCCGCGATATATGTTCCGGAAAACCGAATTTCTCCCGTTCAAGGACTTCCTTGATTTCATTGAGAATACCAGATGAAAGATATAATTCGACTTTTCCCTCGATTATCGACTCAATTATTTTCCTCGGTTTGCCGCCGAACAAAATACCGGAAATAAAAATATTTGTGTCTAAAACGATCTTCAGCATTCATCTTTTCTTCTTGATCTTCTATGGTCATTTATCTCACGAATTATATCGTCTTCATTGATATTCCCGGCTGAAGCCACGCCTTTCCCATATGTAAATATACCATTCCATTTCTTTTTTCTTTCTATATACAGCCGGGCAGCTTCGCGTATGAGCTCGGACCTCGAGCGCGATTCCTCCTTTGCGATTTTATCTATCTGTTTAAGAAGATTACTGCTAAATGAAATGTTTACGGTACTTGAGTCCATAAGGAGATCCTCACTGCCGAATCATAATTCTGAGTATTAATATACATACAAAGTTTGTATATGTCAAGATGAACAATATCGGGATTTTCCATAAGAATCCGTATATTGCAGCATGCCGTTATCAATCATTGGAACCCAGAAAATATATTCGATATAACGGCAACAAATTCTTTTCTTCATCTGTAAGTTTATGATAATAATCAGTCCATAATTGAATTATTCATTCATATCCCTTGAAGTTTTATATATAATGCTCAATTAATATACAATCCTTAGTATCGTTTATCTTCAGTAGCTCCAGTGTCGGTAGAGCGGTGTGAGCGGCGTCTCGTTGGGAAGCGGCGCGGCCGACACGGTGAGTACCACGTTCTCCCTGCGCTGCGGCTTTCCGCCCGGGCCCGCGGGCGGGAGGTGATAGCTCTCGACGGTGAACGCCGCGTGGTAGTCGCGCCCGGCCTCGATGCCGTATTCGGTCAGCACGACGCGCTCGACCCCGCCGGCGAACACGTCGGCCAGAGCGCTCCCTTCCGCGGCGAGCGCGCCGCCGTCGCCCTTCCGGATGACCTTCCTGAAAGCGGGCGCAAGGCGCGTGCGGATGTTCGGGTGCGACGCCTTCAGCGCCTGTCCTCCACCGCGTATCGTGAATTCTCCGTCCGTGTGATACAATATGCGCCACGATGCGTCGTCGTTCTCCCCTCCCCACGAAGCCACGGTCTCGTAGTGAACGTACTTATTCTTCGTGAAGTACGATTCCATGACCGGGCCCTCGAAGCGAACGACGAGCGTTTTCGGATTTTTCAGTTTTTCACGGAATTCCCTCATGCTAAGGCACCTGGTTTCAATTCGTCCGTCCTGCCACTCCGGGTTCATCGGGGCGCAAGTCCTGCCCGATTTTACGCTGCAGGCCGCGGCGATCGCGACGGACACGGCGCATACGACGGCCGCCGCGCGTCGTGTTCCCGTCACTTCATGTCCCTCAGCCTCGAGATATCCTCGCCCGTGAACTCATTGAGCGCGGCGCCGAGGCGTATCCTGTCGAGGTGGTGCTGCAGGAGCGCCCCCTCGTAATCGTTGCGCGCGGTCTGGAGCGACATGAGCGAGGATATCAGGTCGAGGAGCGTGACCAACCGCATGCGGTATTCCTCGGCCACGATGCGGTAGCTCTGCTCCGCCGAGGTCAGGGCCTTTTTGTAAGCGGCGACCTCCTTGCCGGAACTTTCCCATGCCTGGTACGCGTCGATGATGTCCTTCACCGCGAGCCTCTTTGTGTTCTGGAGCGCGAGCTCGGCCTGGCGCTTCAGCGAGGACGCCTCCTTGATGCGCGCGGGCGTGGCCAGGCCGTCGAAGATGGGGACCTCGACACCCAGGGACAGGTAGTAGTCACGTTTTTTCGAGGTGGTGAAGCTCGATGTATTGATCGTCGTGCTCTTCGGCTGCTTGATTTTCTGCTGGTAGAGGAACCATGTGCCCTCGAGGTACGCCGTGGGAAGGAACCCTCCCCAGGCCGCGGTCAGTCCCGCGTTCGAGGCCTTGACCGCCTCGGCCGCGGCCTTCACGTCCCACCGGGAGTCGGCGATTAAAACCGCGTTCGCCGGGTCGAAGGGACGGTCCGGCGGGGGCGCGGGTTCCGCGAGCGCGAAACTGTCGCCGAGCCCGGCAAGCGTGGACAGGGCCAGGCGCGCCTGGTCGAGCGCCTTTTTCAGCGAGGTCACGTCCGCCTCGAGCTTGAAAATCTGCGCCTCGGTGCGCAGCACCTCGCTCTGGCGGCTGCGGCCGATGGCGGCCCTGCGCCGCAGTTCGGCGAGGGTTTCACGGTACGACGCCAGTATCTGCCCGTTGATACGGAGGCTGTGCTCGATGCGGAGCACCGTATAATAGGAAGAAGCCACATCCACAAGAAGCTCGCCGGCCGCGTAGCGCACCCGGTACTCACGCGCCTTCGCCTCCTTGAACGAGGAGCGAATCTGCCCGTACTCGGAAAGGCCGGAGAAGATGTTCTGCCTTGCGTACAGGCTGATGGTGTCCTTCGGCGACTGCGAGGAATAATTCGCCTTGGGCCAGAGCACCTGTCCCCTGGCGTAGATCTTCGGAAGCCACATGGAAATCGCGGCGAGTTTCCTCGCGTCGGCCTGTATGGCGCCCTCACCCTCGATGGCCAGGCGCTCGGTGCGGTACACGGCCAGGGCGTAGCAGTCGAACAGCGTGAGCGACTTCACCGCGGACGCGCGCTTCACGTCCTCCTCGGTGACGCCGCTCGCCTTCCTGAGGATCGGGTCGGTCTTGCGTGCGCCCGCGCCGACCGCCAGCGGCGCGAGAAGAAACGCGGCCGCGAAGGCCGTCACGGCGCGGCGGGTGGTGGATTGTTCTCGGTGGGGTTCGTGCATGCTCGTCTCCCGGCAAGGATGGGTTCGTGCGCGACCGTGCCGCGCGGGGAAGTGTATATCCCCGGCCCGCACGGGCGTCAATATCTTTTCACGGGACGCGGGATCGCGCCCCGAAACGAAAAAATTTGTCTTTACAGGAAATCCCCCCTCCGGGTATCCATTATCGGCTGGCTGGATATGGCCGAATGCGTCAGGGTTCCTCCCGTGAGTGACGGACGACCGAACCGCGCGGGCCATATCCCCCCTGATTGAATGCAATGACGCTGTCTGATATATCCATCAAAAACACCGTGTTCGCATGGATGCTCATGTTCGGCCTGATCGTGTTCGGGGCGATCGCGTTTACGCGCATGGGGATAAGCCAGTTGCCGGACGTGGACTTCCCCGTGCTCACGGTGACCGGCAACTGGCAGGGCGCCGACCCGGAGACGATGGAAAGCGGCGTCGCCGACGTCATCGAGGACTCCATCATGACCATCGAGGGGATACGGAGCGTGAGCTCGGTTTCCCGCGAGGGGACCACGGCCATCACCATCGAATTCGACCTCAACAGGGACATCAACGCCGCGCTCCAGGAGGTGCAGACCAAAGTGCTGCAGGCGCAGCGCAACCTCCCCAAGGACATGGACCCCGTCATCATCACCAAGTCGAACCCCGAGGACCAGCCGATCATGTTCACCTTCCTGAGCGGCGAGACCGGCCGCAGGGACATGATCCTCTTCGTCCGCGACCATTTGAAAGACAGGATGACGACCATCCCCGGGGTGGGCGACGTCCGCCTCGGCGGGTATGTCGATCCCAACATGCGTATCTGGCTCAAGACCGACGCGATGAGCGCGCGGGAAATAACCGTGGAGGACGTTGCCCTGGCCATCAACAGCCAGCACACCCTTTCTCCTTCCGGGTACATGGACAACGGCCCGAGCGAGTTCAACGTGCGGGTGCTCTCGGAGGCGCGAACGAAGGAGGAGTTCGAGAACATCATCATTTCCACGCGGAAGGGTGAGCCCATCTGGGTGCCCATGCGCCTGAAGGACGTCGCCTCGGTCGAAGAGGGATTGGCCGACATCAGGCGCATATCCCGCGCGAACGACATGCCTTCTGTGGGCCTCGGCATCATCAAGCAGCGCGGCTCCAACGCCGTGGCCGTGGGCCGTGCCGTCAAGGCCCGCATCGTCGAGCTCAAGACGATCCTGCCGAAAACCATGAAAATGGGCGTCATCTTCGACACCACGAAGTTCATCGAGGAATCCACGAACGAGCTTCTTTTCACGCTCTTCATGTCCGTGCTTCTGACGTCCATCGTCTGCTACGTGTTCCTGGGCACCTGGAGCTCGTCTTTCAACGTGTTCCTGGCCATCCCGACCTCGCTCGTCGGGTCGTTCATCGTGCTCTATTTCGCGGGGTTCACGCTCAACACCTTCACCCTGCTCGGGCTCTCGCTGTCCATTGGGATCGTGGTGGACGACGCGATCATGGTACTCGAAAACATAGTGCGGCACCACGAGGAGGGGATGTCCCGCGTGAAGGCCGCCATCGTGGGCGCGCGCGAAATCACCAGCGCCGCGGTCGCCGCGTCGCTCGCGATCCTCGCCATATTCATTCCCGTCGTGTTCATGAAGGGCATCATCGGCAAGTTCTTTTTCCAGTTCGGCGTGACCATGTCCGTGGCAGTGCTCCTCTCGCTCATCGAGGCGCTCACGCTCGCGCCCATGCGCTGCTCCCAGTTCCTCCAGACCGGCAAGGAGACGCGCCTGGGCGCGTTCATGGACCGGTTCATGGAATCGCTGTCGTCCGGATACAGGAGCACGCTCGTGTACTGCCTGAACCACCGGTGGAAGATAGTGGGAATATCGATTGGAATTTTCACCCTTTCCCTGCTTCTCCTGGCGACCATTCCCAAGGAGTTCGTCCCGCCCCAGGACCAGAGCCGCTTCATGGTGAGCATCCAGACGCCCCTCGGATCGTCCATCGATTTCACCGACGAGGTGTTCAGAGAGGCCGAGAAAATAGTGAAAGCGCGGCCCGAAGTCGAATCATATTTTACGAACGTCGGCAGCTTCCAGGGCGGCATCGTGAACCAGGGGACCATGTCCATCACCCTGAAGGACCCCAAGAAAAGGCCCACGGTCGCGCCCTTCAGGAAGAGGCCCACGCAGCAGCAGTTCATGGCCTACCTGAGGAACAGGGTAAAAAAAATGCCCGGTGTGTTTCGCGTAACGGTAATGGACCTCTCGCTCGCCGGATTCAGCGCAAAGAGGGGCTATCCCATCGAGTTCTCGGTGCAGGGCCCCGAATGGGAGAAACTGTCCGATCACAGCGCGAAGATGATGGAGCGCATGAACGCGTCGGGCCTTTTCACCGACGTGGACACGGACTACAAGATGGGGATGCAGGAATACCGGGTGATCCCCGACAGGGCGCGCGCGGCGGCGCGTGGCATCAACGTCACGAGCATCGCCGACACCGTAAGCGCGGCCGTGGGGAGCCTCCGCGCGGGGCGCTACACCGACCAGTCGGGGCGCCGCAACGACATCCGCATCAAGCTCCAGGACCGCTTCAACCGCGAGCAGTCCGACATCAACCGCCTCAAGGTCAGGAACCTCCACGGCGAGATGGTAGGGCTCTCGGAGGTCGTGAAAATCGACCAGCGGCCGTCGCTGCTGACGATCACCCGGTACAACCGAGAGCGCGCCATCGGCATCTTCGCGAACGTCGCGCCGGGCAAGTCCCAGGCCGACGCGCTCTCGTTCGTGGAGAAGACCGCGGCGAAACACCTCCCGGAGGGCTACCACGTGGTCTTCTCGGGAAGCTCACAGACCTTCCGCGAGTCCTTCGACAGCCTCATCCTGGCGCTGGTGCTCGGCATCTTCGTCGCGTACATGATCCTCGGGTCGCAATTCAACAGCTTTTTGCATCCCATCACGGTGCTCATGGCCCTTCCCTTCAGCGTAACCGGGGCCTTCATCGCCATGAAGCTCACCGGCACATCGCTGAACATCTACAGCATGATCGGGCTTCTCCTGCTGATGGGCATCGTGAAGAAAAACTCCATCCTGCTCGTGGACTTCACCAACGCCCGCCGGCTCGCGGGCCAGGACGTCCACGACGCGCTCCTTACGGCCTGTCCCATCAGGCTCCGCCCCATCGTCATGACCTCGATCTCGACGATCGCGGCAGCGGTGCCGGCGGCGCTCGCGCTCGGGCCGGGCGCCGAGACCATCCGCCCAATGGCGGTGGTCGTCATCGGCGGCGTGCTCCTCTCGACGCTCCTCACGCTCTTCGTGGTTCCGTGCGTGTACAGCCTTCTGTCGGTCTTCGAGAGCACGCGACACCGCCACGAGCTCAGGGAAGCGCTCGAGTCGCTGGGAGAGCTGGAGAAGAAATAAAAGGATTCCTGCCGTGCCCGTGACTCCGGATTCGTGAACCGCATACCGGCAGGTGACGGTCACTTCCCCGCCGACATTTTTTCTTGACGATTTCCCTTTCTCACACGTATACTCATTATGACAGCCAAGGAGAAATCAATGAATAAAGGAGTAAAAAAGACCCTGGTCCTCACCCCGACGGTGAAGAAGGAGATCGTGAAGATCATCGACCAGCGCATCAAGGACGTTCATGTGACAAAAGAGGATTTCTCGGAACTGAAGGGCCTTGTCCGCGATATCGCCGTTGCACAGAAGGAGATTACGGAGACCCAAAAACGAACCGATATCCATGTCGAGGAGCTCGCCGAGGCACAGAAACGCACCGAGGTCCATGTTGAGAACCTCGCCGAGGCACAGAAACGCACCGAGGTCCATGTTGAGAACCTCGCTGAGGCACAGAAACGCACCGAGTCCCGTGTCGAAGAGCTCACCGAAGCTCAGAAACGCACCGAGTCCTGTGTCGAAGAGCTCACCGAAGCTCAGAAACGCACCGAGTCCCGTGTCGAAGAGCTCACCGAAGCTCAGAAACGCACCGAGGTCCGCGTGGAGAAACTCGCCGAGACGGTTGACGGGCTTGCCGGAACGGTTGATGGGCTTGCAGAGGCCCAGAAGCGCACCGAGGTCCGCGTGGAGGAGCTTGTCGGCACAGTTGATGGGCTCGCCGAGGCACAGAAGCGCACCGAAACCCGGTTGGAAGAAACCATCCAGGTGATGCGGGACGGCTTCAGGACACTGGACAACCGCATCACCGCACTGGGGGGCCGTTGGGGCATCATGGCCGAATCCACCTTTCGAAACGCGGTGGAGGGCATACTTGAAAAGGCAGGATATACCGTATCAAAGGGACACTATGGGAACCGCGAGGTGGACGTGGTGGTCCGAAACGGCGAGCACATGCTCGTGGAGATCACCTCGAGCATGAGGAAGAGCGACATTGAAAAATATATGGCCTCAGCCGACGACTACCGCGACCGGACGGGAATTGACCCCCACCTGATGGTGGCGGCCATCTACATTCCCCCCACGGTCATGCGCGAGATCGCGGACGCGCCAAGAAAGATCGAGATTTTCTCTATCGAAGATTGAATTTTTTTATTGATCCAGAGGGGGCTGCGCCCCCTCTGGACTCCCCAGCCAGGGATTCCTGGAAGACGCTCAAGTATACATGTTACACTACATTATCAATTTACCAATACTTATCATGGGGAAACAACCAGCCGAATCCCGAGGCCGCCGTATATGCTCACCGGGCTGCTCGCGCCCCGGTTCGCGGAGCGCGTGAGGCCGCCGTCGTCATCCCACGTACCGCCGCGAAGAACGCGGTAACTTCCTTTAGTGGGTCCGGTGGGATTCTTGCCCGGCGATTTCTGATAGTACTTCTTATCGTACCAGTCCATACACCACTCAAATACATTGCCGTTCATGTCATAGAGCCCCCAGGCATTCGGCTTCTTTTTACCCACCGGATGTGTTTTACTTCCCGAATTATTCCAATCCCAGAGATAGGCATCACTTATCGTATCGCCCCAGTAGTACTTTTTACTGCTCCCCGCACGACAGGCATACTCCCATTCCGCCTCGTAGGGCAGGCGGGCTTTAATATTGTATTTCTTGCCGAATTTCTCGCAGTATTGCATGGCATCTTCCCAGCTTACATGATCAACCGGATTGTCCTTTCCCTTAAAATAGCTCGGGTTCTTTCCCATGATCTCCTCATACTGATTCTGGGTCACCTCGTACTTTCCCATCCAGAAGCCGTCAAGGGTCACTTTATGTATGGGTTTTTCATAATCATGCTCGTTGGAGCCCATCATGAAGCTCCCCGTGGGAATGTACACGAACTCAATGTTCCCGATCATTTTCACTTCACCGGCTTTACCGGTATCAGCGGCGAAAAGCGCCATCCGGCCCGAATTCCTACCGATAACTATCGGTAGTGTGAGAGCTAAAACCAGCGAAAAGGCTTTCAATGTACGTAAGGACATGGAAGTTCTCCTCTGATAAAGCATTTTCGCACGATAATGCAGGGTTTCAACCTCGCGTCAAGACTCTTTTTAGGAGGTGTCTGGCACCCTTTACAAAGGGATATACTCACCGATAGTTATCGGTGTTCCCAACGTGAGTATAAATCATCGACAGGCAAGGGGGGTAAGTAACGTCGCTCCGTGGCATCGGGGGACCCTTCGGAACAGCCAACAGGATGTTGGCGTACGGCACAACGCAGGATTGCGTATTTGTGACGTGTGGAGAAGGCGTTCCCCGATGCCACGGAAACAGGTGTCTGGCACCTGCGGGCGATAGCCCGCGCCGTTGGTCATCGTCACCGCGACAGGTTGAAGTTCTGCTTGTACCCGACCGGGATGTGGTAGTATTTGAACGGTTGCTGCGCCGCCCTGCAGGCGAAGCTCTCCTTGTCCGTGAAGAATTCCTTGACTATCTCCGCGCAATTGATCGACACCCCGATGAACGCCTCGCGCCGCTTGTGCCCGATGCTGTAATGGAACCGGTTGTACACGCGGGACGTGAACGAATTGTCGTACTCGGTATAGCCCATCGAGTGATAGCCGACGTCGATCATGATGAAACGCAGGAACTCGGGAGCCTTGAGCCCCGCGTTCTTGAAGCCCGCGAGCTTGATGTTCACCATGAACTTCCACCCCGAGTAATCGTCGAGAAAAAAGCCCAGCTTGGCCGGGTGCCTCCGGAGCTCCTTCGTCGGGTAGTATTCGCAGCTGATGCCGACGAAGCCGTCGACGAGCGGAAAGCGCTCGAGGATCGCCCCGGCGGCGATGCCGATATGGCTGAACAGGAGGTCCTCATAGGAAAAGCCGTTCTGCTTCTTGCAGAACCCGTCCCCCACCTCGACACCCCACGAGAGGAAACCGGGGATGAACAGGGTATAGAACCATTTCATGGCCCCCCCGCTCTCGGTGTAGTTGAACACCTGGTAGAGGACGCGCGTGGCAATGTAAAATGAAAAGATATGCGCCATCTTGTCATTGCCGCCGGCGTAGGTGTGCTGGCCCAGGAAATGCTCGTTGGCCCACCTGAATTTCGTGGTGTTCGCGTAATCCCACGTCAGAATGGAAACGATATAGAAGTTTACCGGGACCGCCACCGCGATGGAGTAGCGTATGGCCTTTTTCTTGATGACCGTCTTCTCGTCGGCCGAGGACGCCTCGTCCTTTTTCGTTCCCTTTTTTTCGCCCGCGTCTTCGACGCGCGCCGAGCGCTCCAGTGCGGGTGCGGGCATGGGGATATACGCCGCGGCACCGACGGACGCGCCGGCGACAAGCACGGACAGGAGCAGCATCGCGGGAATTATTTTCATCATGAAAGCGCGTCCTCGATTGTACGGATGATCCGGTTCCCACCGCAACGGCGCCGGGGGTCGTGACACTATCGGACGGGTCCGCCCGGTACGTCAACAATTATAGGGCGAACTCCCGGCTGGATCACCGGAACAGCTCTCCCTCCGTCCCGGTTTTCCCGTCGACGTGTCGTTTTATTACCGCAGTGTTAAATCCACAGCGTCCCGGCGTTATTGCCTTGACACATGCCCGTTGGGGCACGATGAACCCAGCATGGCACCGCGCATCGAGCAAATCATCGAGAATGAAGCGATCATTTCACTGTACCAGCCTCTCGTCTCGGTGGGAAGAAAGGACATCGTGGGCGTTGAGGCGCTCAGCAGGGCCCCTGACTCTACCTCTGGATTCATGACGTCCCCCCGCGAGCTTTTCAGCGAGGCCGAAGCGAAGGGTCTCCTGCTTCCTCTGGACAGGATCTGCCGGAAAAAGGCGATGGAAGGATTCGCCGGCCGATTCAACGATCCCGGCATGGTCCTTTCGATCAATATAGATGCGTCGGTAATCAACACATCGAGCATCGGCTCGAACCATATCATGAACATCGCGACATCGCTGACCCTTAACCCCCGCAATATCCTCATCGAGATAGTCGAATCCAGGGTCGAGGATCCGAACATCCTGGAGTCTTTCGTTCGTGCCTATCGGGCCCACGGCTTCCTGATCGGCCTGGACGATGTCGGCTCGGGATTCTCGAATTGGGAACGGATCAGCAGCCTCAAGCCCGATGTCATAAAAATCGACCGACACCTGGTCAACGGCATCGGGCATGGTTTCCACTGCCAGGAATCGGTCCGGTCGATCGTCATGCTGTCGCACACCCTTGGCGCCCTGGTGGTCGCCGAGGGAATCGAGGATCGCGAGCAGGCGATGAAGGCCATGGAGCTCGGCTGCGACATTCTCCAGGGATTCCATTTCTCGAGGCCGGTTGCGATCGACGGGCTCCCCTTCGCGGAGATACAGTCGAAGATGGACGCAATCACCACGGGATACAGGAAACACATGATCACGAGTGTCAGGCGCAGACGCGAGGTGATCGCGGCATACAACGCCGTACGAGACGCGGCCACGAAAGCGATATCCCTCCATTCGACGCCGGAATTCGATCCGGTGCTCTTCTCCATCTTGGAAAGTCACCGGACGATCGAATGCATATACGTGCTTGATTCTTCGGGTGTACAGGTGAGCGACACCGTATGCAAGGAGGAGATCCGGCGATGCGTCAAGAATCCGATCTTCCGCCCGGCAGAAACGGGGATGGACCATTCCTTCAAGGACTATTTCTATCATATCAGGGACGGCAAGGAAAACTACACCAGCAAGCCCTACATTTCTGCCGCGACGGGGAACACCTGCGTTACGCTCTCGAACTGCTTCACCTCCATTGATGGCGCAACCTATATTCTCTGCATCGACATGGCGGGCGATTGACAACCCACTTCCCGGAAGGCCATTGCTTATGCCGCTGCGATCAGTGATGCGCCGCATGCATCACGAAGAAAACCAGTATTCCTCCGGCAATGACGAGCACGATCACCAGCTCTCTCGCGAGACCGGCCCCCTCCCCGGCCCCCCCGGAGAAGTAACGCTTCAACATCCTGAAGTTGAAGACTGCATGGAGGAGGGATGCCGCCACCATCATCACCGCGCTCGCATTGTGGACGGTTATTGCGGTGTGATATATCCGCCCGGCACGGGCGCCATGCAATGAATGGATAAGGAGCCCCGACAGTGCCAGAAAAATCAATGCGAGTGTCATGCCGATCGAAACGACGGCCCTCATGTTTATTTTTTTTTGATGCGGCATGTGGCACCTCCATTTGTTTTTCGTAACACCTTCAGCGTAACTCCGATGGTCGGGGGTGATGCATTGGACTCGAGGGACTGCCGTATCCCTGAGGGTCTCGGGCTCTCCGGCTGTCCGGAAAGCCCGGTGTTCATGCATCGCCAGCATACTCCAGAACGTTCTGGCTGTCATTAACTATTGATGATCTGGCCTGCATGCGGATACCCTCCGTGCAGTCCTCCGGAGCTCGAAGAGACCATGGCTTCGCCGGATATTGCAGCGCACATGCGAAGACGGCGCGTGTCAAGCGCCCTTAGACTTGCGGCGAAAATATTTCATTGACAGAACGGCTTTTTCTTGAGATGCTCCCGAACGAGAAATTTTACGACCGGGAGGAAGATATGGATATTAAGAAACTGCGTCGCGCCGCGACGATATCGCTCGGCGCGCTTTTCATAGTGTCCGGAATACTGTTTTTCATCGAGGACGGATGGGGACGCGCCGGCAGGGGCAGCAGCTACCGCTCGCGATCATCATCGAGCTCGTCGCGCAGCTACAGGTCGTCCAGCTCGTCGCGCAGCTACAGATCATCCAGTTCGTCGCGTAGTTACCGGAGCACGCCCGTGGTCCCGGTCATACCATATGGAAGCCGGACTCACTCGTCAGGCACGACCGCGACCGACACGGCACAGGAGCAGAAACCGGCCTCCACGAAGGATGTCATCATCGGCCTGCTCATCATGCTTGCGCTTCTCGGCATAGGCATATTCGTGATCTACAAGGTATTCCGCTTCTTCTTCCCGAAATCGCCCGAGGGCCCGCCGCAGCCCAAGATCGACCTCAAGAAGCCGACGACCTACCGGTTCGACGACGGCGTGGCCCAGGTGGTCAGGCAGACCGATCCTGATTTCGATCCGCAGCGCTTCATGGAACAATGCGTGAAAACCGCGGAAATACTTCAGCGGGCCTGGTCCAACGGCGATATGGGACCCGCCCGCAACTACACCTCGCAGGGGCTCTACAACAGGTTCAAGATACAGCTGGACCTGATGATAGAGAAGGAAGGCGTGAAGAACGTCCTCGGCGATTTCCGCGTCCACGACGTGATGGTGAACACCATGAGCATGTCGAAGGTTTTCCAGACCCTCCACGTGACGCTCACCTGCAGCGCGCTCGATACCATGGTCAAGCCGTACGCCACCGATCCCGAGGTGAGGGCGGCCATCAACAAGGCGACCAGGACGTCCTGGGTCGAGGTGTATTCCTTCACCAGGAAGCTCGGCGTAAAGACGAACACCTCAAGCGACTGGCTCAAGGGCGAATGCCCCAACTGCGGGTATGTCCCCGACAACTTCAGCCAGAACAACAAGTGCTCCGCGTGCGGCTCGATCTACAACTCGGGCGAGTACGGCTGGGTCCTCTCGGAAATCACCCAGCTCGAGGAATGGAAGCCCCAGTCCGCGGAGGACGTGCCCGGCCTTGCCGAAATCGAGGGAAAGAACCTCTCGATGAACCGCGAGGTGCTCGAGGACCGCGCCTCGTACCTCTTCTGGCGATGGATGTCGGCGAGGGTCCACGGCGACGCGTCGCTCCTGAAGCGCGATTCGGCCGAGGGCTTCAACCCGGGCATTTCACAGGCCGAGGGACTCACCGACATGGCGGTTGGGGCCGCCGACCTCGAATCGGTGGAGATCACCGACAGGGACGCCATCGCCCGCGTCAGGATACTCTGGGCGGCGGCCTTCAAGAAAGGAGAGGAGCCCTACCACCAGGAGCATATCTTCACCCTGTCCATGCCGCTGGCGATGCAAACCAGCAACGGCCTCGCCGACCACAGCTGCCCCAGCTGCGGCGCGCCTCTTCCCGACTCGGACGCGCTCAACTGCGCCTACTGCGGGAACCCTCTTCCCAGGATTGTGGAAGACTGGCTGCTCGCCGGCGTCGAGCAGGTCGACTGGGAGCAGGAGGAGGCTGGGAAGGACCAGGACGGCGATTCATCCTGGTGATTCGCCTGCCCGGGCGGCGTCAGGTTCCATATCGGCGACGCCCGGACCGCGAAGCAAAGCCACAAAGAGTTACGTGACACGAAACAGGCCCCGCGTGGAATTCCCGCGGGGCCTTGCGCGCGGCCGCAGCGAGGGATCGCCGGCGCCGCCACGCAGGATATCGCGATGGGCGCGCACGATCTGTCCTTTACTTCGAGCAATCTCGTCAAGACTGCCGACGCGCTCAGGAACCTGTCCACGCGGAACGGGAGCGAAAAAAGCCGGGTTTTGACCGGCGACACGGCGGGAATATCCCCATAAAAAATATGAATACCATTCATTTTTTAATTGACATTCATTGCGGGGAAGGAAAACGTTTACCATAACATCAACGATACTACGAGGACATAACAATGCCCCAGATAGAACTCAACGGCGCAATGTACGAAGTTGACGAGGACGGATTCCTCCAGGAACCCGAGAAGTGGTCCGAGGCCGTGGCAGCGGCCCTGGCGGAGAAGGAGGGTGTAAACGGTCTTAACGACGAGCACTGGACGGTCATCAATTACCTCCGGACCTACTACCAGGATAACGGCATCGCACCCATGGTGCGCAAGCTCACCAAGGAAACGGGCGTGCAGCTTAAACATATGTACGAGCTCTTCCCGCAGGGCCCCGCGAACTCCGCGTGCAAGTGGGCGGGACTCCCGAAACCCACGGGCTGCGTATAGGGGCGGGACCGCGCCCGCCGTTCCCCGATGTCCGACAGTCGCCCAGCCCCCTCCAGGAAGGGGATCGCCATTGCCGGGCTCAGGGGGGGAAGCGGCAAGACACTCGCGGCGATCGGCCTCATCGCGGCCCTTCGCCGCCGGGGCATCTCCGCGGCGCCTTTCAAGAAGGGACCGGACTACATAGACCCGGCCTGGCTCGCGCGCGCCGCGGGCCGCGACTGTTACAACCTTGACACCTACCTTCTGGAAAAACCCTCCATCATCGCATCGTACCTTTCGAACAATGCCGACTGCGACCTCGCGGTGATCGAGGGCAATCGCGGGCTTTTCGACGGCGTCGACGTCGAGGGCACGCACAGCATCGCGGGGCTGGCGCGCATGCTCGGTGTCCCGGTCATCCTCGTGGCGGACTGCGCCAAGGCGAGCCGAACCGTGGCCGCCATGGTGCGGGGGTGCCAGGTCTTCGATCCGGAGCTCGCGCTCGCGGGCGTCATCCTGAACCGCGTTGCGGGCGAGCGGCACCGTTCGGTCGCGGCCGGCGCCGTGGAACGCTACTGCGGCATTCCGGTTCTGGGCGCGATTCCCCGCATGACGGGCCTCGACCTGGCCGAGCGGCACCTGGGGCTGCTTCCCGTCGCGGAGCACCCGTCGCCGGACGGCATCGTCGAAGCCCTTGCCGACGAGTTCGGGCGATCCGTGGATATCGGCGCGATCATCGGCATCGCGGACCGTCACGCCTACCCGCCGCTCGAATGCCGTCAGGAGGCGCCGCGCGCGGCCGCGGACACGGACGGGCCCTCGGTCGGCGTGTTCCGCGACGGTGCCTTCAGCTTTTACTACCCGGAAAACATCGCGGCACTCGCGGAACGCGGGGCCCGCATCGTATACATCGACTCGATGAAAGACGCGCGCCTTCCGGCGGTGGACGCCCTCTACATCGGGGGCGGGTTCCCCGAGACTCACGCAGCGCTTCTCTCCGCGAACCGTTCGCTGATGGACGACGTGCGCGGCGCGTCGCGGCGCGGGCTTCCCGTGTACGCGGAGTGCGGGGGGCTGGTATACCTTTCCGAATCGATCGAGGCGGGGGGGATATCGTACCCGATGGCGGGCGTGTTCCCGCTCAGGTTCGCGCTTTCGAGGAGGCCCGAGGGGCACGGATATACCCGCTTCCGCGCGGACCGCGACAATCCCTTCTTCCCGAGGGAGGCCGTGGTCACGGGACACGAATTCAGGTACTCGCGGCTGGTCGGAGCTTCCGGCGAATTCACCACCGCCTTCTCCATGGAGCGGGGCACCGGGCTCGCCGGGGGGCGCGACGGGATCATACGCGACAACACCCTCGGCACCTTCTGCCACACGCACGCACTGGGGCGCGACGTCACCTGGCCTGCGGCGCTCGTGGCCATGGCGCGCGGGAGGGCACAGTGAGTAAAGTTATGCGAATAGCGATGGCGAGCTGCCCGGCCCCCTTCGGCGCAATCGATGCGAACATTGAGACGATGGAGCGCATCCTCGACGCGCCTGAAGCGCGAGGCGCCTCCCTCGTCTGTTTCCCTGAGTGCTCGCTCACGGGTTACGCCCCGTGCCACGATGCGCTCGGCCTCGCCGACGAGGTGCCGGGCGCGCTCACGCGACGCGTCGGGCGCGCGTGCGCCGCGCGCGGCATCGCCGTAATCGCGGGGCTCGTCGAACGCGCGGCGGGATCCTTTTATATCACGCAGGTCGCGGTCGGACCGGAAGGGGTGATCGGTTCCTACCGGAAGATGCACCTCTCGCCCGGCGAAAAGCCCTTCTTCGCCGCGGGGTCCGACGCGCCGCTCATGTCGTGGAAGGGATTCTCGTTCGGCATAGGGCTTTGCTACGACGCGCACTTCCCGGAGCTGGCCACCCTCTACGCGCTGTCGGGGGCGGACCTCGTCGTATATCCCCATGCCTCCCCCCCGCCGGAAACCGCGGAAGAAAAGATGGCGCGGTGGCTCCGCTATCTCCCGGCGCGCGCGTACGACAACGGCGTGTACGTGGGCGCGTGCAACCAGTCCGGCGAAAACGGCCGCGGCATGACGTTCCGCGGCGTGAGCATCGTGATAGACCCGAAGGGCGGGACGCTCTCGAGCTCCCTGGGCGACGACGCCGCGGTTGCGGCCGCCGACGTCGGCAGGGAGGTCATCGAGCGAGTGCGCGCGTCCGGCATGGGATATTTCCTGAAGGGGCGCCGCCCGGACGCGTACGGCGCCCTCGGAAAGTAGTATCCTCTCCTGCCGTCACCAGCGGTACTGCATCGACGAGCGGTAGGTCTCGGTGGCCGTGGTGAAATCGTCCACGTGGTCCTCGGTGAACTCGATGCCGGTGAGCGTGAAGAACCTCTCCCACCCGATCCGCTCGATCCACTCCCCGAGCCGCTCATACTTGCGGGAATGCTTCACGAACACCTCGATGATGTTCTTGAGCGCCCCGGTCACCTCGGGCCAGCGCGGCGGGTTGTTCGGCAGGTACGGTACCGCCAGCCGCGAAAACATGGGCGACTTGCGCGCGTTCGAAACCTTGCCGCCGACGAAGATCGCCACGCCGTCGCCCTCCGCGTCCGCGAGCGGCATCGCGGGACACACGGTGTAGCAGTTGCCGCAGTACATGCAGCGCTCGCGGTTGACCATGAGACCGTCGCCCTCGGGATTCTTCCGGATGGCGCCCGTGGGGCACGACCGGATGGCGGACGGGACCTCGCAGATCTTCGTGAGCCTCTCGTTGTCGATCTTGGGGGGCTTGGTGTGGACGCCCACCACTGCGAGATCCGAGCAGTGGACCGCGCCGCACATGTTGATGCAGCACGCCACCGCGAGGCGCACCTTCGCGGAGAGCCTGAACTCGGTGAAGTACTCGTAGAGCTCGTCCATGATGGCCTTCACCAGCCCGGACGCGTCGGTCGCGGCGCTGTGGCAGTGGACCCAGCCCTGGGTGTGGACGATGTTCGAGATGCAGTCGCCCATGCCCCCCACTGGAAGGCCCAGGTCTTTCAGGGCCCCGACGATGCCGTCGACGTTCTCCTTCTTCGGGGTCATGAACTCCACGTTGGCCCTGCTGGTGAACCTGACGTATCCGTCGCAAAACCTGTCGGCGATATCGCAGACGTCGCGGATGAAGTCGATGCTGACGAGCCTCGGCGACCCGGACATCCGGGAGGCCTGGGGAACGACCCGGACGGTGTCGGAGCAGGTGGCCCACCTCGCCGTCGCGGCCCGGACCGCCGGGCTGGACGGGGTGGTGGCGTCGCCCCAGGAGATCAGGCTCATCCGCCGCTCCTGCGGAGCGGACTTTCTCATCGTCACGCCGGGGGTCCGGCCGGCCGCATCCGCCCGGGACGACCAGCGGCGGGTGATGACGC